>NZ_JBWZCK010000001.1:0-666627 GCF_059383555.1 Pseudarthrobacter sp. MDT1-56
TGGTGACGCTGGGCGCTGCAATGCTGCTCGCCGTGAAGCTCGTGTTCGCCGCGGTGGCGACGCTGCTGTCCAGGGGCGTGGTGTTGTTCACGCCCCGGTAGGCGGTCATTCCGCCGCCCCACTTTGCCGAGGTGCTCAGCGTCCAGCTGTAATTTGCAGGGTCGGAGGCACCCACCACCTTGTAGTACGAGAACACCCGGGCGCCGCTTCCGACATTGAGGGTGTTCACGATCGGGGTCCAGCCCGACGGGGTGGTAGCGGAGGGGTTCTTGTCCGCCGTGAATGACGCCACCAGGACGTCACCGGCTGCCGTGCCCGAAGGTTTGGTCAAAGTGACGGTCGTAGTGGCGGTCGTGTTGTTGGTGGTGGTGGAGGCGCCCAGGGTGATTCCTGACGTCGGCGGCGGCGGGGTGCCGCCGCTGACCGTGATCGTCCTGCTGGCCGACGTCGAACCCCCGGCGTTGGTGGCGGTCAGGGTCGCGGTGAACGTGCCCGCAGTGGAGTACGTGTAGGACGGGTTCCGGGTGGTGGAGGTCCCGCCGTCCCCGAAGGCCCAGGCCCAGGAGGTCGGTGAACCCGTGGACGTGTCCGTGAAGGCCACGTTCAAGGGGGCAGTGCCGGACGTCGGCGACGCGGTGAACGAGGCTATCGGTGCTGCCGGCGGGGGTGTGCCCCCCAGGGTCCGGTAGGAGAACCAGTAGCGCTTGGTCACGTTGTTGCTGGCCAGCACGACCAGGCCGGTGGTGCTGTTGACGCTCTGCTTGCTGGTGGTCACATCGTTCATGTTGGCGGACGAACCGTCCTGGATGATCGGCGTGCCGCGCCCGGACGGGAAGACAGGGTTATCCATGGACGCCGTCTTTTCATAGATGGCGCCAGGGATGCCGGAGTAGGCGCACCCGCTGACATCGGTGCCGGGCGCCGTATGGAATGCATGCACCGTGTTGTTCTGCGTGTCCAGGACGATTTGCGGGCGGGACACGCAGTCCCCGACCGTGGCGATCGTTGACTGCGAGAAAGAGCCGGTTGCGGGCTTGAAGACCAGCAGCACCAACTGCGCGAGACTCTGGTTGGTTGACCCCTCGTTCAGGCCGGTCTTGATCGCGGCGAAGACCCGGCCGGTACTGTCGGACTGCAGCGTTTTGACGTTCAGGTGATCGTCGGCCAGATTGTTGCCCTTGACCGCGTCCTGGACTCTCCACGATGACGTCGCGGTGGGGCTGGTCCCATCGGTGCGGGTTGCCCAGCGTACGGCCCCGGTGCGCTGGTCACTCCACATGACCCCGATCTTGTTGCTGCCGTAGGCGACGATCGCGGAGATGTCATCCGGCGCAGGGTTCGGGCTGGTGACGGGGATGACGAATGGGGAACTCCAGCTGGTTCCGCCCGGCGCGGAGCGGTTGACGTAGACGGTGTTGGTGAAGCCGCTGGCCGAACTGCCGGAGACTTGGGTCCAGGTCGCCCAGATGGCGCCGGTGCTGTCCTGGTCGATCGTCATCGACTCGCTGCTGTTGTTCATGATCGTGGTCGGGAAACCGCTGTCCAAGGTGAACGATCCACCGGAGTAGCTGTAGCGGTACAGCTTGGCCGGCTGGCCCGAGACTGACGCCCGGGGCGTCGTGTCACCGGAGACCGTGACGACGTGCGTGGCGATGTAGAGGTGGGTGCCGTCCCAGAGGGTGTCCGCCAGCGTGTTGGCGCGGGTGTCGTTCGTGAGGCCGGTGCTGACCCAGGTTTTCGATGGAACATCCAGCCGGTAGATCTGCCAGCCCGTTCCGGAGGTCCACATATCGGCCCACCAGGACCCGCCATGCCACCAGAGCTTGCTCTGCGGCTTGTCCGAGGTGGGCGGATTGCTCACGCCGCTATAGCTGATGCTCGGGTAACCGTAGTTAGTGGCCGCGGTAGCGCTGGTCGAAATTCCCAGCAGCCCCCCGGTCGCAACTAACGCTATTACTACGATTTTGCTGAGCCAACTGGCGGTACGTTTCATCTTCATCGCCGATTCTTTCATGCGTTTGATCGCCGTTTCCATGGTGACCCCATTGATATCTCCCGGTTACGGTGATGCTAGCCACTCTTTCCGGAAGTGCAAAGGGGTATTTGTCGTTTCTTGAGTTTTCTTCTGTCTTTCATGGCGGAGAAAGAACTGTCATGGAATACGCGATATCCCCCCGGGCGCCAGCTGAACTGCGCCCACAATCCCGTTCCCCCGAACCGCATCCACACCAGGCAACTTCGATGTGGCTGCCACGCACGCCGGCTCTGGACCTCGCCCCCCGCATCGGCGTACGGTTCCAGTATCAGGACAAAAGCGCTGAAACTCAACGAATATTGACCGTATAGGCGCTGACCGAGTACACCGTTCCGGAATGACTCGAAGTTCCCGAGTAGGCCACCCCGATGACCCAAGTAGAGGCGCGGGAGTAGTGCAGGGACGGGAACAAACACCCAAGTATTAGCCACTCGTGACACAACTTTGGGTGAACTTTAGGCTCTAGGCAAGGCCACCATCCACTGGTAGCTGGGGCATGGGGGTTGTACACAATTTTCGACGGATTCCTATGAATTCGTCCTCGGGGTTCTCATTCGCTGATGGTTTATACCGTCGGCGCCGGAAATTTCATGAAGTGGTGAGGCTTTTGTCCATTCCAAACTTGGTCCCTAATTCGCCGCCCGAGCAGGGCGCGGTCTCGCAGAGGGCTACGGTAAGCGTCGTAATTCCGACGCTGAATGAAGAAATGAATTTGCCTTGGGTTCTGCGCCGGATGCCTTCCTACGTGGATGAAGTCGTCATCGTGGACGGTCGTTCGCACGACCACACCATTGACGTCGCCCGGGCACTCAGGGTTGACGTCGTTGTGGTGGCTGAGCCCCGTAAGGGCAAAGGCATCGCTGTCCGTGCCGGCTTCGCCGCTGCATCGGGCGACATCATCGTGATGCTTGACGCGGACGGGAGTATGGATCCGCAGGAAATCGGCTGGTTCGTCTCTCCCCTTCAGCATGACTACGACTTCGTCAAGGGGTCGCGCTACGTCACCGGAGGCGGGTCGGAAGATTTGACCTGGTTGCGGAACGCCGGCAACCGCGTGCTGACGGGGTTGGCGAATACGGTGCTGAGGAGCAACTACTCGGACCTCTGCTATGGCTATATTGCCCTCCGCAGGGAATGCCTTGAGGTCCTCGAGCTGGAGTCGGACGGCTTCGAGATTGAGACGGAGCTGATTGTCAGGGCGGCGCGCGCAGGTCTTCGCATCGCGGAAGTGCCAAGCTTCGAACTTGACCGCATCTCCGGAGTCTCGAACCTGCAGACCTTCCGCGACGGATGGCGGGTCCTCCGCACCCTGGCCCGGGAATGCACCACATGGGAAGCGCCAACCGCCGGGGCAAGGCCAGAAGCCCTCCGGCGGGTGAAGTACACCTATCCAAACGTCCGGTTTGCTCGCACACCCACGGACCCGCAAAGCGTCCTTACCGTGGCGGAAGGAGCCTAAGGTGCTCGACTTCAATTTCCGGCCTACCGCTTCGGTGGTCATCTGCTCCTACACGGAGCAGCGCTGGGACCTGCTGATGGACGTCATTAACTCCGTCCATGCCCAGACGTTCCAGCCGAAGCAGGTAATCGTTGTGGTTGACCACAACGAGGACCTGTACAAACGACTGGTGGCAGCCGTCCAGGACGTTACCCTGGTGGAGAGCACCGGGCTCCAAGGGCTTTCCGGAGCCCGCAACACGGGGGTGGGGCTTTCCACCGCGGACATTGTGGCCTTTCTGGACGACGACGCCGTGGCGGCCCCCGACTGGCTCGAAAAGCTGACGGCCCTCTACGACGATTCCGACGTCCTGGCAGTCGGCGGCAAGGTTGAACCCGCGTGGGAAGGCGGACGGCCAAGCCACTTCGGCCCGGAGCTGGACTGGATTGTCGGTTGCAGCCACCGCGGCATGCCGAAGGTGGCCTCCGAAGTGCGGAATGTCATCGGCGCCAACATGTCATTCCGGCTGCAAGTGCTCCAGCAAGTGGGAGGTTTCAACCTCTCCCTTGGCCGCCAGGGGACCAAGCCGCTGGGATGCGAAGAAACCGAAATCTGTATCCGGGCCGCTATCGGTTCCCCGGGGTCGCGCATCGTGTACGAGCCGGCAGCCTTGGTGCACCACTTCGTCCCCATCCAGCGGGGAACGTTCCGCTACATGCTGGAACGCTCGTGGTCCGAGGGCATTTCCAAAGCCCAGGTCAGCCACGTGGTGGGCCACAAGAGGGCTCTGGGCCCCGAGCGGCGCTACGTGCGCAGCGTCCTGCCGCGGGCGTTCTTTTCCGCGCTGGCGGACTGGAGCAGGGGTGCCGACCCTGAGGGCTGGCGCCGGGCCGGGGCCTACGTAGCTGTTCTGGCGTTCACGGCCGCGGGATACTTCCGCGGACGCCGGCTCGCCCAAGGCTCCGGATCAGTCCTGACCGGATCAGCACCCGTTCCCCATCGCAGCCCTCCCTGGAGGGAAGCCACGTGATCGAAGTTGGAAATGAGTTTGTGGTGGCACCTGAGGACGCAGGACTGGACATTGCACCGTCGATGGGGACCGAGGCCGTCCCCGACTGGCCCGGAGCCCTGTGGGTCGGAGCCGTCGATCTCGATTCCCTCTCCGGTTATTCTCACCTGAGGCTGCAGGACTCCATGGGCTATCACCGTGCGCGCTTGCTGGTGCGCAGCGGACCGTCCGTCCGCGGGTTTATCGACGTCGACGCCCCGGGCGGCATCCTGGACTGCGGCGTTCTCACGTCCGCAGCGGCGGACCTGCCCGCGGCGTTGGCATCCCAGGCGTCGTCGACGCCCTCGATCACCGTGGTTGTGTGCACGCGGGACCGGGCGTCGCTGCTGCGCGGTGCCATCGCGGCGATCCTGCGGCTCGACTATCCGAACTTCGATGTCATCATCGTGGACAACGGGGCCAGCACGGCTGAAACCCGGGACATGGTCCGTGATGAGTTCCGCGACCCGCGGTTGACCCTGATCTCCGAGCCCAGGCCGGGACTGTCAAAGGCACGCAATGCCGGCTTGCGCCGAGCGCGCGGCGACATCGTCGCGTTCACGGATGACGACGTCGTTGTGGACGAGTTCTGGTTGCGGGGGATCGCCGCCGGCTTTGAACAGGCCACCGATGTTGCCTGCGTGACAGGGCTGGTACCGGCCGGTGAGTTGCGCTCGCCTGCCCAGGGCTACTTTGACGAACGCGTCAACTGGTCCAAGATCGTCGCGCCGAAAGTCTTTTCCATGGCAGACCCTCCGGCCGATCTGCCGACATTTCCGTTCTGCGTGGGAGCTTTCGGCACCGGCGCGAACTTCGCCCTGGACCGCCGCACCGCGCTGGCACTGGGAGCCTTTGATCCGGCCCTCGGCGTCGGGACGCGGACGTGCGGAGGCGAGGACATCGACATGTTCACGCGGGTCATCCTCGGAGGGCACTCGTTGGTGGTCCAGCCCTCCGCGATTGTCTGGCACCGCCACCGGGCGGAGCTGGAGGACCTGATCATTCAGGCCCGCGGGTACGGCAAAGGCCTCGGATCGTGGCTGACAAAGATTCTCCTGGACCCGCACACGGCCCGTCTGGCGATCGCACGAAGCCCGCAGGGCGCGCTGCACTTCCTGAGGAACGCCCGAAACAATTCACTGGGGCAAAGCGCCGCGGAGAAAACCACTCCGGCGCTCCGGGACCCGCGCATCGCCAAGGCCCTCCGGACTGAACTCATCTCAGTGGCGCAAGGTCCGCTGAACTACCTTCTTGAGCGCCGGTCGGGGAGGACATAGACGGGCGACACAGTCCCTGGCACGACCGACAGCACACAGTTCCTGGGGGAACGCGGCACAAGGGGACGCTCACTTCCCAGTTGCACAGTTCCCGTAGATCGATCAAGGAAGTATCAGCGACATGAGTCTCTTACTCCAAGACGAAACACCAACCCCCAAATCACCGAAACCAACGGTTGCGGCGTTGAGGGCAAGTAGGCCCTTGGACTTTGGACTGGCTCTGGCCGGCGTCATGCTGGCCGTTCTTATCCTGTTCGACCTCGGCGGCCCGGTGCTCGCGCCGGTCACGCTCCTGGGGTGCCTCGTGTTGCCCGGATGGGTCCTGGTGCGGCGGCTTCCCGACGCTGATCCGGTGGCGCAGGTGGTCTGGACCGTGGTGATGAGCGCAGCCATCTACACCGTTCCTGCCCTCCTTATGGCGTGGGCCCACGTATGGCATCCCCGGCCCATGACGGCCGCCATCCTGGTTGTGGCCTCTGCCCTGATCGCAGTCTTTCCGCCCGGAACCGGTACCGGCCGGCATGCAATCTACGGGCATCCGGTTAACAGGCGCCCGGTGGACTGGCGTGCCCTGTGGAACCTGGACGCACTACGGGGCCGGGGCCCGGGGACTTACGTCCCGTGGGCCATTCTCGGGGTCGCGATGGTGATGTGGGGCGTGGCCCTGGCAATCACGGGGGAGGAACTCGTCGGAGACCGGGGGCTGCTGACAACGTTCCCGCTGATCTGGTACTTCGCCGTGGCCGCCGTCGTGGCCCTGTGCATCTGGGCCGTCGCCGCACGGAAGATGGCGTCCAACTTTTTCCTGTCAGCCTCCATCACAGGGCTCGTCGCCATGCTCTACGCCTCGGCCCCGATGGTGGTCAGCGTTCCGCGCCTGCCTTGGTCCTACAAGCACATCGCTGTCACCAACTACATCGGTGCTATGGGCCAGGTGGATCCGTCGATCGATATTTACCAACGGTGGCCAGGCTTCTTCTCGGTCAGCGCATTTATGGGCGAGGTCGTTGGCTATCGCGACGCCGTGGACTACGCGGCGCTGGCAGAGTTCAGTTTCGCCCTGCTGGACGTCGTTATCATCCTGGCCATCGCGCGGACCCTCACCATCAACCCGAGGATCTACTGGACCGCGACGTTGGCCTTTGCCCTCACCAACTGGGTGAACCAGAACTACTACGCACCGCAGGCGTTCTCCTACACCCTCTACCTGACGATGTGCCTCGTCGCCCTGACGTTCCTCCGAAGCACCCCCGCCAGAATCGTGACCCTGGTGGAGGACCGGCTGAAAGGCCTGCAGGTGCGGTTCAACCCGGGACTCCGGGCCGCCCCGGAGGCTCAAGCAGTCCGCCCCAGCCGCGCCATGGTCATGCCTGCGGCAGTGGCACTACTCCTCCTGCAGGCCGTGACCGTCGCGAGTCATCAGCTGACACCGTACATGGCAATCCTGGCGTTGTTCCCGCTTTTTGTTTTCGGCTATTTCCGGCCCAAATGGCTCGGTCCTGCTCTGGCGGTTCTGGCGATCGCGTACTTCCTGCCGAACCTCGACTACGTGGACAACAAATATGGCCTCTTCAGCGGGTTCGACATCTTCAAGAACGCGAGTTACAGCCCGCCCCAGGTGAGCAACATTAATGACGCCTCCCGCTGGATGGCCCGCACCCCGGATGCCCTCTCCCTCTTCATCGGGATGCTCGGGATGGCCGGCTTTGCCCGCAATCTGCTCCGCGGCAACGTCAGGCAAACACTGATCGTTGGCTGGCTGGCCGTCGCGCCGATGTTCTGGCTCCTGGGCCAGTCCTATGGCGGGGAGGCCAAGTTCCGCGTCTTTATGTTCGCTCTCCCCTGGCTGTCGGTCGGGGCGGCCTGGCTGTTCTGGTCCGGACCGGTGCGCACCCGTAAGGCCGTGATGGGCGCTACCGCCTCGCTGACGATCATGGCCATTCTGTTCACCGTCGTGTACTTCCAGGCCGAAGGGAAATTCCGGGTCCCCAAGGAAGACGTTGTGGCGGCGCAATGGCTGGATGCCCGGGTAGGGGAGAAGGATGTCATTTTTGAAACCAACGCCTTTTTCCCGCTGCTGATCGGCCCGAACTACCCCAGCTTTCTGGAGTGGGGCCGGGTCACTTCGCTGACGAAATTCCTCCAGAAGTCCAACGGGAACGTGAGGCCGGAGGACGTGGAGCGCTACGCGAACAACAACTGGAAACCTCAGCGCATCTTCATCGTCTTCTCAGACTCACAGCTGGAACAGGCGATCAAAGACAAACTATTCGATGCCGACATGCTCCCCGCTCTTGAGAGGGAGATAGCTGTAGGGGATAAGGCCGATCATGTATTTGACAATGGAGCCGTCCGAATCTACCAAATCAAAAAAACCCTTTAGATTGGGCAATAGCGGCTTGGTCCTGGCCAAGGTCGTCGCGATGACGGTCGCAGGTGCGCTGCTCATCGCGCTCGTCTTTTTCCTTTCGCGGACAGCCACACCGACGGAAATGCCGGTGGGGGACCTCCCCGGCTGGAAGCAGACCGGCGCCCAGGACTTCACCACCCCGGCCAAACTGGGCCGCGTGGGCGAGGTCTACGGTTCGGATATGCGCGGCTATCACGATCTCGAGGACACCTCCGGACAGGGCCTTTACACGCCGGATTCCGTGCTCTCCGTGAAAGACGGCAAACTCGATTACCACCTGCACACGAAGGGTGGAATACCGCGGGTGGCGAGCGTCGTCCCGTTCGGCTATGCCGGTCAGACTTATGGCCGCTATTCCGTCCGGTTCCGGTCAGATACCCTGCCGGGCTACAAAATCGCCTTTCTGCTCTGGCCTTCAAGCGACGATTGGCTCGAGGGTGAGATTGACTGGCCGGAAGGCGAACTCGACGGGAAGATGTATGGCGTTTCAGCCATAAAGGACTCAACTCTCAAAGGCCCGGCCCGCTTCGACCCCTCCACCCGGTACTACTCGCCGACCGATGCGACCGAGTGGCATGTGGCGACGACGGAATGGACCCCCGGCAAAGTCAAGTGGTTTTGGGACGGGCAACTCGTCGGTGAGACCACGATGCCCAAAGGTGTTCCCACCACGAATATGCGGCTGACCCTGCAGGCCGAGACGAAGGACGGAGCGGACTCGTCGTCACCCAAGCCGGAAACGTCAGGACATCTGGAAGTCGACTGGGTCGTGCAGTATGCCTACGCGCCCTAGCCCCGGCGCCCGCTCATCACCGTCAGGATTCGTCAGGCATGATCACCAGGGTTACGGGGGAGCAACAGATGGAAGTCCCGATTAACGGCCAGACCGACCCCGGCGAATGGAACGGAGAGCAGCCAGACATTCACCCGTCTATCGCGAGGGCGTTCCGGGCGCTGGACGGGTCGGGGCTTCCCTGGGTGCTGCTGCGCGGAGAAGATGACCTGGTCCGCCCAAACGGCGATGTGGACATTCTCGTGGCCGTCGGCCAGCTTCCTCGCCTGGACGCCTTGCTGGCGGGTGCAGGGTTCCGCCGTGTCATGGCCCGCGGGCACGGAAGCCATCGGTTCTATTTCAATTACGACGCCACGGAGGACCTGTGGCTCAAGCTGGACATCGTCTCCGAGATCTCCTTTGGCCCGTTTCAACAGTGGCACACGCTCCTCGCCCCGGGGTGCCTCCAGCGGCGCATCCGCAACGGCCTGCTCTGGCTCCCTGCAACAACCGAGCAGGCATGGCTCCAGCTCCTCCACACCATGCTGGACAAGGGTGGAGCCGTCAGGCCTGAGCGGTTGGAAACGGTCCGGGTCGCCGGCGCGCTGGCATCGACCGACGACGTGATCGCGGCCTTTGTCGATCGACAGGTGGGACCCGGAACCGCTGCGCAGCTGCTGAAGCTCGTTCGCTCCGGAAGCGTTGGCGATTTCCGGGATCCGGCACGCCGCATGGCATCAGCCCTGACCCGGAACGCGCCGTTGCGCACCCGGCTGACCGCGGGAAGAAACAGGATCCTCCGGCTGCTCAGCCCGACCTTCCCGGGGCGCTTCAGCCGCGGGTTTGTGGTTGGTGTCATCGGCCCGGATGGGTCGGACACGACCACACTGCTGCGCCGGATCGGCGAGGCCTTCCCGATTCCCAGCCGCTACGTCTCCCTGGGCAGAACGGCACCCGGGCGTGGGGGCGGCTGGGTCACCCGGATTCCCGGTGGGCTGCACGGCCAGCAGGTAATCCGGCAGCTCCGCGGCGCGCTGGCGGCCAAGTACCACTACCGGCGGGGCCGGCTGGTTCTGGTGGACCGGCCGGCCTACGACGCTAGCCTGCCGGGGCATGCCGGGCCCGTGGCCGGAGGGCGGAAGGATGCGGCCCTGGCGGCCGCGCTGGCGCCCGCACCCGACGTGCTGCTGGTGCTCGACGCGCCCGGCGAGGTCATGCCCGCCGGGAACGGCGGACACCCGCACGAAGTCCTGGAGCAGTGGCGGCAGGACCGGCTGGAGACGGCGAGGCGGCTCCCGAACGCCTGGGTTGTTGACGCGTCCCAGCCTCAGCCGCTCATCAACAGGGTCGCCACCGGGATCGTCTGGGAGCAGGTGTCGGGTTCCTCCGCCGTGGCCGCCCCCGGCCAGCCAGGCGAGCCCGAGTCAGAGACGCCGGAAGCCGGAGGGCAGCCGTGAACTTCATCGACTCGGTCCTTCGCGGGCATTACGACGAGTGGAATTTGGCGGACTTCAAACTGGGCACGGACTGGACCACCGTCCTGGTGACGCCGCAATTCACCACCTCCCGGCACGTTGTGGGACTGGTCTTCCCGGCCGGCGCCAGCCAACCCAGCCTGGTCGTCAAAGTGCCGCGGTGTCCGGGAGACAACGAAGGCGTCCAGCGGGAGGCGGACATGCTCCGTCAGCTCAGCACCCTCAGCGGCGGGCGGGTGGAAGGCATCCCGCACATCGTGGCCACCTTGGACGTCGGGGAGCACACCGTGCTGGTGGAGACTGCTTTGACCGGCGCTCCGCTGGACCCCCACCGGGTCGCGGGGGATCTGGCCGGTGCAGTGGCTCTCGGCGTGGATTTTGTGGCCGCGCTGCCCTGCACCCTGCCGGGACCGGAGAACCCGGGCTGGTACGAGCGGACGGTCGAGCGCCCGCTGGAGGCACTCGCCTCGCTACTGCCCGGGGACGCCGAGGTCTCTGCCCTGGTCCACCGCACACACGAGCTGCTGACGCCCCTGCGGAGCAGCACCCTGCCCGCCGTGTTCGAGCACGCGGACCTGAGCCATCCCAACCTCCTGGTGCAAAGCGACGGCCGGCTCCAGGTTATGGACTGGGAACGGTCGTCGCTGTTCGGCCTGCCCGGCCACGATCTCGTCTTCTACCTGCAATATCTCAGCGAATCGTCCGACATGGCGTTTTCGCGGGTTGCCCAGTTGGCGGCGTTCGACAAGGCCTTCGGGCCCGGCGGGTGGGCGCTGGCGCCACTGCGCGAGCACCTGATGCTCAGGAACGTCGACCCCGAGTTGCTTCCCCTGGTGGTGATCGCCACCTGGGCGCGCTCCGCTGCCACCCTGGCCTATCGGCTCGCTGCCGAGGACGCTCCGGCGCCTGGGTCAGCGCAGCTGCGGGCGGCCGTGCTGGATGATCGCGACTTCTGGCTGTGGCGGCACGTCGTCGCCTCCGGGCTGAACTAAGCCTGCACGGACAAGCCTGCACGGACGGAAGCGGCGCCGGCAATTCGCCCCGGCCAGCGCTTCACGGCAAGATGTGAGCATGGAGCACACTGACCAGCAGCCCTGGGTGAAGAACTACCAGCCGGGCGTCCCGGCCGACATCGAATTGCCCACGGAGTCGCTCGTTGCGATGCTGGAGCGGTCCGTGGCCGAGGCCGGCACCGCCCCCGCGCTGGAGTTCTTCGGCCGCCGCACCAGCTACACCGAACTCGGCGAACAGGTCGACCGCGCAGCCGAGGGCCTGCGCCGGCTCGGCGTCCGCGCCGGCGACCGGGTAGCCCTGATCCTGCCGAACTGCCCGCAGCACGTCGTCGCGTTCTACGCGGTGCTGCGCCTCGGCGCCGTCGTCGTCGAACACAACCCGCTGTATACCTCCCGGGAACTCCGCCACCAGTTTGAGGATCACCAGGCCAGGGTCGTCATCACCTGGGACAAGGCCGCGGCGGCCGTCCGCGACTTCCCGTCGGACATCGAGATTGACCATGTCGTTTCGGTCAACCTCCTTGAGGCGTTCCCAGCCGTCAAGCGACTGGCCCTGCACCTGCCCGTGAAGAAACTGCGGGCGTCCCGCGAGGCGCTGACAGCCCCGGCGCCGGGCACCACACCGTGGAAGGAGCTCCTCAGCCACGGCCGCATCGACCCGGAACACCCCCGCCCCGGGGTGTTTGACCTCGCCGCGATCCAGTACACCTCGGGAACCACCGGCCGTCCCAAAGGCGCCATGCTGACCCACTTCAACCTGTACTCCAACGCGCTGCAGGGTGAAGCCTGGATGCAGGGCGCCGAGTACCGCAAGGAAATCTTCTACGCCATCCTGCCGATGTTCCATGCCTTTGGTATGACCCTCTACCTCACCTACGGCATCCGCAAGCAGGGCCTGCTCGTGCTGTTCCCCAAGTTCGACCCGGACCTGGTGCTGGCCGCCATGAAGAAGTCGCCCGCCACCGTCTACTGCGCGGTCCCGCCGATCTACGAGCGCACCGCGATGGCCGCGAAGGAGAAGGGCATCTCGCTCCGGTCCTGCAAATACTGCATCTCCGGCGCCATGAACCTGCCGGACCATGTGGTGGAACTGTGGGAATCGGTCTCCGGGGGTCTGCTGGTGGAAGGCTACGGCATGACCGAGTCTTCCCCGGTCGCGCTGGGCAACCCCTTTCACCCCACGCGCCGCAACGGCACGATCGGTGTGCCGTTCCCCTCCACCCTGATGAAGGTGGTCGACCTGCACGACCCCTCTCTGGAAGTGGCGCCGGGCCAGCCGGGGGAATTGCTGCTCAAGGGCCCTCAGGTGTTCCAGGGCTACTGGAACAGCCCGGAGGAAACAGCGAAGACCCTCACCGCCGACGGCTGGCTCCGGACCGGCGACGTGGTGACCGTGGACGAGGACGGTTTCACCACGATCGTTGGCCGGGCCAAGGAGCTCATCATCACCGGCGGTTTCAACGTCTCACCCAGCGAAGTGGAGTCGGTGCTGCGCCTGCACCCGGCCGTCAGGGATGCCGCCGTCGTCGGCAGGCCCCTTGAACGGGGCGGTGAGATGGTGGTCGCCGCCGTCGAGCTTGAACCGGGCGCCACGCTGGACGAGGATGCCCTCCGCGGGCACTGCCGCGAGCACCTGGCCGGCTACAAGGTCCCCAAGCGGATCGTGGCTATCTCCGACATGCCGCGCTCCATGCTCGGCAAGATCCTGCGCAAGCAGGTGCGCGAGCAAGTGCTGCCGACGCTCTGACCCCTCCGGGCGCCGAAGCGAGTAGGCACGGGTGGAACCAGCGCACTGCCCAAGTAGATCGCCGCGGGCGGGGCCAGAAACCGCTACTGGTGACACCCCTTGGTGCGGATCGTAGGCTTTCTTCCAAAGCTCCCGCGGCGGCTTCGTCGTTGGTGTCTTCCGGTGAGTGACGCGGTTGATTGAAGCGCTGGGCAGCTTCACGCGTCAGCCGAACCCGGCCAAGGAGGTCTCACGCACATGGTCCACGAGGTCCGAAGCGACGTCCCGGCACCTTTGCTGCCAGGACACGCGCGACGGCGGTGCGCATGACGGCGGACCCGCACACCAGTCATTCGGCCGTGCACCCGAGGGTAGCCAAGGCGTTTTCCGCCCTTGACCAGACGGGAGTGCCCTGGGTTCTGTTGCGCGGTGAGGATGACCTTGCCCGGCCCGCCGGCGATGTGGACATCCTGGTGGCGGGCGGGCTGCTACCCGGCCTGGACGAGCTGATGAGCGGGATCGGGCTGTGCCGGGTGCGCGCCGCGGGACACGGGAGCCACCGCTTCTACTTCGGGTACTCGGACTCCGGTGAGCTGTGGCTGAAGCTGGACATCGTCTCGGACATCTCCTTCGGCCCATTCCAGCAGTGGCGGACCCCGCTGGCGCCGGGCTGCCTCGAGAGGCGCGTCCGGAACGGCGGGTTGTGGATGCCCGCCCCGGCCGACCAGGCCTGGCTGCAACTCCTCCACCTCGCACTGGACAAAGGGGAGATCCAGCCGCAACGGGAAGGAACAGCTCTGGCTGCGGCCGCCGCCGCGTCGCCAGAGGACGGCATCGCCGGGTACGTGGACCAGCGCAGCGGACCGGGCACCGCCGCGCAACTGCTGGAGCTGGTCCGTTCGGGCAGATTTGGCGAGTTCTCCGCCCTGGCCGCGCGGCTGCGGTCCGGCTGGACGGACGGGGCACCGCTGCGCACCCAGTCACTGGCCCTGGCGAACCGTGCCTTGCGCCAGCTCAGCCCGAGGCTCCCCGGCCGTGGACTGGTGGTGGGGGTTATGGCCCCCGACGGCGCCGGCAAGACCACACTGCTCCACGGCATGCGCGCAGATTTCCCCGTCCCCACTGCCTACGTCTATATGGGAATGTGGGGCGCGGGTCCCTGGGACGGCTGGCTGCACCGGGTTCCCGGCGGGCGAACGGCAAAGAAGTTGTACCGGGTCCTCAAAGGAGGGACGGCCGCCAGGTACCACCGTGCCCGCGGCCGCGTGGTGCTGATGGATCGGGTCGCCTACGACGCCCTGCTGCCCTCCGCTGCTGGCAGCAATCCCTCAGGCAGCAAACCCGCCGGCGGAGTGTCCAACGCGCTCGCCGTGTGGCTGGGCGCCGCTCCGGATCTCCTGCTGGTCCTCGACGTACCGGGTGAGGTGATGTTCTCCCGGAAGGGTGAACACACGGCAGAAATCCTGGAGCACTGGCGGCAGTCCTATCTGGCGTTGGCCGATCGGCTGCCGGGATCCCGGATTCTCGACGCCGCCCAGCCCCAGCACTTGGTCCAGCAGTTGGCCACAAAAACGGTGTGGCGCAGCGTATGCCCCGGCGAAGCGGAGATTTCCGACCCGGACAGCCCCGCGGCCAACGCGGGGGATGCGGCCGCCCTGTCCCTGCATCAGTGGCGGCTGCTCGACTGGCGCTTCCTGGTGCCCGTACTGCAGCCCCGCAGCGTGGGATACGGCGGTGCCGTGGGCCCGGAGCTGCTGGCGGCGCTGCGTCTGCTGGACCCCGCCGCCACCCGCATCCGGCCCGGCGGCCACACAGGCACCCGCTCCGGCCGCAGCGGCACCCCGGCAAAGGTGTTCGAGGTTGTGCTGCTCAGGGAGCCCGAACTGCAGCTTTTCGAGAAGGCCGCGGCGGCGGTGCAGCCCGGCGGCTGGATGTGTGCCCAGGTGAAACGTTCGCTGCTGCGGCGCTCGGGCCCGCGAACCCTGGCGGGATGGAAGCGGACGTTCAGGCGGTATGGGTTCGAGGACGTCAGCGTCTCCTGGCACGCGACGAGCCTGGACAGTCCGGGCCGCCTGGTTCCCGTGGCGTCGGCAACCGCGGTCAAGGACACCCTGGCGCTGCACAGGGGAATCCGCTTCGGACTGGCCAAGGCGGTCCTGGCCCGGCTCGCCCTGGCGCTGCGGCTGTTCGACGTCGCCGTCCCCGAAGGGACCGTGACCGGCCGCCGGCCGGAGAACTGAGAAAGGGCCGGGAGGCTCCCGGCCCGGGTTCAGCGGCTCCCGCTTATTCGGCGGAACGTCGGACTCACTGGCGCCGGAGCATCTGCACCAGCTCATCATGCAGGGGCCTGAACCCGAAGCGAAGAATCGCGTAGACCACCGCAACGGCTGTCGGGACAACCAGGATCAGGGTGGTCACTGCGCCCAGGACCGGCGCCGCCAGGACCCCGAGGCCCGCCACCGCCACCGCCGCCCCGCAGACCAGGCCAGGGGCTATGGCACGGAGCAGTTCGCGTGCCCGCAGCTGGATGACTCTGGCGGCCACGAGCTGCATCCCACAGGCGAACAACACCGCGACGATGAACTGTGCGCAGGCGATGCCCACGATGCCCCACTGGGTGGCAAACAACAGGACCGGCAGAAGGATGACGAGCCGCACCAGCGATACCCCGATGGAAAGCCCCGGACGGCCGATGGCCTTGTATACGTCGTTGGCACCGGCGCCCAGGGAGCGGGCCGCAGCGTAGAGGGCGAGGAAAACGAGCGGCAGGACAGCGTCCATCCACTTCTCCCCAAAGACCAGCGGCACCAGAACCGGGGCCACGACTGCCAGCCCCACACCGGTGGTGACGCCGTACAGGGACTGGATCCGCACGCTGGTCAGGTAGCCGGAGCGGAGCCGTTCCGGCTCGCTGCGGACCTGGGTGTACAGGGGGAAAAGGACGGTCGACAGCACAAAGAAGACGTTGAGGATAAGCACTTCCGGGAGGCGGAAGGCCAGGGTGTAATAGCCGAGCGCCTGCGCGCCGAGGAACAGTCCGATGATGAGGTAGTCGATGTCGAAGATCAGCCGGGCCAGGAGGCTGCTGCCGGCGACCGGTGCGCCGTATTTCAGGTTGGCCTGAAGGGCATCTTTGCGCACACGCCAGATTTGCCAGGGTCCACCCCTTCCGAGCAGGAACCAGCACGTCGCTGCGTACGCCACGGACCCGGCTGCTGTGCCGACGGCCAGTGACCAGGCCCCGTGGCCGGAGAACGCGAGGGTGAGGGTTACGGTGCCCATCGTGGCGGCACGAACCACCGGGGCCGCCGTGAGCTTCTTGAATTTCAGGTCACGCCGCAGCAGAGCCTCGGGGACAGCGCCGAGCGCGGTGGCCAGCACCGAGATCCCCAGGACCTGGACCAGGGGTTCCACATCGGGAAGGCTGAAGAGCTCCGCAATCAGGGGTGCGGCAAGGAAGGCGCCCAGGCCGAGGAGCGTGCCAAGCACCACGGAGATCAGCAGCGCGGATCGAGCAATAACGCCGGTGCGTGGAAGGTAGACCAGCGCCTGGGCCACCCCGGCGTCGGCGACGGTCTCCGCGTAGGCCATGAGGACCAGGGCCAGCGCCACGAGGCCGTACTCCTCGGGGGAAAGCAGCCGCGCCAGCACGATGGTCGTGACCAGGACGATGATTCTCCCGCTGGCAAAGGCCAGCCCCTGCCAGATGGCACCCCGGACACCGGTCCGGGCCAGTTCTCCGGGAGCGTATGTCATGCCGGTGAGCCTCCAAGCGGCAGATCCGCACTGCCGGGTTGGATCGCGCTGCGCAGCTCGTCCAGGTACTCCTGCGTGACCGTCTGCCACGTCCGGACGGCGCCTGCGTCGCGCTCTGCATCCTGCGGACGGGGGCCGGTCAGCCGGTTGACGATGTGATCAACAAAGCTGCCGGTGTCCTGCGCGACGGTCAGCAGGGGATGAGGTTCCTGTTCACGCGCGGCGACCGGCGTCGCAACCACGGGGAGCCCCGCGGCGAGGGCTTCACGGACCGAGTTCCGGATGCCGACGCCGTGTTCGTCTGGAAATGCTGCCACATCGGCGGATTGGAAGACATCGAGGACGGACGGCACATTGGCGAGGACCTCCACCCGGGGGCCGGCCAGGGCGAGGACCTCAGGCTCGGGGCGGCGGCCGGCGAGGACGAACCTCGCGTCAGGGACCTGCTCCCAGACGAGGGGAGCGATCTTCCCGACCAGGACCTTCGCGCTGTCGATGTTCGGTCCGTAGTTCAGACTGCCGACGAAGCAGATGACGGGGACACTCTGCCGGGAGTCAGGGCGGACGGCCAACTCGGCTCCGTTCGGGATGCTCCGCACCGGCCTCCCCAGCCGTTCGACCCATTCACGGGCGTCCTGGGACCCCACCGTGAGCAGGCGTGCCCGCGCGGGCAGCCGGCGCTCGGACCGCAACCATTGACGCTCCCGCGCCCGGTAGGCAGGCCGCAGGAAGCGGGGCGCAATAGCGGTGTCCATCCCGGCTCTGATCGACCAGGGGTCCACTGTCTGCAGGACAACCGGTCCCTGCACGTGGCGGGCGAGGACCAGGGCGTGCGGCCCGTGGATCAGGGTGGCGTCACTGTCCGCGGAAAGCCTGGCTGCCGTCGAGAGGGCCTCCGCCGTGGCGCGTTCGTGCTTTCCGACGCCGTTCAGTCCAGCGACGGAGCGCACCAGCGCCGCTTTGCGGCTCCGGGGCGTCAGGACGTGGACCGCTGCGCAGCGGCTGCGCACCTCGTCCGGAAGCCCGACCGGCCCTGCGTACGTCAGCAGGGTCACGTCCACGTCGGCCGGCAGATTCCGCAGGATCTCATAGGGGATCATGGAGCTGCCGTCACCGAACACGGGGTCCCGATTGGGCACACTTTCTGTGATGTACAGAAGCCTCATTGCACGAGTGTACTGGAGCCGGGGGCCGGGCGGCCGGGGGTCCAATGGCCCTGTTCCGGCCGCCTCACGCAGCCGCCCCGGCGTTCGTCCTTGGCCGCCGGGATTTTGGTTCGCATACTGGAAGCAGGGTGCATATCGGCGCAGCAGAGAAGGACGGGGAGCTATGAGCGGAGGGTCAAGTGGGTCGTTCCGGCGCCGGGTGGAGCGTGCAGCGGAACTCCGCTCTCTTCGGGTGAGCGGAATGTCGGTCCAGGAAGAGGAGGAACTGGCCGCTTCCGAAGAGAAGGAACGGGAACTGCGTGCAAAATTCGACGACGCCGCCAGGGCCGAGTATCTGATCCGCGATGCCATGGCGCAGGGCAAATTCGACCACCTCAAATACGCCGGAAAACCCATCCCCGGGCTGGGGGAGAAGTACGATCCCGACTGGTGGGTCAAAGGCCTGATCCAGCGCGAAAACATCACCGGGATGGGTCCCAGGGCCATCCTGCTCCGCACCGAGGACGCCGGGCTCGATGACCGGATCGACGAGCAGCACTCCGAAAAACAGGTCCGCCAGCTCCTGGAAGATTTCAACGCCCGCGTGATTGATGCCAGGCGGCAGCTGCAGGGCGGGCCGCCGGTCGTCACGAAGACCCGCGACGTCGAGTCCGAGGTGCGGCGCTGGGTGGAGCGCCGCGCGGCCCGCGCCGCCGCCGTCGCTGAGCTGGCGGCGCAACAGGGACCGGAACAGATCCGCCGTCGGTGGTGGCGGCGGTTCTGGTCCGGTCCCTAGCGGCCTGCTGCCGTTGGCCTCTGGCCGCGGCCCGGGTCAGTACCGCGAGATTCAGTACCGCGCGATCTGGGTCAGGTAACCGTAGTACTGGCCATCGATCGGGCGGAGCGGGTCGCCCTCGAAGCCGAAGTCGCTGTGTTTCTTGTTGTACGACGCGGTGATGTCCAGGAACTGGGACATCACGTCCTCGCCCGTTCCCTCACATTCCCCTTCGCTGATGCACAGCGCCAGGGAACCGGCGACGGCAGGGCTGGCGAAGCTGGTTCCGTGGGCCACGGAGTAGCCGCCCGGGGCCGTGGAGGTCATGCAGACCCCGGGGCCGGCGATGGTATGCGCCTTGTCCTCGGACTCGCTGGCGTAGTTGGAGAAGAACGCCGGACGGTCATCCAGTTGCCCCACCCCGGCCCAGTCCTCGGCCCCGCAGACCGGGGCCTCGAGGCCATCAGGCTTGCCGTCGAAGTCTGCTATCGCCGTGGCGGTCAGCACCTCGTCGTACGTGGCCGGGACCGTGCCTGCGATGTCTTCACCGGAGTTTCCGGCTGCGACGGCGTAGACGACTCCGGCCTTGACGGAGCGACAGATGGCGTAGTGCATGGGATCCGTGCCCTTGCCGCAGTTGTCAGTTTCGGTGCCCGGGCCGCCGATGCTGATGTTGGCCACCTCAATGTCGTTCTTCGGGTCCTTGTCCTTGCGCGTCGCCGTCACCCAGTCGATGGCGCAGATGAGCATTTCCTCCGTGATCATGCCGGCGTCATCCACAACGCGAACGGACCACAGCGGGGTTCCCGGTGCCGCGCCGATCACGCCCTCGTTGTTGTCCTTGGCTCCGATGACCCCGGCCACGAAGGTCCCGTGTCCAACATCGTCCGTAGGGTCCACCTTGACTGGCGACCCGGTGGAGCAATCGATGCCGCCGCGCACATTGAGGTCCGGATGGCTTCCGTCGATCCCGCTGTCGATCACGGCCACGTTGACGGCGACGGAGTCTGTGTCACCCTGGTGCCTCGTGTCATCAGAGGCAGCGCCGCCGATCCTCAGCCACCAGAGCGGCTCGACCTGGGTGCTCGGTTCGGGGGCCTCGGGCTTATGGAATTCCCGGGACAGGGTAACGAAGTCAACCCCAGGGTCGGCCGCGAGGCGGGCCGCGACAGATGCCGTCATCGTGGCCGCGTACCCGCTCACGGCAGCCCGATAGACCGTGGATACGGAGAGTTCATAGCTGCCCTGCTGTGCCGCGGCCGTGGTGCCGGCGTCGACGAAGCCATCCTTCAGCACCACAATGTAGCGTTGTTCCGGCTCGGCGCCGGCTGAGGGGACGGCGGCGAGCAGGCCTCCAGCCACGGCGAGACTCAGCGCTGCGAGGCCGCCCACGATTCCCCGGAACCTTGTGATTTTCGGCGGTGGCGCGGCGGTTCCGGCATTCCGGCGTGCCCCCGCGGCTGCAAGCACTGGTTCCCGTGATGATCCCGAACGGCGGACGTGGCTGAACATAGTGGCCTCCCTTAAGCGTCTACGCTACTGAGCGCCCCCCGGTCCTAGCTTAGGCCTGCGACTGTCTCTTGCACACGGACCTTTGGCATTACTTGGAAAAGGACCACAGCAGGAATTCGACGACGGCGGGTCCCGGCCGCCGTCGGAGGCTTGGGCCCGGGCGGCCCTGATCAGGCGGCGGTCCCTAAGTGCGGAGCCACTCCTGATCGAAGTCGGGGTGGTCGTAGTAGGGCAGGGCCAGCGTGTTCAGGGACTGCTCCAGCCATTCCAGGGATTGCGGGATCCAGCCTGCGTCCTGAACGGGGTCGCTGACCAGTGACGCGAGTGCCGCCTGCCGGGCTGATTCCACGATGCGGATCAGTCGCCGCTTGGCCTCGCATTCGAGCAACAGTCGTTGTTCGTACCAGGCGCCGGATTTGGAGACAGTCCGGTCGCCCAGGAGGGTCCGCGCCACGGCCTCGTCCTCGGTGATCCGCTCGGACAGGAAATCGACAATGTCCACACCGCGAGCGTACGCGCGGTCCTTGGCCTGCAGCCAGCCCGGGCGCCGCGACTGTCCCGTCGGCTAGTGGACCGCCAGGTTTGCCGCGTCCTCGGGACCGACGAAGAGGCAGGAACCCTCGTGCCGCTCGGTCCCCTCACAGGTCCGGCCGGTGGGCAGGTGGACGTTGCCGCAAAGTCCGGTAATGGCCACGTCCTCGCGGACGTGCAGGCTGCTCAGGTCGGGCCGGTGCTGGCTTTGCTCGTGGATTTGGCGGCCGGGGGAATTGTGCTCTGGACTGTTCATGTCTGCTGCTCCTTGGAGTGCCGTGCAGGCGGGTGCCAGTCTCGATTGAGTCCGATGCCACCAGTCTCACACGGCGACGTTAGTACCGGGTGACCGACCCGTCAGATATTTGTCTCGGTCCCGGTACCGGGATGCTTTCGCAGGGGTATATTTCGAAGGAGAGCAGCGACTTCAACCAGGCGAGAAGGGGTGCGCCATGATGGTGCCAAATTCAGCGGACATCGGTGACCGGGAACAGAGTGCGCGCGGCGAGGCGCCGATCAGCGCGGACGCTCTTGCCACCCGGCTGGGTGACATCGCCCGGGAGCTCCAGCACGAGGATGACCCTGACTCCGTGCTGGCCGGGATCGTGCACGCCGCGTTAGAGCTGGTACCGCATGCGGCCGAGGCCTCGGTCAGCCTCGTCACGGGCCGCCGGACGATCGACTCGCGTGCTGCTTCCAGTGAAATGCCGCGCCAGGTGGATGCCCTGCAAAGCGAGACCGGGCAAGGTCCGTGCCTGGAGGCCTCTTACGAAGAGCGGGTTGTCAGCGTTCCCGATCTCAGCTCGGACCAGCGCTGGCCGGAATTTTCGCGGGCGGCCTACAAGCTCGGAGCACGGAGCATGCTCTCCTTCCAGCTCTTCGTCGATGGCGCCCACCTCGGAGCCTTGAATCTGTTCGGGAAGGAAGTAGGCGCCTTTGACGCCGAATCCGAGCGCATTGGGGCGATGGTGGCGGCCCACGCCGCGGTCGCCGTCGCCGGCAGCCAGCAGGTCAGCCAGCTCACCCAGGCACTGGATACCCGGGACCTGATCGGGCAGGCCAAGGGAATCCTGATGGAACGCTACAAGATCACGGCCCAGCAGGCTTTCCTGCTGCTCTCTCGGGCCAGCTCGGAGCTGAACATCAAGCTTCACGACGTCGCGGAGCGGTTGACCGTCAGCGGGGAAATGGCCAAAAAACCCTGACACCGGCCGGGCTCGCGCCCGGCACCAGGTTCTCAGCCGTTGGCAGTAAACCGGGTGCCATCGATAAGATCCGAGCACACCCGGGACAGCGGTGTTTGATCGGTCCGGGCACGATGCAACAACTCTTGAAGGGCCTGCTCCGCCGACAGTCCATGGCGTTCCATCAGGATCCCGCACGCGCGGTTGGTGTTGTCCCGGCCGGCGAGTGCGCCTTTGAGCGGGCCACTCAGGTGCCGGGGTGTCTCGGAGCCCTGGACATGGGCGAGCAGGGTTGCCGCGGGAACAGCGAACTTCTCAAGCAGATGCCCGGTCGCGGCGGTATAGGCTGCCGGCAGGGTGGCGTAGACCTTCAGCGTTCCGAGGGGATCGCCGGCGGCGGCCAGCGGCGTGCTGACAACGGAGCGGACGGGCAGCGAAACGACGGCCCCGCCCCAGAGCGGCCACCGATCATCCGCCGCGGCGTCGTGGACCAGGACCGTTGTCCCAGCGGTCCAGGCCTCCACGCACGGGCCCTGACCCAAATCGTGCTGGGCGGTGTCCACCTGACCCACGAATCGTGCTGTCGACGCGGTGCTGCTTCCGCGCCCGTGCTCGTCGAACAGGGAGATGCCGGCCCCGGCGGATCCTGGAATGGCATCCCGGACCGCCTGAACGAGCAGCTGAAGCGCGCGGTCCACCTTGTCCTCGGTCAGGAGCAGGCCTTTGATGCGCGCGAAGACGGCGGTCAGTTCATCGAGGGGGAGCGGATTGAATGGCTGGTTAAGCACTTGCGGCCTTACGGCGTGAGGGCACGATCACCCTGCGTATGCCCCCTGCTGAGCCGGGACGCCTAGTGCGGCGGTCCACTTCAAGCATAGCCCGCCGCACTGTGTGGCGGCTAAAGATCGACGACTGCGCGACGTCCCGCCGTCGTCGTCCTGCACGGCCGCTGGTGCCGGCCTCAGCCTCAGCCCGCAGCAGCCAGCGGAATTTCCAGGAACCCGCCGGCGGCGTCCCAACTGCTCGCCGTCCCGAGGTGCCGGCTGAGCCGCTGCATCCGTTCCGCGATCTGCCGGGAATTCCGGCCCGCCAACCTTGCCTGGAAATCGGTGATCAGGGTCGGGTACAGCCGCAGCGTCAGCGGTGTTCCCCCGTCCGTGGAGAGCAGGAAGATGAACGACTGGTCGTTGCGCTCCAGCGGATCCACCGCGTAGTCGTCCACAAAGTCCCCGGCGCTGTAGATGATCGGCCGGTTCCGGAACAGCTCGACGCCGCGGAAGATGTGCGGCGAATGCCCGAAGACCACGTCGGCCCCCGCCTCGATCAGTGCCCGCGCCAGCTCGCGGTGCTCGGACGGAGCCCCGGAGCCCCAGTTTGGCCCCCAATGGGCGGAGACGATCAAGAGCCCGACGCGTGCCTTGGTGCGCCGGACCAGGGCCAGCAAATCGGCCACCCTGGGGTCGCTGTCCACCACCGGGACGTAGAAGACGCCGGGCTCGCCGTCAGCTTCCCAGTCCGGCTGGTTGTCGGTGAAGGCAATGAGGCCGACGGCGGTCCCGGCCACGCGGCGCACCGCCGGCCGGCGGGCGGCGTCCCGGTCGAGGCCGGCCCCGGCATGCAGGATGCCGGCCGAGTCGAGGACCGGGAGCATTTCGCGGAAGGCGCCGGCCCCGTAGTCCAGGACGTGGTTGTTGGCCACCGACACCATCCCGATTCCTGCGGACCGGAGGCTTGCCACGTTCTTCGGGTCGGACCGGAAGTAAAAGACCTTCCCGGCCTCCGGCTCTCCGCCGGCTGCCAGGACGCATTCGAGGTTGGCGATCGTCAGGTCCGCCTGGCGCAGCACGGAGTCCGTGTCTCCCCACGGGTACTCGGCGCCGACCCGTCTCAGCCGCTCGTTGACCAGCCGTCCCAGCATGACGTCGCCCAGCAACCCAATCAACATCGCACACCCGTCCGGGGCTCAGGATTCGTAGTTTTCCACCTGCTTGACGGGGCGGGGCTCTGCCTCATTCGGGTTTTCGCCGTACTGCAGCTTGGCCCTCCGCTGCCGCAGGAGGTCCCAGCACTGGTCCAGGTCCTCTTCGATGCGCTTCAACCGCGTGTGCTCCGGACCGTGTTCGTAGTCCGGCGAGGAGGACGGGGCTTTCTCGCGGAGCGCCTGCTCTTCTTCCACCAGCGCTGAAATTCGTTCCAGGATGTGTTTTTCGTCCATGACAGCCTTCTTTCGGGTAGCAGTCCTCCCGCCAGAGTAGCGAGGCTGAGATGCGCCGGCCAGAGGACCGGCTCGCGTTACAGGCAAAGCAGGTGGAGTCCGCGGCGATAGCTGCGCCGGGTGCCCGGCGGGACAAAACAGCAACATAATCAGCTTGCTTATTATTTTGGCGCTTCCTAGAGTTGGTCCTGTAAGGCATCAATCTCTCCGTGTGGAGGTTCCCGGCCGGGCCACGGCCGCGTGGACCTCCCCGGCCACCAGAGGAGGACCCATGTCAGAGCACAACATTGCCGGTAAGAAAGTCGCCTTCCTGCTCACGGACGGTGTGGAGCAGGTGGAACTGACCAGCCCCTGGAACGCCGTGAAAGAGGCCGGCGGCGAACCCACCCTGGTTGCCCCCAAGGGCGGCAAGCTCCAGGGCTACGACGGCACCGAGAAGGGGCAGAAATTCGACGTCGACCTCACCGTCGCCGAGGCTAACGCCTCTGATTTCCACGCCCTGGTGATCCCCGGCGGCGTCGTCAACGCGGACCACCTCCGCGCCGACAAGGACGCCCAGGCCTTTACCCGGGCCTTCTTTGAGCAGCACAAGCCGGTGGCCTCGATCTGCCACGGCCCCTGGCTGCTGATTGAGGCCGGCGTCATCAGCGGCCGGAATGTCACCTCGTACCACACGCTCCAGACCGACCTGAAGAACGCCGGCGCCAACTGGAGTGACCAGGAAGTGGTGGTCGACCAGGGCCTCGTGACCAGCCGGAATCCGCACGATCTTCCCGCCTTCAACGACAAAGTGCTGGAGGAAATCGAGGAGGGCGAGCACGCCGGCCAGACCGCCTAGGCGGCGACGCCCCGCAAGTGGCCCGCGCTGCGGCCGCATCTACCCTCCAGGGCTGATCTGGGGCAGGATATGCCGTGTAACGTGCGCCGCCGCGGCCGCAACGCGGCACCCTGGCCGGCGCCCCAGCTGCAAGGAGTCCCGGATATGACCACGCTTAACCCGTACCTGAGTTTCCGCGACAACGCCAAGGAAGCAATGACCTTCTACCAGTCGGTCTTCGGCGGCGAACTGAACACGAGTACCTTCGGCGAGTATCACGCCAGCGAAGATGCCGCCGAGCAGGACAAGATCATGCACGCCATGCTGACCACGGACAAGGGAATGGTGCTGATGGGTGCGGACACACCCAACGGCATGGAATACACGCCGGGAAGCAGCATCTCCGTCTCGCTGAGCGGCTCCGACGAGTCCGAACTGCGCGGTTACTTCGACAAGCTCGCCGACGGCGGCCGAGTGACGGTCCCCATGGAGAAAGCGCCCTGGGGGGATGTCTTCGGCATGTGCACGGACCGCTTCGGCACGGACTGGCTGGTCAACGTCGGCCCCGAGTAGGGGCCAAGGGCGGCCGCGGACTGGAGCCGCCCGGATGCCGGGCCGGGCGGCGAGTGGGCCGCCCGGCCCCTAGTCGGGGCTGGAATCCGTCGTGAGTCCGCGGTCGTCGACGGACTGCTCGTCCTGTTCCTCCGCCGGGCCGGTCGCCTTATTGCCGTCGTTGGCCCCGGCTGCTGCCTGTGCCTCGGTGGTGCCTGAACCCCGAAGGCTCTCGTCCTGGCCTTCCTCGCGGGGCACCGGCGCGGCACCGGCCTGGCTTACGTCCTCGACGCCGTCCTTGACGATTTCTTCTGGTTCCTTGGGTTCCTTGCCCATCGGTTCCTCCCCGCTCTGGCTGCTCTGGTCCAACAGTCAGGGCCCGGCCGCGGGCCCTGACTGCCCAAGATACACCGCCGCCCGGCCCGCGTATTCCCCTCTACCGTGGGCGCGGCTATTCTAAAGGCGGCCGGGCGCCGCAAATTCGAGTCCACCTTCCCGGCCAAGAGAGGCATGCCATGACCGAGAAGTTGCACCTCACGCCGGAGGATGAGTTCCCGGAGGACCTCACCAAGGTGGAAAACAAGGACCTGCAGGTCCTCGACAGCCAGGTCCAGCGGCAGCTGGACCACGAATACGTGGCAGATGGCGAACCGAACCCGGAGACCGAATTCAGGCACTACGACCTCGATGAGGAGTTCAGCGAGCGCGACAAGAGGAGCGAGTGACCGGCTGGATTGTCAGTATGCTTAGTAGACGCTGACAAGTGGCGCTGAACAAATGCGCTGAACAGGAAAGAGCCCACCATGGACAGGCCCGACCGTTTTGAGATCGAGGCCGCAGGCCATCTGGGCCATTTGTTTGTCTCCACACGGCCGGCCGGTTTAGCCGGTGCGGAGGCGGCGCGTCCGGCCGTTGTGCTGATCCACGGAATCGGCGTCTCGCACCGCTATCTCAAGAGGCTCCACGGGCTGCTGGCCGAGTCTGTGGACACCTACTCGATTGACCTGCCCGGCTTCGGCTCAACGCCACGGCCGGAGCACACCCTCACGGTCGCCGACCACGCAACGTATATCCACGGCGCGCTGGAACAGCTGGGGGTCCTGGAGTTCGTGCTTGTGGGGCACTCGATGGGCACCCAGTTCGCGATCGAAGCGGCGCTCCAGCAGCCCGGCCGGATCTCCCAGCTGGTCCTGATGGGACCGGTGGTCGATGCTAAGCGCCGCACCGTGGTGCAGCAGGCCCTGGCGTTGGGCCGGGACAGCGTGTTCTTCGAAAGCCCGTCCTCGAACGCCCTCGTTTTCACCGACTATTTCCGCTGCGGGCCCCTCTGGTACCTGAAGACCCTGCGCGTCATGATGGGCTACCCCACGGAACAAAAGATTCCGGGGGTGTCCGCTCCGGTCCTCGTGGTGCGCGGCGCCAACGATCCGGTGGCCTCCGCAGACTGGTGCCGTCGGCTGGCCGCGCACGCAGCCCAGGGGCAAGTGCTCGAAATCGAAGGCACGGGGCACGTGGTGCAGCACAACCGCTCCGGGGAGGTGGCGGGAGCCATCCTGGACTTCGCCGGGATCCGCAGGACGGCTGGAGAGGCTCCCCAGGGGCGCCCGGCATGAGCGGGGTCCTGCAGGCCGCCCGGTGGTGGGCCCAGGACTACCTCTATGCCGCCGGCCGGCAGATCCTCAGCGCTGTGTCCCGGACCAGGCCGGAGGATTTCCTCAGCGGGACCGGGCGGCCCGTGGTGGTGATTCCGGGGGTTTACGAGGATTGGCGCTTTATGCTGCCGCTGGTCAAGCGGCTTCATGAGGCCGGCCATCCGGTGCACGTGCTGACCCCGCTGCACCGGAACCGGCTCGCGGTTCCCAAAGCTGCGGATCTGATTGCCGGATACATTCGGGATCGTGACCTCACGGACGCGGTGATCGTCGCCCACAGCAAAGGCGGGCTGATCGGCAAATTCGTGATGATGCAGCTGGATCCGGAACGCCGGATCGCCGGCATGGTGGCGGTCTGCTCGCCGTTCTCCGGCTCGCGCTACGCCTTGTTCATGTTGCTGCCGAGCCTGCGGGCCTTCTCGCCACGGAATGCCGTGACCATGCAGCTCTCCCGTGAGGAACGCGTCAACGAGCGCATCACCTCGGTCTACGGGAGCTTTGACCCGCACATCCCCGAGGGGAGCGTGCTCCCCGGCGCCCGGAATATCCAGCTCGACACCGCCGGGCACTTCCGGATCCTGGCCCACGAGGGCACGATCCGGACCATCCTGGACACAGCGGCCGCGCCTTCGAGCCAATAGTCGCCCGCGCCAGCCCCTCGACGGCTAGTCTGACAGTGAACGTATCAGTGTCCGGATCCCGGACTGACCTTTCAAGGGTTCAGTATGTCTCTTCGCCGGCCATTTCCCGCGGCCGGGGCGTCGCCCGATGTTGCCGACGGCATTCCCCCGGAGCTCCTGGTCCGCGCCCTTGAAGCGACCTCCGAAATTTCCCTGATCACGGATGCGGCACAGAACATCCTGCATGCCAGCCGCTCCTTCAGCGCCATCACCGGCTACTCGGAAGCGGAGGTGCTCGGCATTAATTGCCGGATCCTCCAGGGTGCGGGTACCGCGCCGGAGGCCGCCGGGGCCATCCGTGACGCCCTGGCCCGCGGGGAACAGTTCCGGGGGGAGATCCTCAACTACCGCAAGGACGGATCGCCGTTCTGGAACGCCCTGGCCATTACCCCGCTCCGGGACGAGCACGGTCAGGTGACACACTTCGTCAGCGTGCAGCGGGACATTACCGCCCGGGTCGCCCTGCACGAACAGCTCCGGTTCCAGACCACCCACGATCAACTGACCGGCCTGCCCAACCGCGCCGCCCTGGATGGCCACCTCGCCAAGGTGCTGGATCCCGACGGCGGCTCCCGGCCGGCCGTCGCCGTCGGACTCATTGACCTGGACCGGTTCAAGGAAGTGAACAACGCCCTGGGGCATGAGGCCGGTGACATCATCCTGAAAAGCTGGGCCGCCCGGATGCAGGCCCGGCTCCAGCCGGCGGAGTTCCTCGCGCGGATGGGCGGCGACGAATTCGTGCTCGTGGTTGCGGGCGCGGCCGGCGGCGATGATGCGGCGCTGGGCGGCGTGCTTCAGCGGCTCGGCCGGAGTATGGCCGAGCCCTTCGACGTCTCCGGGGAATTGATTTCCCTGACCATGAGCGCGGGGCTGGCATGTTCGCCCCGCGATGGCATTGAAATGCGCACCCTGCTGCGTGGTGCCGATGCCGCGCTCAATGTGGCCAAAGCCCGCGGGGGCGGAACTCAGGGCTGGTGGCGGCTGGCCGGGGATGCCGTGGACGCCGGCGTGGCTGCGGGATCCCCGGCGACCGTCGAACCACCCGGTGGGACACCCGCGGGGGCGGATCCCTCCGGTGATTCCGTCGCCTTCCACCGGGAGCGGCTCTTCGACGGCGGGCTGGAAATGTTCATGCAGCCAACCGTGGACCTCGACGCAGGCGGCGTCTATCTCTTCGAGTCCCTGGCCCGGCTAAGGCTCGGGGATGGCAGCGTTGTGCCGCCGGCGGCGTTCCTCCCGCACCTCAGCGCGGCCGAGACCGCATGGCTGTTCCGGGCGGGGCTGGAGCAGGTGCTGGCGAGCCTCGCGGCCTGGGACGGGCTGGGGCTCTCCGCCAAGGTCTCCGTCAACATTGCGCCGTCCACCCTGCTGGACCCGGCCTGCCCGCCCTTCGTTGAAGAGGCGCTCCGGCGGCATGCGGTCGCGCCGGAGCGGCTGGTCCTGGAACTGCTCGAATCCGAGACCGCGGACTGGGACCTGCTCCGCGGACCGCTGAACCGGCTGGTCACGCTGGGCGTGGGCCTCGCCATGGATGATCTCGGCGCGGGCTACAGCAGCCTCAAGCGGCTGTCGATGCTGCCCTTCACGGCGTTAAAGATCGACCGGGACCTGCTCACGGGTCTACGCACCGGTCCGCTGGAAACACTCAGCCTGATTGCCACCCTCGTGCAGATCGGCCGGGATTTCGGCCTGACGGTCGTCGCCGAAGGCCTGGAAGACCTGGGCGCGACCGAAGCCGTGGCCGTATTGGGCGCCCGGTACGGCCAGGGCTACCACCTCGCCCGCCCGATGCCGACCGCCGAGGTCCCGGGCTGGACGGCGGACTTCGAACCTCAGGAGTACCACCGCCGGGTCCGGACTGCCCTCGGTGCGCTGGCCTTCCACTGGAAGTTCCTTCGGCTCGGATCCCCGCACCCGCACGCCGTCGGGGACTGCCTCTTCACGGGATACCTGGAGTCCCGCGGCGGGAGGCAGGAGAACGTCCACCGCTGGCACGCCCAGCAGCATCGGGCCGACAGCAGTTCCGGCGCCAGCCGGATGATTGTGGATTGGCTGGTCCGGGAAATCCGGCGCGGGGCTTAGGCGTCGAAGTGCGTCTGGGCCGGTCCCTTACCAAGCGACTCCACGACCCCGGCCGCCACGGCGTGCAGCTTGATGTTGCGTGCGCTGGAAGCGGCTTTGAGGAGCTCGAAGGCCTCCGCCTGGCTGCAGCGGTTCTGCGCCATGATGATGCCTACCGCGACGTCGATGCCGGTCCGTGTCTCCAGCGTTGCCCTGAGGTTCGCCGCAGTGTCGCTGTAGTGCGCGAATCGCACCGCCAGGCGCAGCGCCAGGGACGTCTGGCTCACGAAGGTCCGGGCCAGGTCCATCGCCCTGCCATCAAACCGGCCCGCGCGGTGCGAGTACAGGTTGAGGGCCGCCCGGGTGTCACCGTCCAGCAGGAACGGCAGGGCCAGGATCGAGCGGACGCCGTGACCCCGGACGCTGGCGGCGTACTGCGGCCAGCGCCCGCAATCGTCGAGATCCCGGATATGGACAGTTTCCTGTTCCCGGGACGCCGTCACGCACGGGCCGTCACCGAAGGTGTATTGGATTTCGTCCATGGCCTGGGCGGCCGCGCTGCTGCTGGCCACGGTCGCGGCTTTCCGGTGCCGGAAGAGCGTGATCCCGCACAGGATCTCGTCGCCGGGCTCCGAGAGGCTGCGCGCGGAAACCCGCGCCAACTCGCGCAGGAAATCCTCAACGTCGGAGCTGTTGAGCATCAGTTCCTGCAGGTGCTGGTTGGTTGAAGTTGCGTCTATGGAAGCTGCGGTTGATTCTCTAACCACTGTCTCGTTGTGTCGTTTCACTCAGGTCAAAACGATCCGGACGGGCGGCCCACGTGCGTCAGGGCGACAGTGGCGGACGGCGGACGGCCGGATCGAAGAACAATCCAACGGCTCGCTGCAAAACCGTACGGGGAAATTATATACAGCAGCCTCACGCCCTTTTGGCCGGATCTGACCTGCCCCGAACAAGCCCTGCGACACCTGCCGGGAGGGACACGGCGCCCGTTTCCGGGTCGGCTCATATGCTCCGCAGTGCGCCGCGGGGGACCGGGCGGGGGCGCCCGCCAATCCGGGCACAAAGGCCCTCACGTCCAGGGGCCTCCTGACAGATAGTGGGAGGGAGCGGCCAACTGGTCAATTTCCCAGCCTGCGGAGCGCACGCCTGGATGAGGTCAGGGCCGACATCCCGATTGGAAGCCATACCGATGAGCATTTTCGAAGACAGGGTCGACGCCGGACGGCAACTGGGAAGGCGGCTCGCGGAGTTGCGGGGTCAGGACATCGTGGTTCTGGGCCTACCCCGCGGCGGAGTCCCCGTTGCCTTCGAAGTCGCCGCCGCCCTCGACGCGCCGCTGGACGTGATCGTGGTGCGGAAACTGGGCCTTCCCTACCAGCCGGAGCTTGCCATGGGAGCGATCGGGGAGGGCGGCGCCCGCGTGCTGGAAGAACACGTGCTGGCCCATTCCCGGGTCAGTGATGCAGAGCTGAAGGCCGTCGAAGACCACGAACGCGCGGTGCTGGAGAACCGGGTGCTCCGGTTCCGGAAGGGCCGGACCCGGCAGGACCTCACCGGGCGCATCGCCGTCATCGTCGACGACGGGATCGCCACCGGATCCACCGCCCGGGTCGCGTGCCTGATCGCCCGGAAGCTCGGAGCCGCGAGGGTCATCCTGGCCGTTCCGGTCGCCCCCGCCGACACCCTCAGGAGCCTGACCGAGCCCGACGAGGTGGTCTGCCTCGCCACCCCGCATCAGTTCTCCGCGGTCGGCTACCACTACCGCGACTTCTCGCCCACCGAAGACGACGAGGTGGTGCAGCTGCTCGACGCCGCGGCGAAGCGCCTGCAGAACTCGCAGCCGGCGTCCCGCACGCCGGCCACGGCCAGCGTGCAGGACTCGGAGTTCGATGAGGAAGTCGAGATCCCGTCACGCGGGGTCCGGCTTCAGGGCCAGCTGCACCTGCCGGTTCCGGCGCGGGCCGTGGTGCTGTTCGCGCACGGGAGTGGCAGCAGCCGGCACAGCCCGCGGAACCGTTATGTCGCCGGAATGCTCCAGCAGGCCGGCCTCGGCACCCTGCTGCTGGACCTGCTCACCCCGGCGGAGGAGCGGAACCGGGCGAACGTCTTCGACATTGAACTGCTGGCCCGCCGGTTGTCCGCTGCCACCGTCTCGCTGGCCACCAGGCAGGACACGGCCGACTGCTCGATCGGCTATTTCGGGGCCAGCACCGGTGCCGGAGCAGCGCTCTGGGCCGCCTCCGAACCGACCGCCAGGATCGACGCCGTCGTCTCCCGTGGCGGACGCCCCGACCTGGCCGGCCCCAGGCTATCCGCCGTCCGTGCGCCCACCCTCCTCATAGTGGGCAGTTATGACCACGAGGTGCTGGAGCTCAACCGCATGGCGAAGTCGATGATGCGCTGCCCCAACCAGTTGGCCGTGGTCCAGGGCGCCACGCATCTCTTCGAAGAACCGGGTACGCTGGCGGCGGCTGCCATCCTCGCCAGGGACTGGTTTGTCGACTACCTTCTGCCGGCCAAGACCACTCCAGGAGCAACAGCATGAGTTACACCTATACCGCCGTCGTCCCGCTGAGCTGGGAGGACGCCGTCGAAAAGACGCGTGCGGCGCTCGCCACCCAGGGCTTCGGAATACTCTCGGAAATCGATGTGCGCGCCACCTTCGCCGCCAAACTCGGCGAGGACGCCGCGGAAGCACTGGGGGACTACGTCATCCTCGGTGCCTGCAATCCGATGCTCGCCAGCCGGGCGCTCGCCGCCGAGCCGGAGATGGGGGCGCTCCTGCCCTGCAATGTGGTGGTGCGCCGCGGCAAGGGGGCCACTGCGACGACGGTCCATGCCATCGACCCGCAAACCATGGTCCAGCTCAGCGGGGCTCCCGAGGTCCGCGAGGTCGCAGACGACGCCGGCACCCGCTTGCGGGCGGCCATGGCCGAACTGTCCGGGGACGTCTGAACCGTCAGGCTCCGTGCACCTTGTGGTGTCCGTCGGCGCGGTGGCGGTAGGCGTACACCAGCAGCGCCACGCCGGCGAGCAGCAGGAGCACCGGGACAAAGAACTCGCTGGCGGTGAGCAGCGCCGTGGCCTGCAGGGCGAAGATCAGCCCCATCACGGCGAGGACCGCGGCTGGAATCAGCGGCCACTTCATCCTGGCCGGTTCAGCGGCCCCTAGCTGGGCGGGGCCGCCGGCCGGCTTGCCGGGGCGATGTTCCGGGAGGTGCTCGGGCCGGACCGGAACGAGCGAAAGCGCCGCGAAAGTGGCAGCCAGACCCAGGAACAGTACGGCGGCAACGGCCATGCCCTCCCAGGCCTGCGGGAGGGCCACCACAAGGGCCAGCGTCAGCATCACCCCGCAGGGGATCAGCGCCCACCAGTTGGAGCGTTCGCGCACATACACCGCGCCGAAGCCGGCGCCCATGAACAGGAACAGGAAGGCGCCGGCCCAGAACGCCGCCGGGCCCGGCCAGAGCTGGGTGATCAGGATGACCGCCGCCAGGCCCAGGAACACCGAGCCGGGAATGGCAGCCCACCAGTTCTCGCGGCTGCGGAAGAACAGCACCACGAAAGCGGTCCCGGCTGCAGCGAAAATCAGCGGCCACACGAGGGCCGCGCTATCGAGGATTCCAAACAGGTCCAGCAGCAACAGGACGCCGGCCGCCATCAATGCAATGCCGGCGATGATGCTGGTATTTGCCGATTTCACCAGTTGCCTCCCGGAACGCGGCGGGCGGCCGCACACCGCCCCTGAACCTTCAGGCTATTCGTGCGCGGGCAGCCGGCCTAGGGCACAAGGTCATGGAGGCCGCCGGCCGCCCGGTTAGCGGCCGCGGCCTTCTGCCCGGGACTTGATGCCCAGGAGCATGCGCCGTTCCATGATGAACTGCAGGGGTTCCAGCACCGGCCGGAGGACCAGCCCCACGGGCAGCGGGGAGTAGTCGTAGCGCGCCCGGGACAGCAGCCTCGTGCTGCGTTCAGTGACAGGCTGCAGCACAAACGTCCAGCCGAGCTCCACCCGCGGCCCCGCGGCAGCGCCGCCGGACGGCCTGATCCTACCGGTGCGCGGATCCATCGTGCCGCCGAGACCCAGCACTGATCCGGCCTCCACGCGCCGGACCGGAATCCCCACGTCCGGGCCCAACGGAAGAACGTCGCCGACGTCGAGCTGCTGGTACTCGGGAAGGATCCGGTCTGCGCTGTGCATGCCGAGGCCCGCGGCGTTCTCCAGCAGGTCGTAGCTGTACATGCCGCCGCGTCCGGCCCCCAGCTGGACCAGCCAGGGCCAGACGCTCGCGGCCGGCGTTTTGATGGTGACCGCCCGTGTGCTCTGCATCCGTGGCGTCCGCACGAGTTCGTCGCCCGGCAGCGGCGCAGCGGTTTCCTGGGCGGTCGCTCCCCAGTGCAGCAGCCGCGGCCGCACCGCGAGAACGTAGCCGGCGGCGACGGCGGCGGCTGCGAGGGCAGCCAGCGGTCCTCGGAGCCGGCGGGAGGCACGGGACCGGCTCATCATTTGCGGCGTCCATCGTATGGTTGCTGGCGGCGCCAATGTGCGACGGCGGACGGGATCAGGAACGCCAGCGCCGGGACACTCCACAGCCAGAAACCCCAGCCGAACAGCATGAGCCCCAGATGGAAGGCGATCACGCCGGCCCAGCCCACGGTGGCCCACGAGCCGCCCCGGAGCAGCAGGAGGCCGAGGGCAACCTCACCCAGGGACAGGACCAGGCCCCAGGTGGAGGGATTGGCCATGAAGACGCTTTGCCAGGCGGAGGTGATGAAGGGCAGCAGCGCCCCGTCAGCGAAATGCCGGTAGAATTCCGGGTCCGCGGCCACGATTCCGAGGTGGATCCCGCCGGTGAAAAGGAAGAAGCAGCCCACGACTCTTCCCGGCCGTCCGGTGCGCTCCGCGGGCCGGGTCTGCTCCGCAGCCTGCAGCTGTGCCATGGCTCCTACTTTCCGGGGCCTACGCCGGGGCCGGCGCCGGCATCCGCGGTCCGGGCCAGGGGAGTCCGGTGGCGCAGCGCCGCGCCACCGCCGGGATTCAAGTCCAGCTTCCAGAAGTGCAGCCCGCCCAGCACCAGGAAGAAGGCAGAGAGCAGTACCGAGGACCACAGGGACAACGCGGACACAGGGACGTTGAACATCGGCTTGAACAGCTCCCCCAGAGCCAGGGAGAAGATCAGCGTGAAGCCGAGCAGGTACAGGGCGGGCATGAACACCAGCCCGGGCCAGCGGCCGCGGAACGTCAGGACGGCGAGGATGAGGAAGGCAGGCATGATGAAGCACAGGTCAAGGACGAAGACGGAGTAAAGCGAATCGATCTGATCGCCGGTCCGCATCAGCGGCAGCAGCATGGCTATCCACAGCGGATAGAAGATGAGCGGCTGCAGGAGCGCACCGGAGGCGGACAGCACCCTGATGCCCTTAGCCAGCCGCGCCCGCCTCGGCCCGTCCGCCCGGAGTTCGAGTGCCGTGTAGACCATCCCCCAAAAGGACAGGGCAAAGACGGCCAGGTAGACGAGGTAGAAGCCGTTGTATGTCCGCTCGATGGAATAGATGCCGTAGGCGTAAAATAGGTAGCCCAGGATTCCCAGCGCCACGAGCTGCACTTTGGGTTGCCCCCGCCGCCCGGCGAAGGCCAGGACCGGCAGGGCAGCGCCGGCTACGGCGGACATCAGGTCTTGGGACACCGCGCCGGGCAGGAGTTCCGGTGCCACGACGCCCCGGTAGATCTCCGGGAACAGCAGCCCAGTCACCGCGGCGGGGAGGGTCAGCGCACCGGTGAGGATCCAGAGGGCCAGCACCGGCCACCGGCTGCGGTTCATTCCCTTGCCTGGTGTTTGTCCTCGTCGGCGCCGACCACCAGCACCGGGCAGTGGGCGTGGGCCGCGCAGGCACCGCTGACCGATCCCATGATCTGCGCCAGGAAGCCGCCGCGGCCGCGGCGGCCCACTACCAGGAGCTGGGAGTCCCGGCTAGCCTCGACCAGAATCTTGGCCGGCGGGCCGAACTTCACGGTCCGGGTCAGGCCCGCCGGGACGTCGCCGCCGAAGGCACGCTCCAAAGATTCGTCGACGAGCCGTTTGGCCGTCTCTTCGAGCTGGGTGGTGGTGGGGGTGCTCTCTTCGGGCAGGTGCGAAGCCAGGAAGAGGTCCGAGGTGCCCAGACAGGTGAGGACTTCCAGCGGCGCGTCCAGGCTGCGGGCCATGCGCCCGGCGAGCCGGAGTGCCTTCGTCGAGAAATCCGAACCGTCCACGCCCACGACTATCCGCTGATCAAGGTTCATGGCCCCAGCCTGACCGGTCCGCCCGGCCGCGCCTAGGGCCAAAAGTCACGCGCGGAGTCGCTCGCCGCCGAAATGGAACCATGACCTGGGGGCTCCGATTTCGCGGGCGGGCCGGCCAGGGGGTGTGCACCGTCCCCGGCCCCCTCTAGGGTGGAACAAGCCCCACACGCCCCACGATGCGAGGAGTACTGATGAGAGTTGCTGTTACCGGAGGAAGCGGAAAGCTGGGCCGGAGCGTCGTCCGGCGGCTGAGCGAGGACGGGCACGAGGTCACCAACCTGGACCGCACCGGCACGCGCGGGCACGGGTTTACCGAGGTGGACCTGCGCGACTACGGCCAGGTGGTGGACGTGCTCCTGGGCCTTGAGGACCGGCACACGGGGTTCGACGCGGTGGTGCACCTTGCCGCGATCCCGGCGCCTGGCCACGCCCCGGACGCCGCAACCTTCGAGAACAACATGCAGGCCACTTACAACGTGTTCCAGGCGGCCCGCCGCGCCGGGATCAAGAAGATTGTCTACGCCTCCAGCGAGACGGTGCTGGGACTGCCGTTCGACGTCGACCCGCCCTACATCCCAGTGGACGAGGAGTACCCGGCCCGGCCGGAAAGCACCTACTCCCTGGTGAAGCACCTCGAGGAACAGATGGCGATCCAGCTCACCCGCTGGGATCCGGACCTGAGCATCACCGGGCTGCGCTTCTCGAACGTGATGGACCCGGAGGACTATGAGGAGTTCCCCGGCTTCGATGCCGATGCCAGGCTGCGCAAGTGGAACCTCTGGGGCTACATCGACGGCCGGGACGGCGCGCAGGCCGTGGCCCGCGCCCTTGAACACGGCACCCCGGGGTTCGAGGCGTTCATCATCGCCAACGCGGACACGGTGATGAGCCGCTCCAGCGCCAGCCTCGCCGCCGAGGTGTTCCCCGGTGTGCCGGTGGCCAAGGAACTCGGAGAGCACGAGACCCTGCTCTCGATCGACAAGGCCAAACGGCTGCTGGGCTATGCGCCCGAGCACAGCTGGCGGAACTACCACCCGCTGCGCACCACTCCCACGGAAGACTGACGAGGAGCCCCATGCAGTACCGCACCCTTGGCACCAGCGGCGCCGTCGTCTCCACCTTCGCGCTGGGCACCATGACCTTCGGCGCCGAAGCCAGCGAGGAACAATCCCACGCGATCCTGGATGACTACCTCGCGGCGGGCGGCAACTTCATCGACACCGCCGACGTCTACGCCGCGGGGGTCTCGGAGGAGATCATTGGCCGCTGGCTCGCCGCGCGCCCGGAGGCCCGGGACCGCGTGGTGCTCGCGACCAAGGGCCGCTTCCCGACCGGCAAGGCTCCGAACGACGTCGGCACCTCCCGCCGGCACCTGAACCGCGCGCTGGATGACTCGCTGCGCCGCCTCGGCGTGGAGCAGATCGACCTGTACCAGCTGCATGCCTGGGATCCGATCACGCCGCTGGAGGAATCCCTGCGGTTCCTGCACGACGCCGTCTGCAGCGGGAAAATCGCCTACTACGGCTTCTCGAATTTCCTGGGCTGGCAGCTGACCAAGGCCGTCCACGTGGCCCGTGCCCACGGCTGGAGCGGACCCGTGACGCTGCAGCCGCAGTACAGCCTGCTGGTCCGCGAGATCGAGTCGGAGATTGTTCCGGCCTCGCTCGACGCCGGGATCGGGCTGCTGCCCTGGTCGCCGCTGGGCGGGGGCTGGCTCTCCGGGAAATACAAGCGGGACCAGCCGCCCGCCGGTGCGACCAGGCTGGGCGAAAACCCGGAGCGCGGGATGGAGGCGTGGAAGGCCAGAAACGCGGACACGCGCACCTGGGAGATCGTGGAGGCGGTGCATGACATCGCAGGGCGGCACGAGGCAAGCGGCGCCCAGGTATCCCTGGCCTGGCTGGCGGAACAGCCGGCCGTGACCTCGGTGATCCTGGGTGCCCGCAGCACGGAACAGCTCGCCGACAACCTCGCGGCCGCGGACCTCCTGTTGACCGAGGGGGAGCTGATGCGGCTGAGCGAGGTTAGCCGGCCGCACGTCGGCGTCTACCCGTACGGGCCGCTGGCCCAGGAGCAACGGAGCCGGAAGATCACCGGCGGACGCTGACAACGCACCGCAATCGCCACAGTCACTTCGCCTATCCCACCGCCGGGGAGGGGCTCGAAATGACGCCGCGTTGAGTCTCGGGGGCGGGCGCAGGCTGTGTCTCGGGGGCGGATGAAAGCTCCGGCGCAGGCGCAGGCGCAGGTGCGGGGGCGGCGGGCCGCTGGTGGCGGGACCAGATGTCGCCCATTTCCTCGGTGGACTGTTCCACAATCCGGCTCATCGCGGCGTGGGCGGCGTATGCCTCGCCGCGCTGGATGGCGCTGGCCACATCCACGTGCAGCTGGAGTGCCTCATGGTCCGGCAGGTGTGGCATCAGGCCGTGCTCGGTGCGCCCGGTCAGGACCTCGGTGACGAGGTTGTGCAGCTGGGCAAACATGGGATTCCCGGAGGCCTTGAGCACTGCGGCGTGGAACTGGATGTCCAGCCGGAGGAATTCGTCATTCTCCCCGCGCTGGCCCGCCGCCCAGAGCCGCGCGGCCTGGGCGACAAGTTCGCTGCCGGCGTCCCAGGAGGCGCGCTCGGCGGCGAGGCGGGCGGCCTGCGGTTCGATCGCGCCGCGGAGTTCGTTGAGTGCCTGCAGCTGCTCCAGCCGTTTGGAGGAGGCGAGCCGCCAGCGGATCACCTCCGGGTCGTAGGCGTTCCAGGACTCCTCCGGCTGCACTACCGTGCCCAGCCGGCGTCGTGATTCCAGCATGCCCTTGGAGGAGAGAACCCGGGTGGCTTCCCGGACCACGGAACGGGACACTCCGTGCTGCGCCTCGAGTTCGTCCAGGCGCAGGATCGAGTGCGGTGCCAGGGTCCCCTCGGCAATGGAGAGTCCCAGGTTTTGGACCAGCACGGAATGCAGGTCAGCCGCGGACTCCGCCTTAGGGGTTTTCATAAAATAAATCATACGGGTGATGCGCAAGGGGTTGTTTAAGTCTGCTTTATTTATCTATGATCGCTTCCAGAGCAGATGTAAAGATGCATTTGCAGCCGGCTGGACAGTGCGCCCAGCCCTTAAAGAACCAAGGGAGTCGTAATGAAGCGACGTTCGATCATGCAGTACGCGGCAGTCGCTGCGGTCCTGTCGATGGGCCTCACCGCCTGCGGCGGCGCCAGCGGCAGCAGCGATGCCAAAGAAGCAGGCACCGTCCGGGTCACCCTCGCAAACCACGTCTGGACCGAAGGCATCAAGGCCGCCATTCCGGAATTCGAGAAGTCCAGCGGCCTCAAGGTCGAACTGACCCAGCTCGGCGAAGACCAGCTCTCGGACCAGTACAACGTCAAGCTCAATGCCGGCAGCGACGAGATCGACGTCATGATGTACCGCCCCCTGCAGGAGGGCAAGGCGTTCGCCAAGAACGGCTACCTCGCCGACCTGACGTCCAAGGTGTCCTCGGACTCCGGCTGGGACTGGAAGGACTACCAGGAGGGCCCGGTCAAGGCCACCACGGCTGACGGCAAGGTGGTCGGCGTCCCGATCATCACCGAACGCGAAGTGCTCTACTACCGCAAGGACCTGCTGCAGGCCGCCGGCCTTGAGGTTCCCAAGACCATGGAAGAGCTCGAAGCGGCAGCAAAGGCCATCAAGGAGTCCTCGCCGGACACCGCCGGCTTCGTGGCCCGCACCGGCAAGTCCGCCGCGGTCACCCAGTTCTCCAGCTTCCTGTTCAGCTTCGGCGGCGATTTCACGGATGCCAGCGGCAAGTCCGCCGTCAACTCCGACGCCGCCAAGGAGGCCTACGCCTACTACGGCGGCCTGATCCGGAACTACGGCCCGGCGAACGTCAGCACCGACATGAGCTGGCCCGAGGCGATGGCAATCTTCACTCAGGGCAAGGCCGCCTTCTACACCGAAGCCGACTCGCTCTACAAGAACGCCACCGACCCGGCCAAGTCCAAGGTCGCCGACACGGTCGGCTTCGCCGCACTGCCCGCCGGCCCGGCCGGTTCCAAGCCGTACAACATCCCGTCGTGGGGCCTGGCCGTCAACGAAGCCTCGGGCAACCAGGACAACGCCTGGAAGTTCATCCAGTGGGCCACCAGCAAGGAGCGCACCCTGGAAGCCCAGAAGGCCGGTGTCCCCGGACCCCGTGCTTCCGTCTGGTCTGACCCGGCCGGCACCTCCACCTACCCGAAGGACCTGGCCGAGGCCATCGCCGCCAGCGCCAAGAACGGCGTCGGCCACGACCGTCCCGAGGTTGTCACGGTCGGCAAGGCCCGCGAAATTGTCGGTGGCCCGATCGTCGCGACCATCACCGGCGAAGACGCTTCCGCCGCCGCCGACACGGCCCACGAGGCCTTCCAGAAGTTCCTGGACAGCGAAAAGAAGTAGCGCGCCCGGCGCACCATGCGCCAGCGTCCGCAACCGCCCGGTGGGGCGGCGGCCCAGCCGTCGCCCCGCCCGGCCAGCTCTTCACTTCACCCCCGACTCCTTAGGTGAACCATGTCTGTATTGACCCCTCCCCGCAGCGCGCAGTCCGGGCCGCCGTCCGGCCGCAACACCGGCCGCGCCCCCGGCGCCCGTGAGAACTTCTCCGCCTGGGCCAACCGGCACCGCAAGTGGCTGTTCGCCGCCCCCGCGATGATCTTCGTCGGCGTGCTGATCGTCTTCCCGCTCGCCTGGACCGTATACCTGAGCCTGACCGATTCGCAGGGCTCCGTCCGGGCCGCGTCCGAGTTCGTCGGCCTGGAAAACTACCTGACGGTCCTGTCCGACGGGGAACGCTTCTGGCCCGCCGTCGGACGCACGCTGACCTTCACCGGCGTCGCACTGGTCTGCGAGGTGGTGCTGGGCATGTGCATCGCGCTGCTGCTGTGGCGCCCGTTCCGCGGCGAAAAGTGGGTCCGCGTGGCCATCCTCCTGCCGCTCGTCGCCACCCCCGTGGCCGTCGGCATGATGTGGCGGCTGATCTTCGACCCGAACATCGGCTTCGTCAACCAGCTGCTTGGCATGGTCGGGATCCCGCCGCAGCCGTGGCTCTCCGGCCAGGACACTGCGCTGGGCACCACGATCTTCATGGACGTGTGGCAGTGGACCCCGATGGTGGTGCTGATCCTGCTTGCCGGCCTGACGTCGCTGTCCGAGGAGCCCGACGAGGCGGCCCGGATGGACGGCGCCAATGCCTTCCAGCGCTTCTTCCTCATCACGCTGCCCCTCATGATGCCGACCGTGATCGTGGCCATCCTGCTGCGCGGCATCGATGCCCTCAAGACCTTCGACATCCTTTACGCCACCAAGGGCAAGGGCGGCGGATCCTTCCACGAAGTGGAGACCCTCAACGTCTACGCCTACGGCCTGAGCTTCGACTACAACCAGTACGGGCTGTCCTCCGCGGTGCTGATCCTGTTCTTCATGATCATCATCGGCTCCATGTGGCTGCTGACCATGCGCAAGAAAGCGGTAAGCAAATGACCGTATTGACCGAACCCCAAACCGCCGGCACCGGCCGGCCCGCGCGGGACCCCCGCCGCCGCAAGCCCCTGGGCACCCGCGCCTACAAGGCTTTCCGCGTCACCGCGCTCATCGCCGTCGTGATCTTCCTGGTGGCCCCGCTGTTCTGGATGCTGCTGGCATCCTTCAAGACGAACGTGGACATCTACGACACCGGCAAGTCGTTCTTCTTCACCCCCACGGGCGAGAACTACGCGAACGTGCTGCAGCGCAACAACTACTTTGTCTTCATCTTCAACAGCTTCTGGGTCGCCTTCGTCTCCACGGCACTGTCGCTGGTCCTCGGCGTTCCGGCGGCCTACGCGATGAGCCGCTTCACCATGCACCGCTCGGCCCTCGTGGTCCTCATGGCGCGCGTCATCCCCGGTGTCTCCCTGCTGGTGCCCTGGTACTACGTCTTCTCCAACCTGAAGATGGTGGGCGGCTTCGAGGTGCTGATCCTCAGCCACATGTTCGTCTCGCTGCCGCTGATCGTCTACATCATGATGAGCTACTTCGACTCGCTGCCGCTGGAGCTGGAGGAATCCGCGCAGGTGGACGGGCTCACCCCGATCGGCGCCTTCCGCCGCATCACCCTGCCGCTCTCGGTGGCCGGCATGGCCACCGCCGGCATCCTGTCCTTCATCTTCTCGTGGAACAACTTCATGTTCGCCCTGGTGCTCTCCGGCTCCAAGACCAAGACCCTCCCGGTCGCGATCTTCGACTTCGTCTCCTACGCCAGCATCGACTGGGGCGGACTGATGGCCGCCGCCACGGTGGTCACCATCCCGATTATGATCATTGCGCTCTTCACGCAGAAGTACATCGTCTCCGGGATGACCGCCGGCGCGACCAAAGGCTAGGCCACCGATGACACTGATCAGCAGGATTGAAACCTTCCTCGTCGCCCCGCGCTGGCTCTTCGTCCGGATCGAGACCGACAGCGGTATCGTCGGCTGGGGCGAGGCTAGCTGCGAGGGCCGCAGCGAAACGGTCCGCACCGCCGTCGACCAGCTCTCCGAACTGCTCATCGGCAACGACGCGCTGCGGATCGAGGACCACTGGCAGGTAATGACCAAGGGCTCCTTCTACCGCGGCGGCCCGATCCTGGCCAGCGCCGTGTCCGGGCTGGACCAGGCCCTGTGGGACATCGCCGGCAAACATTTCAACACCCCCGTGCACCAGCTCCTGGGCGGCCACGTCCGGGACCGGATCCGGATGTACGGCTGGGTGGGCGGGGACGAGCCCAACGAGGTCGCCGACCAGATCAGCGCGCAGCTGGAGGTCGGGCTCACGGCCGTCAAGATGAACGCCAGCGGCCGGATGAGCCCCATCGCCTCCGTGGCGGAGCTCGACGGCGTCGTCCGCCGTGTCGCCGCCGCCCGCGAGGTCCTCGGGGACCACCGGGACGTCGCGGTCGACTTCCACGGCCGCTTCAGCCTGGCGAACGCCCGGCGGGTTGCGCCGCTGCTGGAACCCTACCGGCCCTTCTTCCTCGAAGAGCCGATTGTTCCGGAGAACACGCACCTGCTGCGTGAATTCACCTCCTCCACCACGACGCCGGTCTCCACCGGTGAGCGGCTCTACAGCCGGCAGGAATTCCTGCCCGCGCTGCAGGCCGGCATCGCGGTGGCCCAGCCGGACCTCTCGCACGCCGGCGGCATCACCGAGGTCCGCAAGATCGCCTCGCTCGCCGAAATCTACGAGGTCCAGCTGGCCCCGCACTGCCCGCTGGGTCCGCTGGCGCTGGCCGCCTGCCTGCAGGTGGGCTTCGCTACACCCAACTTCCTGATCCAGGAGCAAAGCATCGGCATCCACTACAACCAGGGCGCCGAAGTCCTGGATTACGTGGTGGACAAGTCCCCGCTGAAATTCGTGGACGGCCACATCGAACGCCTGACCGGCCCGGGTCTTGGCATCGAAATCGACGAGGCCGTGGTCCGCGCCGCGGACAAGCGCGGCCACGCCTGGCGCGGGCCCGTCTGGCGGCACCCGGACGGAGCCTTCGCAGAATGGTGAATGATATGACCGACGAGCTGACCACAGACCTGACGCCGGAGGCCCTGCTGGCAGGAATCCGGCAGACCCGGCTGGTCGCCATTGTGCGCGGCACCGACGGCGGCGCCGCTGCGAAGGCGGCCCTCGCGGCTATGGAGGAGGGCTTCCGTTACGTCGAAATCGCGCTGACCACACCGGACGCCCTCGCGGCGATCCGGGAGGTCCGCGCGTCCGCCCCGGCCGGCTGTTTCGTCGGGGCCGGAACCGTGCTGACCGCGCAGGACGTCGAGCACGTGGCTGAGGCCGGCGGCCAGTTCATCGTCACCCCGGCGCTGGCCGAGTCGATCGAGGCCGCCGCAGCCCGCGGAATTCCGGTGCTGGCCGGGGCGCTGACTCCCACCGAGGCCTACGAGGCGATGACCCGCGGCGCCACCGCGGTCAAGCTGTTTCCCGCGTCCATCGGCGGACCCGGCTACCTCAAGGCGCTGCGCGACCCGTTCCCCGGGATCCCCTTCATCGCCGTCGGCGGCGTGGGGCTCGACGAGGCGTCGGGCTACTGGCAGGCCGGGGCCGTCGCCGTCGGCCTGGGCGGACCGCTCTTCGGGGACGCCGGCTCGGGCGGTGACCTGGCTCCGGTGCGGGAGCGCGCCCGGGGGTTCGTGGCGCTCGCCGCCGAATTCGATCGCCGGCTCGCCGCGGTGAGCCTGCGGTGATCGCCGGACCTGTGCTTCCCGTCCCGGGGATTCCTGAGCTTCTGACCTTCGGGGAGTCGATGGTCTCACTGCGCTCCGCCGGGCCGTTGTCCGCCGGCGGCTTGCTGGGCATGCATGTGGCCGGGGCGGAGTCGAACGTGGCCGTCGGCGTCGCACGGCTTGGCCACCGGGTGGGCTGGGCCGGGGTCGTGGGCGCCGACCCGCATGGTGAGTTCATCCTGCGGCAGTTGCGCGGCGAGGGCATCGCGGTGCACCACCGCGAGGATGTCGGCCGGAGCACCGGCGTGATGTTCCTCGAGCAGCGCACCGCCGACGTCACCCGCGCCTTCTATTACCGCGCCGGTTCCGCCGGATCCACGCTCAGCCGGGACGACGTCGACGCGGCCTTCCGGAGCGGCGCCCGGGTCCTGCACCTCACCGGAATCACCGCAGCCCTGAGCCAGGAGGCGCGGCGGGCCGTCGAGTATGCGGCCGCCCGCGCTGCCGGCGAAGGCCTGGACGTCTCCCTCGACGTCAACTACCGCGGCAAGCTCTGGTCCCGGGATGAGGCGCGTGCCGTCCTCACCCCGCTGGCCCGGCACGCCAGCATCCTGATTGCCTCCGACGACGAACTCTGCCTGGTCGCCTCCGGCGGGGCTGGCGGCACCGGCTGCACCGGCGGCACCGCCGGTTCCGAAACCGGCGCCGGTCCGGGCGGCGACGCCGAAACGGCCATGGCCGCCGAACTCCTGGACCGCGGGGTACGGGAAGTCGTGGTCAAGCGCGGCGCGGCCGGCGCCGGGGTCCACACCGCCTCCGGCCGGTGGGAGACCCCCGCCGTGCCCGTCACCAGCATCGACACCGTGGGCGCCGGCGATGCCTTTACCGCCGGCTACCTCTCCGCCCTGCTCGACGGCGAGGACGTGGCCGGCCGCCTGCGGCGTGGCGCCCTCGCAGGAGCCTTCGCCGTCAGTACCGCCGGTGATTGGGAAGGCCTGCCCCGCCGGGGCGAGCTCGCCCTCCTCGGGACCACGCCCAGCGGAACCACCCAACGCTGAGGCCCCGTCCGGCCGCCTCCACCGCCACCGACCGCCTCGACCGAATTACGACCTACACGGAAAGCCTGGACCAAAAAGTGAAAATCATTGCCGCGGAAGTCTTCGTGACCAGTCCGTCCCGTAACTTCGTGACTCTCCGGATTACCACCGAGGATGGTGTGACCGGGATCGGGGATGCGACCCTGAACGGGCGTGAGCTCGCGGTCGCCGCGTACCTCAAGGAGCACGTCGCTCAGCTGCTGATCGGGAAGGATCCGCACCGGATCGAGGACACCTGGCAGTTCCTGTACCGGTCCTCGTACTGGCGGCGGGGTCCGGTGACGATGGCCGCGATCGCCGCGGTGGACATGGCGCTGTGGGACATCAAGGGCAAGATGGCCGGGATGCCGGTCTACCAGCTGCTGGGCGGGGCGTCGCGGAACGGGCTGCGCGCCTACGGGCACGCCTCGGGCGCGGACATCCCGTCCCTGTTCGACTCGGTCCGGGAGCACCTGGAACTTGGCTACAAGTCGGTGCGGATCCAGACCGCGGTTCCCGGGATCAAGGCCGTGTACGGCGTCGCGGCGCAGGCGCAGGCCTCGGGGGAGCGGTATGACTACGAGCCGGCCGGCCGGGGGGTGTTCCCGGTGGAGGAGGACTGGGACACCCGCGCGTACCTTCGGCACCTGCCGGGCGTGTTCGAGGCGGTCCGGAACGAGTTCGGCCCGGAACTGCCGCTGCTGCACGACGGCCACCACCGGATGACCCCGATCCAGGCCGCGAAGCTAGGCAAGGCGCTGGAGCCGTATGACCTGTTCTGGCTGGAGGACTGCACCCCGGCCGAAAACCAGGAGGCGCTGCGCCTGGTCCGGCAGCACACCACCACCCCGCTGGCCATCGGGGAGATCTTCAACACCGTCTACGACTTCCAGAGCATCATCAAGGAGCAGCTGATCGACTACGTCCGGGCCGCCTCGACGCACTTCGGCGGGATCTCACCGCTGAAGAAGGTGATGGATTTCGCCGCGCAGTACCAGATCAAGTCCGGTTTCCACGGCCCCACGGACATCTCCCCGGTCGGGTTCGCCGCGCAACTGCACGTGGGCCTGGCGATCCACAACTACGGGATCCAGGAATACATGCCGCACTCCGATGCGACCAACACGGTGTTCGAGCAGTCCATGACGTTCGTGGACGGCTACCTGCACCCGGGCGACAAACCCGGCATCGGCGTCGAATTCAACGAGGAAGCCGCCGCCACCTACCCGTACCAGCAGGCCTACCTGCCCTACAACCGCCTCGTCGATGGAACGGTCCACGACTGGTGACCGCTCCTGCCTGACCGTTCCATCCTGACAGTTCCTGCCCCACAGGGCCCGGCACAAAGAAGGTCCCGGGCGGGAGTCGATGCTCCGCCGCCCGGGACCTGGCTTTTTTGCGCTGAGGCAGGCGCCTATGGCAGGCGCTTAGGGCTTTGCCCGGGTCAGTGAATGATTTCCCGGGTCATGCCGAAGGGGACCTGGTCGGACAGCGCCGCCGTGTAGTGGCCAGCCTTGTGCCGGGTGAGCAGGATGCCCTGCGTACCGGTTTCCATGGCAATCTGCTGGAGTCCACGGACGGCGTCCTCGAGCCGTTCGTCAAGGACCTGACGGCTGTCGACCTGGATCTCAATACACTCGGTTGCTGTGGTCATCGCTCTGTCCTTCTTGGGTATTACTCGTCGGCCCCAATGATTGAAGCGACAATAACGTCATATTTATCCGCCCGTCAAATCACCGCAGTGACCCTAAATGTTCCAGGTCCGGACCAAAAATTCGGTCGGCGCGTACCGCACGCCGTTGACCTGCAGTTCCAGTAGATGCGCGCCCGCATGATGGCGCCGCGTGGTCATTTGGCGGAAGGCATGGCGCTTCGAAAATTTCCTGGACTCGCCCGGCCCGAGGACGGACGTTCCGAGCATAAATACCTTCTCCGCGAGGGTGCCGTTCGCCTTGGCGTAGTGCACCACGTAGTCGACGGCGAGCCGGGCCTCCGCCGGCCCGATATTGGACACCTCGAAATCGAAGGCCAGCTCTCCGGGAAGTTCGACGACGGTGCGGTCCAGCCGCGGCGGCGTCACGGCGAGCGACACCGGCGGGAACCCCAGCAGCTTCAGCGCGCCCGGGTGGGCCTTCTTAAGCAGGGTCCTCAGCCCGTGCCGGACCACCCTGGGCGTGTTCGCGTCCGGGGCGGCCAGCCACCTGGCCGCCGTGGCCACCACCTCGTCAGGGGCATGGCGGGCCAGATCGTTGAGGTGATTGGCCACCGAGCGCCGGACATCCTCAACTGGGTCCCGGTACAGGGCATCGAGGATCGGCAGGGTGGCGGCGGGCCGGTCCGTGATCTCCGGGATGCGGATCGCCCACGGCAGGTAGGCCCGGGTGCCCTCGCTGGCGAGCCGGCGGACCTGCCAGTCCGGATGGGAGGTCCAGCCCTGAATGACGGCCAGTGCCCGGTCCAGATCGGCAGCGAGAAGCCGCCGGATCGCGAATTCCGCGGTGAGCCGCGGCGTCAGCTCAGCGAGTAGCGCCAGGCAGTCCTCAAAGTCGCCGGGTGTCGGGCCGGCCAAAGCGAGGGTGGCCGCTGTCTCGGTCACGGGCCAGATCATCCAGCCGGTGAAATCCGGATCTTCCAGCGCACGGCGGAAGATGACTGCGGCACCGGCGTAGTCCGCCGGCAGATCAGCCAGCAGGGCGCGGCTCAGGAGGTCCGTGCGTTCCCGCAGGCTCAGTTCGTCGAGGTGCCCGGCCGCTGCGGCGAGTCGGGGGAAGCTGCGCCCCGGCGACGCTGCGGCGAGGATCCGCTCCAGCGAACGGACGACACCCGGGTTGATCAGTTCATTCATAACGCCCATTGCTTCAGGCTACCGGGGGCGCGCGGCGGGGCCGCCCTGGCGTCCCAGCCCCAGCGGCGCCGGAACCGGGATATTCTTCACGAAGGAAATGTCCATACGCGGCGTAGAGGCGGAGACGGGAATGGCAGAGGAAACTACCGGGAAATCGCCCGGACGGTGGCAGGTCTTCCACGACAAGTTCGTTGTGGAGGAACGCTACATGAGCGAGCGGGACCGGAGGAACCTGTACCGGATCGCCGTCGGCCTCATGATTCTGGGCACCGTGCTGTTCGTCTCGATCCTTGCCAGTGTCCTCCAGCAGGGCGGCCTCGCGGCAGGCGACGAACCGGTCCGCTCCTGGCTCCTGACCCTCCGCTCCGAACCGCTCACGACGATCATGATTATCCTTGCGATCGTTTTCGGCCCCGTCGCCCTGCCGATCATCATCCTGGTGGTGACGGTGGCTTGGGGACTGCTGGCCAAGCACGCCTGGCGGCCGATGCTCCTGGCCGGCGCCATGGTCACCGGCGTGATCCTTGCCCAGATCATCGGGCGCACGATCGGGCGCCAGCGCCCGCCCGTGGATCTTATGCTCTTCGGCGCCGACTTCACCTTCTCCTTCCCGTCCGGCCACGTCCTGGGCGCCTGCGACTTCCTGCTGGTCAGCGCCTTCCTGGTCTTCTCCCGTCGGCACAACCGCATGGCCGCCGTCGCTGGCTTCCTGCTGGCCGGGGTCGGGATCTTCTTCGCCGCGGTCAGCCGGCTCTACCTGGGCTATCACTGGCTGACCGACGCGATGGCCTCGCTGTCCATCTCGTTCGTGATCCTCGGCGGCGTGATCGCGCTGGACACCTGGCGGACCGCCCGCATCCGCGGCGAGCAGATCACCGGAACGCTCTCCAAGGCCGACACCAGCCAGACGTAGTGCCCCGCCTGCAGCCCTCTTGTCCCGCCCCGGCGTGGATGCGACAGTGGGGCCATGGCCACCGAAGAGGATGTCCGCCGCGCCGCCCTGGCCCTGCCGGGCGTGGTTGAACGGCCCAGCTGGGGCCAACCCGCCTGGTTCGCGGCCACATTGATGGCCCGGATCTGGGAAGAGGGCGTGCTCACGGTCAAGACCGAGGAACGCGAAGGGCTCGCCGGAACGGACCCGGACACCTTTTTCTGGACCCCGCACCACGAGCGTTCACCGCTTCTCGTGCTGGTGCGGCTGGACCGGATCGGCAGAGAGGAACTGGCCGAACTCCTTGAGGAGTCCCACCGCCTAGCCGGGGGTCGGAGGTCCTAGCTCCGGCGTGAGCGGAGGCGGTTCAGCTCGCCCTGGAGCCGGGCATTGACGGCCTCCAGCTCCAGCACCTTGGCCACGCCGGCCAAGTTGAGCCCCTCCTCCAGCAGTTCGCTGATCCGCCGGAGCACCGCCAAATCCGCGTTGCTGTACTGCCGCGTTCCTCCGGCGGTGCGGTCCGGTGTCAGCAGGCCCTTCCGCTCGTAGAGCCTGATGTTCTGCTGCCCGGTCCCGACCAGCTGGGCCACCACGGAGATCGCGTAGACGCCCAGCTCCTGACCACGTTCCGTCACGGTGCTCCTTTGCAGTTCCAGGCGCCGGTTCCGGCGTGCCGCCACTTTTTCCTCTTGCATCAGTGTCGCACCGGTGCTATAAAAAATCTATATCCACCAACACAGATAATCCGGCTGGTTGGATACAGGGAAAAGACAGAGCTCTCGCATGAAGGAGTGGGAAATGATGTTGATGCGTACGGACCCGTTCCGTGAATTGGACCGGCTGACGCAGCAGGTCTTCGGAATGGCGGCACGGCCGGCCGCCATGCCGATGGACGCATGGCAGGAAGACGGCGAGTTCGTCGTCGCGTTCGATCTGCCCGGAGTCAACGTTGACTCGGTGGACCTCGATATTGAGCGCAACGTCCTCACCGTCCGCGCCGAACGGCGTGATCCGACCCAGCCCAACGTGGAGTTGATCGCCTCGGAGCGGCCGCGCGGCGTCTTCAGCCGCCAGCTCATCCTCGGTGACACGCTGGACACCGAGAAGGTCAGGGCACAATACTCCGACGGCGTCCTGACGCTCCGCATTCCGATGCTGGAACGGGCCAAGCCGCGGAAGATTGAAATCACGCACACGCAGGACCAGATGCAGGAGATCGGGAAGTAGCTGCGGCCGGCGCCGTCTGGTCCCCGCCCGGTCCGTCCAGAGGGCGGTGAATCGATGAATCGCCACCCCCGCGGCTACTACGCTGCGTTGCACGTGACACCGGATGCGACGGCCGCCGGGGGCCGGGAGATTCCGGTGCGGCACCACCGGCAGGAGGGCCCGGCCCTGCGGGTTACCCCGGTGCGGTGGGAGCGAGGTCCGCTGTGACCCGGCCGCCGTCACCCAGACAAGAAGCACAAGAGAGGGAGGGCAGCCATGAGCGCATGGCGCCGCTACGATTCGCACCTGATGCCGGTCTTCCACGAGCGTTTCGAGGCCCGGTGGGGCACAGGCACAGCCCCGTTCCTTGATCCGGAAGCCCACGAAGCGCCGCTTCCGCGGGCCCAGTGGATCAACATCGACACCGGCGCCGCGGTTGCGGTGGTCCCCATCTGGACCGCTGACGACAGCCAGCACCGGTCCTTCGGCGTCTTTTACCTGCCGCCGACCGGTGATATCTGGGTGCTGCGGCCCGGGTACACGAGTTATCTGGAGCCCTCCGTGGATGAGACCGAACAGCTCCAGGCGCTGCGGAATGACGCGTTCAAAAAGGCCGTGGCCCACGCCAAGGAATTCCTGTTCGGTCCGGAAGCCGCGGCCTACTGAGGTTCTGCGGGAGCCCTTCCGGGCCCGGGGCCGATCCGGCGCGCTGGCGCGGGTCGTGGCGCGGGGATGCGCCGCGGCCTAAAATCAGTCAACTGCCTGAAACTACATAGGGGACTCCTCTGATGAAAGCATCCGCCAAGGACCTGGCCGCCCTGCTGCCGCCGCGCTTCACCCTGGGCGTGGCGACCGCGGCCTTCCAGATCGAAGGCGCCCTCGATGAGGACGGCCGCGGTCCCTCGGGCTGGGACCACTTCGCCGCCAGGCCCGGGGCGATCGTGGGGGACCATAGCCCCGCGATTGCGTGCGATCATTACCACCGGATGCCCGAAGACGTGGCCCTGATGAAAGAACTCGGGGTCGACTCCTACCGGTTTTCCCTGTCCTGGTCACGCATCCAGCCCGGCGGTAGCGGGCCGGTCAATCCCGCGGGCCTCGACTTCTATGACCGGCTGATCGACCTGCTGCTGGCCAACGGGATCGCACCGATGGCCACGCTGTATCACTGGGACACGCCGCTGGAGCTGGATGAGGCCGGCGGCTGGATGAACCGGGACACGGCCTACCGGCTAGGGGAGTTCGCCGCAATCGCCGCGGCCGCGTATGGAGACCGGGTGACCCGCTGGGTGACGGTCAACGAACCCGCCACGGTCAGCACCAACGGCTACATGCTGGGGATGCACGCGCCGGGCGAAGCACTCATGCTGAAGGCCCTGCCGAGCGTCCACCACCAGCTGCTGGGCCATGGGCTGTCCATGCAGGCCCTCCGGGCCGCCAACGTACCGGGCGAAATCGGGATCACGAACGTCTACTCGCCGATGGTTCCGGCCTCGATCAACCCCCTGGACAAGCTCAGCGCCGGTCTTATGGACATGGCCCAGAACCGGCTCTACGCGGACCCAGTACTGCTCGGCAAGTACCCCGACACCATCCGGGCCGCCACCCTCTTCTCGTCCTTCAGCCCGTCCAGCGAGGACATGAAGCTGATCTCGCAGCCGCTGGACTTCTACGGGCTCAATTACTACATGCCAACGCGCGTGGCGTCCGGCCCTGGCGAGGGCGCGGTGCCCAAGGGGATGGCCGAGGCCATGGGCGATGACCTGAGCGGCACCGCACCCGGGTCCCCGTTCCACATCGAGTCGTTCCCGGACACCGAGATCACCGCGTATGGGTGGCCCATCAAACCGGAGTACATGGCGGTTGCGCTCGCGGAAATGGCTGAGCGCTACCCGGACCTTCCACCGGTCTACATCACCGAGGGCGGGGCCAGCTTCGAAGACCTTGAGATCCGGGACCCGGAAGGCGGGCTGATCATCCCGGACGAACGCCGCGTGCGCTACCTGGCGGACCATATTGCCACCGCCATCGAAGCGACCTCACCCGGGGGCGCGGCAGAGTCGGTCGAGCTGCGCGGCTACTACGTGTGGTCGCTGATGGACAACTTCGAATGGTCGGGCGGCTACAAGCAGCAATTCGGGCTGCTGCACGTGGACCGCGAGACCCAGGAGCGCACCAGGAAGGCCTCGTTCTACTGGCTGCAGGAAGTCCTCGCCGCCCGGCACCGGGACGCCATCCTGGAGACCCCCGACGCCGGCGCCGCGCCGGTAGCGTCCGTCGCCGTGCCGGTAGCGTCCGTCGCCGTGCCGGTAGCGTCCGTCGCCGCCAACCCCCAGCCGGCAGCCTAGCAATCGATCACACGTACAGGAGCGGGAGGTCTTCCGGCGCGGGATCGCTGAGGGGCGCTGGCCAGCTCGGATCCCCCGTGTCAGCGGCAGGGAAATGGTGACCGGTGGTGAACTGGTACCAGTCCGGGAAGGGGTCTTCGGGCAGTTCCAACTTGGGATCCGGGCCGGGGTCCGGGGGTAGGTCCAGGTCGGGATCCCAGCCGGGGTCCGGGGGTGGGTCCAGGCCCAGGTCTTCCTCCGTGGGCAGGCCTTCGTCCGTGCGCAGGAGATGGCCCGGCCAGTCGGGTGGTTCCCAGTCCTGTTGTTCGCTGGGATAGTTGCGTCCTGTCGGTGAGGTCCAGCCCGGCGGGCTGTGCTTGCTGGCCCCGGACGGTGTCCAGCCGGAGCTGTGTTTCAGGCGGTGATGCTTGGGGCAGGGCTGGCCCAGGTTGGTGATCCCGGTGGTCCCTCCGTCGGCCCAGGCCAGGAGATGGTCCGCCTCATTGTCCAGGGAAGGGTTGTTGCAGCCCGGGAAGGGACACCTGCCGTCGCGGAGCCGGAGCCAGTGGCGCATAGCTTTCGTGGGCCGGTAGCTGGTCCGTCCGATTTCCAGCGGGGCCCCGTCCCGCGGATCCGTCAGGACCCGGTAAAAGGAACCCGCACCCTCGGCGACCAGGCGGCGGGCCATCGACGGCGGGATCGGCCCGTACCCGTCCAGCATTGCCGGTTCCTCCCCGGCACCCAGGAGGGACAGGGCCGGGACGGTGATGAGGACCTGCGCCCGCGGGACCGGCACACCCCCACCCACACACCCGGCCATGCCGGTGCCGGCGCCGCCAGCCAGACCGTGTCCTTCCTCGCTTGTGCCGCCGATGGTCCCCGTGCCGCCTTCGGCCAGTCCAGTGGTGAGGAGCCAGGTGGCGGCGATGTCGGCGCGGAGCTGGGTCAGGGTCCGGGCCTCGTCCGGGCCCTGGAGGGCGCGGGCGGCGGCGGTGGTCCGCTCCCAGATCCCCGCGGCGGTGTCGGCCGGGAGGTACGCGGAGAGCCAGGCCATCCCGTCCCGGTCCGGGCAGTACTCGACCCGCCGGTCCGCAGCACACTTGGTGTGGCGTTCCTCGATGCTGACCGGGTGGTGGCGTTCCCGCCAAACACGGGCCTTGGCCCGGAACCGTCCCGGGACGAGATCCCCGGCCGGGCACCCCCTGGCCGGGTTCGGGGCATCGGGGTCCAGGAAGTGCGTCTCCAATGCCGCCGCCCCGGCCGCATCCAGGTTCGCGGTTTCGTCCACCATGATCCGGGCATGGGCCCACGAGATTGTCCCGGCCTGCAGGGCCGCCAGGGTCAACGGCAGCCGCGTGGTCAGGGCCTGGCACTCGGACAGGAACACCCCGGCGGCGTGTTCGCTGACCCTCAATGCACACGCGACCTCGGCCACCAGCGCCATCTCCTGGCCGGCGCGGTCCTGCGGGGACGCCGCCGGGGAGGCCAGGGCCCGGGTCGCCTCAGCGTAGCCCGCGGTCAGGCGTACCTTCAGCGCAGCGTTCCGGGCCTCCCGCCGGGCCGCCTCGGCCATCCCGTCCAGGCACGCATCCGCCAGATCCCGCAACGGATCAGAACCCCGCAGCGGATCGACGCCCGGCGTGGCAGATTCGGCGTCCCGCAGCCCATCGGCGCCCGGCGGATCAGGACGGTCCGCGCCAGCGCCCGTGAAGGCACCAAGCGCAGCAACGGACGCGGCGACGGCCTCCCAGGCCTGCCTGCTTTCCGCACTCCACGCTGCCGTGCTATCCACACTCAAAGACTATGGCCAGCCACTGACAATTCCTGCTGGGTTGCAGCGACCGCCGCCGCCCGGTGGGCGATTAGAGAATCTTCAGCTCCTGCAGGGTTCTCGCCATGCCTGCACCGTCCGGCGAGTAGATCCACGGAACGTTGGAGCCTGTGTGGTCCCCGGTTTCCGAGTGGCCACCGGCCAGGACGGCTTCGCTGGCGGAGAGCTGCCGGATGCCGATGGCGGCCACCCGGTCGCCGTGTTGCTGGGCGAAACCAGAGTAGATCGCTTCGTCGTGCTGCCCGTTGTCGCCGAAGAGCAACCAGCGCATGTTCGGGAACTCCTCGGCGAGCAATTCCAGGTTGCGGCGCTTGTGCTCCTGGCCGCTGCGGAACCAGCGGTCATGGGTGAGGCCCCAGTCGGTGAGCAGCAGGGCGCCGGAGGGGTACATGTTCCGGGTGATGAAGCGCCCCAGCGTGGGGGCGGCGTTCCACGGCCCGGTGGACAGGTAAATCACCGGAGCCTCCGGGTGCTCCACCTTGAGCCGGTCCAACAGCACGGCCATCCCGGGCGTCGCCATCCGGGCGCGCTCGTTGAGGACAAAGGTGTTCCAGAGCGCAAGGAAGGGGCGGGGGAGAGCCGTGACCATGATCGTGTCATCGATGTCGGACACGATCCCGAGCTTGGTGTCGGCGGCAATGACAAAAATCTTTGCGGAGGCAGGCTCGGTCCCCTCGGCGCGCAGCACAGCGGTGTGCCAGCCCGGGGTGAGCTCCACCTGCACGACGGTGTCCACGAGTCCGCCGCGGTCCGCGTGCACGCGGGCGGTTACCCCGCCGATCTCAATCTCCACGTCGGAGTACTGGATCGGGACGGACGTGAACGCCCGCCAGCCGCGGATGTTCTGGTTGCCGTTCTGCGCTGCCTTCTCAGTCCGGCTGCCGGGGTGGGGCCTGCTGGTCAACACCACCCGGCCGAGCACCCGGACCCAAGCCGTGGATCCGTAGCCTTGGTAGGCGACGGTCGTGGGGGCAAAGTCCCAGCGGCGGGCCGCCTTCAGGCGGGCACGATTAACGGTGTCCGAGACCCAGTGCGCCAGGCGGAAAGCCCGGTTGCCGGTGACTGGTTGCTGTCGGGGAGATTCCTGTGACGCCAATTCCATGCCTCCACTCTCCCACAAGCGCCCGTCCCGGCGCGGACCGTGTCCGGAAACGCACCGTTCATCCGTCGCCCAGCAGATCCCGCAGCGCAACGGCGTTACGCACGGCGTTCCCGCCGCCGTCGTTGTTGAAATACACAAAGACTTCCTTGCCGGCCGCCTGCCATTCACGGATCCGGTCCGCCCACCAGCGCAGCTCATCGTCCGAGTAGGAGCCGCCGTAGAGGTGCTCCCAGTCCGGGCCATGCAGCCGGAGGTAGACGAATGGTGCGGTGGCGCGGAGGACGCACGGGAGTCCCGCGCCGCTCATGACGCAGTACGCGGCGCCGTGCCGTTCCAGCATGGTGTAGACCTCGGGTGCGTCCCAGCTTGTGTGGCGGAACTCCACGCTGACCCGGATCCAGTCGGGCAGCGCCGTGAGGAAGTACTCCAGCCTCGCGTCGTCCCGGGCGAAATTCGGCGGCAGCTGGACCAGTAACACCGCCCGCTTCTCGCCAAGTTCGTGCCAGCAGCGGGCGATCCGCTCAATCCAGACCTCCGGGGCGTAAAGCTTCTTCCCGTGCGTCAATCCGCGGGGGGCCTTGACGGACAGCAGGAACCCGGGCGGAAGCCGCCGGCGCCAGCTGGCGAAGGACGTGTCCCGCGGCCAGCGGTAGAAGCTGGCATTGAGTTCCACCGTGTTGAAACGGGCCGCGTAGTGCGCCAGCCGTTCCCGCGCCGGCAGCCCCGGCGGGTAGAGCACGTTCTCCCAGTGGTCATAGCTCCAACCGCTGGTGCCGATGTGGACTGTCCCGTGCTGGGTTGAGCCGTGGTCCATCCCGTCCCCTTTCCCGGCCGGCCGGGCCCTAGACTTCCCCTGCCCACTCACCGGCGTGCGGGGCGAAGGCCCGCTCCCACCGCATCCGCTCGGCGTCGGGCAGCGGTCCGCGCGCGACGGCGGCCGCCGCCGCCTCGAGGTTCACGGCCCGGGAGGTCCCCACGATTGCGGTGCTCACCCCGGGCGTGAACGCCGAGAACCGCAGGGCCGTTCCCTGCCAGTCATCGGACTCCGGCTCCAACCCCAGCTCACGAAGCCGCCGCCAGTAGGTTTCGCCGTAAACGCCGACCGGCCGTTCGCTGTGGCGCCAGGGCGCATTGGCGAGCGGACGTTTGGCCACGACGCCGAGACCCCTCCGGGAGGCCTCCGGAAGCACCTCGCGCAGCGAGCGCTGGTCCGCCAGGTTCACCGAGGACTGGAGCGCTCCGAAGACCCCGGCGCCCGCCGCCCAGGCGAGCGCCTCGTTCTCGCCGCTGTAGCCAGGCACCCGGACCTTGCCCGCCTCGACGCAGGAAAGGAGCGCCTGCACGGCGTCCCCGCGTTCCAGCACGGTGAGGGGACAGGAGTGCAGGAAGACGACGTCGAGCGCGTCCGTGCCCAGGGTCTGCAATGCCTCGTCCACGCCGCCGGTCACCGCGGCGGCGCTCCAGTCCGTGGCGCCCGCGACGCCGTAGCCAACCTTGGTGGAAAGCACCACCTCGTCGCGGTGCGCCGGAAGCCAGCGGCCGATCCGTTCCTCGGACAGGCCGTAGCCGCGCGCCGTGTCGATGAAGTTAATGCCGAGATCCAGGGCCCGGTCCAGAAGTGCGTGCGCCTCACGTTCCGTGACGCCGTCATAGCCGATGTGCCCGGCGCCGAATCCGAGGGCGGAGACCTGCAGGGACGTTGTTCCGAAGTTCCGTTTCAGCATCTAAGGATCCTAGTACCAGGGGAAACCTGTGTGGCACTGTATGTCCCATGGCTCGGATTGAGGATTACGCACTGGTCGGCGATCTGCACACGGCGGCCCTGATCAGCACGGAGGGTTCGATCGACTGGCTCTGCCTGCCTCGCTTCGACTCGCCGGCCTGCTTCAACGCTTTGCTGGACACTCCCCGGGCCGGGCGATGGCTGCTGGCGCCGGAGGGCGCCGGCGAATGCACCCGAAGGCACTACCGCAAGGGCACGCTCATTCTGGAAACGGAGTGGGAGATGCCCTCCGGAAAGGTCAAGGTCGTTGACTTCATGCCGCCCCGCGACGCCGTGGCGGACATCGTGCGCATCGTCGTGGGCATCAGCGGCACGGTGAGGATGCGCGGCGAACTGGTCCTGCGTTTCGACTACGGCCACATTGTCCCGTGGGTTCGGCACGACGATCAAGGGATCCACGCGATCGCCGGTCCGGATGCCGCGTACCTTGTGACCGAGGCGCCGCTCCGGGGCGAGCGACTGCGTACCATCAGTGATTTCACCATCAAAGCGGGGGATCGGGTGCCGTTCGTGCTGACTTGGGCGCCGAGCCATCTGGACCGTCCCCGCTCCGTGGACCCGGAACGGGTCCTGGCATCGACGGAGGAATTCTGGCGGCACTGGTCTGCCCAGTGCACGGTCACGGGGCCCTACCGCTCAGCCATTCAGCGCTCGCTGATTACGTTGAAAGCGCTCACCTTTGCCCCCACTGGAGGGATAGTGGCGGCCGTCACGACCTCGCTGCCCGAGGAGCTGGGTGGCGAACGGAACTGGGACTACCGCTTCTGCTGGCTCCGTGACGCTACCCTGACGCTCCAGGCGCTGCTCGCGGCCGGGTACACGGAGGAGGCCGCATCCTGGCGCGACTGGCTACTGCGGGCAGTGGCGGGAGACCCTAAGGATCTGCAGATCATGTACGGCATCCACGGTGAGCGGCGCCTGCCCGAGGTGGAACTCCCCTGGTTGCGGGGGTACGAGAATTCCGCACCGGTCCGGACGGGGAACGGCGCGGCCGGGCAGCTCCAACTCGACGTCTGGGGCGAGGTACTTGACTGTCTGTCCCTGACCCGGAATTCGCTGCTGACAAGCACCGACGAATCCTGGGACGTGCAGCTCGCCTTGATGGAGCACCTGGAGACGGCCTGGGACCGGCCAGACAACGGGCTCTGGGAGATGCGTGGGCCGCGGCGGCACTTCACTCACTCCAAGGTAATGGCCTGGGTGGCGGCCGACCGCATGGTGAAGGGCGTCCGGGATTTCGGACTGGCCGGCCCCGCGGACCGCTGGGAAGAGCTCCGGGACACTATCCGCACTGACATTATGGCCAAAGGGTTCGATGCCGACAGAAACACCTTCGTGCAGTCCTACGGGCGGCCCGAGCTGGACGCGAGCCTGCTGCTCATCCCACGCGTCGGGTTCCTGGCCCCGGATGACCCGCGCGTGATCGGAACGATTGATGCTGTCCAGCGGGAACTGACTCATGACGGCTTCCTGCGCCGCTACAAGCCGGCCGAATGTGACGACGGGCTGCCTGGCGGGGAGGGGGTATTCCTCGCCTGTTCGTTCTGGCTGGTCGAGGCGCTCCTGGGGGCTGGCCGGCAGCACGAAGCGCGGGAACTGTTCGAGCGGCTGCTGGCGCTGCGCAACGACGTCGGACTCCTCAGTGAGGAATGGAGCATCGAGGCCGGACGCCAGTTGGGAAACACGCCGCAGGCGTTCAGCCATTTCGCCCTCGTGATGAGCGCGCTGGAACTCCAGGAGGACCACGTGCGCCGCAGCGACTCGCCGACCCCCGGGCGTTGATTCGAAAGGCCGAGCCGGCGCGAATTCGGCGTTCCATTTGCCAGGACCGGGGTTTTCGTCAAGACCTTAGATAAGTATACTTACTAATACCCCAGTGCGGGGTAAAGGATTAAAGGAGTGTGCGATGGCTGGTTATTTCGAGCTCGTGGACGCGCCCGACGGCGGCTACCGGATTCGGATGCTTGACGGGGCTGGAAGCCTGATGGCAATTTCCGTCACGTTTCCCACGAAGAGGGCAGCGGTGGCCGGAATCGCCCAAGCCCGCGAAATAGCCGGCACCGGGCTCATCCGGGACCGCAGCGTCGGCGGGCAGGCCGCGCCGGCGGGGCCACTCTCCAGGGCGTCCCGGAGGACAGCCGGAGGGGCGGGCCGCGGAACCTCCTTGTCCGGCGGATCGCTGGCTGCCGGTAAACGGGCCCGCGCACACCACTGACTTGCGTCCTGACAGTCCCCTCCGCCTTGGCCCCGCAGACCTTATGGTCACCGTCCCGCCCCGTGACCGGCGCCAGGCCGCCGTGCTGTTCGACGTCGACGGCACCCTGGTTGACTCTGTCTACCTGCACACCCTGGCTTGGTGGCAGGCATTCCGACAGGCCGGTTATGACGTGCCGATGGCGAGCATTCACCGCTCGGTCGGCATGGGTGGTGACAGGATCCTCGCCGGGCTGCTGCCCGCTGGCCGGGACAAGGATGAGGACGGCGCGATCATGGCCTCGCACGCCGCCGTGTTCGGCACGTTCTGGCCGGCCCTGCGCCCGCTGGACGGTGCCCGCGAGCTGCTGGCGCGGTGCCACGACGGCGGGCTCGCCGTGGCGCTGGCGTCCTCCGCCAGGCAACGGGACCTCGAAGTGCTGAGGGCCGTGATCGGCGCCGACGCCTTTATTGACGCGGCCACGAGCTCGGCGGACGCCAAGGAAAGCAAGCCGGCGCCGGACATCCTCGTCGCCGCCCTCAACGTCCTTGGTGTGCCGGCGTCGAACGCCGTCTATGTGGGCGACGCCGTGTGGGACATCTACGCCGCCGGGAACCTCGACATCCCGGCCATCGGGCTGACGAGCGGCGGCACCAGCGCAGCGGAACTCCGGGATGCCGGCGCCGTCGAAATCTACACCAGCCCCCGGGAGCTGCTGGAAAACCTCGGGGACAGCGTGATTGGGCGGCTCGCCGCCCGTCCGCCCGGGCGGGCGGGTTAGCCCTCGGGCGTCAGGCGGCGAGGTTCCGGAACCCCCGCGCCCTAGCCAGCCGCTACAGTGTGTCCATGAATCCATCCGGGGATCAGGAATCCGCGCCGTCCGGGCAAGCGCGGCTGGCCCGGCTCGCGGTGCCGCTTTTGGCTGTGGCCCTGCTGGCGGCGGGTGCGGTCTTCTTGTCGCTGCCGGTGCGCCAGGAGGAGTTCGGCTGGTTTGCCTACGCCCCGCTGTCACAGCAGGCTTTTGCCGCCCCGGGCCTGTTGATCATGGATGCGGAGAAATGGGCGGGCGTCGTACTGGTCGGTCTCGGACTGTTGATGCTCGCGTTCTGGACGGGCTTCCGCGCGGGCCGGCGCGTCCGCCGGCACTCCGGCTGACGCGGGGACGGCCGGACCTTCCCGCGATGACATGTGGCCGCAATGTTGGTGCGGAACACTGTCCTGCTGCGGGATCTCGGCATACGCTAGCCGGATGACACGACAGCACCTGCCCGGCCGAGTAGCCGTAGTCACCGGCGCAGGCTCGGGGATCGGCCGGGCGGTCGCCCGGCTCATGCTCGCCGACGGGTACCGGGTGGTGCTGGCCGGCCGGCGGGAAGCGCAGCTGCTCGAGACCGGGGCCGGCCATGCCCAGGCTTTTGCCGTTCCCTGCGATGTCACCATGCCCGACGACGTCGAGCGGCTTTTCGCCGCCGCCCACGAGCGTTGGGGACGGGTGGACGTGCTGTTCAACAATGCCGGTGCGTTCGGTCCGGCCGCCTCCGTGGACGAGATCAGCCTCGCGGACTGGGATTCCACGGTGGCGGTGAACCTGACCGGCTCCATGCTGTGCGCTGCGGCCGCCGTCCGGGCGATGAAGGCACAGTCACCCCAGGGCGGACGGATCATCAACAACGGTTCGATCGCCGCACACTCACCCCGGCCCCGGACGGTCGCCTACACCGTCACCAAACATGCCATGACCGGGTTGACCAAGAGCATTGAACTCGACGGCCGCGGTTTCGGCATTAGCTGCGGGCAGATCGATATCGGCAACACGGCCACGGAGCTGATGGACACGATCGGTGTCGGCTCCGGGGCGGTCCAGGCCGACGGCAGCAGCCGCGTGGAGCCGACCTTCCCGGTCGAGGACGCCGCGCGTGCGGTGCTGCTGATGGCCGGGATGCCGCCCTCCGCCAGCGTTGGATCCCTCGTGATCACCGCAGCCGGGATGCCTTTCATCGGACGCGGCTAGCCCGCCCAGCCCGTCTAAAGCGGCAGCAGGCCGGACAGGTCGGCGCGCAACCCGGACGCGGCTACCCGGCCGGCGTCGACGGCGTCCGCCCAGCTCAACTGCCCGCTGACCATCGCCAGCCAGGTGGCGGCGTCGCACTCAATGACGTTCGGGGGGGTGCCGCGGGTATGCCGGGGGCCCTCCACGCACTGGGTGACGCCGAACGGCGGGACGCGCACTTCCACTGAATTCCCAGGTGCCCGCGCGGTGACCTCCTCCAGGGAGTAGCGCACCGCCGTCGCGAGCGTGCTGCGGGAGACCGGGGGGCCGGCATCGGGGCTGGCGGCAACTGCGGCGTCCGGCCCGGGGGAGGTGGCTGCCTGCCAGGCGGCGAGGGCTGCCCGGCCCTCGTCGAGGGCTATACGACGTCGCGGAACCACCACTAATTTGCCTCCCGGCCGATTCAAAGTGTTAGCGGCAAGCTGCCCCTGCCGCATCTGCATCCACCTTACCTTCACCCTTTTTCGCCGGGAGTCCCGGCAATCCGTGGCATCCTCAGCTCCTTAACTATGTCGAAAAACATGTAGCTTGAATATTAAGTAAAACAGTTATAGTTTTATTTTACGGGTTGCCGCAATGGAATCCGCGCCTGTTGTCATGACCGACAGGGGGATGTGATGACAGCAAGGATGAGCCAGATGCCGTTTTCCAGGCCTCGTAGAGGGTCCCTTGTCCTGCTGGCGTTCGCGCTCGTAGCGGCGCTCACCGGAAGCATGGCGACTGCACCGGACGCCTCGGCCGACGCCGGGTGCCCTGCGGGAACAGCGATGAACATCGTCGCCCACCAGGATGATGACCTGCTGTTCCAGAGCCCCGGGCTCCTCTCGGCCATCCGCGACGGGTTGTGCGTACGCACCGTGTACCTGACGGCCGGCGATGCAAACGACTCAGAGGCCTACTGGAACGCGCGGGAGGACGGTGTGAAAGCCGCTTACGCCCACCTCGCAGGGGTTGCCGACACCTGGACCACCGCCGATGCCGGGATTGCCGGGCACCCGATTCCGGTGGCCACCCTTGACGGGGCAACGAAGCTCTCGCTGGCCTTCATGCGGCTGCCGGACGGGCACCGCGACGGAAGAGGCGGGTCCGACTACGGTTACGAAAGCCTGCAGAAGCTCTACAGCGGCGCGATCAGCACGATCACTGCCGTCAACGACTCGTCCTCATACACGCTCCCGGAGCTTCGGAGCACGTTGCTGGCGTTGATGAACAGCTACCAGCCGGACCAGATATCCACGCTGGACTTCGCCGGTACCTTTGGCGACGGAGACCACAGCGACCACCACACCGTGGCCTACCTCGTGCTCGCCGCGCAGCAGCTTTACACCCTGCCCCACACGATCACCGGCTACCAGGGCTACCCCATCTCCCAGCGCCAGGCCAATGTGGTCGATCCCGATCTGACGGCCAAGACCGATGCCTTCCTGGTCTATGCCCAGCATGATTCCAAGACCTGCACCACAGCCCTTGCATGTTCCGACAACTCGGTCGGGAAATGGCTTTCCCGGTCCTACACCGTGCCGCGGACTGCGGTGGCGCCGGCTGCCGGCGCGGAAACCACCAATGTTGAGGGCGATCCCGCCAACGTCGCGGCCTCGGCGTCGGTCACCGCCAGCTCCCAGAACACGGCCTCAGGCCAGACCGCCGTGAAAGCGGTCGACGGCGTGATCGCCGGCCACCCGGTCGACGCCACCCGGGAGTGGGCGACCATGGGCGGCAAAGCCGGAAGCTACCTCGATCTTGCATTCCCTGCGGCCGTCACCCTGAACCGGGTTCTGCTCTATGACCGGCCCAACCCCAGTGACCAGATCACCGGCGGCACCCTCAGCTTCTCCGACGGAACCAATGTCGCGGTGCCCGCCCTGGACAACGCCGGCCAGCCGACCAGCATCAGCTTCCCCGACACTGCCACCACGAGCCTGCGGCTGACTGTCACCACCGTCAGCGGCACCACCAGAAACGTCGGACTCTCCGAAATCCGGGCCTACCTGGGCACTGAGGCGCCTGCGCCGACTGCGCCCGTTACTGAGGCGCCTGCGCCGACTGCGCCTGTTACTGAGGCGCCTGCGCCGCCTGCGCCCATAACTACTACGCCCGGCGGCGAGGCCCCCGGCCCCGCCGTTCCCGGCACGGAAACCGCCAATGTCGCGGCCTCAGCCTCGGTCACGGCCAGTTCCCAGAACACGGCCGCGGGACAGAACGCCGTGAAGGCCATTGACGGCGTCATTGCCGGCCACCCGGTCGATGCCACCCGGGAGTGGGCCACCGTGGGCGGCCGGGCCGGAAGCTACCTCGACCTCGCCTTCCCCGCCGCCTTAACACTGAACCGGGTGGTGCTCTATGACCGTCCCAACAGCAAGGACCAGATCACCGGCGGCACCCTGACCTTCTCCGACGGAACCACCGTCCCGGTGCCTACGCTGGACAACGCCGGCCAGGCGACGAGCGTCAGCTTCCCTGACACCTCCACCACAAGCTTGCGGCTGACCGTCACCACTGTCAGCGGCACCACCAGGAACGTCGGGCTCGCCGAACTCCAGGCCTACCCCGGCACCGGGACGCCCGCGCCGACGGCCCCCCTGGCCGCCAATGTCGCGGCTTTGGCGTCGGTCACCGCCAGTTCCCAGAACGACCCCGCGGGACAGACCGCCGTGAAGGCCGTCGACGGCGTCATTGCTGGCTACCCGGTCGACTCGACCCGGGAATGGGCGACTGTGGGCGGCCGGGCCGGAAGCTACCTCGATCTTGTCTTCCCCACCCCTGTCACCTTGAACCGGGTGGTGCTCTATGACCGGCCGAACGCCAAGGACCAGATCACCGGCGGAACCCTGACCTTCTCCGACGGAACCACCGTCGCGGTGCCTACTCTGGACAACGCCGGCCAGGCGACCAGCATCAGCTTCCCCGATACTTCCACCACTAGCCTGCGGCTGACCGTCACCACCGTCAGCGGCACCACCAGAAACGTCGGGCTCGCCGAACTCCAGGCCTACCTGAATTGACCGCAACCGCCCGGACCCGCGTCCGGTTGGGCAGCCCGCCGTCGGTCGGATCCGGTGAGTCGAGCAGCGCCGAGACGGCGTGGCAACCCGTCGTCGGGCGGCGCCGGTCAGTCGAGCAGCGCCGAGACGGCGTGGCCGAGGCGGATTTTACCTACGGGACGGCCGCCGCCGAGCACCGGGGTGACCACCTTGTCCAGGACACTGGCCACTTCCGGGACGTCAACGGCGCCAGCTGCCGCCAATAGGGTCAGCCCGACCAGCGTGGTGGCCCGGATGTTGCCGTCGAGGATCTTGATGGCGACGGAGGCGCCCGTGGGGGTGGCCATCACCAGCACACCTTCGGCGCCGATCTTGGCGAGGATGCCGAGGTCGTCCATGACGATCGTGTTGCTTTCGCCCTTGCCCTGCACGGCCCACGGGTAGTCCAGCATCGACGTCGCGATGGTGGCGGCGCGGGCGTTGGAGTTCTTGTCGCCGGGGGCCTTGGCCAGCTTGGAGAATGCCCGGGCCAGTCCGGTTAGGGAGACGGCGGCCACGGGAGCGCCGCAGCCGTCGATGCCGAGGTGGGCGATGCTTTCGCCGCAGTATTCCTCGATGACGGACCGGATGCGCTGCTGCAGCGGGTGGTTGGGCTCGAGGTAGCTGTTGGTGTCCCAGCCGTTCTCGGTGCAGGCCCAGAGGAACGCGGCGTGCTTTCCGGAGCAGTTGAAAGCGAGCTTGGACTTGCCCCCCTCGGCGCGGACCAGCCAGTTTCTGGCGGTCTCGTCCTCGGGCCAGGCTGCCGGGCACTGGAGCTGCTCTTCCCTGACGCCGGCGGCCTTGAGCATGCCTTCGACGACGTCCATGTGGTCCAGTGAGCCGACGTGGCTGCCGCAGGCGATAGCTGCCTGCGCGCCGCGCAGGGGCACGCCGGATTGCATGGACGCGAGGGCCTGCAGCGGCTTGAGGGTGGACCTGGCGTAGATCGGGGTGGTGATGTCGCCCAGTTCGGTGACGACGGTGCCGTCCCCGGCAATGAGGACGGCGGAGCCGATGTGCCGGGACTCCACAAAGCCGCTGCGTTCAACGACGGCCAGTTCGACGGCGGACTCGACGGTGAAGGTGGCGTGTGAATTCAGGGGCATGCGCCAAGTCTATGGTGCCCAGCGGTGATACCCCGTTATTCCACGGTCACCATTAGCGACTGCCAGCCGGAGGCGCCGTCGGGCACCGGATCCGCGCGCTGGTCCGTCTGGACCTCGCCGGTTCCGTCGGTGGCGCGGGCCTTGATGTAGTGCGGGCCCGGGGTGGCTTCCCAGTCGAAGGACCACTGCCGCCAGGTGATGAGGGAAGCCTCCGTGGAGAGCACGGCCTCCGTCCAGGGCCCGTTGTCGATCTGCACCTCGACCTTGGTGATGCCGCGCGTCTGGGCCCAGGCGGTGCCCCCGATCGCCACCCGCCCGGCCGGCACCTTCGCGAAGGACTTCGGGACTTCCACCCGGGCCATGGTCTTGATGGGGCCGCGCTCGGACCAGCCGCGCTGCGTCCAGTAGGCCTTGCTGTCCGCGAAGCGGGTGACTTCCAAATCCACGACCCATTTGGTGGCGGAGACGAAGCCGTACAGGCCTGGGACCACCATGCGCACCGGATACCCGTGTTCCAGCGGGAGGGCTTCGTCGTTCATGCCGAACGCCAGCATGGCGTCACGGTCATCCTGGAGGACCTCGAGCGGGGTCGAGGCGCTGAAGCCGTCGATCGAGGTGGAGAGCACCATGTCTGCGCCGTCCTTGGGCCCCGCCATTTTGAGCAGGTCGCGGATGGGCATGCCCAGCCATTTGGCGTTGCCGGCGAGGTTTCCGCCGACCGGGTTGGACACGCAGGTCAGGGAGATGTGGGATTCAATCAGCTCCGCGTCGAGCAGGTCCTGAAAACTGAGCCGGATTTCCCGCTCCACCAGGCCGTGGACGCGCAGCTCCCAGTCCTGGGCGTTGATTTCGGGCACGCTCAGGGCGGTGTCAATGCGGTAGAAGTCGTTGTTGGGCGTCACCCACGGCGTGACCCCGGGAGCCTTGGACTGCACGCCGGCGGGTACTGGCGGGGCCGGTTTCGCCGCCGCGGGGAGCTGCAGGGCCTCGCGCGCCTGGGCCACGTTGCTGCGGGCCGCGCTGAGCAGGCGTCCGCCGGTCGCGGCGATGGCCGAGGCCGCGGCGGTGACTCCGGTCGCGGCGAAGAAGGCGCGGCGGCTGGTGGCGGGGCGTTCCGGTTCCTTGGCGGCCAGGTCCGAGTCCATGTCCGGCCACTGCTGCATCCGCCAAAGCCGCGTGATCAGGAAACGGAGGACAATCAGCCCCGCCACGGTGCCGATTACTGACGGAATCGCATCCAGCGGTTCTACCCCGGCCCGCGTCACGACGGCGCCCACGATCACCGCGCCCATCAGCAGCACGCCGGCGACGCCGAGGGCCCACTTGCGGTACGCCACGATGCCCAGGACACAGGCGAGCAGCAGGATCGTCACCGCCATGCCGACGAACAGGGCGAGCTTGTCATTGGTGCCGAAGGTGGCGATCGCGAAATCCTTCAGCCACGACGGCGTGAAGTCGATGAAGGTCGAGCCGAGGGCGATCACCGGCGTCGCCCGTGCCGTGAAGAACGCTCCGATCAGTTCCGCCACGGACAGGACGACGGCGGCCGCAGCGACCCCGGCCAACGCGGCGAGGACGGTGGGGCCGGTCAGCCGCTTCGAGGCTGTGTGTTGGCCGCGCCGCTTCCGGGCGGGCTTCTCTATCCTGAGTTCTTCCGCGCGGGGCGTCTGCATGCTGGGCTTGTCCATACTTGGTCTTCGAAGCAGTTCGGGCCGCGGATTGCCCGCCGAGGTGCCGGCACGCCCGTGGGACATGCCCTCCCTTGGGGCTCAGGGATGGGCATGTTGGCATTATGTCCGGTGGGGGCGGCCAGGACTGGGCATGTCCCGTGGATCTGAATGCGGCATCGTGGACATGCCCTCTCCTTGGATACAGGGATGGGCATGTTGGCATTATGTCCCGTGGGCGCCGCCAGGGCTGGGCATGTCCCGTGGGGCCCGCGCTGGGCAGCGGCCAGGACTGGGCATGTCCCGTGGGGCTCGCACTGGGCAGCGGCGGGGACTGGGCATGTCCATCGGTGGTCACAGCTTAGGAGCCTGCCCGGTCCACAAAGTACCCTTGGGAACTGTGAAGGTACTTGTCATCGGCCCCGGCGGCCGCGAACACGCCATTGTCCGATCCTTGCTTGCAGACCCGAATGTGTCCGAGGTCCACGCGGCCCCGGGCAACGCCGGCATCAGCAAACTGGTCCCCACACACGCCATCGACGCGAACGACCCCGACGCCGTCGCGGCCCTGGCCACCAAGCTCACCGTTGACCTTGTGGTGGTCGGCCCCGAGGCGCCGCTTGCCGCCGGAGTGTCCGACGCCGTCCGTGCCGCCGGCATCCCCGTGTTCGGCCCCAGCAAGGCGGCGGCCCAGCTCGAAGCCTCCAAGGCCTTCGCCAAGGAGGTCATGGCCGAGGCCGGAGTCCCCACCGCCATGGCCCGGGTCGCCGGCAACGCCGAGGAAGCCGCGGACGCGCTCGACACCTTCGGTGCCCCCTACGTGGTCAAGGATGACGGTCTCGCCGCAGGCAAGGGCGTGGTCGTCACCAACAACCGGGACGAGGCCCTGGCACACGCGCAGAGCTGCTTCGATGCCGGCGGCACGGTGGTGATCGAGGAATTCCTCGACGGCCCCGAGGTCTCGGTCTTCGTCCTCTGCGACGGCCTTAACACCGTCGCACTCTCCCCGGCCCAGGACTTCAAGCGGATCTTCGACAACGACGAAGGCCCCAATACCGGCGGCATGGGCGCTTACACCCCGCTGGAATGGGCCCCGGAAGGCCTCGTCCAGGAAGTCCTCGACCGGGTCGCCCAGCCCACGGTCAACCAGATGGCGCACCGCGGCACCCCGTTCGTCGGTGTCCTTTTCGTCGGCCTGGCCCTGACCTCCCGCGGCACCCGCGTGATCGAATTCAACGTCCGCTTCGGCGATCCGGAAACCCAGGCCGTCCTCGCCCGCCTCAAGACCCCCCTCGGCGGGCTGCTGATGGCTGCCGCTAAGGGCGAACTGGACAAGGTCCAGCCGCTGCGCTGGTCGCGGGACACCGCCGTCGCCGTCGTCGTCGCCGCCGAAAACTACCCCGACAAACCGCGCACCGGCGACCGCATCCGGGGACTCAAGAAAGCCGAGTCCGTCGAGGGCGTCCACGTCATCCACGCCGGGACCAGGCTCGACGACGAAGGCAAGGTGGTGTCCGCCGGCGGACGGGTTCTCGCCGTGGTGGCGCTCGGCACGGACCTCGTGGAGGCCCGGGAACGGGCGTACGACGGCGTTGAACTGGTCCACTTGGAGGGCAGCCAGTTCCGCACCGACATCGGCGGCAAAGCGGCCCGCGGCGAGATCAAAGTGCAGACGCCCGGCGGCCCCGCCGGCACGAAAGCGAAGGCCTGAGCATGTCCACCCCCGAATCCGTGCCGGAAGCCAGTGCACCCGCCCCGGCTGCGCCCAAGGGCGGCCTGGACACCGCAACGCTGGACCTGCCCGGCTGGAAGCACATTTACTCCGGCAAAGTCCGTGACCTCTACGTGCCGGCGGACGAGTCCATCACGGAGCGCATCGGCCAGGAGTGCGTCCTTGTCGTGGCCAGCGACCGGATCAGCGCCTATGACCACGTCCTCGCCAGCGAGATCCCCGACAAGGGCCGCGTCCTGACCCAGCTGAGTCTCTGGTGGTTCGAGCAGCTCGGCGTGGAGCACCACGTGCTCGCGTCCACGGCCGAGGCCGGCGTGCCCGCCGCGGTGGAGGGCCGGGCGATGATCTGCAAGAAGCTGGACATGTTCCCGATCGAATGCATCGCTCGCGGCTACCTCACCGGCTCGGGCCTCCTGGAGTACCGGCAGTCCGGCACCGTGTGCGGCATCCCGCTGCCCGACGGACTGGTGGACGGGTCCCGGCTGGACGCGGCCATCTTCACCCCCTCCGCGAAGGCTGAGGTGGGCGAGCATGACGAGAACATCACCTACAACGCCGTCGTGGAAACCGTGGGGGAGGACATTGCCTCCCGGCTGCGAGAGCTCACGCTGGAGATCTACACGAAGGCCGAGGAGATCGCCCGCGGCCGCGGCATCATCCTTGCCGACACCAAGGTGGAATTCGGCGTTGACGCCGCCACCGGCGTCATCACGCTCGGCGACGAAGTGCTGACCCCGGACTCGTCCCGGTTCTGGGACGCGGCTACCTATGAGCCGGGCAAAGCCCAGCCCTCCTATGACAAACAGTACGTCCGTGACTGGCTGACCTCGGCTGAATCCGGCTGGGACAAGTCCTCGGACGTGACACCGCCGGCGCTGCCCGCCGACGTCGTCGCCCGAACCCGCAGCCGCTATGTCGAGGCCTACGAAAAGCTCACCGGCCGGACGTTCGCCTAGGCCGTCGCGCGGGCCACGCCGGCTAGGTTCCGGTGGGCGAGGCGGCCTGCGCGCGGCGCTGGGCGAGCCGGATTTCGAGCACGGCGTCCATCGCCTGCTGGACCCGGTCCGAGGCGCCGGCTGCGCTGAATTCCTTCTGGGCTTCCTGGAGATAGACGAGGGCCTCGTCGGATTCGCCGGCAGCCTTAAGCGCCTTGCCGAGCAGCAGCGCCACCTCGCCGGCGACGTGCTTGGCGAGCGCATCCTTTTCGGCGTGGATTTCGCGCAGTTTCTGCACTGCTGCCACGATGTCACCGGTCAGGTAGAGCCAGCGGGCCCGGATGAACGCGACCTCGAGCTGGTCCGTCTTGTTGCCGCCAACGATCGAGAGCGCCAGCTCGGCACGCTCGATCGACGTCAGGGTCTCAGGTTCCACGATCCCGGAGGACAGCCGGACCGCGGCCGAGGCCTTGTTGAACCGCGCCCAGAGGTCGATGTCGTTGGCGGGGGAGAGCAGCTGGGCCGCCCGCTCGTGATATTTGATGCCCTCGGTGTAGTCATGGCGCATAAAAGCAACGTTCCCGATCACCCAGGCGACCTCGCCGGCGAGCTGGGTCATGGAGTGGTCATCCATCTGCTCGTTCATGGCCTGGCAGTACTCCCACGCCTCATCCAGCCGGCCGCTTTCGGCCAGAGCACCGATGAGGGCGCGCAGCGCGCCAATGATCAGGGTGGAACCCTTGGGCAGCTCGGCGCAGAGCCGCACGGCTTCCTGCGCGTGTTCGACGGCGACTGCCAACTGACCCTGGCCGTGGCACACGGCCGCGAGCATCTGCTGCGCGCGGACCCCCAGGCCTGCCGATTCGGCGGCCATCGGATGGTCCAGCAGCCGCTGCACAAGGTCCTGGCATTCCTTCAGCTGGCCTTGCTTCATCAGGCACTCGGCCTGCATGTAGGTCATGTTCCACCAGGCGCTGGTGTTCTTGGCCTCGAGGGCAATCTGGGCTGCAGCCGCGGCGTGGGTTGCCGCCAGCGCGTAATCCCTGAGGTCCCAGGCCTGGCGGGCATAGAGGCCCGCGAGAACATACTCGGCGTCGCTGACCGACACCGGCTGGCTCCACGCCTCCAGCGCCTTGGGGGCGAGTTCGAGCCGCCGGGCCAGTTCCTCGATCACATCCGCGGTCGGTTCACGGCGCCCGGTCTCCAACAGGGAGATGTAGCTGGGCGAGTACAGATCGCGGCCCAATTCCGCTTGCGTCAGGCCGCGTTCGAGCCGTTCCGCTCGGAGTTTCTCCCCGAATCCGTTCCCCACGGATACCTCCTAATTCCGGACAGTCTTTGTACTAAATGCTTGACAGTCTCTGTGCAAGCCATTTTACAATGTATGTCAACAAGGGCTCGTACTGGCTTTGTAATGTGTCCGACTCGCGTTTCCGACCCGTATTGAGGAACCACATGATCAAGAAGATTGCAGCTTCCGTCGCCCTGGCGGGGGCGCTGGCTCTCTCCGCAGCGGCTCCCGCAGTCCTGTCCGTCAATGCCATCGGCAACTGGCCCGATCCCATGGGCAACAGCACCCTGGCGATCGGCAACTGGCCCGATCCCATGAGCTCCACCCAGGGCAGCCTCTCGGCCATCGGCAACTGGCCGGACCCGATGACCTTCTCCACCAACATCGGCAACTGGCCCGACCCCATGTAGGCAACAGGTTTCTGAAAGCTCCGGGACAGGTGCGAACCCTGTCCCGGAGCTATTTTTATGCCGGCCGATGGGCCGGGCGGGCAGCCGGAGACCCGTGCACACAAAGAAGAGGGCCTTCCAGCTGGAAGACCCTCTTCTTGATTGGTCGGGATGACAGGATTTGAACCTGCGACCTCGTCGTCCCGAACGACGCGCGCTACCAAGCTGCGCCACATCCCGATCCGTTACTTCAAAAGCAACTTCACAAGAGTATCCGATCAGGACCCCGGATGCGAAATCGGGCGGCCGGCGCCCCGCAACGGACGCCGCGCAACCCTGGGCGTCTCAGACCAGCGAGTCCTTCCAGGCCCCGTGCAGCTGGGCGAAGCGGCCGCCGCCGCCGATCAGCTGCTCCGGGGTGCCGTCCTCAACGACCCGCCCGTCGTGGACCACGAGGACCCGGTCGGCCGTCTCCACCGTCGACAGCCGGTGCGCGATGATGAGGGCGGTCCGGCCGCTGTCGGCGCCGATCCCGTGCAGCAGCCCGGCGAGGCCGGCCTGCACGAGCCGCTCGGACGGGATGTCCAGTGAGGACGTGGCCTCGTCCAGGATCAGGACGGCGGGACGGGCCAGGAAAGCGCGGGCGAAGCTGATCAGTTGGCGCTGCCCGGCGGAGACGCGGCCGCCGCGCTTGTTGACGTCCGTGTCGTAGCCTTCCGGGAGCTCCTGGATGAAGTCGTGGGCTCCCACGGCCTTGGCGGCGGCCTCGATCTCCTCGCGGGAGGCCCCGGGCCGGCCCAGGGCGATGTTGTCCGCGACGGAGCCGCTGAACAGGAAGGCCTCCTGGGTGACCATCACGACGTTCCGGCGCAGATCCGCCGTCGCAAGCTCCCGCAGGTCCACGCCGTCGAGCGTGAGGGAACCGGCGGAGACGTCGTAGAAGCGGGCGATCAGCTTGGCAAAGGTGGACTTGCCGGCGCCGGTCTGGCCCACCAGCGCCACCGTCTGCCCGGCGGGGATGTGCAGGTCCATGGTGGGGATGATGACCGGGCCGTCGCCGTAGCGGAATTCCACCCCGTTGAAGTCGATGGCGCCCTTGGCATCGCGCAGGGCCACCGGGTTCTTGGGCGGCCGGACGGTGGGAACCTCCTCGAGCAGCCCGGAGACTTTCTCCAGCGCGGCCTGGGCGCTCTGGAAGGAGTTATAGAACATGGCCATCTGGTCCACCGGCTGGAAGAAGCGCTTGGTGGACAGGATCAGGGCCAGCAGCACACCGACGGCGAGCTCGCCGCTGAGCACCCGGAAGCCGCCGAAGAGCAGGACGACGGCGACGCAGACGTTGCCGATCAGCACCAGGCCGGGCTGGAAGATGCCGTTGAGGTTGATGGAACGGACCGTGACCTTGCGGTAGTCCTCGGAGAGTTCGGCGTAGCGGGAGGCGTTTTCGCGTTCCTTGCGGAATGCCTTGACCGCGCGGATGCCGGTCATGGTTTCCACGAAGTGCACGATCAGCCGGGCAGAGACAACGCGGGATTCGCGGAACGCGATCTGGGAGTGCTTCTGGTACCAGCGGGCCAGGAAGTACATCGGCACGCCGGCGGCCAGGACCAGGAGCCCGCTCCGCCAGTCGAGGGCGAACACCGTCACGGCCGTGAACACCATAAACAGCATCCCCGAGGCCAGTGAGCTGATCCCGGAGTCCAGGAGTTCGCGCAGCGCCTCCAGGTCCGAGGTCTGCCGGGCAATGATGCGCCCCGAGGTGTACTTTTCGTGGAATTCCAGGCTGAGGCGCTGGGTGTGCCGGAAGACCCGGACGCGCAGGTCCAGCAGCATCGCCTGGCTCAGCCTCGCCGTCGAGGTCACGTACAGGGCGGTGAGGCACGCCGTCGCAACGGCGGCGGCGAGGTAGGCGGCGCCGGTCAGCAGCAGCGGGAGGTTGTCGCCGGCGCGCAGGGCCGGCAGTGCCCGGTCGATGCCGAAGGCGATCAGCGCGGGCCCGGCGACCCGCGCCGCCTGGGACAGCACGACGGCGGCAATGGTCAGCCAGAACCGCCGGCGGACCGGACGGATGAGCGAGCCCAGCAGGGCCAGGGAACGACGCCGAACGGTCTTGCTTTCGCTCTTGGACAGGTGCGCGTTGTCCTCGTTCGCGGTGCCGAAGGTTGCGCTGCTCATCGGGAAACCTCCTCGGCGTTGAAGCCTGACAGTTCGGAGTCAATCAGATCCGAGTCCAGGTCCCGCGGTTCCGGGTCGAGGCTGGCGATCACGTAGCGGTAGTGGCGGTTCTCCGCGAGCAGTTCCGTGTGGGTGCCGACCGCGGTGATCCGGCCGTCCTCCAGCAGCGCCACCCGGTCCGCCAGTGCCACGGTGGAGGGCCGGTGGGCCACGATCAGCGTCGTGGTGTCGGAGAGCACCTGCCGCAGCCTGGCCTCGACGAGTTCCTCGGTGTGGACGTCGAGGGCGGAGAGCGGATCGTCCAGGACCAGGATCTTGGGGCGGGCGGCGATGGCCCGGGCCAGGGCGATGCGCTGCCGCTGCCCGCCGGAGAGGCTGAGCCCCTCCTCACCGATCAGGGTGTCCAGGCCGTCCGGGAGCGAATAGGCGAAGTGGGCCTGGGCGACGTCGAGCGCCTCCTCGAGGGCGTCCTCGCGGCGCTCGGCCGGCAGGCCGGCCGGGGCGCCGAGCAGAACGTTGTCGCGGACCGAGCTGGAGAACAGGGTGGTGTCCTCGAACGCGACGGCGACCACCGTGCGGAGCTCTTCGACGCTGAATTCGCGCAGGTCCACCCCGTCGATGGTGATGGACCCGTCGGTGACCTCGTAGAGCCGGGGGACCAGCTGGAGCAGGGCGCTTTTGCCGCTGCCGGTGATTCCCACCAGGGCCATCGTTTCGCCGGGCTTGATGTCCAGGTTGATGTCTTGGAGGATCGGCTTGTCCGGAGCGTCCTCATAGGCGAAGGTGGCGCTGTTGAAGCTGAGGGCACCCTTCAGCTCGGCGGGGCGGCGGGGCTGGTTGGGGCTGGTGATGGTGTTCTCCGAGTCCATGACCTCGAAGTGGCGGTCCACTGCGGTCTTGGCGGTGAGGGCCATGGCCAGCAGCATGCCGGAGAACTCCACCGGGGTGGCGATCACGGCGGCTGTGGCGAAGAACGCCACGAGGGCGCCGATGCTCAGCTCGCCGGTGGAGGCCAGCATGACACCGACGACGAGGCCGGCTCCGAGGGCCAGCTCGGGCAGGAGGGTGACGACGAGGCTGAAGGTCGCGAGGTGCTTGGCCTTGACGATCTCCGTCTGGCGGAGCTCTTCGGCCTGTTCGTTGAAGTTCTCCAGCGCCTCGCGGCTGCGGCCGAACGCCTTGAGCACGCGGATCCCGTGCACCGATTCCTCGACCGTGGTGGCGAGGTCGCCGGCCTGGTCCTGGCTGCGGCGGGCCACCTTGCTGAAACGGGTGCGGAACCGGAAGCCATAGATCATGATCGGCACGGCGGCGGCGAGGAAGATCAGGGCCAGCTGCCAGCTCATCGTGAACATCACCACGACGCCGATCACGACCGTCAGCGTGGTCACCACGAGCATGATGGCGCCGAAAGCCATCCAGCGGCGCATGAAGTTCAGGTCCGTCATGGCGCGCGAGAGCAGTTGGCCGGAGCCCCAGCGGTCATGGAAGGAGACCGTCAGGTCCTGCAGGTGGTCGTAGAGGGACACCCGCATCCGCGTCTCGACCGTGGTGGCGGGGTTGATCACGAACTGCCGGCGCAGCGCCACGAGGCCGGCTTCGGCGATGCCGAGGCCCAGGATAAGGGCGGAGGCGATCCAGACCGCGTCGGCGCTGCCGCCGGGCTGGAGCGATTCGTTGACCAGCACCCGCAGCACCTGGGGGATGGTCAGGGCCACCAAGCTGGCGAGCAGGGCGCAGATCAGCCCAAGGATCAGCCGCGGAATAATCGGCTTGACGTGGGGGTAGAGACGGCTGATGGAGGAGAAAAATGAGGTCTGCTTGGCCATGCCTGCTTCTTAAACACACGTGCGGATATCTAACGCAACTGGATGTAGTTTCCTGTAGCAACTACCCTAGGCCATCTGGTGACCGGGTTCACATGAATATGGACAGCATCAGGATCTCGCCCAGTAATTACATTCCGCAATGCTGCGCCGTCCCGCGTTGCAAGCGGGACATGTCCAGTTCCGTGTACCGGGAGTGGACATAAGCCCACTATGTCCAGCGGTGGCGTCCACGGGAGGGCATGTCCCGTGGTGGCGGGGGAGCCGGGCAGGCTCAGGGACGGGCGGTGAGCGTGAGCAGCACGGCTTCGGGCTTGCAGGCAATCCGGACCGGGGCGAAGCGCGAGGTGCCGATGCCGCCGGAGACGTTAACCGGCGTCGTGCGTCCCTTGCTGTCCCAGTCGTGCAGTCCCTTGGCGCGCCAGGTCGGGATGTCGCAGTTGGCGACGAGGGCCCCGAAGCCCGGCACGCAGATCTGGCCGCCGTGGGTGTGCCCCGCCAGCAGCACGTCGGCGCCGTCCTCGGTGAAGTGGTCCAGGACGCGCTGGTACGGGGCATGGATGACGGCGACCCGCAGGTGCGGTTTGGTGTCCTGGCCCTTGGTGCCCCGGGGCCAGCCGGCGTACCGTTCGAGGCCCAGGTGCGGATCGTCCACGCCGGAAAAGTCAACGCGCAGGCCCTTGATCACGAGCGACTGGCAGCGGTTGGTCAGGTCCACCCAGCCGCCCATGCCGAAGCCGGCCCGGAGCCGCGGCCAGTCAAGCGTGGCCGGTTCCTTGGGCTTCGAGGACGGCCCCAGGAAGTACGCCGCCGGGTTCTTCAGCCGCGGCGCGAAGTAGTCGTTGGAGCCGGGAACGAAGACGCCGGGGAACTTCATCAGCGGGCGCAGCGACTCCAGCAGGGGCTCCACCGCTTTGACATGGCTGAGGTTGTCGCCGGTATTCACCACCAGGTCCGGCGCCAGCTCCGCCAGCGAGGACAGCCACTCGGCCTTGCGGTGCTGGCCGGGCACGAAGTGGATGTCGCTCAGGTGCAGCACCCGGATGGGGCCGAACCCGGCCGGGAGGATCGGCAGGGTCTCTTCGCGCAGGACGAACTGGTTCTTCTCCCACAGCCCGTATCCGGCGGCGGCCGCACCGGTCACGGCACCGGCGGCGGCGGTGACGGCAAAGCCGCGCCCGATGCTCCGGGCGCGGCTTGCCAGCGTCTCAAGCCCGGTCACGGCTTGGGCTCGTCTTCCTTCTTGTCCTGGCCCGGCGGAGCGGGCTCACTCGGCGCCGGGCTGGACGGTGCCGAGCTGGACGGCGCCGGCGTCGACTGCGTGGACTGCCGGGGGGCCGGTGTCGGTGCCGGACCGTTCACCAGGCTCGACGGCGGGGCTTTGAACGGGTCGGTGCCGTAGGCCGGCGCCACCTGGGTCATGTAGTTGGAGAACTGCGGGCCAGCGATCATGTAACCGTCAATGGCCTTGTAGAACTTGCCATTGAGGGTCAGGTTGCGTCCCGGCCGGTCCTGGCCGCCCAGCGCGTCGCCGAACCAGGACGCCGTCGCCAGGCCGCTGGTGTAGCCGACGACCCAAGTGGAGTTGTTGGGGTCGTTGGTGCCGGTCTTGGCGGCGATCGGGAAGCTGGTCCGGGTCGAGATCCGCGGCTGGATCAGCGAGCCGGAACCGCGGTTGAGGACTTCCTGCAGCGCGAAGCTCACGCCGCGGGCAACCTCAGGTTTGATCGCGTCGCGGCAACTGGCGGCCTGGGCCGGCAGTTGGGCGCCGCTGGCGTCGGTCACCGATTCAATCGCGATCGGCTCGCAGTACTTGCCGTCGTTCGCGAAGGTGGCGAATGCGCTGGCCATGGTCAGCGGCGAGGTCTGGGTGGCGCCGAGCAGGTTGGACAAGCGCGTCATCGGAACCGGCTCGTTGGTCTGTCCGGCGTGGATTCCCGCGGCATCGACGATTTTCTGGATGCCGCAGAGGTCCACCTGCGCCGCCGTGGCGAAGGTCATGGTGTTGATCGAGTTCGCCAGGCCGTCGACGACGCTCATGTTCTTGTAATAGCCCTCTTCGGCGTTCTGCAGGTCCTTGGCCGCGCCGAGGCCCTCTTCCGCGGTGTTGTAGGCGCCGTCGACCCGGGTGGGGCAGGTGTTCTTCCACCGGTAGTTCAGCGGGTACCTGCGCACGGAGCCGTTGAGGATGGTGTTCATGGACTTGCCTTCGTCGAGCCACTGAGCGAAGGTGAACGGCTTCATTGTGGAACCGGGCTGGAAACCGCCCAGGCCGCCGAGGTCGTTGCCCTGGGCGTCCCGCATGTCCACGTTGAAGTTGATGACGTTGTTGAACTTGCCCTCGGCCTCCAGGAACTGCGTGTTCTGGGCCATCGAGATGATCTTGCCCGACCCCGGCTGCACGGAGACCAATGACGCGCCCCACTTGTCCGGGTTCTCGCCGGCGGAGCCCTCAACCTGGGCCTGCGCCACCGCCTGGGCGTTCGGGTCCAGGGTGGTCTTGATCGTCAGGCCGCCGCGGAAGACCTTCCGTTCGCGCTCTTCGGCGTCGGCGCCGTAGGCCGGGTTGTTCAGCAGCAGGTGCAGCACGTAGTCGCAGAAGTAGGGGGCCGTCGCCGAGTAGGCGCAGCCCTGGCGCGCCGGCGTGACCTTCGTTTCCACCGGGGTGGCCACGGCGGCGTCGTAATCGGCCTGCTGGATCTTGCCCTGGGTCAGCATGGACTGGAGCACCAGGTCGCGGCGGGCCTGGGCGTTCTCCGGGTTGTTGATCGGGTCGAAGAAGGAGGGGCTGTTGACCAGCCCGGCCAGCAGGGCGGCCTGCGGCAGGGTCAGATCCTTGGCCGTGGTGCTGAAGAAGAACTTGGAGGCGGCCTCGATGCCGTAGGCGTCGCGGTTGAAGAACACGATGTTGAGGTAGCCCTCAAGGATCTGCTCCTTGGTGAACTTCTTCTCCAGCGCGATGGCGAGCTTCATTTCCCGCAGTTTGTCGCCGACGCCCTTGTTCACGCCGTTGAGCAGGACCTGGTCGCTCTTGCCCTCGGCCTCGAGGGAGGAGTTGATGACGTTGTTCACGTACTGCTGGGTGATGGTCGACGCGCCCTGCCGGTTGCCGCGGGCCGTGCTGACGAGGGCGCGCATGATGCCGGTGGTGTCCACGCCGCCGTGCTCATAGAAGCGGCTGTCCTCGATGGCGATGACCGCGTCCTTCACATACGGCGACATCTGGTCGAGGGAGACCCGGGTGCGGTTCTCGGCGTAGAGGTTGGCGATCACGCTGCCGTCGGACGCCAGGATCGACGTCGACTGGCTCGGCGGGTCGACCTGCAGTTCGGCCGGCAGGGTCTCGAAGAACTTGATCGATCCGCTCGCCGAGCTGCCGGTGACGGCGGCCGCAGGGACCAGCAGTCCCGCCACCAGGACGCCACAAATGGCGCTCACGCCCAGGAAAAGAAGGATCTTTCCGAGGGTGGTGGCCGTGTCAAATAAAGGGTTCTTACCAGTCGCCATGTTTTCCACTTTACCGGCAAGGACTAGGCTTTAGCTCATGACCAAATGGGAGTACGCCACGATTCCGCTCATTATTCACGCCACAAAGCAGATTTTGGACCAGTGGGGTGACGACGGCTGGGAGCTTGTCCAGGTTGTCCCTGGCCCCGAAGGAAACGGCCTCGTTGCCTACCTGAAGCGGGAGAAGCCGTAGTCATGAGCACCCCCGCATCGGCCGCCCCGGGCGCCACCGAGGGCTCCGGAACGCCGGCCCACAGCACTGCCGAAGCGGGCGCGCCGTCCGCCGTCGAGCAGCGCCTGGCCGAGCTTGGCCTGAGCCTGCCGGAGGTCGCCGCCCCGGTTGCCGCCTACGTCCCCGCTGTGATCTCCGGCAACCACGTCTACACCTCCGGCCAGCTGCCGTTCATCAACGGCAAGCTCGAGGCGACCGGCAAGGTCTCCTCCGGGGCCGAAGGCGCGTCGGACGAAGCCACGGTCTCGCCGGAAGCCGCCAAACAGTATGCCGCGGTGTGCGCCGTCAACGCCCTGGCCGCCGTCAAAAGCGTCATCGGGGACCTGGACCGGATCACCCGGATCGTCAAGGTTGTCGGGTTCGTCTCCTCGGACCCGTCCTTCACCGGCCAGCCCGGTGTCATCAACGGCGCGTCCGAACTGCTCGGCAGGGTCCTTGGCGACGCCGGCCAGCACGCACGCTCCGCCGTCGGCGTTGCAGTTCTTCCCCTCGACTCCCCGGTTGAAGTCGAACTGATCGCTGAATTCGCCTAGAGGCCAGGTCCGTTTCCCGTGCCCCAATTAGCCCGACGCCTGTTTGCCCTTCCCCCGGATCTTGAGGGGGCGGCCCGCAGCTGGATTGAACACGGCGAACGCACCCCCCGCGCGGCCCGGTTCGCGTCCTCGGTTGTGCTGCTGCGCGACTCGCCCACGGGCCTGGAGACCTGGCTGGGCTACCGGCCCGGGTCCTCACCGCTGGGTGTCCTCGCTTTTCCCGGCGGGTCGCTGGAGGCCTCCGACGACGACGCCGTCGGCTGGCTGGGCCCCTCGCCGCAGTATTGGGCCGAGCACATGGGGACGGCCGACGTCGGACTCGCGCGCCGCCACGTGGTGGGCGCCATCCGTGAACTGTTCGAGGAAACCGGCATCCTTCTGGCCGGACCGGACCTGTCCACCACGGTGGAGGCGACGTCCTCGGCCGAATGGATGCGGGCCCGGGTGGCGGTAGCGGAGCAGGAGAAGTCCTTCACGGAGGTGCTCGCGAAACGCGGCCTCTCGGTGCGGACGGACCTGCTGAAACCGCTGGTCAACTGGCTCAGCCCGGACTTCGCGCACCGCCGCTTCAACACCCGCTATTTCGCGGCCACGGTGCCGATGAACCAGCAGCCGTCGTTGCTGGCCAGCAAGGGTGTGTGGGGCCGCTGGGTGTGCGTCCGCAAGGTCGTCGAAGGCCGGAACATCTCCGCGCTCGGTGACGAGGTAGGCCAGGAGAACACGGTCGGACGCAGTCTCGGCGAACTGCTGGTTCCCGGTTCGGAGATCATGCTTGAGAAGATGGCCGCCGCCAACGGCTGCATCGCCTACCTGAGTTACAAGCGCAAGGCCCACGTCTACCAGCCGAAGCTTGTCGAGGAAGACGGCCAGCTCATGCTGGAGGTCGAGGCGGCCAAGACCGTCGCCGGAATACCCCAGCGCGAACGCTGACCCGGGCGGGGCACCCAGGGCCCGGCTTCCCGCTGGACATGCCCTCTGCTCACCCCGCCCCGCCGCTGGACATGTCCCCTGCTGGGCCGGGCGGGTGGACATGATGGCATTGTGTCCACTCGTTGCACCCAGGAATGGGCATGTCCTATGGAGCCGGAGGCCCGGAATGAGCATGCCCTCCGCTCACCCCGCCCCGCCGCTGGGCATGTTCCCTGCTGGGCCGGGCGGGTGGACATGATGGCATTGCGTCCACTCGTTGCACCCAGGAATGGGCATGTCCTATGGAGCCGGAGGCCCGGAATGAGCATGCCCTCCGCTCACCCCGCCCCGCCGCTGGGCATGTTCCCTGCTGGGCCGGGCGGGTGGACATGATGGCATTGCGTCCACTCGTTGCACCCAGGAATGGGCATGTCCTATGGAGCCGGAGGCCCGGAATGAGCATGCCCTCCGCTCACCCCGCCCCGCCGCTGGGCATGTTCCCTGCTGGGCCGGGCGGGTGGACATGATGGCATTGCGTCCACTCGTTGCACCCAGGAATGGGCATGTCCTATGGAGCCGGAGGCCCGGAATGAGCATGCCCTCCGCTCACCCCGCCCCGCCGCTGGGCATGTTCCCTGCTGGGCCGGGCGGGTGGACATGATGGCATTGCGTCCACTCGTTGCACCCAGGAATGGGCATGTCCCGCGGGCGGGGAGACCAACAAGGGGCATGTCCCACTGCGGGAGCGCTCATCAGGCTTAAACGCCGAAGGCCGGCGCCGTTTTCACGGGCCGGCCTTCGGGGTGATGCCAATCAGGCTTAGCGGGAGCGCTGGCGCAGGCGCTGCATGTCAAGGATGACGACGGCGCGGGCCTCCAGGCGCAGCCAGCCGCGCTGCACGAATTCGGCGAGGGCCTTGTTGACCGTTTCACGGGATGCTCCGACCAGCTGGGCCAGTTCTTCCTGCGTGAGCTCGTGCGCCACCAGCACGCCGTCGGTCGCGGGCCGGCCGAAGCGGTCCGCCAGGTCCAGGAGTGCCTTGGCTACGCGGCCCGGAACGTCCGAGAAGACCAGGTCGGACAGGGAATCGTTGGTGCGGCGCAGGCGGCGGGCCAGGGCCTGCAGCAGCTGCGCCGAAACCTCCGGGCGGGTGCGCAGCAGGGCGTTGAGGCTCTCATTCTTCAGCCCGGCCAGGCGTGTTTCCGAGACGGCCGTGGCTGTGGCGGTACGCGGGCTCGGATCGAACAGCGCCATTTCGCCGAAGAGCTCGCCCGGGCCGAGGATGGCCAGCAGCGACTCCCGGCCGTCCGGGGACGTGCGTCCGAGCTTGACCTTGCCGGAGACGATGAAATAGAGCTGGTCGCCCTGGTCGCCTTCCCGGAATACCGAGGCTCCGCGTGAGAGGTCCACCTCGGTGAGTTCGTCCGTCAGCAGACGGAACGCCTCGTCGTCGAGCGTGGCGAAAAGGGGTGCGCGGCGCAATACCTCGATATCCATGAAATCTCCTGACTAAAAACTGTGTCGGCTGGGGCGCTTCAGCCATTGTTTCAGAATTTTGGCGCATCTGTGACGTACTTGGCACCGAAACGCGCCAAACGTCGTGCCAGGGGGAGAGTCTGGCCCGGCTCCGGGCTCCGCCTGCGCGCGGCAAACTGTCAGCCGGCGCCGGTAGAATTGGGGCTTACCTGCCTAAAAGGAGCATTGGTGTTCGGCTTGACCATCTTGGACCTCGTGTTGATCGTGACGCTGCTGTCCTACCTGTTCCACGGCCTCCGCAACGGCTTCCTGGTCACCGTCGGCGGCATCGCAGGGTTCGCCGCAGGAGCTGTGGCCGCCTTTGTGTCCGTCCCCATCGTCAGCGGCCTGGTGGAGGATAGCGGCTGGCGCCTCACGGCGATCATTGCCACCGCCGTGCTGCTCATGGTCCTGGGGCACGGTCTGGGCACCGCAATCGGCCACCGGATCCGCAGCGTCGTCCGGATCCAACCGCTCCGGTCCATTGACCGGCTGGCCGGCGGCGGCGTCAACGTGGTGGTGTCCGCCCTGGTCATGTCGATGCTGGCCTTCAGCATCGGGGCGCTCGGCGTCCCCTTCGTCTCGCAGCCGCTCGCTGAGTCCAAGGTGATCCGCTTCATTGACGGCGCGACCCCCGTGCCCTTGAAGACCTCCATGGCCCAGCTGCGGTCCGCCGTGATCGGCAACGGCATCCCGACGCTGTTTGAGGGAATCGGGCAGGGCGAGCCGGTGGTGGTCCCGGATGCCAGCACCGACACCCCCGCCCTGAACCGGGCCGCGGCGTCGGTCCTGAAGATCGCGGGAACCGCCTACCAGTGCGGTCAGAACCAGACCGGAACCGGTTTCGTGGTGTCGCCGGGCCGGGTCGTCACGAACGCCCATGTGGTCGCCGGCGTGCCGGAGCCGGTGGTGGAGATTCCCGGCGGCGGCGCGCTGCCCGGGCGCGTGGTGTACTTCGACGCCCAACACGACCTCGCGGTTGTTGCCGTGGACGGTTTGCGCTCCGCCCCGTTGCCGCTCGGATCCGAACTGCCGGCCGGCAGCCCGGCAGCGTTCTCCGGCTACCCCCATGGCGGCCCGTTCCAGTCAAAGCCGGCCACGGTGCAGGACATTGCGACGGTGCTGGTCCCGGACATTTACGGCGACAACCCCGCGCCGGCGGATGTGTACCGGATCGCCGGAGACGTCCAGCCGGGGAACTCCGGCGGCCCGTTGCTCACCACCGACGGCCAGGTCGCGGGAGTGATCTTCGCGAAGGCCACGGGCGAATCCTCGCTGGGCTATGCCATCACGATGGCGGATCTGGGACCCGTGGCTGCCCAGGCCCCAGGCCTCGGCAACGCTGTCTCCCCGGGCCAGTGCATCCAGAAGTAACAGGGAACGCGGCCTAAGCCCGTGGGGCGCCACGGTCAGAGCCACTCCAGGCTCTGGCCGTGCGGGCCGGCGATCGCCGTCGGGTTCCCGTTGTGCAGCAGCAGGAACCGTCCGCGAAGCCGGGACTCGTCCATTTCGGGGACCACGCTGGAGCCATCCGCCTGGATGATCACCGTGTGCCCCTCGTTGGAGAGCCAGTGGCAGCCGCGCTCGGCGGCCAGCCGCGCGATCGTGGCCCGGAACCGGTCCCGCGCCCCCGCGTCCAGGTAGGCCATGACCGCGCTGTGGTAGACCACCAGGGTGGCGTTCGACGGCGCCCGCGCTGCCAGGGCGGGCAGCTGGTCATTGAGGTCCCCGGCCACGAGCAGGGGCGGATCCGCCTGGGCAATCGCGATCGCCCGGCGCAGCCGCTCGCGGCGGAAGTCCTGCTCGGGCCAGATCAGCGCCTCCAGCCAGGCGACATCGCCGGGGTTCCGGACGTCGAGGGGGTTGAGGTCGATCCCCGCACGCCACACCACCTGCGGGAGCTCCGCCGGCAGCGGGACCGGGCCGGTGACGGCGCAGCCCAGGACCGGGTAACTGCCGGCCGCGGCGCCGGCCGGGGCCAGCCGCGTAACCACGGGACCGGCGTTGTACGCGTAGCCGTAGCGGTCCGGAAACAGGGCGAGCCCGGCGGAGGCCCCGACCTCGATGAGCGCCAGCGGGCGCCCGCCGGCGCTGGCGATCTGCGCCAGGGACGGCAGCAGGGTGGCGCAGCGCCCGGCCTCATTGGTCTGGGTGGCGCGGGTGAGCACGATCCGCGAGAGGTCCTGCCAGTGCGCGTCCAGGAACGCCCGGAAGCCCGGGTAGGGGCTGATCCGTGCGCCCAGGAAGCGGGCGGCGGCGAGCATCAGCAGGGGCTGGCGCTTGTTGTACGGCCACTCGTCGATCCGCCGGAGCAGCTCCGGGTCCCCCGCGATGCCCACCGACCATTCGGCGTAGCAGTCGGAGTTGCCGGGCGCGTCCACAGTGCCGAAGTGCCGGTACCACTGCGCCGTCGCAGACTCCACACCGGCAGACTCCTCGCCGGCAGACTCCACACTGCCGGATCCGAGGCGGGCCGGTTCCCCGCGGACCGGTTCCCCGCGGGCCGGATCAACGGGGGACATGCTCAGTCCCGGCTGGCCTGCAGCCCGGCGAGGTACTCGACGGCGAACCGGTAGCCCAGGATCCCTGCGCCGGCGATCACGGCCTTGCTGATGTCCGAGAGGTACGAGTGGTGCCGGAACGCCTCACGGGCGTGGACATTGGTGATGTGGACCTCGACGGCGGGCAGCTGAACCGCGGAGATGGCGTCCCGGATGGCCACCGAGGTGTGCGTGTACGCGCCGGCGTTGATGACGATGCCGACGGCCTTCCCTCGGGCGGCATGGATGGCGTCCACGAGGGCACCCTCATGGTTGGACTGGAAGCACTCGACGTCGAGACCGTGCGCCGCGCCGGTGTCCTTGGCGAGCTGTTCGACGTCGGCCAGTGTGGCGGTGCCGTATTTCTCGGGTTCGCGGGTGCCGAGCAGGTTCAGGTTGGGTCCGTTGAGGACCAGGATGGTGCCGCGGCCGGCGCCGGCGGGGGTGGCTTCGCTCATGCCTGCCAATGTATCGCGTTGCATTGCGGCTGACGCCCCGGCGGCGGAAAACGGCACGCAGATGACAGCCCGTTCAGCGGCCTGCCGGCTCTGGCCTGCACCGGCCCGCCTGCCTAAACTGGAAGGACCATCGTGCGGAGCTCCCGTACTGGTCAGCTCGCGCGGACAGCCCGATCTCGGAGCAAATCATGCGCAACATTCAGGCAGGAAAATCAATCCGAAGGGTCGCCGTGGGCATCCTCGCCATTGCGGCGTTCCTTGTGCCGGCGCCCCTGGCGACCGCCGCCCGAGCGGACCGGGATGACCGGACCTCGGTGATCAGACTCCCCGGCGCCACCGGCGCTGAAGGCATCGCCGCAGGGGAGGGCAACACTTTTTTCGCCGGAGACCTGCTCAGCGGGAACATCTTCCGGGGGGATATCGACAGAGGCAAGGCAAAACTGTTCATCACGGCGCCGGAGGGCAGGGCAGCCGTCGGCATGAAGGTTGATCAGGATAACGACCTGCTGTTCGTCGCGGGCGGCGGCACCGGCCAGGCCTATGTCTATGATTTGGACACGAAGAAAACCGTGAAAGTCTACGATCTGGCGCCGGCCGGTGCCGGCTTCATCAACGACGTCACCCTGACCCACGACGGCGCGTGGTTCACCAACTCCCGCGCCGGTGAGCTCTACCGGATCCCGATCAGCCACGACGGGAAACCCGGCGCCGCCCGGACACTGGCACTCGACGCACCTGCCGGCACCGTGGACGGGGGGTTCAACCTCAACGGCATCGCCGCCGCCAAAGATGGCCACCGGCTGATCGTCGCGCACACGGGCCGCGGAGCCCTTTACAGCGTGGACCCGGACAACGGATCGAACAGGTTGATCGACTTCACGGACTCCTCCGGGGCCCCGGTCACCCTGGCGAACGTGGACGGCATCGTCATCCGTGACGACACCCTGTGGGCCGTGCAGAACTTCCTCAACCAGGTCAGCCGGATCGACCTGGGCAGGTCGCTGCGCAGCGGAGAGGTGCAGGAAGTCATCACCAGCAAGGACTTCGACGTCCCGACGACGGCGGCGCTGTTCGGCGATACTCTCGCCCTGGTCAACGCCAAATTCGCCACCCCCTCAGCAACCAGCTTCGAGGTGGTCCTCGTCGCAGCCTGCTCCCGCGGCTAAGATCCCGGGCTAAGCGGCGGCGGCACGAGCTCCTAACGTGTTGCGAGCCGCTCGATCCGGCGCAGCGCCAGGGCGCACACCGGCAGGTAGGCGGGGGCCCACCACGGGACCGTGAAGGTGACGAGGCAGCCGCCGTCCTGCGGAATGACGCGGTGGCCGGTGGCCGGGATCCCCGCCACAGACCAGGCCCAGTACCGTCCGGGCTCAAACGCCGTCACGGTGTACGGCAGCGCCGCGCCCACGACAGTGCGGACCTTCCCGCGGCTGCCGAGCGCCAGCCCTCCGGTTGCCGGCTCGGCGCCTGTGACGGAGGGCCCCCAGTCCGGCCACTTCCCGGTGTCGGTGAGCAGGGCCCAGACGTCCTCCGTGGGCGCGGCGACCCGGCGTGACACGGAGAAAGTCACCGGGGCCGTCCGAGGATTGCGAGTGCGGCGCGGTGGCCGCTGACGAGCGCACCGTTAATGGACGCCGTCTCCCGGTGATCCCCGCAGATGATCAACCCGGACGGGCCCTCCATCGGCTGCTGGGACCGGAGCGGCGGCGGCTGAAGGGGCAGGGCCTGCGGGACCTCGTGCCTCGCCACCAGCTCCCAGCCGGCCGTGGAGGAGCTGAAAAGTTCCGCTGCGTGGCGGAGGACGTCGTCGTCGGTCGGAACCGGCCGGCCCGGGCCCAACAGCGCGGACGTCTGGATCAGGTGCCGCCCGGCGGGGGCGTAGCTCGGTGCCGCGTTGGAAATGACAGCCGCGTTGACCAGCGGCCCGCCCGCGTGCGCGCGGCCGTCAACATAGAGCATGTCCACCCCGCTGGGCGGCGCGTCGGCAGCGAACCAGTGCGTCAGTACCCCCTTCATGGCCGGCACGGTGCCGCCGGCCAGCCTGGCGGAGGTGACCGGATCCGCGGCGAGGACAACGTGGCGGGCCCGGATCCTGGAACCAGCGGCGGTGACCAGGGCCGCGTCTCCGTCCGGAGTGATCGACTCCACCCGGGTCGAGGTACGGACCGGTGTGGTGAGGGCGGCCGCCAGCTGCCGGGGGAGCGCCTGCATACCGTCGCGCGGCAATCCGGGCACCCCGGTCGCAAAGACCCGCACCAGCTGCAGCGCGAATTCGTTGGAGGTGCTGCCGTCGTCCTCCAGCAGGACTCCGGCGAGGAACTGGTCCACTGCCCTGCGGAGTTCGCCCGAGCATCCGGCCCGGTCCAGGGCATCCCGCAGCGGCACGTCGCTGCCGGGATGCCGCCGTCGACTGGCAAACGCCGGGGCGGCCCACCGCAGCAGCCCCGCGACGGAGCGGGGGTTCAGCAGTCCGCTGCGCAGGGTCTGCAGAATCAGGCCAGGCTCGCGCACGGGGTGGGCGAGCACCGCGAGGGTGTCCTGCCGGCGGACCCGGAGTCCGGCGCCGAAAGCCTGCAGCGACAGGGCCTCGACGTCGACCCACCGGCGGACCGCAGGATAGGCGGGATTAAGCACCTGAAACCCGCGGTCCACCAGGAAGCCGTCGATCCGGTCGGTCCGTATCCTGCCTCCGACGTCGTCGGAGGCTTCCCACACCTGCACATCGCGCCCGGCAGCCTGCAGCTCCCGGGCGCACTGCAACCCGGCCAGGCCGGCGCCGACCACCAGCACGTCACACGCGTCCGTCATCGCTGCAACGTTCCGCCTTGGGCCGCCCGGGCCGGGTGCTTGCTCACTTTCTCAGCGAGTGCGCGATCTGGGCCATGACGGTGTTGTCGGCCAGGGTGGTGGCGTCGCCCACTTCGCGTCCTTCCGCGACGTCCTTGAGCAGGCGGCGCATGATCTTGCCCGAGCGGGTCTTGGGCAGTTCGGGCACCACAAGGATGGTCTTGGGCTTGGCGATCGGCCCGATCTCCTTGCTGACGTGGTTCCGGAGTTCCTGCACGATCGCGTCCCCGGTGTCCACGGCGTCGCCGCGCAGGATCACAAAGGCGACGACCGACTGGCCGGTGGTCTCGTCCGCGGCGCCCACGACGGCGGCCTCCGCCACCGCAGGGTGGCTGACCAGCGCCGATTCGATCTCGGCGGTGGAGAGCCGGTGGCCGGAAATGTTCATCACGTCATCGACCCGGCCGAGCAGCCAGATGTCCCCGTCCTCGTCCTTCTTGGCGCCGTCCCCGGCGAAGTACATGGTCTCGAAGCGGGACCAGTAGGTTTCCTTGAAGCGCTCCGGGTCGCCCCAGATGCCGCGCAGCATGGCCGGCCACGGCTCGCGGATCACGAGGTAGCCGCCGGAGCCGTTGGGCACGGACTCGCCGGCCTCGTCCACGACGTCCACGGCGATGCCGGGCAGCGGGACCTGGGCGGAGCCGGGCTTGGTGGCCGTCACGCCGGGCAGCGGTGCGATCATCTGCGCGCCGGTTTCGGTCTGCCACCAGGTGTCCACGATCGGCGCCGGGTTTTCCTTGCGCTCGCCGTTCTTGCCGGCGTTGCCGCCGATGACCTCGCGGTACCACATCCAGGCTTCGGGGTTGATGGGTTCGCCGACGGAGCCCAGGACACGGATCGAGGAGAGGTCCGACTTGGCCGGGATCTCCTTGCCCCACTTCATGAACGTCCGGATGGCGGTCGGGGCGGTGTAGAGGATGGAGACCTTGTACTTCTCCACGATCTCCCACCAGCGGCCCTGGTGCGGGGAGTCCGGGGTGCCTTCGTAGATCACCTGGGTGGCGCCGTTGATGAGCGGGGCGTAGGCGACGTAGGAGTGCCCGGTGATCCAGCCGACGTCGGCCGTGCACCAGTAGACGTCCGTTTCCGGCTTGAGGTCGAAGACGGCCTTGTGCGTGTAGGCGCCCTGGGCGATATAGCCGCCGGTGGTGTGCAGGATGCCCTTGGGCTTGCCGGTGGTGCCGGAGGTGTAAAGGATGAAGAGCGGGTGCTCCGAGTCATGCCCGACGGCGGTGTGCTCGGCGGAGGCGGTCCCGACCGTGTCGGCCCACCAGTGGTCCCGGCCCCCGTGCCAGTCGACGTCCTGGCCGTTGCGCTTGACGACGACGACGTTCTGCACGGTGTGGCCGCTACCATCCCCCTCGTGGGCGAGCGCCTCGTCGACAGCGGGCTTGAGTGCGCTGGGCTTGCCGCGCCGGTAGGTGCCGTCCGCGGTGACGACGAGCTTGGCTTCGGCGTCGTCGATCCGGGAGCGGAGCGCCTCGGCGGAGAAGCCGCCGAAGACCACCGAGTGGATGGCGCCGATCCGGGCGCAGGCCAGGAGCGTGATCACGGCCTCAGGAATCATCGGCAGGTACACGGCCACCCGGTCGCCCTTGGCGACGCCGAGCGACTCGAAGGCGTTGGCGGCCTTCTTGACCTCTTCGGTGAGCTGGGCATAGGTGTAGGTGCGGGTATCGCCGGGTTCGCCCTCGAAGTAGATGGCGACGCGGTCCCCGTTCCCGGCCTCGACGTGGCGGTCCAGCGCGTTGTAGGCGGCGTTGATCTCGCCCCCGACGAACCACTTGGCGAAGGGCGGCGTGGACCAGTCCAGGGCCTGGCTGAAGTCCTTGGACCAGGTCAGCAGCTCGCGGGCCTGCTTCGCCCAGAAGGCGGGCCGGTCGGCATCGGCCTCGGCGTAATCCGCGGCGGTGACCACCGCGTCGGCGGCGAACTCGGGGGAGGGGGCGAACTTGCGGTTTTCCTGCGACAGGTTTTCAAAGGCATCGCCTTGGCGGGCCTGCGTCGTCGTGGAGCCGGGGGTCTGCTGGGACATGGTGAACCTCATCATTCATCGATCCGTGCTACGCGGTACCCCGTTCCGCCGCAGCGCCGGGCCGCTTGCGCGTCGTCGGGCATCGGCTGGTCACGGACGTACCGCAAAGAGCTGTTCCGAAATACACACTAACGCCTGCGCCGGCCCCAACGTGTGCCGCGTCACACAGCGAACCGTGAGCGGTGTTTGTTAAGCGACGAATGGTGGCGGGGCGGCCCGCGGAGGCTCTGCCGCGGCCCGACTCCATGCCGCCGTCCCCGGCTTGTCAGCTAGTGATCGGCGGGCCACTTGACTAGGCTGAGATGGAATTGTGACATCCGATGGAGGCGACAGGACCGCTCGCGGTCCCAGCTCGGCCTGCCGTTAGACGGTGCTGTCCAGAGTGCCGCCATGCTAAGGAGAACCGAATGAACGAGCAAACAAACGGGCAGCTCAAGCCGCCCGCCCAAAGCCAGGGCAACGGTGGCGCGGACCGGTCCGGCGGCTTCGGGGAAGCACCCCGATTCACGGTGGACAAGGCAGACAAGGCAAATGGGAAGTCGGCCGGGAAGAAGAACGAAGCGGTCCTCGGACCGTTCACCATCCGCGATCTCACTGTTTTCGGCTCCACGCTGATTCTCTTTGTCGCCTCGCTGATCCCGATGTTTGCCGTCCGCTACAACCTGTGGAACCTGGGCAGCCTCTTCTTCCTGGGTCTCGGGATCCTGCTGCCGGTGATTGTTGCCGCCCTTTTCGTGGCACGTCGCCTCAGCCCCGGAACAAAGATCCGGATCGGCTCCCTGTCGGTGGACCAGTTCGGCTCCGTGGTGGCATCCTTCGCCGTTGCGTTCTTCTTCCTCGCCGTCGCGGGCGCCTACGTCCCGAGTATGCTGCTGGCCCTCATCGGCGCCCTCGGGCTCCTCGCGGCCACCGTGCTGGGCCGCCTGATTCCTTTCTTCGCCGGAGATTTCCTGGACCGCGCAGAAGTGCCCGCCCACGTCGTGGCCCGCGAGTCGGCGGTCCCCGTCCGTAAGCCGCGCGCCCCCAAGGAGCCGAAAGAAGCCAAGGACGACACCGCGCCGAAGGCCGCCGGTACCAGCGCCGTCGCCGGTTGGGCGAAGCGGATGACCTCGGGCGGACAGTCCGGTGCCGCAGCGTCAGCCGGCGCCTCGGGTGCTCCCGGCGCAGCAGCAGCTTCGGGCGCCGCAACGGGCTCATCCGCAGTCCGCCCCGCAGCTGCGACGCCCGCCGCGGGCCAGGAGGCACCGGCCCGGGCCGCCGCGCCTACGCCCGTCGTCAGCGCTCCGGAAACCCACGTCGCGGGTATCGTGCCCGCCGCGACCGGGTCGAAGGTGCCGTCCCCGGCGGAACAGACCCACGCGGGCGCCGTCGTGCCCCCGGGCGCCTCTGCCCCCGCGGACGAGCAGCCCAAGGATCCCCGGGCCGCTTCGGCGGCTGAGGAAACCCGGGCCGCCGAGGTGCCCGCCACGTCAGGCACCAGTGCCCCCACCACGGTGAACCCGCAGGTGCGCCAGCAGGAGCCGATCGGCGCCACCGTCGACCCGGCACACCGCCCCGAGGACCATAACGCCCCGGTCGTGCACGAGGCATTCTGGTTCGCCGTCGCCCAGCCCCGCACCGCCGTGGATGAGCACAGCGGCACGGCAGCTTTTGTGATCGAACCCGGCGGCTGGGTGCTCGCCCTGGAGGACCGGGGTCACGAATTCCTGGTGCAGCACACAGACGGCCGCGTGGGCGTGCTCCGCGACCTCAGCAACATCGAACGCGGTTAGTCAGCCCCCGTGGCCAGCGAGTCCAGCACGTCAGGCCCCGGCAGCGCCGTGGCCAACCCCACAAGCACGGGCACCAAGGGCGCGGGCACCAAAAGTGCCGGCGCGCGGGCTGCGCGGGCCGCGGGGGAGTCCCTGCTGGGGTTGAAGCGGCGCGCACGCCGAATCAACAAGGCGCTGGCGGAACAGTATCCGTACGCCCACGCGGAACTCGACTTCCGAAGCCCGTTTGAGCTGGTGGTGGCCACGGTGCTGTCGGCCCAGACCACGGATGTGACGGTCAACCAGATCACGCCCCTGCTGTTCGCCCGGTACCCGGACGCGCGGAGCATGGCCGAGGCGGACCCGGCCGAGCTGGAGGCCATCATCAAACCGACCGGGTTCTTCCGCGCCAAGTCCAGGAACCTGATGGCGCTGTGCAACCGGCTCGTGGATGAGTACGACGGCGAGGTGCCGGGCCGGCTGGCGGATCTGGTGACGCTTCCCGGCGTCGGGCGGAAAACCGCGAACGTGGTGCTCGGCAACGCCTTCGGCGTCCCCGGGATCACGGTGGACACCCATTTCGGCCGGCTCGCCCGGCGCTTCGGCTGGACCGAGTCCGATGACCCGGTGCGGATCGAGTCCGACGTCGCGGAACTGTTCGAGCCCAGGGACTGGACCATGCTCTCGCACCGGGTGGTGTTCCACGGCCGGAGGGTGTGCCATTCCCGCAAGCCGGCTTGCGGCGCCTGCGCTGTCGCGAACTGGTGCCCGAGCTACGGGATGGGGGAGACGGACCCCGACAAGGCCAGGAAGCTGCTGAAGTACGAGCTCGCCCCGGGGCAGGAGGAGCTGCTGTCGAAGCTCCTCACAGAAACGCACCGGGCCGCGGAAATCCGGATGGAATCCCAAAGGAAGCCACTGTGACGGCCCGCCAGGACCTCATTGACCTGCTGGCTGCGGTGGACGCCGGCACGGCGCCGCCCCCCGATCCGCGCTGGCGGGAAATCCCTGTCGAGTCCGGGGGGCGGATCCGCCGTGCGGCCGTGCTGATGCTTTTCGGCTCCCTCGACGACGTCCCGGCCACCTCGGTCAAACTCCTCGCCCCGGCCGATCTGGATGTCCTGCTGCTGCAGCGTGCCCATACCCTGGATGACCATCCGGGCCAGGTCGCGTTCCCCGGCGGCGGGATCGACCCGGGCGAATCCGTCATCGGCGCCGCCCTGCGGGAAGCGGAAGAGGAAACCGGGCTGGATCCGGCCGGCGTCGAGGTCCTCGGCGTGATGCCGGAACTTGCACTTCCCCGCGGAAACTTCCTGGTGACCCCGGTGCTGGGCTGGTGGGCATCCCAGTCGCCCGTGCGGGTAGTGGACTACGGCGAGTCCGCCCAAGTGTTCCGCGTTCCGGTCCGGGATCTGCTGGACCCGGACAACCGTGTGATGGCCACCGTGACCCGGGCAAATCAGACGTTCCTGAGCCCTGCGTTTACCGTCAATGACGTCGTGGTCTGGGGCTTCACCGGCATGATCCTCAGCCAACTCTTCGACCAGCTGGGGTGGGCGGTCCCTTGGGACCGCGAGAGCCTGCTCAGCGTGGACACCTGGAGCAGGCTCGACGGCTGAGGCCGGGTTCAGCGGGGAGTCAGCCTGGCACCGGACCCTGTGCCGTTCTTTTGGGGGCGGACTTGCCGCGGGCCTGGGACTTGTCGACGATCAGCCCGGTGGCGGCGTTCTCCCGCACGGCGGTGATGCCTGCGGCCGCGCCCTTGATCGTGTTGAACAGTGGTGAAACGGCGACCACCGTGCCGTCGGATGCCGTCAGCTTGAAGAAGTACTTCTTCCCGCCGGCCTCGGCGATCTCAAAAATGCCAGCCAAAATGTGCTGCCTTCCCAAAAAACTTTGCGTCGTTGCAAGGCCGGCGGATGTCGGATCGATAAGCGGCCTTTTCGAGCGTAGCCGCCGTCAGGCACGGTTCTCAACGCTACCGGCGGGTACGTTACGGCGGGCGACTCCGCAGGTTTATTTCGCGTTGTCGTAGGAGTCCACAACCGCGACGCTCACCGGGAACTCCACGGGGATCCGGCCGAACAGCAGTTCCTTGGCGGCGTTCGCGGCTTCCTCGATGGCCCGGATGCAGTCGGCCACCGCGGCCTCGGGGCAGTGGACCATGACCTCGTCGTGCAGGAAAAACACCAGTTCCCCGGCGGGGCCACCGTCCGCGCGCATGGCGCGCAGCCGGCGTCGCAATTCTGCCAGCCAGCAGGCCGCCCAGTCCGCCGCGGACCCCTGGACAACAAAGTTGCGCGTGAACCGGCCCCGCGAACGGGCGATCGAATCCGCCCGGCGTTGTTCCTCGGCGCTGGTCGACTGCTGGCTCTGCAGCCAGCGCTCGGACGGCGGCGGGCTGCTGCGGCCCAGCCGGGAGGTGACCGTCCTGCCGGCCTCGCCTTCGCGGGCTGCCTGCTCCACGAAGCCCACGGCACGGGGGTAGGTCCGGGTCAGCTGCGGCATCAGGCGCCCTGACTCGCCGGTTGTTGCTCCATAGATCGCTCCGAGCAGCGCCACTTTGGCCTTGGCGCGGTCGCCGCCGAATCCCTGCGCGGCGATACCGGCGTACAGGTCCTTGTCGCGCGCGGCCTCAGCCATCTTGGAGTCCTGCGCGAGCGCCACGAGCACCCGGGGCTCCAGCTGCGAGGCGTCGGCGACGATCAGCTTGTGGCCCGGATCGGCATGGACGGCGCCACGGATCTGGCGCGGAATCTGCAGCGCCCCGCCGCCGCGGGAGGCCCAGCGGCCGGACACGACTCCGCCGACCACATACTCCGGCCGGAACCGGCCGTCCTTCACCCAGGCATCCAGCCAGGCCCAGCCGTTGGCGGCGTGCAAGCGGGAGAGTTTCTTGAAGGCCAGCAGCGGCTCGATCGCCGGATGGCTGGATTCCTTCAATTCCCACTGCCGGGTGGTCTTCACTTCGATGCCGTTCCGGTGCAGGGCCCGCATGAGCTCCTGCGGCGAGTCCGGGTTCAGCGAAGGGGAATTCAGCAGCTGCCGCAGCTCGGCGGTGAGCGCCTCCAGCTTGGCCGGACGGTGGCCCAGGGGCGGCCGGGGGCCGAGGTAGTCCGCCAAAATCTGCTCATGCAGTTCCTCGCGCCACGGCACACCGGTATGCTGCATTTCCGCCGCGATCATGGCGCCGGCGGACTCTGCCGCGAGCAACAGCTGGAGGCGCTGCTTGCGGTTGTCGCTGAGGCGTTCGACGCCGGCCGCACCCACTTGGTCCAGCGCCTGCTGCTGGGCGGCGAATTCGGCGCGGAGATTCTCGGGGCTGTGGCGGGGTGTTTTGCGCACGCCCGGATCATCGAACAGCGCGCCCTGGTCAGCCGGCGGGGGAGGCGGCTGCAGCGCGCGCGGCGGCTGCAGCTCATCGTCCTGGACCAGTTTCTCCGCGTTCTGCGCATACGCGGTGTGGGCGGTGAACTCCGAGTGGGCCAGGATCGCGCCGCACAAGGTGAGGTCGTAGCAGCGTTCCAGCTCGACCCCGGCGGCCAGCAGGGCGGGGTACCAGTCCTGGGTGCGGTGCCAGATCCAGCGCGGCCTCCGCAGCTCGAGTTCACGCACGACGCCGGTCAGCTCTGCGGCGCTCACGGTCCGGGGTTCCGGTGTGGATGGGTGCGGGGCGCCGTCCGCGGTGAGTTCCTGGAGGGCTGCGCCGTCGGCGTGGGCGGCGAGCAACAGGTACATAGGATCAATTCTGCCCTGCGCTGCGGCGTCCCCCGTTCACCTGGCCCGATGACGTGGCTTATCCACTGACGTTCGTTGTCCACATAGCGGCCGGCGCGGGTTACGGCAGGTCCCGGGGGCGGGAAGAGTGGCCGCATGAGCCGGCACCAGCTATCAGCGTCGAGCCCAGGCCCCAGTCCCGGCCCGAGTCCCGGCCCGGACCCCGGACCCGGGGCCGGGCGTTTGCCGGGTCCGGGGGCCGGTGCTGTGCCGTGGCTGCCGGACGAGTCGCCGGAGACGCTGCTGGTGACGGCGGTTGAGGTGCTGCGCGGTGAAGTGGAACGCGTTGTCGCGGCGGCCGGCGGCCAGCTGCGCACGGTGGCGAGCCTTAGGGAAGCGGCGCCCTTCTGGGACACTGCCGCCGTGGTGCTGCTCGGCAGCGACATCCGGGAGTTGCCGCCGCGGGGACGATCCCCGGCCGTGCTCGTTGGCCTGACCGGGGATGGCGACAGCCTGTGGCACCTGGCCGCCGCCATCGGTGCCGAACGCGTTGCCGTGCTGCCCGAGGCCGCGACCTGGCTCGCCGAGTACCTTAGCCGCTCGCGCACACCTGAATCCGGCGGACTCGTCCTCGGGATTGTTGGGGGTTGCGGCGGGGCGGGTGCCAGCACCGCAGCCGTCTGGCTGGCGCATGCTGCCGCCCGGGAGGGTGTGCGTGTCCTGCTCGTGGACGGTGATCCGTGGGGCGGGGGCCTAGAGCTGGCGCTCGCCGCTGAGGACGCGCCCGGCCTCCGCTGGCCGGACCTGGCGGATGCCAGCGGCACGATCAATCCCCGCCAGCTCGCCGATTCGCTGCCCCTGGCCGGTGGATTCCCGTTCCTATCCTGGCCCGGAAACAAGGAGCGCCACAGCGGAGTGGACCACACGGTCGTGGCCGGGGTGCTGGATGCCGCCCGGCGCGGCTTCGAGCTGGTCCTCGTGGACATTGGCCGGGGACCGGAAGCGCTGCGGACTTTCGCCTTGGACTGCGACCGGATGATCGTCGTGGCGCCCGCGCTGCTGCGCGCGGCCGTCGCCACGGCCCGGCTGCTGCAGGATCTACCTGCGGTGGAGACGGTGCTGGTGGTGCGCGGCAAACCCGGGGCCCCGCTGGATGCGGAGCTGATTGCCGAGTCCGTCGGGTTGCCCCTGGCCGGCATCATGCCGGACGTCAGGCGCGCCGCGGCCGCCACGGAGCTCGGGCGTCTGCTGGACACCGGACGGCAGCGCAATGTCCGGCGGTTCGCCGGCTCGGTCCTCGATTTCGGCGTAGGAGCCACCGGATGAGCGCCCACTCGGCACCGGGGCCTCCGGACGCCGGTGCCGGCCCGGGCGGCCTGCGCTACCGGCCTCCGGCCCGGGGCTCAGTTGATGCGCGGCTGCTGGAGTCCGTCCGCGAATCCGTGATGTCCGATGCCGGGCCGGTGACGCCTTCTCGCGTGGCAGCCGCCGTGCAGGCAAGCGGGCGCCTGCTGGGCACCGCCGGAGCGCTGGCCGCGGTCGAGGGAATCAGCGCGGAACTGAACGGCCTCGGGCCCCTGCAGGTCCTGGTCCGGGACCCGGCCGTGACCGACATCTTCGTCAACGGGCCGGGTTCCGTCTGGTTGGACCGCGGCGGCGGACTCGAAAGGGCGCCGGTCGCGTTCTCCGGGGAGCAGCAGGTCCGGGCACTGGCAGCCCGGCTCGTGTCGGCGGGCGGGCGGCGGCTGGACGACGGCTCCCCCTGCGTCGACGTCAGGCTCGACGGCGGGTTCCGGGTCCATGCCGTCCTTCCGCCGATCTCCACGGCGGGGACACTCCTGAGCATCAGGATCCGGCGTGAACGGGTGTTCTCGATGGACGAGTTGCGGCGGAACGGAATGTTCGGGGCCGTGGTGCAGGCTGTGCTGGAGCGGATGGTGGAACACCGGCTGAGTTTCCTGATTAGCGGCGCCACCGGGTCGGGGAAAACCACGCTGCTCGCCACGCTCCTTGGCCTCTGTGCGTCCGGCGAACGGCTGGTCCTGATCGAGGACGCCTCGGAACTGAACCCGGTCCACCCGCACGTCGTCTCGCTGGAGGCGCGGCACGGCAACCTCGAAGGCGGCGGTGCTGTGGATCTGGGCGAGCTCGTGCGGCAGTCCCTGCGGATGCGGCCGGACCGGCTGGTCGTGGGCGAGTGCCGGGGCGCAGAAGTGCGTGAACTGCTGGCCGCCATGAACACCGGCCACAGCGGGGGCGGCGGAACCATCCACGCCAACACCGCGGCCGACGTGCCGGCAAGGCTAACCGCGTTGGGTGCGCTGGCCGGGATGGGGCAGGACGCGGTCCGGCTGCAGGCAGCCAGCGCCCTCGACGCCGTGGTCCACGTGGAAAGGATGGACAACGCGCGGACCGTGGCCTGCATCGGCGTGCTGGAAGACAGTCCGGCGGGCCTGGTAGTCGGTTCCGCGCTGGACATTTGCGCCGGCGCCGTCCGCTGCGGGCCGGCGTGGCCGCGGTTGGCGGGCCGCCTTGGAATGGACCCGGCCGGAATGGACCAGACTGGAGTGGGCCCGGCATGACCGCCCTACTGACCGGGGTGCTGGCCCTCGCCGTATTCCTGGCCCTCACCCCGCCGGGAGCCCCGGGCCGCCAGCTTCGCGCGGCGCTGGCCGGCGCCCGGCGCCGCCAGGCCGCCGGCTCGCCTGCGCCACCGGGCGGAGTGAGAGGATGGCGGCGACGGAGCGCCCCGACAGTTTCGATGACCCTGCTCGTGCAGCAGATGGCGGCTTTGCTCAAGGGCGGCCGCACTCCCGCGAGGCTGTGGGATGAACTGTGGCTCCTGCATGGGGGCGATCCCGCCGCGCCCGTGTCCGGGGAGGGTGCTGCTGGCCGGAACGTGGTGCTCGCCCCGGGCTCCGTCCGGATGCTTTCCGCAGCCCGCGCGGCCGCCGTGCGCGGGTCTCCGGTAGGAGCGGCCATCCGCTCCGCCGCGGCCAGATCCGGCGGAACGGACTCCGGGAAGACGTGGGGAATTGGTGCATTAGAGGCCGTCCGTGCGCGCCGCGTCTGGTTTCAGCTCGCCGCGTGTTTTGACGGTGCCGAGGCCAGCGGTTGCCCGCTGGCGGACGTGTTGACGCGTTTCGCCGCCCAGCTTGAGGCCGAGGACGACGCCGAGGCCGCCCGCCAGACGGCGCTGGCCGGCCCCCGTGCGACCGTTCGGCTGCTGACCTGGCTTCCGTTCCTGGGTCTGGGCCTGGGCGTGCTGCTGGGCGTGGACCCTGTCGAGGTCCTGCTGGGAACCCCGTTGGGGGTGGCGGCGCTCGCGGCGGGCCTCGTCCTCACCGCCGCAGGCCGGATCTGGTCGTCACGGCTGGTCCGGACGGCTGAGGGGCTTCAGCCATGACAGCGGACGCGGCTGGACTTGCCGTGCTGGCGGTGCTGGCACTCGCAGCCGTGACCGCGTGTTCGGACCGCGGCATGGCCAGGCGAAGATTTCGGCGCCAGACGCAGCCCGACCCGAACACCGGAAGCTCGGGCGGTTCAGAAGACAGCCGCGGGCCGGCCGGCGACGCCAGCGGGCCCGGGCTGGGTGACGCGGCAATGCTGCTGGAACTGATCGGCGCGATGCTCGAGGCGGGGGCCGGACTCGGCCGGGCCCTGGCGCTGGTAGCCGAGCTGGCAGAGCCGGAAATCCGTGGTCCGCTGCGGCCGGTCGCCGCCGCACTCGCCATTGGCGCCGATTGGGACACCGCCTGGCGCAGCTCGGACGTCCGGGCGCCGGGACTCCTCGCCGTGCGCGATGCGCTGGGGTTTGCCGCGCTCACCGGCGCCCCGTCTTCCGCCATCCTCTACGCCCAGGCGGCACGCATACGGCGCGAGCGGTTCCGGGATGCGGAAAAACAGGCCGCAGCCCTGGGGGTGAAGCTCGTCGTGCCGCTCGGTTTGTGCTCGCTTCCGGCTTTCATCTGCCTCGGCGTTGTCCCGGTGCTGCTGGCGATGATGCCGGGCTGACCCGTGGTGGCATGCGGTGGTGGGCGAGGTATTCCTCCACAGTCCGCGTGGGGGGTCGGTTTTCCACTTGGCTCGATAGGCGCCTTACGGGTTTCCGTCCCGGCCTGAAGAGTCTAAGAACAGCCGGCGGTCCCGTTGGCCCGAGGAAAGGAAAACCATGTCACTCCATCACGTTGCGCCCGCCGGATCCCGCCAGGCGCTGAAGGCCCGTCCTGAGAGGGAGAACGCTGAAATCCACGAAATTTATCCGGGAGCCAGTGCCGCCGACCCCCTCAGGGTGCGAACGCCCGGAAGGCCCGGAGGGCCCGGAGGGCTAAGAATGCTGTTTGGCTCGGAGACAGGAATGGCCACGGCCGAGTACGCCATCGCCACGCTCGCCGCTGTGGGATTTGCCGGCATCCTCGTGTTCATTATGCGCAGTGACGAAGTCCGCGGTTTCCTGTTGAACCTCATCCGTACGGCGCTCGCCTTGCCATGAGCTGCGGATGGCCGGCCGGGAGAGGGAAAGGGGAAGCGTCGCCCCCGCCTGGCGCCGGGCACCAAAGCTGGCGGCGGGGTGCGCGCGGCGAGACGTGCCGCGGCGCCGTGACGGCCGAATTCGCGGTGGCGCTGCCCGCCGTCCTGCTGCTGCTCGCCCTGCTGCTGGCCGGCTCAGCGGCGGGAGTGACCCAGTTGCGGCTGGAGGAAGCGGCCAGGGCCGGTGCCCGCGCCCTGGCCCGGGGCGAGGATGCCGCCGCGGTGGATGTGATCGTCCGCCGGCTCGCGGGTGCCTCGGCGGCATCGGCTGTGGCGTCCGATGGCGGATGGCTCAGTGTCACGGTAACCGGCAAGGTTCCGGGGGCCGTTGGCTCGGTCCTTCCCTGGACCCTCACGGCTCGCGCCTGGACCAGGGGCGAAACGTCCGGACCTTCGGCTGCGGCCCGGGTCCCCCCGATCTGGCGCCATCAGCTGCAGAGTCTGGCCGCATGAGCCAGCCGGGCAGCCGCAGCACACCTCCGGTCGAGCGACCGGACACTTCGAGGGAGCGAGGCGCCGGCACTGTACTGGCGCTCGGGCTGGGACTGCTGGTCGTGCTCGCCGCGGTCCTGATCGCGCTGCTGGCCCAGTCGGCCGCGATGGCGTCCCGGGCGGCGGCAGCCGCGGACCTGGCGGCTCTTGCCGCCGCGGACGCTGCCCGGGGAATCGCTCCGGGAGAACCCTGCGCCGTCGCCGTGGACGTCGCTCACCGGAACGGCGCCACGGTCCTCAGCTGCGCGGAAGGCGCCGGGTATACGGTCCAGGTCCGCACTGAACTCGCTGTCCGCACGCCGATGGGTGCGGCCACGGGTCTGGCCCGGGCCGGGCCTCCCTCGTGAGCCCGTGGCTGTACTGGTGGCTGTACTGGTGGCTGTATCGGTGGCTGTCGCCGCGGCTACGCCTGCAGCGGTGTCGCGGCGTGGTCCGGCCGTCCGGTGCGCATCTGGTCCGTCGCGTCGTTGAGCAGCACGTCGATGAGGGTCACTGCGGCGTCCTTGTCGAGGGGATTGTTTTTGTTGCCGCACTTGGGCGATTGCACACAGGACGGGCAGCCGGACTCGCATTCGCAGGCCTTGATGGCGTCGCGGGTGGCGGCGAGCCAGACCTTGGCCTTGTCGTAGCCGCGCTCGGCGAAGCCCGCCCCGCCGGGGTGGCCGTCGTACACAAAGATGGTCGGAACCCCGGTGTCGGCGTGGATGGCGGTGGACACCCCGCCGATGTCCCAGCGGTCGCTGGAGGCAACCAAGGGCAGGAGCCCGATGGCCGCGTGCTCAGCGGCGTGCAGCGCACCCGGGAACTGGGCCTCAATCAGTCCTGCGCCGGTCAGCGAACGGTTGTCCATGACAAACCACACCGCCTTGGTGAACAGGTCCCGGGCACCCAGCTCCAGCGGCTCCTCACCGAGGATCTCATTGGAAATCAGCGCCTTGCGCTGGAAGGAGACCACCTGTGTTGTGACCTTCACATCCCCGAAATGCACGGCCACATCGCCCCACTGGGTGGTGCGCTGCGTCTCGAGCACCTCGATCTGGGTTACGTCGCGTGCGGTGGTGTAGTAGTCCGGGTTCGCCCGGCGCACCACCACGCAGTGATCGTCCTCGTTCAGGTCCTCCACCACGTAGCTCTCGCCCTGATGGACGTAAATCGCACCAGTGTGGGCCTGGTAATGCGTCTGTGGGGAATCCATGGTCCCCAGCAGCGATCCCGTGTCGGCATCCACGATGCTCACCGGGCCGCCGCCGTCAGCCCTCAGGTTCACCATGGCCGCGGCGCTTTGCGGGTGGGTCCAGAACCACCCCGCCGGGCGACGGCGCAGATACCCCTGAGCCACCAGCTGGTCCAGCAACTTCTCGGACGTGGCACCAAACAGTTCCAGCTCCGCATGCCCCAGCGGCAGTTCGGCGGCGGCGGCACACAGGTGGGGACCCAGCACATAGGGATTGGAGGGATCGAAGACGGTGGCCTCCACCGAGACGTCGAAGATCGCCTCGGGGTGGTTCACCAGGTAGGTGTCCAGCGGGTCATCGCTCGCGACGAAAGCGGCAATGGCATCCTGCCCGGCCCGGCCGGCCCGTCCGATCTGCTGGAACAACGACGCGCGGGTTCCCGGCCAGCCGGCCACGAGCACGGCGTCGAGGCCGGAGATGTCGATGCCCAGTTCCAGCGCCGAGGTGCTGGAGACGCCCAGCAGCTCACCCGATCGCAGCGATTTCTCCAAGGCCCGGCGCTCCTCCGGCAGGTAGCCCGAGCGGTAGGCCGCGACCCGTTGCGGCAGGCTGGGATCGACCTCGTCGAGGAGCCGCTTGGTGATGGAGGCAATGGTCTCGGCGCCGCGCCGGGACTTAATGAAGGCTATTGTCCGCACCCGCGAGGACACCAGATTGGCCAGCAGGTCCGCGGTTTCCGCGACAGCCGTGCGCCGCTCCTTGGCGCCGTTCTCGCCGCGGAGCTCGGTCAGGGCAGGCTCCCAGAACGCGACGGTGGTGGAGCCGTGGGGCGAGGAGTCCTCGGACACGGCCCGGACCGGGGCACCGATGAGCCGGCCGAAGGAGGTGCCGGGCTCGGACGCCGTGGCGGACGCGGCGATAAACACCGGCCCGGAGCCGTCCGGGCTGTAGTAGGCGCAGATGCGGCGCAGCCGGCGCATCAGGTTGGCCACGTGGGATCCGAAGACGCCGCGGTAGCTGTGCGCCTCGTCCACGACCACGTAACGCAGCCGGCGGAAGAACCGTGCCCACCAGGCGTGGTTGGGGAGAATCCCGAAGTGCAGCATGTCCGGGTTGGCCAGGATGAAGTTCGCGTGGTCCCGGATCCAGCGGCGGGACGCGGGGTCGGTGTCGCCGTCGTAGGTCTCGGCCCGGACGGTGGGGAGTTTCAGCGCCCGGATCGCTGCCAGCTGGTCGGCTGCCAGGGCTTTGGTGGGGGAGAGATAAAGGGTGACGGCACCGTCGTCGTGGATCTTGCCGGGATCGGCGAGGACCCTCAGCTCGGAACGGTGGATCGCATCCAGCGCCGGCAGCTGGTAGGCCAGCGATTTTCCGGAGGCGGTGCCGGTGGCGATCACCACGTGCTCGCCGGCGTGGGCGAGCTCGGCGGCCTGGATCTGGTGGCGGTAGGGCTCGTGGATGCCCAGCGAGCCGTAGGCGTCCACCAGATCGGGGTGGGTCCACGCCGGCCAGGGCGCGTGCACGGCCTGGCGGGCGGGAATGGTGCGCACATGACGGAGCTGTTCCGGGTCCGGGCCGCGGCCCAGCAACGGAATCAGGGACTCACGTGGGTTCACTCGTACATTCTTTCACCCGGCCTCAAATCGTCCGGGGCGCGCGACCCGCCGGCCCAGAGCCTCAGCCCACGGACAGGTCCGAGCCTTCGTCCGAGGCGGAGAGCATCAGCACATGGCTGACCGTGGTCCAGCCCAGGTGCGAATAGAGCTTCTGCCCGTCGAGTGAAGCGAGCAACAACCCGGTTTCGACGTCGTGCTCAAAAGCCTGGGCGGCGAGGGCGCGCATGACGAAGCTGCCCAGGCCCCGGCGCTGGTACCCGGGCCCGGTGACGATCTTGTCGAAGATTGCGGTGTTGCCCACCACGAACATGCGCCCGCTTGCCGCCACCTCGTCCCCGGCGTAGACCACGGCATGGTGGACTCCGTCGGTCCGTGACGGAACCCACCGGAGATCGTCATCCGGAAGCCAGGGATCCTCGGCGTCCTGGGTTTCCATGTCCACGATCATCATCGTCTGCGAGGCGGACGTGACGTTAAGCCCGTGCTGCTGGGCGAGGAAGTGGTACCGCGCAACGTCATTGGTGAGGACTGTGAGGACCCGGGCAGGCACGTCCGCGGTGGCGGCGGCCAGCGCCGCGAACTCCGTATCGGAGGGATCATGGGCGAAGTATTCCCATTCGTGGGTGGTGTCCGCCCTGAAAGCCGCCGGGAACCGGCCCTCCCTGCGTGTCTCATATCCCCGGCAGCCGGCCCAGCCGGTGACCCAGATTTCCAGCAGATGAGTGGTGTCTTCAACCATCGCCTCGAGACTCATGTGATGAGCGTATTCCAGCCCCGCCGCAAGCAACAGGGGCCGGGTCAGGGAACCGGCCTTGCTTACGTAATTGTGACCGGACCGCCCAGCCGGTAGCGGAGGGACGGTGTCCGGACCGCGGTCCTGGTCCGCGGCCCCGGTCCGCACAGCGGGTTCCCGGCGGCCCGTGGCTTCCGGTCCACCCAGTACCCTTAAAACGTGGCTTTGAACAGAATTGTGCTCTTTTACGGCTTTACCCCGCTCCCGGACCCGGATGCCATCCGGCTCTGGCAGCGTGCGCTCTGCGAGAAACTCGGCCTGACCGGCCGCATCATCATCTCCAGGGACGGCATCAACGCGACCGTCGGGGGCGAGCTGAACGCAGTCAAGCAGTACGTGAAGACCACCCGCGAATACAAAGGCTTCCACGGTATCGACGTGAAGTGGTCCGACGGCGGCGCGGCGGACTTCCCCCGGCTGAGCGTCAAAGTCCGCGACGAGGTTGTGTCCTTCGGTGCCCCCGGAGAGCTCAGGGTCGACGCCGGCGGCGTCGTCGGCGGCGGCACGCACCTCAAGCCCGAGGAATTGCATCAGCTCGTGGCGGCGCGGAAGGAAGCCGGCGAGGAGGTTGTCTTCTTCGATGGCCGCAACGGCTTCGAGGCCCAGATCGGCAAATTCAAGGACGCGATTGTCCCGGACGTGGCCACCACCCACGACTTCATCAGGGAGCTCGACTCCGGCAAGTATGACGCGCTCAAGGACAAGCCGGTGGTCACCTACTGCACCGGCGGCATCCGCTGCGAAGTGCTGTCCAGCCTGATGGTGAACCGCGGCTTCAAGGAGGTCTACCAGCTCGACGGCGGGATCGTCCGCTACGGCGAAACGTTCAAGGACCAGGGCCTCTGGGAGGGTTCCCTCTACGTGTTCGACAAGCGCATGCACCTTGAATTCAGCGAGGACGCGAAGACCATCGGCGAATGCGTCCGCTGCGCGGCGCCGACGAGCAAATTCGAGAACTGCTCCAACCCGTCCTGCCGCACGCTCACGCTCTACTGCTCGGACTGCGCCGCCAGCCCGGAGACGCTCCGCTGCCCGGATGGCTGCGCGGCCTGAGGCTTTGCGGCGGAGCCCCTGGCGGCCGAGCCCAGCCGTCTGAGATCGCAGACCGGCGTGCGATCTCAGATGCGGCTCACGCGGTAGGCGAAGTTTGCTCCGGCGTTAGCCTCCACTGTGATGGTGAGCACGGCGTTAGCGGGCAGATACACCACGTTCACCCGCGAGGTTCTGCACCGCAGGTTCAGGTCCACCAGCTCCTTGTTCGCGTGGCTGATACTGAAGGAGACCCGCCGCGGGCTCCGGCAGGCGAGGGTCAACGCGTAGCTGCCACTGGGCAGTTGGGCGGTGGTCTCCTCGCGTTCCTCATCTGCCTCCAGGGTTCCGTAGCCGGTGTGGAACACCTGGCCTTCGGTGGCGGGGAGTACCTCCGCCAGCCACGCGTCCAGCTCGGCCCCGGAGACGGGCTGTCGCGTCGAGGGATCCCGCGGCAGCGCCGCATCGGTGAAGGCCGGGGCGGGTGCGGACTCCGTGCCGCTGGCAAAACCATTGTCGTATTCGTAGGCGCAGCCGGCCAGTGCGATAGCCACGGCCAGCGCCAAGGACAGTCGCGCGGCCGGTGCCGTGCGAGTCCGGGCCCCGCTCGACGCCGGAACAGTGGGCATATCCCGACTTTAACCCCGCCCCTGCCGGGGCGCCAGAGCCCAACGGCGGGCGAAAGAAGCGCCGCACCGGTGCTTCCTCGTTGACGCTGATCCGGACGCCTTCCACGGAGCCGGTTTCCGGGGCGGGACCCGGCTGCTACGCCGCAGGCACCAAGTGGTAGGCGTAAATGAGCGGGGCATCCACGCTTGAGGCGCTGATCTGAAGCGTGCCCGCGGCGGGGACCTTGATGCGCGCCGTCTCGCGGCTGCCGTTGCAGGCTGCCCCGGCCTCGGTCAGGTTCCCGCCGTCGAGGGAGACGTCGAAGAAGGCCTTGCCGCCGCCCTCGCAGGTGATGGTCAGGACGTAGGTGCCCGCCCCAATGCCGGGAGCGGTCTTGACGATCGGATCCCGGTTGAGGATTTTTCCCGCATCCTCGAGCACTGTCCCGGCGGCAGAGGGAAGCGCCGTCGCTTTCCACGCCGGCACGTCGGCCGACTCGATGGAGCCGGCCGGGGAGCACGCCGCCGCGGCCAGGACGACGGCGGCGCCCGCCGCAACACCGAGCGCGGCGCGCCGGAAGGGCCGTCTGGCGCCCCCGCTAGGCAGAGCGCGACGGGGGCCGGGGATAACGAAGAGCATGCCTCCAACTTACCGCCGTTGCGGCCGGCAGCTGATTCCCCGGCTGCCGGCCGCAACGGTACCGCGACGGGCCGGCGGCCTACCGGGAGATCAGCTCGAGCACCTGGCCCCGGTGAAGGGCAAGGTACACGCGGTCGCGCAGGAGGTTGGCCTCCCCGTCCGTCAGCGTCCGGTCCAGCGGCTGCAGCACCAGCCGCAGCAGCACGTTCACCTGGCCCGGAGCGGGCCGGAGCCTTTCGACGGCGGCAGGCGGCAGGCCCGACGCCGGGGTGACAGCCCGAACCTCCAGCGCGGCCAGCACCTCGGCCTCCGCCCCGAGGGCCGTCCGCGCACGGTCACCGAGCAGCTCGACGTCGGCTTCCGCCGCGGAACCGAGCACGATGGACAGATCGCGCCTGACCTCCGGCATGACCGACACCGGCCGGTAGGGGTCCAGGTCCAGCAGCTGCGCCTGAATCCCGGCGTTTTCGGAGCGCAGGAGCCGGATGTCCCGGATGCCTTTGCGCAGCATCAGGGCACGGTCCAGCCCCAGTCCCAGGGCCAGGCCGGCCCAGCGGCGGGGATCCAGTCCGGAGCCGCGGAGGACCTGCGCGGCGGCAAGGCCGCCTTCGGCCAGCTCCAGCCATTCCCGGCTACCGTCCGGCTGGCTGACGAGCACGTCGAGCTGCCTGCCCGTGTCCGTGTAGTGGTGGCGTGCCGGGACCGCGCGCCATTGCACGTCCGGACACAGCGCGGCCGGCAGCACCGCTTCCACGACGGCCGCCATCATCCGGTCCAGCTCGCCGGAACCCAGCAGGCCGCGCGCCTTGAGCCGCCACAGATCCACCTGATGCGGGGCACCCACATGGGTGCGGTCGATCGAGTCCCGCCGGTACACCAGACCGGGCAGTGCATGCAGCCGGTCGTAGTGGCCCATTTCCTCGGCCAGCGAGTCCAGCAGGGCCGGCACGCCCGCCGAGGTGTGGCTCCGCAGCATCACCGTGGGGCTGACATGGCGGGAGTAGCGCGAATCCCGTGTGACGTCGTCGGGGGAGTAGCCCAGGCGGTCGTAGTTGTCGGCCGTGGCGACGAGGGGGTTGAGTCGGTGAGTCTCCATGCCGATGCCCCAGAGCCGCTCGAGCGCGGTGTTGATGTCCGCCAGCAGCACGGACATGGCGTGCGGGCCCTGGGCGGGATCGGACAAGTCGCGGAGCACGAGGGCGGCCTGGAGTTCAGCGGGGGTCAAATAGTTTTTCATGAGGGGTCCTTGGTGTGGAGTGCGGGAGGGGGGAACTTCACCCTCAGCCGCTGCACCGGACGGACCCCGGCGGCTGCGGTTACGCGCGCGACAAGAAGCCCGTGCGGCCGGAAAGCGGCCGAGGGCTGATAAATCGCTGCTGCGTGTGCATACCGCCAATGCTACGGCAGCCCGCCAGGGTCCCGGCCGAACTCCCAGCTCCCGGGTGAACGCCGGGCCCGGGCACAGCCCTTGACCTTGACGTAGCGTCAACCTCTAGCATCGGATTATCGCCCCGGAAAACGGCCGGTCTGGAACGGAAGGAGGGCCACGTGGAGTTGTCCGTACAACAGATCGCCAGGATCGCCGGGACCACGAGCCGGACGCTGCGCCACTACGACGACGTCGGGCTGCTGAAACCCAGCCGGACCGGCGAGAACGGCTACCGGTTCTACGACCAGGCTTCCCTCGTGCGGCTGCAGCGCATCCTGCTCCTGCGGGACCTCGGACTCGGGCTCCCGGTGATCGCCGAGGTCCTCGGCCACGAGCCTGATGCCGTGAAGGCCCTGGACCGGCACCTGGACTGGCTCCGGCAGGAACAGGACCGGCTGGCGCGGCAGATCTCCTCGGTCCGGCAGACGATTGACGCATTGAAAGAAGGAGGACAAATCATGGCGGAGAAAATGTTTGACGGCTTCGACCACACCCAGTACAAGGATGAGGTCGAGGAGCGCTGGGGCAAGGACGCGTACGCCCAAAGCGACTCCTGGTGGCGGGGGATGGGCCCGGCCGAGAAGGACGCCTGGCAGCAGCGGTCCCGGCAGCTGGGCAGCGACTGGATCGCGGCAGCGGAGTCGGGCGCCGCGGCGGACAGTGCCGAGGCGCAGGAGCTGGCCCGGCGGCAGGTCGAATGGCTCACCGGAATACCCGGCACGCCCGGGTCGGCCTCCGCGCCGAGCAATAACGGCGACCTGAAGGGCTACGTCACCGGCCTCGGCGAGATGTACGTGGCCGATCCGCGCTTCGCCGCCAACTACGGCGGCGAAGCCGGGGCAGCCTTCGTCCGCGACGCCCTCCGGATCTACGCAGCGAAGCACCTCTAGGCCCGCGCCCCCGGCCGCCGGGGCCGGGACTAAACTTGTCCGGTGACTCCCTCAACGCATTTCACCGCAGGCAACACCCCCGACGCCCCGCGCAGCGACCTCCCTGACCTGCTCGACGCCCTGGCCGCGGACCTGCGCGGCATCGGCTACACCGTTGACGGCGTCGCCGAACTCCTTGGCGAGGCCGCGCACAGCGCCCTGGGCCGGGATCAACTGGTTCCCGCGCTGATCGTCACCGGGACGGCCCGCCGCGGGGAGCCGACGACGGCGGCGCTCGCCGCCGTTGTCCGTTTCTGGTTGCTGGCAGAACCGCAGCCCGCCGCCACGCTCGACGCCGCCCTGCCCGGCATCCGCACGGCGGGTCTGCTGGAACTGGGCCTCGTGGAGCCGTCCGCGGACGGCCTGATCCAGGCGAAGGTGGACCTGCGGCCCTACGGCTGGGACGGAACCGCCGGGGAAGGCGCCCAGGGGGAAGACGCCCTGGGGGAAGACGCCCTGGGGGAAGACGCCCTGGGGGAAGACGCCCTGGGGGAAGACGCCCAGGGGGCAAACACCCAGGGGGACAATAATGTCAGCAGCGGCGGCGCGGAGCTCTGGGTGGCCAGCGATCTCGCCGCCCACCAGCGCCCCGGGGTACTGCGCCACGACCACGTACTCGGGATCGGGCAGGCCTCCACCACCCTGGTGCAGGTCACCGCACGCCGGCACGTGGCCCGGGCGCTGGACCTCGGCACCGGCTGCGGCATCCAGACCTTCCATTTGCTGCACCATGCCGAGCACGTCACGGCCACCGACATCTCGGACCGCGCCCTCGCGTTCACCCGCTTCAACCTGCTGCTCAACGCCGGCCAGCTGCACCTGGACCCCGCCGCTCCGGAAGCCCGGGTGAGCCTGCGCCGCGGCTCCCTGCTCGATCCCGTGGCGGGCGAGGAGTTTGAGCTGGTGGTCTCCAACCCGCCGTTCGTGATCACGCCCCGCAGCCGGGGGGAAGCCGCTGCAGACCAGTTCACCTACCGCGACGGCGGTCTGCCGGGCGATGACATCGTCGCCTCGCTGGTCCGGGACCTCCCGTCGGTCCTCACCCCCGGCGGAACGGCCCAGCTCCTGGGCAACTGGGAGATCCCGGCGGGCGCAGCCTGGGACGAACGGCCGCAACGCTGGGCCGGCCCGGACGCGGACGCCTGGTTCATCCAGCGCGAGCAGGTCAGCCCGGAACAGTACGCCGAAACCTGGCTGCAGGACGCTTCCGAGGCCCGCGACCGGAGGCTCTACCAGGACTCCTACGCCGCGTACCTGGACGACTTTGACTCCCGCAACGTCGAGGCCATCGGCTTCGGGATGATCTGGCTGCGGCGGCCCGCCGCGGGCTCCACCCCGGTGCTGCGGCGCTTCGAGGAGATCACCTATCCGATCGAGCAGCCTGTCGGCCCGCACCTCGGCGCCGCCGTGGAACGCGCCGACTGGCTGGCCGCCCACGACCTGGCGGCGGCGCACCTGCTCGTGGCCGAGGACGTCACCGAGGAGCGGCACCAGCGGCCCGGAGCAGAACACCCCGGCGTCATCCTGCTTCGCCAGGGCGCCGGCCTGCGCCGCACCAACCTGCTCAGCACCGAGCTGGCCGGCTTTGTCTCAGCGTGCGACGGCGACCTGTCCGTCGGGCAGATCATCGGCGCCCTTGAGGCCCTGCTGGGCGGGGGCGAGGACTGGGACGGGGAGACCTTCCGCACCGGCCTGCTCACCGAGGTGGGGAACCTGGTCCGAGACGGCTTCCTGCTGCCCGCCTGACGCGGCGGCTGCGCCTGACGCTGAGCCCAACGCGGCGGCTGCGCCTGACGCTGCGCCCTCGCTGCCGTAGCGCGGCAGGACGTACGCCGTGACGGCCAGGGCCGCCAGGACCCCGCCCACCCCGGCGACCAGGAAGCTCACCCGAATAGGGAGCAGGGCGCCGAGCAGCCCGCCCAGCGCGAGCGCTCCGATGGACACGGCCCGGGTCATGCCACCGATGATCGCCATGGCCTGGCCGCGGCCGCTTTCCGGGATCCGCATGATCGCAATCGCCCCGAAGCACGCGTTCAGCACCCCGCAGGCGGCCCCCATGGCGGTGTAGGCCACGAACAACAGTTCCATGCTCGGCACCAGGGACATGATCCCCAGGAAGGCCGAGGTCAGGGCCATCGAGAGCAGCAGCGCGCGCAGCCGGGTCGGCGGGGTCTTGATCCGGCTGGCCACCCCCGCCCCGGACGCCATCCCGAGGCCGAACGAGGCGGCCAGCAGCCCGTACTGCGTCTCGGTGGCACCGAGCTCGTCGCGGACCAGGAAGACCTCCAGGACGTTGGTGGCCTCGCCGACGGTGATGAAGAACAGCGCGCCCAGGACCAGGGCCCAGACCAGGCCGTCGCGCCGGATCAGGCGCAGCCCGTCCAGCAGGGCCGGATTCTCCTTGCCGACCCGCTCGGCGGCCGTGCCGCGGCGGGTCCGGATCAACATGGCGGCCACGCCCATCGCCAGGTAGCAGCCGCTGGCCACGGCGAACACCAGGCCGGATCCGCCCCAGCCGCTGAGCAGTCCTCCGGCTGCCGGTCCCACCATGCCGGCGATCATGATGGTCGCCTGCATGGTGCCCAGCGCGCGCGGGGTCCGTTCCTCGCCCACGATCCGGGGCAGCAGAGCCTGCCAGGTCGGTCCGGCCACCGCCTGCGCGGTGTCCAGGAGGAACGTCATGGCGAACAGCACCGGAAGGTGGTTGTCCAGGTACTGCATGCCCAGTCCCATGCCGGCGACCGCCGCGGCACTGACCACGGAGGACGCCGTCGCCAGCGTCCTGGAATCACGGGTATCGGCCAGCCGGCCCGCCCACGGCGCCAGCAGTAACAGGGGGAGTGCCGAGCAGAGCAGGTAGGCCGCCACGAGCCAGGGTCCGGCAATTGCCGTCTGGCCGGCGGCGGCGAGGTTTTGCAGGTGTAGCATGACGCTGATGATGACGGCGCCCATGCCGGCCGTGGCGATGAAGCGGGCGCTGCTGGCGAGGACGAAGTCGCGATTGCGCCAGAGGGGCTGCGCGGCCCCGGAGTCGCCCGGCTGGTTATGAAATACCCGTTTCATAATGGGCAAGCTACTCTGCAGCAGAAGTCAGTGTCAAGCATTTCTTTCATAGTTTGGCGGCGCTCGGTAGACTGATGGTGTGAATGCAGAAACCCCAATGGCGGAGTCACCGGTTCCCCCGGCCACAAAACGCCGGCATCGCCCGGAAAAGAAAGTGGAGATCACCGACCCGAAAGCGATCCGCGCGCTGGCCCATGCCGCCCGGCTGGAAGTCATCTCCGAACTGTATTCAACCCAGGTGAGCCGGACGGCCACCGAACTCGCCACACAGACCGGCCTCACCCCGAGCGCCATGAGTTACCACCTGCGCGCGCTGCAGAAGTGGGGCATCGTGGTGCCGGCGCCCACCGCCGGAGATGCCAGGGAGCGCCGCTGGAAAGCCGCGGGCACCGATTTCACCATCAACTCGGGCGGCGGGGTGGCGAGCCCCGAATTCGCTGTGCTGGACCTTGAGCTGGATGCTTACCGACGGCGCGTCAGCGCCTACGCCAGGACCCGGGACGAGCAGCGCCAGCGCGGCGAGGCCGTGGACGGGCCCTCCTCCGTGGTGCTGGCCAGCAACCTGCTCTATCTCACTCCGGGCCAGCGGGCCGAGCTGAACAACCGGCTCTTCGAGCTGCTGCGGGACTACGAACTGGAGGATCCGGACCAGGTCCCCGAAGGAGCCGAGCGCATGGCGACCCTGTGGTCGATGATCCCGGACGACCGCGGAAAGCCTCCCGCGACCCCCTCCGGCAGCCCCGCCTGACAGCACCGGGGGCCGCCTTGGCCGACCCCGGCGGGGGCTTGCTCCAGGGGGGTTCGGAACGTCCGGAAGTCATGCCCGGGAGCCCTCCGTTTCGGGCTGGATGCGCGGGAATCCGCAAAATATGGTGAACTAGGCGGGTATGGGCGCATCTGCCCGAGCAACCTTTTTCTGTAGGAGCACCGTGCCAAGCAAGGCCAAAACCGGTAAGAAACTCGTGATTGTGGAGTCTCCCGCCAAGAGCAAGACCATCGCCAAGTACCTCGGCGAGGGCTTCATCGTTGAGGCCTCCATTGGTCACATCCGCGACCTCCCGCAGCCTTCCGAACTGCCGGTGGAGCTGAAGAAGACCTCGGTGGGCAAGTTCGCCGTCGACGTTGATAACGACTTCAAGCCGTACTACGTGGTGTCCCCGGACAAGAAGAAAAAGGTCGCCGAACTTAAGGCCCAGCTCAAAGACGCTGACGCTCTTTATCTCGCAACCGATGGGGACCGCGAGGGCGAAGCCATCGCGTGGCACCTGCTGGAAGTGCTCAAGCCCAAGGTGCCGGTCTACCGGATGACCTTCGGTGAAATCACCAAGGAAGCCATCCAGCGCGCCATGGGCAACCTGCGCGACGTCGACCAGGACCTCGTGGACGCGCAGGAAACCCGCCGTGTGCTGGACCGCCTCTACGGCTACGAGATCTCCCCCGTGCTGTGGCGCAAGGTGGCCCGCGGCCTCTCCGCCGGCCGTGTGCAGTCCGTGGTGACCCGCATGGTCGTGGACCGCGAGCGTGAGCGGATGGCCTTCACGGCGGCCTCCTACTGGGACCTGACCGGCCAGTTCGGCGCCGGGTCCGGCTCGTTCAAGGCCAAGCTGGCCATGGTCGACGGCGCCAAGGTCGCCAGCGGCCGCGACTTCAACGACAACGGCGAGCTCACCTCCCGCAACGCCGTGCACCTCAATGAGGACCTCGCCACCTCCCTCGCCGCCGGCCTGCAGGACGCCGATTTCCGCGTCCGCTCCGTCGACACCAAGCCGTACACCCGCCGCCCGGCCGCGCCGTTCACCACCTCGACACTGCAGCAGGAGGCCGGCCGCAAGCTGCGCTTCTCCTCCAAAAGCACCATGCAGGTCGCCCAGCGGCTGTACGAAAACGGCTACATCACCTATATGCGTACGGACTCCTCCGCGCTGAGCAACGAGGCCGTCACGGCCGCCCGGCGCCAGGCCTCCGAGCTCTACGGCCCGGAATACGTCCCCGCATCCCCGCGCGTCTACAGCGGCAAGGCAGCGAATGCGCAGGAGGCCCACGAGGCCATCCGCCCCGCCGGTGACTCGTTCCGCACCCCGGCCCAGGTGGCCAAGCAGCTTTCCGGCGACGAATTCCGGCTCTACGAGCTGATCTGGAAGCGCACCGTCGCCTCGCAGATGGCCGACGCCAAGGGCTCCACCGCCACGATCCGCCTCGGCGCGGTCACTGTAGGTGCCCCGGGCGAACGCCGCGACGCCGAGTTCTCGGCCTCCGGCACGGTCATCACCTTCCCCGGCTTCCTTGCCGCCTACGAAGAAGGCAAGGACGAAAGCCGCGGCGACGACGAGTCCGAGGAAGCCCGCCGGCTGCCCAACGTGGCCAAGGACGACGCGCTCACCGCCTCGGAGATTGTCGCCGTCGGGCACGAGACCTCCCCGCCGCCGCGCTACACGGAAGCGTCGCTGACCGCCGAGCTGGAAAAGAAGGGCATCGGCCGCCCGTCGACTTACGCCTCCACCATCTCCACCATCCAGGACCGCGGCTACGTCCGGAAACAGGGCTCCGCGCTGGTGCCGAGCTGGATCGCGTTCTCCGTGATCCGCCTGCTCGAACAGCACTTCCACGACTACGTGGACTACGAGTTCACGGCGGACATGGAAGCGGACCTCGACAAGATCGCCAACGGCCAGGCCGAGGGACCCGCCTGGCTCAAGCACTTCTACTTCGGCGAGGATTCCAATCCCGGCCTGCTGAGCATCGTCAACAACCTCGGCGAGATCGATGCCCGCGAAATCAACTCCATTCCGATCACCGAGGGCATCACGCTGCGGGTCGGGAAGTTCGGCCCGTACCTGGAAAGCTCCGTCCCCACGGTCGATCCGAAGACCGGCGAAGTGGTGGAGGCCGCCCGCGCCAACGTCCCCGAGGACCTGGCCCCGGATGAGCTCACCGCGGCCAAAGCGGTCGAGCTGATGGAAACCGCGGCCCCCGAGGAGCGGGTGCTCGGCGCGGACCCGCACACCGGGCACACCGTCGTCGCCAAGAACGGCCGCTACGGCGCCTACGTCACCGAGGTCATCCCGGAGATGACCGAGGAACAGCTCGCCAACCAGCCGGTGGAGTACTACAAGAACGGCAAGCCCAAGCCGCCGAAGAAGCCGGTGAAGGCCAAGCCCCGCACCGGGTCGCTGTTCGCCTCGATGAGCGTGGACACCATCTCCCTGGACGAGGCCCTGCAGCTGATGAGTCTGCCCCGGGTGCTCGGACAGGACGCCGAAGGCAACCCGATCACGGTGCAGAACGGCCGCTTCGGCCCGTACCTGAAGAAGGGCACGGACTCCCGGTCAATCGGCTCGGAAGAGGAAATCTTCACGATCACGCTGGAGCAGGCCCTGGAGATCTACTCCCAGCCCAAGCAGCGCGGCGCCCGCGCCGCCGTCCCGCCGCTCGCCGAGTTCGGCCCGGATCCGGTCTCGGAGAAGAACATCGTCGTGAAGGAAGGCCGCTTCGGCCCGTACATCACCGACGGCGTCACCAACATCACCGTGCCGCGCTCCACCTCGCTGGAGGAACTCACCCGGGAACAGGCTGTCGAACTCCTGGCGGAGAAGCGCGCCAAGGGCCCGGTCAAGCGCACGACGACGGCCCGCAAGGCCCCGGCCCGCAAGGCAGCCGCCAAGAAGTAGAAGGTGCTGCCCGAACCGGTGCAATCCTCTGCGTGCTCGCTCGTTCCTCCCCGCCGCCCCCTGTCCTCGCAAGCTCGGACAGGGCACCCTGGCGGCGGGGGCCCAGCTTGGACGCACGCTGCCGGATCACTCCGGTTTGGGCAGCGGGGTAAGGGTTAGGAATTGCGGACCCGGGCGCAACGTGATCGAGTAGAGACATGACTGAAACGCCCGATCACTTGGACCTCCAGCCGCTGAACGACCTCGAAGAGCAGCTTGCCCGGGGGGAGGAGCCCGACGCCAACCCCGTTGACGTCATCCTCGCCTTCCTCAATAACGAGGTCTACATCGTCAGCTCCGACGCGCTGGAAGGGGCCGATGCCCAGGTCGAGCCGCTGGTGCTGGCCAACTCCGCCGGGAAGCCTGTCCTGGCCGTGTTCTCCCACCCGAGCCGCGTCACCGAGCAGTACCTGGCCGCCGCCCCCAACGTGCTCGGCACCCAGGGCGCCGCGATCCTGGGCAACCTCGGCGATGACCTCGGCATGGTCATCAACCCCGGCGCGGCCTTCGGCTTCGAAATCGATCCGGAAGGCGTGGCCAACATCCGCCGCGACTTCAAGCCCGCCGACGAGCCCGAAGACGTCGCCGGCCAGGACGGCCAGGCCTAAGCCGGCTGTCGGGGCGCGGCCGGTCCGTTAGGCGGGCCGCGTTCCCGGGGGCAATAATGACACTATGCGTCTTGGCGTCCTCGATATTGGATCAAACACTGTCCACCTCCTGCTCGTGGACGCCCACCCCGGTGCGCGCCCGGTGCCGTTCGCCTCGCACAAACGCCCGCTGTCCCTGGTGCAGTTCCTCGAGAGCGACGGCAGCATCAACGACGCCGGCCAGCATGAGCTGATCGAGTTCGTCCTGGAAGCGTGGGAATTCGCGGCCAAGCACAAGGCCGAAGACCTGCTGGCGTTCTGTACCTCCGCCATCCGCGAGGCCACCAACGGCCCTGCCGTGCTGGCCCGGGTCAAGCATGAGACCACCGTGACGCTGCGGGAGCTGACCGGCAGCGAGGAAGCGTCGATGACGTTCTTCGCGGTCCGCCGCTGGTACGGCTGGGGTGCCGGACCCATCCTGAACCTGGACATCGGCGGCGGCTCCTTCGAGATGGCCTACGGGGAGGATGAACTCCCGGAACTGGCCACGTCCGTTCCGCTCGGGGCGAGCAGGCTCACCCGTGACTGGCTGCAGGAGGACCCGCCCTCGGCCAAGAGCGTGAAGGAACTTCGCCGCTATATCCGGACCACACTCAAGCCGGTGGTCCGCGACTTCGCCAAGCTCGGCAAAGCGAACCACGTGGCGGGCACCTCCAAGACCTTCCGCTCGCTGGCCCGGATCGCCGGGGCCGCGCCCAGCGGCGCAGGCCCCTACGTCAAGCGGGAGCTGTTCGCCACGGACCTTGGCCTGTGGGCGCAGCGCATCTCGGCCATGGAGGTGGAGGACCGGCTGAACCTTCCCGGAGTCTCAGAAGCCCGCGCCCCCCAGCTCCTGGCAGGGGCCCTGGTGGCGGAAGCGGCCCTGGAAATGTTCGAGTTCCCAAGCATGGAGATCTGCCCCTGGGCACTCCGCGAAGGCCTGATCCTCCGCCGGCTGGACCAGCTGATCTTCGAGGGGCCGCTGGACCCCGCGCCCCACGTGACCCAGACCGACCACCCCGCCAGGCTGCAGTCACCTGATTCAGAGACACCGGACGCTTCGAAATCCCAGTCGGCCGGCGCCCGGTGACCGATCTGCTGTAGAGCCGGATTGGAGGCAGGGACGTGTCGATCCGGGGGCAGGTCATTCGTCTAGTAGGTGAGCGGCCGGTACAGGACCGGCCGAATCGTCAAGGAGGACAGCACCATGGCACAGTACCTGCTCAGCGTCTACCAGCCCGATGGCCCCGCCCCAGCCCCCGAATTCCTCGAGCCGATCATGCGGGACGTCGAGGCCCTGAACCGCGAGATGAAGGCCGCCGGCGCCTGGGTATTCGGGGCCGGGCTGCATCCCGCCGATACCGCCACCGTCGTGCGGCAGCAGGGCACCGACGTGCTCATCACTGACGGTCCCTTCGCCGAAGCCAAGGAGCACCTCGGCGGGTTCACCGTCATCGAGGCCGCGGACCTCGACGCCGCCCTCGGCTGGGCTGAAAAGCTGGCCCGAGCCACCACCCTTCCCATCGAAGTGCGACCCGTCCAGCACTAGGGCCCCCGGGAATGGTCCGCGACACAGGGTCCGCGCCGCCGCCCGGACCCGCCGGGGCACCCGGACCCGCGCCTCCGCCCGAGCCCGCCGGGGCACCGGCGGCGGAAGCGGACATCGCCGGCGTCTTCCGGAAGGACTACGGGCGTGCCGTCGCCGTCCTTACCCGTGTACTCGGGGACATCGACGCCGCCGAAGACGCCGTCCAGGAGGCTTTCCCCCTGGCTGTCCGGCACTGGCCTTCCACAGGCCTCCCGCCGAGCCCGGCGGGCTGGATCATCACCACGGCCAGGAACCGGGCGACCGACCGGCTGCGCCGGGAAGCCGGACGCGGCGACAAACAGCTCAGGGCCGCGCAACTGCTGGCGGCCCGCTCCCCGGCAGTGCCGACGCCCGAGGAGCTCGTGATCACGGAATTCTCCAGGGAGGGCACGGTGGACGACGACAGGCTGCGGCTGATGTTCACCTGCTGCCACCCGGCCCTCGCCACCAACGCCCAGGTGGCACTGACGCTGCGGCTGTTGGGGGGACTCACGACGGTGGAAATCGCCCACGCGTTCCTGGTGCCGGAAACCACCATGGCCCAGCGCCTGGTCCGGGCCAAAGCGAAAATCCGGGACGCCAGGATTCCGTACCGGGTGCCGCACGGGGCGGAACTACCGGCACGCCTGCAACCGGTGCTCGCGGTGGTCTACCTCATCTTCAACGAGGGCTACAGTGCCAGCTCGGGCGGGCCGCCGATCCGTGAGGACCTGCCGGGAAGCGGTCCGGCTGGGCCGTCTGCTGGCCACGCTGATGCCGGACGAGGCCGAGATGAAAGGCCTGCTGGCCCTGATGCTGCTGACCGAGTCACGGCGCGACGCGCGGGAAGCCGGCGGCGGTCCAGTGCTCCTGGCGGACCAGGACCGCCGCAACTGGGACCGGGCCTTGATCGCGGAGGGCCAGGAGCTGGTGCGGGAGTGCCTGCGGCGGAACCGGCCCGGACCGTACCAGCTGCAGGCCGCCATCGCCGCGGTCCACAGCGACGCGCCCTCCGCCGCCGCCACGGACTGGCACCAGATCCTCCGGCTGTACGACCAGCTCCTCGAGCTCGCGCCCGTACCTGTCGTGGCTCTCAACCGTGCGGTCGCCCTGGCTGAGCTAAAAGGCCCGGAACCTGCGCTGCGGCTCGTCGACGCGCTGGGTCTGGAGAGCTACTACCCGTTCCACGCCGTTCGGGCCGCTTTCCTGGTCCGGCTGGGCCGCAGCAGTGAGGCCGCCGCAGCATACGACGCTGCGCTGCAGCTGGCCGGAAATACCGCCGACCGGGGATTCCTCGAAACCCGCCTGCGGGCGGCCCAACTGCGTGCCGCCGGGCAGGACCTGCACTGAGGCGGGGAAACGCCGGGCGGCTCCGCGGGCGGGCGCTGAGTGGAACTGCCTTTTGACGGCGAAGGCACCGGCGGTCCGCTGCGGGAAAATGGGGGAAACCCGCTGCAGACCACCGGTGCCGGGCAGCCATCCGCATGACTGCCGCATCACTCGCACCCTCAATGAGGTAACCACCACGCTAGTTCCGGAGTTTGTGAAGATGCTGACCTGTTGGTGGGAGCTGGCTGGGAATCGGGCCGGACTGCAATGATGGGGGCATGAGTAACCGAATCGCATTCCTGGGCTGTGGATCAATGAACGAGGCCATCTTGGGCGGCTTGATCGCCGGCGGCACCGATCCGGCGGACATCGTCGCCACGGTCCGCCGCGCCGAACGCGCCGACGAACTGGCCAAACGGCATCACGGCATCACGGCCATCGCCGGCGCGGAAGAGCCGGAGAACAACAAACAGGCGGCCACCGGCTCCGGCGTCGTGATCCTGGGCGTCAAACCCGTGGGCATCGCGGACCTGGCCCGGGAGATCGGCGATTCGCTTGCACCGGACGCGATCGTCATCAGCGTCGCCGCTGCGGTGTCGCTGGAGCAGCTGGAAGCGGCGCTTCCGGCCGGCCAGCCTGTGATCCGCAGCATGCCCAACACCCCGGCGCAGCTGGGCCGTGGCGTCATCTCGGTGTCCCCGGGCACGCACTGTTCCCCGGCGCAGCTCCAGCTGGCCAAGGACCTGCTGGCCGCCGCGGGCACCGTCGTCGAGGTCCCCGAACATCAGGTCGACGCGCTGTCCGCGATCAGCGGCTCCGGCCCGGCGTACGCGTTCTATCTGGCCGAAGCGATGGCGGCCGCCGGCGTCGAGCTCGGACTGGACCCTGAACTGTCGCTGCTGATTGCCCGTGAAACCGTCGCCGGGGCAGGGTTCATGCTGGCTGAGCCGGGCGCGGATCCGACGGCGCTCCGCAAGGCCGTCACCAGCCCCAACGGCACCACCGAGCGCGCCATCGCCACCTTCGATGCGCGCGGCCTGCCGGCGATCATCGCCGAGGGAGCCCGTGCCGCCGCCGCCCGGGCAGCGGAGATCACCAAGCAGCTCGGCTAGCGGCAGGCGCAACCCATGACGCGGCCCGGAACGGGTGGCAGGATGGGACCCATGGAACTGCACATCACAGGGGATCCCGCGGCCGACAAACTACTCAGCGAGGACGCGTTTGCACTGCTCACCGGCATGCTGCTTGACCAACAGGTGACCATGGAATCGGCCTTTGCCGGTCCGGAAAAAATCCGGACCCGCATCGGTTCCATGGATCCGGCCACGATCGCCGCCCACGATCCGCAACAGTTCGTCGAGGTGTTCAAGGAGAGCCCGGCCGTCCACCGGTTTCCCGGATCCATGGCCGGCCGCGTCCAATCCCTGGCTGACACGGTGGTCAAAGACTGGAACGGCGACGCCACTGCCATCTGGACGCAGGGTGACCCCGACGGTCAGGAGGTGCTGCGCCGGCTCAAGGCATTGCCGGGATTTGGCGAGCAAAAAGCGATGATCTTCCTGGCGCTGCTGGGGAAGCGGTGCGGCCTCCAGGCCGAAGGCTGGCGGGAGGCCGCCGGCCACTACGGTCAGGAGAACGCCTTCCTTTCCGTCGCTGACATTGTGGATCCGGAGTCGCTGAGCAAGGTGCGGGCCAGCAAGCAGGCGGCCAAGGCCGCCGCGAAGGCTGCGAAGACCGCCGGGTCCTGATAATGCGGTAACTCAAGCCAGCGACGCCGGACGGAACGGGCCCGACGGCGGAGGGAACCTAGTGCGTGGAGGTCGGGACCGTGAAGGAACAGCCGGCAGGACGACTCCTTTCCCTCTGGGCTGCCACCGGCGGAGCCGTCACTTACGCGTCCCTCGACGCGTCCCTGGACGTGGACGTTGCCGTGATTGGTGGCGGCATCGCAGGACTGACTGCCGCACTGGCCCTGAAAAGGGCGGGCCAGACGGTGGCCGTGCTGGAGGCGGCGCGGGTGGGCACCGGCGTCACCGGGAACACGACGGGTAAAGTCACCTCCCTGCACCGGCTTGCCTACTCCGAACTCGCGGCCGGCCACGGGATCGGCACCGCCGCCACCTACGGGCAGGCCAACGAAGCAGCAATTGAACACATCGCGGGCGTCGTAGCGGCGGAGGGAATCGACTGCGGCTTCCGGCGGGTGGCCAATTACACCTACGCCGAATCCAAGCCTGCGCTTGCGCTGGTCCGGGAGGAAGCGGCGCTGGCCGGACGGCTGGGGCTGCCGGCATCCTTCACGAGAGACGTACCGCTGCCCTTCGCCGTCATGGGCGCCGTCCGTTTCGGCGGCCAGGCTCAGATCCATGCGCTCAGGTACGTGCAGGGCCTGGCCCGGGCCGTGGACGGGGATGGCAGCTTCGTCTTTGAGGAGTCGCCCGCCATGGGTTTCCGCGACGGCTCTCCGGCCGTGGTGGATACGGAGCAGGGATCAGTCCGGGCGAAGAACATCATTGTCGCGACAAACCTGCCGATCGGGGACAACGGACTCTTCGCCGAGCGATGCTACCCGCACCGCTCGTATATCGTCGCCGGACGCAGCGCAGTTCCTCCGCTGGACGCAACCTTTGTCAGCGTTGAGGAGCCGATGCGCTCCATCCTGACCGTCGACGTCGACGACACCAGCTACGTGCTGGCCGGCGGCGAAGGACACCCGGCCACCGAAAGCGTTGATACTGCCGCACGGTACCAGCGGCTCACGGCATTTGTCCGCGACCGCCTGGGCGCCGGCGAGGTCGGCTTCCGCTGGTCCACCCAGGACGCCATGCCTACCGACGGGCTGCCCTACGTAGGCCTCATGGCTCCGGAGTCCCCGCATGTCCACGTGATCACCGGCCTGCGAAAATGGGGCCTCACCAACGGCACCGCCGCTGCCTTGATCCTCCGGGACAAGCTGTGCGGCAGCGAAAACCCGTGGGCCGCAGTGTTCGACAGCACCAGAAGCGCCCGTGCAACGCAGGCGGGAGCGGCGCGCCCGCCGGAGGGGGTGCCGGGTGACGACGGTGCCGCTGCACCCGCTGCGGCTCCGGGGGGCGTGGCCGCGGAAGACGTAGCGCCGGGAGAGGGGAGGGTTGTGGACGTCAATGGGGCGCAAACTGCCGTGTACGTCAGTTCCGCGGGGGACGTCCAGGCGGTCTCAGCCATCTGCACGCACCTTGGCTGCACCGTGGAGTTCAATCCGGCGGACATCACGTGGGACTGCCCCTGCCACGGCTCCCGTTTCAACCCTGACGGCACCGTTATCCAGGGGCCGGCCACGAGGAACCTGGCCGCCAGCCCGGCCCCGGACGCCACCGCCTCCCCCCACGGCGGCGCCTAGGTGTAGTTCCCACGGACGTTGTGAATAGTGTGGGCGTGATGCAAAGGGCGAGGGCATCCGGTGCCGCTACGGCCGCGCGGCGAACCTCTCCAGCAGGTCCACGTGCCCGGAGACAATGAGCATGTCCCGTGAGGAAACCTTGGTCTCCGGCCGGGCGTAGGTGAAGTCCTCGCCCGGGGACTTCACCCCGACGATCGTGACCCCGTACTTGGAACGGACCTTGGACTCGTCCAGGGTGAAGCCCACGGTTTCGCGCGGCGGATACATTTTCACGATCGCGAAGTCGTCGTCGAACTCGATGAAGTCCAGCATGCGGCCGGAGACCAGGTGCGCGGCGCGGACACCGGCGTCGGCCTCCGGGTAGATCACGTGGTTGGCGCCGATCCGGGTCAGGATCTTGCCGTGCGAGGGCGTGATCGCCTTGACCCAGAGGTGCTCGATGCCGAGGTCCACGAGGTTCACGGTGATCAGCACCGAGGACTCGATCGAGGTGCCCACTCCTACGACGGCGGAGCTGAACTCCTGCGCGCCAAGCTGGCGGAGCGCATCGATGTTGGTGGCGTCGGCCTCGACGACGTGGGTCAGGGTGCCGGACCACTTCTGCACGAGGTTACGGTCGCGTTCGATCGCCAGCACCTCGCGGCCCTGCTTGACCAGCTGTTCTGCGGTGGAGGCACCGAAACGGCCCAGCCCGATCACCAGCACGGGCGCATTGTGGGCGGGACGGTTGACGGCGCCTGAGGAACTAGCCAATGATCGGTCTCTCTTCCGGGTAGTGGTAAAGCTGGCTGCGCTGGCGCAGGGCCAGGGCAGCGGCAAGGGTGACGGTCCCGACGCGCCCGGCGAACATCAGGGCGGTGAGGACGTAGACGCCCGACGGCGGCAGCTCGGCACTGAGGTTCGTGCTGAGACCCACCGTGGCGAAAGCGGAAATGGTTTCGAAGAGCACCCGGTCCAGGGACGCGCCGCTGATGTGAAGCAGCAGCATGGCCGACACGGCGACGAGGGTGGCGCCGGCGACGATGACCGAGATTGCCACCCGCATGGTGCCCTCCGGGATGGTGCGGCCGTACACCTTCACGTCGGAGTCGCCGCGGGCCTCGGCCATGATGGCCAGGAACATCACGGCGATGGTGGTCACCTTGATGCCGCCGGCGGTCGACGCCGAACCGCCGCCGGCGAACATGAGGGCATCGGTGAGCAACATGGTGGTGGAATCCATCTGGTTCTGGTCCACCAGGTTGAACCCTCCGGAACGCGTCATCACGGAGGCGAAGAGGGAATGAATGACCTTGTCCGCGTCGTTCATGCCGCCGATGGTCCTCACGTTTTCCCATTCCATCAGCCCCCACAGCACGGTCCCTGCCCCTAGCAGGATCAGCGAGACCTGGATGGTCAGCTTGGTGTGCAGGTTCCATTTCTTCCAGTTCAGGCCGTTCTGCTGCAGCACCATCACCACAGGAAAGCCCAGGCTGCCGAGGAAGACTCCGAGCATCAGCGGGACGAGGATCCACAGGTCGGTCTCGTACGGGACGATGCCGTCCGAGTGCGGGGTGAACCCGGCGTTGTTGAACGAGGAAATCGCGTAGAACACCCCGTGCCAGACCGACTGGCCGAAGCTCTCGCCCAGCATCAGGAAGCGGGGGATCAGCGCCAACGCAAGGGCGGCCTCGATCACCACCGAGGTCACGATAACGATCCGCAGCAGGGTACCCACTTCTCCGAGGCGGCCGGTGTTCATGGCCTCCTGGGCGATGAGCTTGCCGCGGACACCCAGCTTCTTGCTCACCAGGAGGGCCAGCAGCGAGGCCAGGGTGAGGGTGCCGAGGCCGCCCACGAAGATGCCGACCAGGATGACGAGCTGGCCGAAGAAGGACCAGTGCACCGCCGTGGACACCACGGTCAGCCCCGTCACGCAGACGGCGGACACGGCAGTGAACATGGCCTGGTGCAGCGGGGTGAAATCCCCGGTCGCGGAGGAAACCGGAAGGGACAACAAAGCAGTGAAGACAAGGACCACCATGCCGAACGCGGTGAGTGCGAGGCGGGCCGGGGTGGTGTTGGCAATGTTGTCGATGAAGTCGCGGAGGCGGGTGAAGACCCACAGGCCTTCCCGCTCCGGAGTTCCGGGCTGCCAGTTGGCCGGGCTCTTGGACCTCGACTGGCTCTGCGTCATGTGTGGCTTTTCCTCGCTTGAAACTGCTTCCTTCAGTAGTAAACCACTAAACCCCTTGCAATGACTGGGGAAAGGCGCCCCACGCTCAGGTAGCCTGTGATTGATGACATACCTGCCGGGGCTCGCCAAGACCGCACTGCCAACGACGGTGGTGTGGGACCCTTCCATGACCGCTTACAACTTCGGCCACAGCCACCCGATGGCCCCGGAGCGGATGGAACTCACGGCCAGGCTGGCCGGAAGCCTCGGTCTGCTCGACCTTGAGCATGTCACGGTTGCGGCCCCGGACGTCGCCAGCGACGCGGAGCTGTCCACCGTCCACAGCCCCGACTTCGTCGCCGCGGTGCGGCGCGTGAGCGCGGATCCCGGGTCCCCGGACCTGGAACGCGGCCTTGGTACCGAGGATGACCCGGCCTTCGCCGGCATGCACGAGGCCAGTGCCCGGCTGGCAGGGGGATCCCTCCTCGCCGCCTCCGCCATCCTGGACGGCAGCGCCGTCCGGGCGGTGAACTTCGGCGGAGGCATGCACCACGCGGCCCGTGAGCGCGCGAGCGGTTTCTGCATCTACAACGACGCGGCCCTCGCCATCCAGCGGCTCCTCGACGGCGGTATGCAGCGCGTGGTGTACATCGACATCGACGCCCACCACGGCGACGGAACCCAGAGCATTTTCTGGGACGATCCGCGCGTGCTGACGATCTCCCTGCATGAGACGGGGCTGACCTTGTTCCCGGGCACCGGCTACGCCAACGAGATCGGCGGCCCCAACGCGCAGGGCAGCGCAGTGAACGTGGCCCTGCCGGCCGGTACCGGGGACGGCGGCTGGCTCCGCGCCTTCCACGCCGTGGTGCCGCAGCTCGTGGGCGCCTTTGCGCCCGAGGTCATTGTGAGCCAGCACGGTTGCGACTCCCACCGGCTGGACCCGCTCACCCACCTCAACATCAGCGTCGACGGCCAGCGGGAGGCCGCCACCGCGATCGGCAACCTCGCGGCCCGCTACTGCGAGAACCGCTGGATCTCCACCGGCGGAGGGGGCTACAACGTCATCACCGTCGTGCCGCGGGCCTGGAGCCACCTGATCGCGATCGCGGCCGGGCGCCCCGTCCCGCTGCGCACCCCCGTGCCGGAGGACTGGCGCAGCTACGTGAAAGAAAAGTACGGGGCCAAATACGGGGTTGACGCGCCGGAAATGATGGGCGACGACGTCGATCTCTGGTGGCGCTCCTGGGAAGTCGGCTTCGATCCCAATGACGAAGTGGACCGGACGGTCATGGCCACCCGCAAGGAAGTTTTCCCGCTCTACGGACTGGACCCCTGGTTCGACTAGGTAGCTGGTCCGGCACCGGCTATCCGGCTGCGGACGGCTGAGGGCTGGGCTTCTCGGTCTGGAACACCACCCCGGCGGCGCCGATGATCCAGCCCAGCAGCGAAAGTGAGAACGCCCCGACCAGGTCGGTGGAGGCGGTGCCTTTCACCAGCCACACGCCGAGCACCAGCAGGCCGACCACGAGGTACACCATCAGCGCCGCGATGATCCTGCCGGACAGCTTCGTGGTGATCCCGCCGGCCTCGAAAACGCCGGCCCTGGCCTGACCGGCGGCCTCCTCGCCGCCGCTTTGCTCCTCCCGGCGGACCTCGGCAATGGTGAAGCCCAGGGCGGAGGCGGTCAGCGAACTCAGCGAAGTGGACAGCACCCCGGCGGCGCAGACGACGGCGCCGTTCAGCCTGGGCGGGGTGCCCGGAACTTCCGGGACGAATACCCAGATCTGGAGCAGCACGTTGCCCCAGACGATCACGAACAAGGCCAGGAACACGGCAGCGATGATGTTGAACAGCTGTTTCCGGAAGAAATCCCCCATGATCGTCCACTCCTCTGCGTCGGTAGGCTGCGGCCTCACCTGCCGGGAAGGCGGTGCGTCCGTTTTAGCACCGCGCCCGGTACAGGGCAATGCCCGGCGGCTACAGCCGCGGCCTGCAATTGGTGGATGCCATCCGGCGTATATGTCGCTAGTGTGGAGGGCATGGTGACAGACGACGTATTTGCCGTCATTGCTGAGGCAACCCGGCGTGACATTCTGGTATCCCTCCGCAAGGGGGACAAGGCGGTGGGGGAGCTGGTCCAGGAGCTCGAGGCCAGCCAGCCCACCATCTCCAAGCATCTGAAAGTGCTCCGCGAAGCGGACCTGGTGAGCATGCGCGCCCAGGGCCAGAAGCGCTACTACACTCTCAACCCCAAGCCGCTGGCCGGGATCGCCAACTGGCTGGAGACCTTCGACGTCGGCGCTGCCGCCGCACCGGTGCCGTCGCCAGCGCTGGCGCGGACAGCGGACACATCTGCGGCGCGGACCGCGGAACCCCGGGTCCAGCCCGTCCCGGACACCCTCGCCGAGGCCGCCACGGCCACAGTCGCCCACGAAGCGCACGCCGCCCCGGCGTCGCAGCCAGCCGCGGCACTCGCCGGACGGCCCGCCGGAAGCCCGCTGAGCCCCGCCGTCGTCATCCCGGTCGGCACGGCAGGAGAAGACAAAATGCCGCAGCAGATCGGCCGGACCGTCGGCAGGGCCGCCACCAGGGCCGCCGATCTCCTGGCCAGCCTGCCGAAGTTCGGCCGCAAGAAGTAGCCCCGCCCGTTTGTGTCCCGCGCCACCGTGTTTTTGTCACACGGGGCGCACTGGGGGCCCGAATAGAAATCCCCTCCTGCCCGGTGCAACCATGGAAAGGCTTGCTTGTTGCGCCCAATGAGGGGCGCCAGGGTTTAGGGAGTTGGAATGGACGCACGGCTTGAAGCCATCCGGGACACAGTACTGGCACGGAATCCCGGCGAAGAGGAATTCCACCAGGCGGTCACCGAGGTCTTCGAAAGCCTCGGCCCGGTCCACGACCGCCACCCCGAGTTTCTCGAAGGCGCCGTCCTCGAGCGGCTCTGCGAGCCCGAACGGCAGATCATCTTCCGGGTCCCCTGGGTCGATGACGCCGGCCGCTTCCAGATCAACCGCGGCTTCCGGGTGGAGTTCAACTCGGCGCTGGGCCCCTTCAAAGGCGGCCTGCGCTTCCACCCCTCGGTGAACCTGGGCATCGTGAAGTTCCTCGGCTTCGAACAGATCTTCAAGAATGCCCTGACCGGCATGCCCATCGGCGGCGGCAAGGGCGGCTCCGATTTCGACCCCCGCGGACGCTCGGACGCCGAGGTCATGCGCTTCTGCCAGTCCTTCATGACCGAGCTGTACCGCCACATCGGCGAGTACACGGACGTCCCGGCCGGGGACATCGGCGTCGGCGGCCGCGAAATCGGCTACCTCTTCGGGCAGTACAAGCGGATCACCAACCGGTACGAATCCGGCGTCCTCACCGGCAAGGGTATTTCCTGGGGCGGTTCGCTGGTCCGGCCCGAGGCCACCGGCTACGGCACCGTGATCTTCGCCGAGGAGATGCTGAAGACCCGCGGCCATTCCTTCGATGGCCAGCGCGTGGTGGTCTCGGGCTCCGGCAACGTCGCCATCAATGCGATCGCCAAGGCCCAGGCGCTCGGCGCCACCGTGGTGGCCTGCTCGGATTCCTCCGGCTATGTCGTGGACGAGGCAGGAATCGACGTCGCGCTGCTGCGCCAGATCAAGGAGGTCGAGCGCGGACGGCTCAAGGACTACGAGGCCCGGCGTTCCGCTGTCGACTACGTGGAGGGCGGCTCGGTCTGGGACCTCGACGCTACCGTCGCGCTGCCGTGCGCCACGCAGAACGAGCTCGACGGCGACGCTGCCGCCCGGCTGATCCGGAACGGGCTGCTCGCGGTGGGGGAGGGCGCCAACATGCCCTCGACCCGTGAAGCCGTCGCGGTCTTCCAGGAAGCCGGCATCCTGTTCGGCCCGGGCAAGGCCGCTAACGCCGGAGGCGTGGCCACGTCCGCGCTGGAAATGCAGCAGAACGCCAGCCGCGATTCCTGGTCCTTCGCGCACACCGAGGAACGGCTGACCGAGATCATGGTCGGAATCCACGACCGCTGCGCGGCCACTGCGGACGAGTACGGTGACCCCGGGAACTACGTGCTGGGCGCGAACATCGGCGGCTTCGTGAAGGTGGCCGACGCGATGCTCGCCCAGGGGCTCATCTAGGCCTCGCCTTCTGAACAGTGGCGGCCGTGTTCTTCAAGAACACGGCCGCCACTGTTATGTCGTCAGGGATTGCCCGCGCAGGCTACTTGGAGAGCAGCCGCACGTGGTCCGGGGTCAGCTCCGAGATCCGGCTGACGCCCAGCAGGGCCATGGTGCGGAGCATGTCCTTTTCCAGGATCTCGATGGCACGGTCCACGCCGGCCCGGCCGCCGGCCATCAGCCCGTAGAGGTAGGCGCGGCCAATCAGCGTGAAGTCGGCGCCCAGGGCCAGCGCGGCGATGATGTCCGCACCGCTCATGATGCCCGTGTCCAGGATGATCGCCGCGTCGGAGTTGTCCTTGTCGAAGGCCTCCTTGACGCCGGGCAGCAGGTGGAACGGGATCGGGGCGCGGTCCAACTGGCGTCCGCCGTGGTTGGAGAGCACGACGCCGTCGGCCCCGTGGTCCACCACCCGGCGGGCGTCCTCGATGGTCTGGATCCCCTTGACCACGAGCTTGCCCTTCCAGGTTTCGCGGAGCCAGTCGAGGTCGTCGAACGTCAGGGTGGGATCGAACATCGAGTTGATCAGGTCCGCGACGGTTCCGGTGTAACGGGACAGCGAGGCGAAAGTCAGCGGCTCGTGGGTGAGGAAGTTGAACCACCACGCCGGCCGGTAGGAGGCATCCAGCACGGTCTTGATTGTCAGCGCCGGCGGGATGGTCATGCCGTTCCGGACGTCGCGCAGCCGGGCCCCGGCGACGGCGGTGTCCACCGTGACCATCAGGGTGTCATTGCCGGCCTTGGCGGCACGCTCGATCAGTTCCAGCGAACGGTCGCGGTCCGTCCACAGGTAGAGCTGGAACCAGTTCCGGCCGTCCGGAGCGGCGGCGGCCACGTCCTCGATGGAGGCAGTGCCCATGGTGGAGAGCGTGTACGGGATACCGGCTGCCGCGGCGGCCTGGGAACCGGCGTATTCACCCTCGGACTGCATCATCCGGGTGAATCCGGTGGGTGCGATGCCGACCGGCAGCCGGGACGTCTTGCCCAGGATGTCGGTGGTCAGGTCTACCTTGGAGACGTTACGGAGGATGCCGGGCCGGAACTCGATGTCCAGGAATGCCTCGCGGGCCCGGCGCAGGGTGATCTCCGCTTCGGCCGCGCCGTCGGTGTAGTCGAACGGGGCCTGCGGCGTGCGGCGCTTGGCCTGGTCGCGGAGGTCCCAGATGGTGCTGGCACGCCGCAGCCTGGCGGCGCGGCTGAACTCGGGCTTCTTGAACTGCATCAGCGGGGCGAGGTCCGAGTACTTGGGGACGCGGCGTTTGAGGGCCGCCGGAATGATCCCCGGGGTGGCTGCGGCGGAGTGAGTGCCCGCGCCGGTGTCTTCGGGCTGGGTGGGCGCCTCGGGGTTGCCGGGCTCGATGGTCTGCGTCATTGCTGCCTCCGGGCAGGTCTCGTGTTTCTGAATGTCGGGCTCCCCCGAATAACACCGCGGGCGAGTGTGGTCCAACCACAGTCTAGGCCTATGGTCCAACCACATCAAGTAGGATGGGCCCATGCGTACCCACCAGCTTGTCCTGCAGTGGATTGAGGGCCAGCTTTCCAGCGGTCAGCTGGCCCTGGGCGGACGGCTTCCGGCCGAGCGTGCCCTCGCCGAGCAGCTCCAGGTTTCCCGCACCTCCGTCCGGGAGGCCATCCGCGTCCTCGAGGCCATGGGTGTGCTCCGGGCCGGGGTGGGGTCGGGCCCGGATGCGGGGACCGTCGTCATCGCCGACCCGACGGCGGCGCTGGGCTCAGCGCTTCGGCTGCACGTGGCCACCTCGCACCTGCCCGTCAAGGACATCGTGGAAACCCGTGTGCTGCTGGAATCGTGGGCCGCGTCCCGGGCGCGCCCGGATTCGCCCGCGCTGGCCGAGGCAGCCCGGCTGCTGGAGCAAATGGACGGCTGTGCCGACACGGAGGCGTTCCTTGCCCTGGATGTCCGTTTCCACCTGGCCCTGGCGGATGCGGCGGGTAACGCCGTCGTCAGTGCCATGATGGGTTCCCTCCGCGAAGCCATCCAGGACTATGCCGGACGGCTGACCGGAAACCTCCCGGACTGGGCCTCCACCGCGGCGCGGCTCCGCGCGGAACACCGGGGCATCCTGGCGGCCATCGCCAGCCACGACGGCAGCCGCGCGTCGCAGCTGGTGGCGGACCATATCGAGGGCTACTACACGGAAGCCGGGCTGGGGTCCGGGGCCTGATTCGCGGCTGATCGGCGGCTGATCCGCCCGGTGGTCTCCCGGCCGGGCCGCAATGTTACGTCCCGGATTTTGCCGGGAAGTCAGTCACCGGGCTATCGTCAAATCATGATGAACCGTTGGTATGCGTATTTTTCGTTGGCTCTGGAGGGGCCCGCGTCTAGCTGACACGCATCCAACCTTCCTTCAGAGCCAACAGGGCAGAGATCATTCTCTGCCCTTCGCCATTTCCCGGCGGGTTCTGATCAGGGCCCGCTCCGCACTCCCGGAACAGGACCCGCACCATGAGCATCGAAGCAGCCCCCGAATCCCAGCAGTCCACGTCCAACCTGCGCGTCAGCGAATTCACCCCGCTCCCGACCCCGCAGGAGATCGTCGCGGATCTGCCGCTGGACACCCGCCTGGCCGACGTCGTGGCGCGGGGCCGGGACGAGGTCCGCGCCATCATGGATGGCGTCGATGACCGCCTGCTTGTGATTGTGGGCCCCTGCTCCATCCACGACCCCAAGGCCGGCCTCGAATACGCCCGCCGGCTGGTCAGCCAGGCTGAGAAGCACAAGGAAGACCTGCTGATCGTGATGCGGGCCTACTTCGAAAAGCCCCGCACCACGGTGGGCTGGAAGGGCCTGATCAACGACCCCCGGCTCGACGGCAGCCACGATATCGCCGCCGGGCTGCGCGCCGCGCGCAGCTTCCTGCAGCAGGTCACCGCGCTCGGCCTGCCGGCCGGCACCGAATTCCTGGAACCCATCAGCCCGCAGTACATGGCGGACCTCGTCTCCTGGGGCGCCATCGGTGCCCGCACCACCGAAAGCCAGATCCACCGCCAGCTGGCGTCTGGACTGTCCATGCCGGTCGGGTTCAAGAACGGGACCGACGGCGACCTGCAGGTCGCGCTCGACGCGTGCAGCGCCGCCGGGGCAGCCCAGGCGTTCCTCGGAATTGACGGCGAGGGCCGTGCCGCGCTGGTCTCCACCGCCGGCAACCCGGACACGCACATCATCCTCCGCGGCGGACGCAAGGGACCCAACTACTCCGCCCCGGACGTGGCGGCCACCACCGCCAAGCTGGCGTCCAAGCAGCTCAACCCGCGCCTGATCGTTGACGCGAGCCACGCCAACAGCGGCAAGAACCACCACCGGCAGGCCGAGGTCGGCCTGGAAATCGGCGCGCAGCTGGAGAGCGGCGGTACCTCGGCGGGTGCCATCGCCGGCGTCATGCTGGAGAGCTTCCTTGTCGGCGGGGCCCAGAACCTCGACGTCGCCGAGCACGCCGCCGGAACGGACGATCTTGTCTACGGCCAGAGTGTGACGGACGCCTGCATGGACTGGGATGTCACGGCCTCGGTCCTGGCCCAGCTCGCGGCTTCCGCGCGCATCCGCCGGACCAGAGTCTAGGCGGAACGGCGGTCAGAAGGGGCAGGCAGGCGGGCGGCAGAAAGGCGGGGCGTCCGGGATTCCTTGCCGGGGCCCGGAGATTCCCGCAGCTCTTTCACATTGGCACCATCAGCCCCTAGAGTATCTAACACATGGTTGTTTGATGGCTCAGCATCGGCACACCGCCATGTCATTCAGATGGGGCTGCCGTTCGCTTGAGCAAAGGAATAGTGAAATGTCTTCGGAGGCCAACTTTTCCAACGCGCGCTTCTTGACCGTGGCTGAAGTTGCGGAGGTGATGCGCGTGTCCAAAATGACCGTGTACCGGCTTGTTCATTCCGGCGAGATGCCGGCTGTCCGTTTCGGGCGTTCCTACCGGGTGCCGGAAACCGCCGTCGAGCAGTACCTCAAGGGTGCCGTGGTTGACGGGAAGACGGAAACAGCCTGAGCATCCGGCGTCTTCTGTGGCCGGAATGAGGATGCGTGGGCGCTGAATGGTGCCTGCGGTCGTGGTGTGCCCCCGAGAGGCGGTACCCTGTTAAGGAACGTTTTACGTCATTGTAAGAACCTGTCAGTTGTACAGTCTGCTGCTTAGCCCGCGGACCCTTTCCAACAGGCAGGTACTGCATCTAGCCGGTAAGGAACTTTCGTGGGTTCAGTTATTAAGAAGCGTCGCAAGCGTATGGCCAAGAAGAAGCACCGCAAGCTGCTTCGCAAGACGCGCCACCAGCGTCGTAATAAGAAGTAGAGATACTTCGCATCATGTGAATGCCCGTTGCCTTTCCGGCAGCGGGCATTTTCTTTGCCGTTTTCGCCCCTGGTTCGGACGGGCGCTACGAGATCGGACGGGCGACGCGGGGATCCGGGCAGCGCCCGTCCGAAAGCGTAGCGCTGGGCAGGAATCGCAGCGGAAAGTGGCGGAGAAGTGGTGCCGCGTTAGACCGTGGGGCCGCGGAAGCGGGAGAACCCCCGCCAGAGGCCGTAGATAGCCCCTCCGGCAGTGGCCGCCTTGAGCCCCAGGGTGGCCGCGCGCCGCCCGGAGCGGAAGTCATAAACCGGCCAGTTGTTGTCGCGGGCATGGCGGCGGAGCCCGGAATCGGGGTTGATGGCCACGGGGTGCCCCACCATGCTCAGCAGCGGGATGTCATTGCGCGAATCGCTGTACGCCCAGCACCGGGCCAGGTCCAGTCCCTCGGCCGCGGCCATCGCTTTGACGGCCACCGCCTTGGCCGGGCCATGGAGGATCTCGCCGACCAGCCGGCCGGTGTAGGAACCGTCGAGGATTTCGCCCACCGTGCCGAGCGCGCCGGTGAGGCCCAGCCTGCTGGAGATCACCGTGGCCACCTCAATCGGCGTCGCCGTGACGAGCCAGACCCTGCGGCCCACGCGGAGGTGCTGCTCGGCCAGTGCCTTGGCCCCCGGCCAGATCCGGGATTCGATCATTTCGTCATAAACCTCTTCGCCGAGGACCTCAATGTCCTCAACGGTGAAGCCGGCGGCCAGGCCCAGGGCGGTGTCGCGGACGGCGTGGACGTCATCCAACTTCTCGCCGCGCAGCACGAACATGAGCTGCTTCCAGCCAATCCCGAGCGCCTGGGGAATCGTGAAGGCCCCGCGCTGGTGCATCTTGCGGGCGACGTGGAACAGGCTGGCGCCCCGCATGAGGGTGTTGTCGACGTCGAAGAACGCGGCTTCGCCGTGCTGCGGTGCTGCAACAGGCTCGGTGACCACAGCGGCGTACTTCTCTTCGGGCATGCCACGAGTCTAGTCAACGCCGGGGCCGGTTCCCGTCGCATGGGCCGCGGCGGCGGCACCGGACGTGTCGGGCGCGTCGACGCGGGCGCGGCAGCCGGGCTACCGTGGAACCATGCCAAGCCCCGACGTCGTCCTCATCACCAAAGCTGACTGCCATCTGTGCTCAGCGGCACGCACCGCCGTCGACCGCGTCACCCAGAGCCTGGGGATCGGCTGGCGCGAGCAGTCCGTAGACGACGACCTCGAACTGCGGGAGCGCTTTGCGGAGGAGATTCCCGTGGTCCTGGTGGACGGCGTCCAACGCGACTTCTGGAAGATCGACGAAGCCCGGCTGGAGCGGACGCTGCGGCGGGTGTTGGGCCGGCAGGCCTGAGGCGCGGGAGCCGTTGGGGACGGCTGCTTTGTTCGCTGAACTGCGGGGGCTCTAGAGTGGAACTCACAACGCGACTCAATGGAGCAGATAGTGACTTCGCTGGATTCATCCCCTGACGCGATGCCCGGGGGAGCAGGGGCTGCAGCAAAGCAGATTCCGCCCGCGGCCGTGGCCCGGCTGACCATTTATCTGCGCGCCCTCACCACCTTGCTTGCCGAAGGAATTGACCGGGTCTCGTCCGAATCCCTGGCCGAGGCCTCAGGGGTCAGCTCGTCCACCCTCCGCAAAGACCTTTCCTATGTCGGCTCATACGGGACGCGTGGCGTCGGCTACGAAGTGCAGTACCTCAACCGGCATATTGCCGCGGCGCTGGGCCTGACGCACGACTGGAAGGTCGCCATCGTCGGTGCCGGCAACCTGGGCAAGGCGCTGGCCCGGTACGGAGGATTCGAATCCCGGGGCTTCGATATTGTTGCGATCTTCGATGCGGACCAGATGGTGGTGGGCAGCGAGGTGGGCTGGCTGCGTGTCAGCGATGCCGCCGACCTCGAGCCGGTGCTGCAGCGGACCGGTGCCAACATGGTGGTGCTGGCCCTGCCGGCCGCCGTGGCGCAGGACGTCTGCGACCGGGTGATTGCCGCCGGTGTGCGGAGCATCCTCAGCTTCGCCCCGGTGATGCTGCAGGTGGCGCCCGGGGTCAACTTGCGCAAGGTGGACATGGCCACCGAACTCCAGATCCTCGCCTATCACGCACAAAGGGCGCAGGACCCGGAGGATGCCGACTAGCTTCAGTCGGCCTGTCCGGCGCTCCCGCGCCCGCTGCGCTGGTGCCTGGCGGCTTAGTAAGGCCCGCCAGGCTGCCCGTACGGGTTGGCGAACGGCTGGCGCTTGGTGAAGTACGGCGACGCGGCCGGCAGGTACAGCATCACAATGCCTGCGACGCCCAGGAGGACTGCCAGCGTGCCGAGGCTCAGCGGGAGGATGCCGAGGATGGACAGGGCCGCGAAGACCGTCCCCAGGATCCGTGCCCAGTTCTTGCCCCTGCGCACATTGAAGGCCACGAGCGCGTAGAGGACGGCGCCGATCACGGCGATGGCCACGAAGCTACCGACCAGGAATCCCCTGAGGTCTTCGAACCTGATGTCCGCTCCGGCGGCGGCCATCTGGTTCTCGAACTCGGCCCGCACCTCGGGGGAGTCGACCATGCCGATCGCCAGCAGGGCGGACAGGACCCACACCACGCCGGACGCGACGATGAGCCAGAATGCCGTGTTGACGAGCTTGGGCATCCCGGCCGTGGCCTGCGGCTGCTCGGAGGGGAACTGGGCGTAAGGAGACTGGCCATACCCGGGCTGTCCGTACTGCGGAGCCTGCTGGTTGTACTGCGGCGGGTTCTGTCCGTACTGCGGAGCCTGCGGGGCGTTCTGTCCGTACTGCGGAGCCTGCTGCCCGTACTGCGGTGCCGACGGGGCCTGGCCATACTGGGGCGCGGAGGGTGCCTGCTGGCCGTACTGGGGTGCGTTCTCTCCGTAGCGCGGAGCCGGCTGTTCGCCCGGCTCGGGGGAGTCCGGGTTCGACGGCGGGACTGGCGGGATGCTCATGGGCGTTCCTTTGCGTGGCGGTCTGGTTCAGATACCGGAAACAGCTTCCTGCCCTGCCCCCAGCATGGTTTACTCCCACCGTACCGCGGGCCGGCGCCCCCGCGGATCATTCCGGAGAGGTATTCTCGCCGCGTGCCCGGGCATCCGATCGGGGGCCGGTTCTGCAACGAACGAAAGGTGCCCGGAAGCTCCTGACGTGCAGCCCAGGCGCAGCTCAGGCGCGGCTCCGCAGCGAGGCGAACCATGCCTGGGAGTTGGGCAGCCACATCAGCACGGCGGCCACCAGACTGATGGTGAAGCTCGGCCAGCTGCCTGCCCCACGGCCCTCGGCCGCGCTGGTGTTGAGGATGGCCAGCAGCAGGGAAATACCGGCGACGATGGTGAGAGCGAAGCGGGCCCACTCGCGGCCCTCCTTCATCTTCATGGCCAGGATGACCTGAGCCCCCGCGAGGGCCAGGGCCACCAGTACCAGCAGAAGGACCAGGAATCCCAGACCCGGAACGACGGCCAGCAGCACAAACGCCCCGAAGAGGCCCACCACCCCGCCCAGCAGGCCCAGCAGTCCGCCGACGAGCCAAATCCAGTAGGCGACTTTGAGCTCGGTGGGGAGCCATGTGACCGTGAACATGTCGGAGACTCCGCCCCGGGGCATCATGTCGTTGAAGTCCCGTGGCCGGTCCGCGGGCATCTCAAAGCGGAACCTGCCCGACGGCGGCCCCGACGGTCCGCCCGGAACTTGGTGGCCCGGCGCCTCGCCGGGCGGCCGGTTGCCCGGTGTCTGGTTCCGCGGGGGCCGGGCGCCCGGCTGCTGCGGCTGAGGTACCTCATTGGGGTTGCTCATGGCTCTCACTGTAGACCGCGGATGTGCCGGTATCGAGGGAACTTCGGCATGTTGCGGAGCATGTCGGGGCGCCGTCAGCCGCGGCCCGTTCGCGATGCGCCGGAGGTGCCTTCCGAAGTGCCATCCGGAGGCGGCGCCGCAACCGGACAACCCCGGATTACGCGGAACACCCCGCCTCGTCACACGGACGAAGCGGGGTGCCGGCGGCTGGAAGCCGCGGGTCCGGCCTGGTCCTGGGGACCGGCCGGTCAAGCGTGGAGTGGCTAGGCTGCGGGAGCGATGAAGGCCAGTTCGAGGTTGACGGCAACCTTGTCGCTGACCAGCACGCCGCCGGCTTCGAGGACTGCGTTCCAGGTCAGGCCGAAGTCCTTACGGCTGATCGTGGTCTCGGCGGACAGGCCGGCGCGGGTCATGCCGAACGGGTCGACGGCAACGCCGTTGAACTCGGTCTCGAGGGCCACCGGGCGGGTAACACCCTTGATGGTCAGGTCGCCCTGGAGCTCGTAGCTGTCACCCTTGGGGACGATGCTGTGGGAGACGAAGGAGATTTCCGGGAACTTCTCGACGTCGAAGAAATCTTCGCCGCGGACGTGGCCGTCGCGGTTGGCGTCGCCCGAGTCGAAGCTCGCGGTCTGGATCGTGGCGTTGACCTTGGACTCGGCCACGTTCTCGGCGAGGTCCAAGGTGGCCTCTGCATCCTTGAACTGACCGCGGACCTTGCTGATGCCCGCGTGGCGGACGGTGAAGGCGATCTCGCTGTGCGAGTTGTCGAGGGTCCAGGTGCCGGTGGTGACGTTAGCGGGAAGTGCCATGGTGTTGCTCCTTGAGTCGGGTGGATCGTTCGGTGGGTCTGATCGTCAGTTGAAGCTCCGTTTGTTGAAGTCTCAACTAACTGCTTCACCCAGTATAAACATGCATTTGCATCTTTTATTCCAACTCCGGGGAACATTTCTGAAAACTCTTCAGTTCTACTTCTTGTAGAAGATTTCGTCATTGCCCCTGCCCTTTGAGAAACTGGTACACATGCCCCAAGCCACTGTTCATTTGCTCCGCCACGGCGAGGTCTACAATCCCGATGGCGTCCTGTACGGCAGGCTGCCCGAATTCCATCTCTCCGAGCTCGGCCAGGAGATGGCCCGGATGCTGGCGGCGCACTTCAGCGCACGGTCCGCGCAGGGGGCGAACATCGTCCACCTCGTCGCCTCGCCGCTGACCCGCGCGCAGGAGACGGCGCAGCCCATCTCCGAGGCGCTCAACCTCGCGATCACCACCGAGGACCGGATCGTCGAGGCCGCCAACTACTTCGAGGGCATCCACGTCAACAAGGCCGAGATCTTCAAACCGAAGCACTGGCCCATGCTGCGCAACCCGTTCCGGCCGTCCTGGGGCGAGCCCTACAAGGACCAGGCCGCCCGTGTTATTGCCGCTGTGCAGGACGCCCGGCTGCGCGCCATCGAGCTCGGCGGCGAGGGGGCCGAGGCCATCCTCGTCAGCCACCAGCTGCCCATCTGGGCCACCCGGCTCAGCGCCGAGGGCAAGCCGCTGTGGCATGATCCGCGCAAACGCGAATGCACCCTCACTTCGGTCACCTCCCTGGTGTTCGACGACGCCGGGAACCTCCTGCGGGTCGACTACAGCGAGCCTGCTGCCGCCCTTCTCCCCGGTGCCTCCAGCACCCCCGGAGCCTGAGCATGACCGGTAACAACGCCAACGCCTCACCGTTGTCCCGCCGCAGCGTCCTGACGGCGGGCGGTGCTGCCCTCGCCGTCGTGCTGGGTCTTTCCGGCTGCGCCCAGGAGGATGCGCTGGCCAAACAGGCCAAGGCCGGTGACAACAAGAACTACGTGGCCGGCGACGGTTCGGTGACGGAATTCGCCGCCGCGGACCGCAAGAGCGCCATCGCGATCGAGGGCACCCTCTTTGACGGCACCCAGGTGACGGCCGAGGCCTTCCAGGGCCAGGTGACCGTGCTCAACTTCTGGTTCGCGGCCTGCGCGCCTTGCCGGGTGGAGGCGCCCTCGCTGGAGGCCCTGCACCAGGAGTTCAAGAGCCAGGGTGTGCAGTTCTTCGGGGTCAACCTCCGCGACGAGAAGGCCACGGCGGAAGCGTTCGACAAGACCTTCAACCTGACCTACCCGAGCTTCAATGACAAGGACGGCGCGGTGCTGCTGGCCGTCTCCGGACTGGTTCCCCCGGGAGCCGTGCCCACCACGCTCGTGCTCGACAAGCAGGGACGCGTGGCCTCCCGCGTCCTCGGCGAGATCCAAAAGGGCACCCTCAAGTCCCTCATCGCCGCTGCCGTGGCCGAGTAGCGGACGGGCCAGCCACCGTGAACAGCCCCTTCGCCGAAGCCATCCTGAGCGGTTCGCTGCTGCTTGCCATTCCCGTGGCGCTGCTCGCCGGGTTCGTTTCCTTCCTGTCGCCCTGCGTGCTGCCCCTCGTGCCGGGGTACCTGGGTTACGTCACGGGACTGACCGGCGTCGACCTCCAGAAGCAGAAGCGCGGCCGCATGCTGGCCGGCATCGGGCTCTTTGTCCTTGGCTTCTCGGTGATTTTTGTGCTGCTCGGCGGGGCGTTCGGGCAGCTGGGGACACTGATCACCGGCTCGCAGAACGCCTGGATCACCCAGGTGCTGGGCATCCTAGTGATCATCATGGGTGTGGTGTTCATGGGCGGCTTCGGCTGGCTGCAGCGCGACGCCAAGATCCAGTCGAAGCCGCCGGCCGGGCTGTGGGGCGCGCCGCTGCTGGGCATCACCTTCGGCCTCGGCTGGGCGCCCTGCATCGGCCCGACCTATTCCGCGGTCCAGCTGCTGAGCCTCTCCGGCGGGTCCTCCGCCGCCAAGGGCGCGTTCCTGGCGTTCGTCTACAGCCTGGGCCTGGGCATCCCCTTCCTGCTGATCGCCCTGGCCGTGCGCCGCGGCATCGGCGTGATGTCCTTCTTCCGCAAGCACCGGCTCGCCATCCAGCGCATCGGCGGCGGCATCCTGGTGGGGCTGGGCCTGCTGATGGCCAGCGGCGTCTGGGGAACCTGGGTTTCCGAGTTGCAGTACTGGTTCCAAACCGATGTGAAATTGCCGATCTGATGAGCGAGCGAGTGAACGTAGAGAAGAATCTCCCAGCCAACGGCACGAAGCGCCCCGGCACCAAGCCCGGCACCAAGCCCGGCGGCAGCCCTGTGGCCGCCGCCAAGGCTGAAGCCGTCCTCCCCACGCTTGGGCCGATGGGCATGCTCCGCTGGGCCTGGACCCAGCTGACCAGCATGCGCACCGCGCTGTTCCTGCTGCTGATGCTGGCTGTGGCCGCGGTTCCCGGGTCGCTGTTCCCGCAGCGGCCCGCCAACCCCTCGATCGTCACGCAGTACATCAAGGACAACCCGGACTACGGCAAGATCCTCGACGCGCTCCAGCTCTACGACGTTTACTCCTCGGCCTGGTTCTCGGCGATCTACATCCTGCTGTTCATCTCGCTGATCGGCTGCGTGGTCCCGCGCGCCATCGCGCACTACAAGGCGATGCGCTCCCAGCCGCCGCGGACACCTGCACGGCTGTCCCGGCTGCCCGAATACGGCACCCTCGTGATTCCCGCCGACGCCGGGATCCCGGCGTCGCGCGCCATTGCCGACGCCGCCGGGCTGCTGAAGAAGCGCGGCTACCGCGTCGACGTCCGCGACCGCGACGGCGCCCGGCCGTCAGTGGGGGCGGAGCGCGGTTTCCTGCGCGAAGTCGGCAACCTGGTCTTCCACACCTCGCTGATCGGGGTGCTCGTCTCGGTCGCGATCGGCGGGCTGTTCGGCTACAGCGGGCAGCGGATCCTCGTGGAGGGTGACACCTTCGTGAACACTCTCGTTGGCTACGACCAGTTCACCCCGGGCACCAACTTCCAAAGCAGCCAGCTGGAGCCGTACTCGGTGCAGCTGGACAAGTTCCAGATCACGTTCGACCGGGAGTCCCAGGGCAAGATCGGCCAGCCCATCGACTTCCAGGCCGACGTCACCACCAAGGACTCCCCGGAGGCGCCCGCCCAAAAAGAGGTGCTGAAGGTCAACGAGCCGCTCACCCTCGGCGGCACCAGCATGTACCTCACCGGAAACGGATACGCCCCGGTCGTCACCATCCGCGACGGCGCCGGAAACATCGCCATGCAGGGGCCGGTGGTGGCCAAGCTGCAGGGCGACAACTACTACTCCTCCGCGGTCATCAAGGTCCCGGACGCCAAGCCGGAGCAGCTCGCCTTCGCCGGCTTCTTCCTGCCCACTGCCTTTGTCACCGAGGAAGGCGTGTCTTTCAGCGGTGACCCGGAGCTGTTCAACCCGCAGCTGACCCTGAACTCCTACTACGGCGACCTTGGCCTGGACGACGGCGCCCCGCAGAACGTCTTCGAACTCGACGTCAAGAAGCTCACACCGCTCAACGCCCGCAACCTCGACGCCGGCGGCATCACCCTCTCGCCGGGCGCCAGCTATACCCTCCCGGACGGCAAGGGCACCATCAGCTTCGACGGCGTGAAGCGCTACATCGGCGTCGACATCCACCACAACCCGGGCCAGCTCTACGCCCTGATCTTTGCGCTCCTGGCGGTGGCCGGCCTGGTCATCTCGCTGTACGTAAACCGCCGCCGCGTCTGGGTCCGCACCGGAACCCACGAGGACGGCCGCACCATGGTCGAATACGGACTCCTGGCCCGCGGCGAGGACCACCGGCTTGCCGGTGAGGCCACCGCGATCCGCAAGCTGCTCGCCGGCGCCTGGGATCTCGACCACGGCGGCTCCCAGTCGGCTCCCAGCGGGGGAGCGGATAATGACCGGGCGGAGACCACGCTGCCCGGTGCCGGCGCTGAGCAGGTCTCCCCGGACCACCCCGCAGCAGACTTCATCCAGTCAACAGCAGGCTCTTCCGAGTCAAAGAAGGAACAGTAATGCTCCCCATCAACGAAACCATGGGCCAGTACAGCGAGTTGTTCATGCTCCTCGCGGCAGGCACCTACACGGTGGCGTTCATCGCCTTTGCGTGGGACCTGGCCAAGAGCAGCAAGACGCTGCGCGCGGTGGACCTCAAGGCCGCCGAGCTCTCCGGTGCCGCGGCCGCCCGCGTTCCGGTGGCTGCCGGCGTCGGGGTCTCCTCCTCCGGTGCTGTTGACCGGGCCGACGATGACGTGGCCGGCCCCGTTGGCCGGGCCGAGCGTCCGACGTCGTCCGTGGCTCGTGGTTCCGCCGGGAACACCGCCGGGATCGGCCAGACCGCCGATGGCTCCATGCGCTACTCCGCCGAGCGCCGTGCCCCCGCCCGGGTCGCCGTCGCCCTGACGGTGCTGGGTGCCGCCATCCACGCGGCCGGTGTCATCACCAGGGCCATCGGCGCGGGCCGCGTGCCGTGGGGCAACATGTACGAGTTCCTCACCACCGGCGCGTTCGTGGCCGTGGCTGTCTTCCTGCTGGTCCTGATCCGGCGCGACCTGCGCTTCCTGGGCACCTTCGTGGTGGGCCTGTCGATCATCATGCTCGTGGCTGCCTCCGTCGCGTACTGGACGCCGGTGGGGCACCTCGTTCCCGCGCTGCAGAGCTACTGGCTGATCATCCACGTCTCGATCGCCGTGCTGTCCTCCGCGCTGTTCACCCTGACCTTCGCGATGTCGGCGCTGCAGCTGGTCCAGACGCACCGGCAGAAGACCATCGCTGCAGGGGGCGCCGACAAGCTGGGCTTCATGCGCCTCGTGCCGTCCGCACTGAGCCTCGAGAACCTCTCCTACCGGATCAACGCGATCGCCTTTGTCGGCTGGACCTTCACCCTCATGTTCGGCGCCATCTGGGCCGAGAAAGCCTGGGGCCGGTTCTGGGGCTGGGACACCAAGGAAGTCTGGACCTTCGTGATCTGGGTGGTCTACGCCGGCTACCTGCACGCCCGCGCCACCCGTGGCTGGACCGGAACCCGCGCGGCCTGGCTCTCGATCGTCGGCTATCTCTGCGTGGTCTTCAACTTCACCATCGTGAACCAGTTCTTCAACGGTCTGCACTCCTACTCTGGGCTGTAGCCCGCGGCCCCAAGCCTCCGCGATTCACGGACCCATCTGTCACGAATGGCCGCTAAGCCACCCCGCTTAGCGGCCATTCGTGTCAGATGGGTGGCCCCGCACAGCGCATAGCGGCCATTCGCGCCAGATGGGTGGCGGCACCTCCGGTAGCGGCCATTCGTGTCAGATGGAGGCAGCGCGGTGTCGGAACTGGCCTGGATTCCACCGATTCACCAAGAGTGGCCGCTATTCCGGCCCGTATAGCGGCCATTCGTGTCAGATGGGTGACCCCGCACAGCGCATAGCGGCCCTTCGCGTCAGGTGGGTGGCCCCGCACAGCGCATAGCGGCCATTCGCGCCAGATGGGTGGTTGGGCGGTGTCGGAATTGGCCTGGATTCCATCGATTCGCCACGAGTGGCCGCTGTTCCGACCCGTTTAGCGGCCATTCGTGTCAGATTGGTGCCGGGCGGGGGCGGTCCGCCTCGGACTCCGGCCCGGTTGTGGAGTCCAGCCGCGGTCCGTCAGCGCGGCGCGCACACGGGTCACGGCGGTTGGATCCATGCCGGGTGCCAACGGGTCCAGGTCCGTCTGCGTCAGGACGACGACGCGCCATCCGGCATCCCTCGCGTTCTCATCGCGAAAGATGTCGCTGCGACGCTGCCCCGGATTGGCGTGATGCCCGCCGTCGTACTGGATCGCGATCTTTTCCCGCTCATAGGACAGGTCCGGGTCCTGGATCCATCCGCCGGTCTCGTCGAAAATCGGGACGTTGATCCCGGGTTCCGGCAGACCATGGCGAGTCAGGAGCAGCCGGAGTTCGGTCTCTTTGGGGGAGTCCGTGTTGGCGCGCATCAGTGCCCGCGCAAGCGTGGCACGACGGTAGCCGGTCCTGCCCCGTTTGCCGGCGAGGAATGCGTCCAGGGCGTCGACGGTGGTCAGCGGGTTTCTCCGGCGCAGCAGGAAGTCGCCGGCAATCACAAGGTCGTCGAGGCCCAGTAGGCAGGCGAGGTCGAACCACGTCCGGAGTGGGGAGGTGCAGCTCACCCAAGCCCCGGCCACGATCTCGTCCGGTGTGAGTGACTGCTGATGGCCCACGACATCCTTGTACCGCACGGCCCGCCTGGCCGGATCGCTCGTCAGATGGACGACGGTCAGGTTCGCCAGTGCGATCGGCAGGGGAAAGCCCCAAAGCACTGCTGCCGACAGGTGACTCACGACAGCGCCGGTCACGGCAGTCAGGGCGCGCAATCGTGCCAGCAAGCTGTCCTGGGTGGCGGCCGGGGCGCGCACTCCGTGGCAGGGGTTGACGAGATCCCGAGCCCGGGTCCGACGTCGGCTCAGTCCGGCGGCGCGGGCCTCGGCCACGGTGAAGGGCTGGTTTCGGAGCTGCCGCGGAAGCTCGCTGGGTGGGCGCATACGAGCATTCTGCGCCGGTCAGGAAGGGGCCCGGAGGTTATCCACAGTGTGGAGGAGGAGTGGGCCCTGTGAGCGGCAAGGAATAGTCGACCGAGGCGCCGCAGACCGGTACTACTTGACCTCGTCGGTGCCCTGCGCGTCGCCGCTGCCGCGGGCGTCGCCGGACTCGGTGTCGTGGGTGCCCGGGTTGTCCTTGTCTTCGGCGGCCTTGCGCTCCTTGGCGTCCAGCTCGTCCTTGAGCTTCTTGAGCCGGTCGGCTTCGGCCTGCTTGCGGCGGCGGAGTTCGAGGTTGCGCAGGAAGTCCGGGTCGTCGTCGGGTGCGATGGGGTGGCTGTAATTGGTGCGCACCGGGCCGGTTCCGCGCGGACGGCCAATGAGGAACCACAGGATGGCGCCGATCACCGGAAGGACGATCTGCACCACAATCCAGGCCGGCTTCGAAATGCCTTTGGTCTGGCGCGGGTCAGTGCGGATCACGTCGACGAGTCCGTAGACGAACACGACGAGAACGGCGACAACAACCACTACACGGAGCATGTAATCAGTCTAGCCTCCGGGGGAGTGTCCGGCTTCTACTGATCGCTGGTCCGGGCGGGAACTCTGCACCAACCCGATGAACGGTGCCGCAGCACTGCGGCACCGCGGAATCGCACACCCCCAGGTCGCTCGGTGGAGGGGCCGGCACGGGCCTCGGTGGGCCGGGGCTGCCGCCGGCGGCTAAACTTGGAGAGTGGCATTCCTGAAATACTCCCTGATCCGCCTGGCGCTCTTCGTGCCGTTGTTCGCGCTGTTCGTCTACCTCGAGCTCGGATGGCTGCTGGCCGTCCTCTGCGCGGGAATGATGGCCTTCGCGATCAGCTTCCTCTTCTTCCAGAAGCAGCGCGACGCTGCCGCCGCCTCGCTCCACCAGCGGTTCTCCGGCAAGGCCAAGCCGCTGCGCAGCGCCGGGGAAGTGGACGACGCCGATGCTGAGGACCGCCTGGTCGACGCGCACCCGGACATCACCGTCCACGAGGACAACCGCCCGAAAGACGCTTAGCTGTATTAGCCGTGCTGGTCGCCGGCTTAGCCCTGTTGGTCTTCGGCTGACATGTCGCCGACGCCAGGCGTGCCATCGGCGAGGGCGTAGCGTTGCAGCACCGCACCCTTCGGTGAGGCGACGACCGGCTCGATGAGCGTGAGGTTCGTCGGGACCACACCGTCGGCGAAGACCTTCTTTCCGTCGCCGAGGAGGATGGGATACACCCAGAGGTTGAGCCGGTCGAACAGCCGTTCCGCGAACAGGGTCTGCACGAAGTTGAGGCTGCCGATGACGTGGATGTTCTCGTGCCGGTCGCGCAGTTCCCGCACGGCAGCGACGACATCGGGGCCGAGCAGGGTGGAGTTGGCCCATTCGAGGTCTGGCGCCTGGCGCGAGGCCACTAATTTGGGGAGGCGGTTGAACAGCCGCGCGATATCCCCGTGGGCGTGTGGCCAGTACCCCGCGAAAATGTCGTAGGTCCGGCGCCCAAGCAGCAGCGCGTCCATCCCCGCCATCCCGGAGTCGATCTGCGCGCCGACGACCTCGTCCAGGAGCGGCGCCTGCCAGCCGCCAAACGCGAAACCGCTCTCAGTATCCTCGTTCGGCCCGCCGGGCGCCTGCGCGACGCCGTCGAGCGTGGTGAACAGGTCGATATGGATGAGTCCCATGCCGTGCTCTTTCCTCTGCCGCCCGTCGTCGTCCCGGCGAAGGGATCACTTTGAGGCTGTCACACGGTCCCCCTGCGAGGCAACGGGTATTTGCGCCCCTCAGAACCCGTGGCTCAGCACCAGGCCCAGGGAGAACAGCACCGCGTAGCCGAGGTTGATCAGCCCCGTCTGCTTGAGCACCGGGATCAGGCTCTTGCGGCGCCGTCCGGCGATCATCAGCCAGGACGGCATCAGGCTGGCCGGGATCAGCAGCAGCACGATCAGCATCCACGGCCGGCTCGGAGCCAGCACAATCGGCAGCAGGATCGCGACGGCGAGCATCAGCACGTAGCTTTCCCGGGCATGCTTGTCGCCGAGCCGCACGGCCAGGGTCTTCTTGCCGGCCTTCCGGTCGGTGGGGATGTCGCGGACGTTGTTGGCCATAAGCAGCGCGCAGGCGATGAGGCCGGTGCCGATGGCGCCGATGATGGCGGGGAGGCTGATCTGGCCGGCCTGCGTGTAGGTCGTTCCGAGGGTGGCGACCAGGCCGAAGAACACAAAGACGAACAAGTCGCCCAGACCCATGTAGCCGTAGGGGTTTTTCCCGCCGGTGTAGCCCCAGGCCGCGAGGACGCAGCCCAGGCCGACCAGGATCAGCCACCACGTCTGCGAGAGGATCACCAGGGCCAGGCCAAACACCATTGCCAGACCGAACGCGGCGAATGCGGCGTACTTGACGTGCTCGGGCTTCGCGGCGCCGGAGCCGACCAGCCGGAGCGGGCCCACCCGGTCCTCGTCGGTGCCGCGGATGCCGTCCGAGTAGTCGTTGGCGTAGTTCACGCCGACCTGCAGCAGCAGGGCCACGAGCGCGGCCAGCACGGCATGGAGCGGCAGGAATGCGTCCATCTCGTACGCGGCCGCGGTGCCGATCAGGACAGGCGCGATCGCGGCCGGCAGGGTGCGCAGTCGGGCGCCTTGGATCCATTGAGCGGCTGTTGCCACGTTCAGTACCTCGTGTTGGTTCGGCTAAACCGGGAATGCCCGGCTTATCTATTTTCCCTGATGCAGCTCGGTGAGCCGAACCGTCATCGCCAGGCGGTCCGGTTTCCCGTTCGGCAGCATCAGCAGTCCTCCGGCGGCCAGCACCGTTTTCGGGGCCAGTGTGCCCAACGCCGGTGCCCGGGCAGCGCCCGCGGTGAAGTGCCGGATGCCTTCGTCTGAGCTGTCGGCCAGGGCCACGTAGGCGGCGAGGGCCTGGCCCCACTCGGCGGAAGGGACCCCGGCGACAAAGGCGGCCAGCACGCCGTCGAGCTTCTCCAGCTCCGCCTGCACGTGCGCGGCGGAGACCTTCACGCCGCCGGTGATGACGACGTCGTCGGCCCGGCCCAGGACGGTCAGTTTCCCGGTGGCGTCGATGGAGCCGAGGTCGCTGGTGCGGTACCAGCGGACGCCGTCCTCCTCGAAGAAGGCGTCGGCGGTGAGCGCGGGGTCGCCGAGGTAGCCGGCGGCCAGTGTGGCGCCGCCCAGCAGGATCCTGCCGTCCCCGTCCACCCGGGCGAGCACGTCCTCGAGCGGGAAGCCGTCGTAGACGCAGCCGCCGCAGGTTTCCGCGGAGCCGTAGGTGGTGATCACGCGGGCGCCGGCGTCGCGGGCGGCGGCGAGCAGTTCGGGCGAGGCCGGGCCGCCGCCGAGCAGGATGCCGTTGAAGCGCCGCAGCACGGCCAGGGTTTCGGCCGACGGCGAGTCCAGCAGCCGCTGCAGCTGGGTGGGCACCAGCGAAGTGAAACGGATCTTGTCCGTGAGCTCCAGGGCGGCGGCGGTGAACGCCTCCGGGGTGAAGCCGCCGCTGAGGTCCATGGCCCAGGGCCGGGTGCCGGCGAACAGCGAGCGCACCAGGACCTGCACACCGGCGACATACTGCACGGGCAGCGCGAGCAGCCACTGGCCCTCGCCCTTGAGCGCGAAGGCGGTTGCCACGGAGGAGGCGGCCAGGGCGTCCACGGTGAGGACCGTCGCCTTGGGCGTGCCGGTGGAGCCGGAGGTCCGCACGACGACGGCGGCGTCCTCATAGCCCGGCGTCTCCACGGCGGAGACGACAACGCTCCCGTCGGTGCCGGCGGACAGTTCGACGGCGGGGCCCTCACCGTGCAGGGCGTCCGCCAGTGCCTTGAGCGCGGGCTCGATGTTCGGGGGTTGGGAAGTCACAGCTCCGGACGTCATCGGGCCGCCTTAGAAGTAGTACGGGAAGCTGGACCAGTCCGGATCGCGCTTTTCCAGGAAGGCTTCCTTGCCTTCCACGGCCTCGTCCGTCATGTACGCCAGCCGGGTGGCCTCGCCGGCGAAGACCTGCTGTCCGGCCAGGCCGTCGTCGGCCAGGTTGAAGGCGAACTTGAGCATTCGGAGGGCCTGCGGGGACTGCCGGGCGATGTCGGCGGCGTATTCCAGCGCTACGTCCTCGAGCCGCTCATGGTCCACGGCCTCGTTGACGGCCCCCATGCGGACCATGTCCTCGGCCGAGTATTCGCGGGCCAGGAAGAAGATCTCGCGGGCGGCCTTCTGGCCGATCTGCCGGGCCAGCAGCGCGGAGCCGTAGCCGGCGTCGAAGCTGCCTACTGTGGCGTCGGTCTGCTTGAACTTGCCGTGCTGGCGGGAGGCTATGGTCAGGTCGGAGACGACGTGCAGCGAGTGCCCGCCGCCGGCGGCCCAGCCGTTCACGACGGCGATGACCACCTTGGGCATGGTGCGCATGAGCCGCTGGACTTCCAGGATGTGGAGCCGGCCGGCGCGGGCGGGGTCGATCGTCTCGGTCGTTTCACCGTCGGCATAGCGGTAACCGTCGCGGCCGCGGATCCGCTGGTCGCCGCCGGAGCAGAAGGAGTGGCCGCCGTCCTTGGCGGAGGGGCCGTTGCCGGTGAGCAGCACGGTGGCCACGTCCGGGGTCATCCGGGCGTGGTCCATAGCGCGGTACAGCTCGTCCACGGTGCCGGGGCGGAAGGCGTTGCGCACCTCGGGCCGGTTGAAGGCGATGCGGACGGTCGGGAGGTCCCGGACCACGGTGCCGTCCTCGGCACGCTGCACCTGCCGGTGGTAGGTCATGTCCTGGAAGTCGTCGAAGCCGGACACAGTGCGCCAGCGGGTGGGGTCAAAGACGTCGGACACCTTGGCGGGGATTTCGTTGCTCACAGTCCGAGTCTAGTAATCGGCTCAGCTGATGCAGAACTCGTTGCCTTCCGGGTCCGCCATGGTGTGCCAGGAATGTGGCCCCTGGCTGGCGGTCCAGAGGAACGTGGCGCCGCGGGCCTCGAGCGCGGCGCGCGCCTCGTCCTTGTCCGCGCCGGCCAAGTTGACGTCCCAGTGGATCCGGTTCTTGATGGTCTTTTCCTCCGGGACCGTCTGGAACAGAATGCGGCGGGCGGGCGGTTTCGCGTCGAGTTCCTCGGGCGGGCGGATGGCGGCCCCGGCACCCCACACGAGCTTGCCGTGGTGCCGCGTGGTTTCCGCCTCCGTGGCGAAGCCCTGCGCGATCATCGAGCGGATGAAGTCCTCGTCCTGCGGCTCCACGGCCCACTCGAGGGTTTCGGCCCACCAGTCGGCGAGCGCATGCGGGTCCCGGCAGTCGACGGCGATCTGGATGTTCAGTGTCATGGAAAGAAACTACGACGTCGGCGCGCGCGGCGGTAGGGGGAGCGTCTCAGCACGCCGACGGCGGACCCTGCGGGGTGTAGGAATCCGCGATACGCCAGATCGGGTCGTCCCACTGCATGACATAGTCCAGGGCCCAATCCGAGCACGTCTGGCCGGCGGGCCCGTCCTCAGGGTCCTGGACAGTCCGTAGCCGGACGGACGCGATCAACTCCGTTCCGGACATCCTCACCTCGGCGATGTCGAGGCTCCGCCAGAAGGAGGAGCCCAGACCTGAGCGCCAGGTTTCCAGCCCGCCCATCCGTTCCTGCAGTTCAGGGCTCAGGATGGCAAACGCGAGGTCGTAGGCGCCAAGATTGATCGACTGGCCGTGGAATACCAGACTCCGCGCGATGTTGACAGCTTCGGGATGCTCGGAGCTGACGGTGACGGCGACGGAGCTGCCCTCGTCTGCTGGAGGCACGCCACAACTGGCTGGAGCCACAGCCGCGGTTTGGTTACTCCAGGTCTCGACTGCGAGGACAGCCTTTCGGGCGTCGACTGCGTAGGCCGTGCCTTCGGCACTGAAATCGTCAGGGCGGTTGGTACCGAATACCCAGGCTCGTTTGGAGCTGACGACACCAGCCACTTCACCCTCCAGCGTCAGCAGGGGACCGCCGCTGTTCCCGGGGTTGATGGCGGCGTCCGTCTGGACCAGGTTAGTCACGGTTCGTGTGCCGATTGTCTGTTGCCGGTTGAGCCCGCTGACGCGGCCGGCGGTGAAGGTGAGGTCGGCATCCAAGGGGAATCCGAGTGCCGCTACTTCTTCACCGAGTTCTGGCGGAACATCGACGAAGGCGAAGACGTGGCCGTCAACGGGGCGGGAGGTGCGCAGGAGTGCGAGGTCAGCTGGTTCGTCGACCCCCAGCACCTCGGCGCCCACGATTTCCGTTCCGATGCTCACACTGATGTCAGCCTGGTCCTTAACGACGTGAGCCGCCGTCACGATCAAGTCATCCTTGACGAGAAAACCCGTACCGACTCCGCCTCCGTCACAGAGCGTGACGTTGATCTTCGCAACACCGGAGCGAACGGCCGCCACGGTGTCGGACCAGCCTGCCGGCGGTTGGGCCGGGGGCGGGGTCGTCGGCGGGGTGGAATTGGACGGCGGAGGCGCGGGCGGCTCGGACGTGGCCGCCGCCGTCGTTGGGTCAGCCGGGGGAGGCGGGCTGGGCAGGGTGACACAGCCCGACAGCGTCAGGAGCAGGGTTACGAGAGCCGCCGGCGCAGCGAGCGCCTTGGGTGCGGAGGTTCGGCGGACTTGGGCGTTCATGGCGGTCCTTTCCCACAACAAAGGTTGCCGCTTTAGCCCGCCCAAACTATCGCGAAGTGCCCCCAAGATAGCCCATATGCCGCCGAACGACTAGGTGCCGAGTCTGTCCATTCTGCTTAGTCAGCCCTGCATCTGCTGGAGCTGCTCCATCAGTTCGGGCGGGATGGCGTAGATGAAAATGACCGCCAGCAGGTTCTTCGAGGCGTGGACGAAGTAGGCGAACATGACGTTCCTGCCGGTCCAGACATAGACGAACACCAGCACGACGCCCATGGCGAGGTAGGGCATCAGCACCGTCAGGCTCAGTTCCTCCTGGCCGACGATGTGCAGGGCCGCGAACAGCACCACGGACAGGGCACAGCACACCCAGATGTTGACCCGCCGGCTGAGTTTGCCGATCAGCAGGTGGCGGAAGATGTATTCCTCCACGAAGGGCCCCACGATCACCAGCAGCGGCACCATCAGCCAGGCCGGCACCTGCTGCATGAGCGCCTGCAGGCCGGCCTGGTTCGCGGACGTTTGCGGCGGCCCGGTGAGGGAGACCAGGACCGCGGTGAGGATCATCATGGCCACCACAGCCAGCGGGACCATGAGCGCGGTGAACCAGGGCCTGGTGGCGAGCACCCGAAGGTCGCGGGCGGCGACGTGCCGGACGGCGGCCACGGCCAGGATGCCGATGCCGCCGTAGAAGACCAGGTTGACGGTGTAGGACGCCACCGCCGGATTCGGCGACAGCTCGAGCAGCAGCGGGACCAGCAGTCCGCCGGCCACGGCGAAGAACGCGGCCACTGCCACGTACAGGAACGCCGTGATGAAATCGAGCCGCGAGAACCGGTACAGTTCCGGCCGCGGTGCCGGTGGAGTGCGGAGAACAGTGCCCATGCCACCAGCCTAGCGCCGCGGCCGGACGGCAGGGTCCCGTATAATATTCGGTATGCCTAATAATTTGTTTCGGTCCGCCAAAGTTGTCGGCCGAACACGTCGCCGCCGCACTGCCGGAGCCGCCGCCGTCGGCGTTCTGCTCGGACTGTCTCTGGCCGCCTGCGGGGCTGCCGTCCCAGGCCAGGGTCCGGGTTCCGCGAACGAGAAGCCCGTCGTGCTGACCACGTTCACCGTGCTGGCCGACGTCGCGCAGAACGTGGCCGGGGACAATCTGCAGGTCGAATCCATCACCAAGGCCGGCGCCGAAATCCACGGCTACGAGCCCACGCCCGGGGACATCCGCAAGGCGGCCAAGGCAGACCTGATCCTGGACAACGGGCTGAACCTTGAAGCCTGGTTTGCGCAGTTCGTCGAGGACCTGGACGTTCCGCACGCCGTGGTGAGCGAAGGCGTGGAAGTGCTGTCCATCGGCGAGGACTCCTACGAGGGCAAACCGAACCCGCACGCGTGGATGTCACCGGTCAACGTCCAGCTCTACGTGGACAACATGGTGAAGGCGTTCGCGCAGCTGGATCCGGAGAACGCGGCGGCCTTCGAGGCGAACGGCGCGGCGTACAAGGCCAAGCTGCAGTCCGTGCAGGACGAAATGGTCCAGAAGCTCGCCACCGTCCCCGAGGCGCAGCGGGCGCTGGTGACGTGTGAGGGTGCCTTCTCGTATCTTGCCCGCGACGCCGGCCTCCGCGAGGTCTACATCTGGGCCGTCAACGCCGAACAGCAAGCCACCCCGCAGCAGATCACCAAGGCCATCGAATTCGTTAAGGCCAACAAGGTCCCGGCCGTCTTCTGCGAGTCCACGGTCTCGGACGCCCCGATGCGCCAGGTGGTGGGAGCGACCGGCTCTACCTTCGGCGGGGTGCTGTACGTGGACTCGCTCTCCGAGGCGGACGGGCCTGTTCCCACGTACCTGGACCTCATCCGGCACGATTCCAAGCTCATCACCGAGGGACTGACGGGAGCGGCATCATGAGCAATCCAGCCATTCTGGTGGAAAACGTCACCGTCCATTACGGGGAGGTCCTGGCGCTCGACGCCGCCTCGCTCACCGTCGAGGCGGCCCGGATCTGCGGGCTGGTGGGCATGAACGGCTCCGGCAAGTCCACGCTGTTCAAAGCGATCATGGGCATGGTCAAGCCGGACGCCGGCCGCGTCCTCATCAACGGTGAATCACCGGCGAAGGCGCGCAAGAAGGGCGGCATCGGCTACGTCCCGCAAAGCGAGGACGTGGACTGGCAGTTCCCGCTGTCCGTCCGCGACGTGGTGATGATGGGCCGCTACGGGCACCAGGGCTTCACCCGCCGCCCGTCCAGGGCAGACCGCGACGCCGTCGACCTCGCCCTGGACCGGGTGGAACTCTCCGAGTTCGCGAACCGGCAGATCGGCCAGCTCTCCGGCGGCCAGAAGAAGCGCGCCTTCGTGGCCCGCGGCATCGCCCAGGGCGCCACCATGATGCTCCTGGATGAGCCCTTCGCCGGGGTGGACAAGCGCTCCGAAGCAACGATCACCCGACTGCTGAAGGAACTCGCCTCGGACGGCTGCACCATCCTCGTCTCAACCCATGACCTGCACGCCCTGCCCCAGCTCTGCGACGAGGCGGTGCTCCTGATGCGCAAGGTCCTGATGCACGGCCCGCCCGAGGTGGTGCTGCAGCCGGAGCACCTGGCCATGGCCTTTGGCCTGGACGTCCTCAACCGCGACCTTCCCGAGCCGCCCGACGGTCCAGGCGTTCCCGACGTTGCTGCCCCCGGCGTTTCGAACCAGCCGGGCAGGAGCTGAGCCATGGATCTCTTCGACCTCCTGCTGGAACCGCTGAGCTATGACTTCATGGTCCGCGCCATCGCCACCACGGCGCTCGCGGCCATCGTCTGCGCGGTGCTGAGCTGCTGGCTGGTGCTGATCGGCTGGTCACTGATGGGGGACGCCGTCTCCCACGCCGTGCTGCCCGGGGTGGTGCTGGCCTACATCGTCGGGGCTCCCTTCGCACTGGGGGCGCTGGTGTTCGCACTGATCGCGGTGGCCCTGATCGGGGTGGTCCGCAACACCAGCCGGGTGAAGGAGGACGCGGCGATCGGGATCGTGTTCACCTCGCTGTTCGCCCTGGGCCTGGTGCTCATCTCCGTCACGCCGAGCCAGACGGACCTCAACCACATCATCTTCGGCAACCTGCTCGGCGTCAGCGTTCCCGACCTCATCCAGGTTCTGGTGCTCGGTTTCGTCGCCTTTGCCATCCTCATCCTCAAACGCCGGGACCTCACGCTGTACGCCTTCGACCCCACGCACGCCCATGCGATCGGGCTGTCCCCGAAACGCCTCGGCGCGCTGCTGCTGGGGCTGCTGGCGCTCACGTCCGTGGTGGCGCTGCAGACCGTGGGCGTGGTCCTGGTGGTGGCCATGCTGATCATTCCCGGGGCCACGGCCTACCTGCTGACGGACCGGTTCTCCCGCATGTTGGTGATCGCCCCGGTCATTTCCGCGCTGTGCTCCATCGCCGGCATCTACCTCAGCTACTACCTCGACACCGCCTCCGGCGCCATGGTGGTCCTGACGCAGGCGGCCGCGTTCGCCGTCGTCTATCTGTTCAGCCCCCGGCAGGGGCTGATCGGCACCCGGATGGCGATGGCCCGGCGCCGGAAAGCGGCCGCGCTCGCCGCCTGATGTTGCCCGCCCGGGCCCCTGCCCGACGGCGGCAGGCGCGTCAGGTGTGGGCCTGCGGTGTCATACTTGACGACGCAGGCCCGCCGCCGGGCAGGCTCGCCACCTATTGCGAGGACTCCTTGAGCGAACATCTCCGCCTTTCGGGCGTATCCCATGGCTACGGGGACCGCCAGCTGTTTGCCGACGTCGACCTTGCCATCACAGCCGGCGAACATGTCGCGATCGTGGGCGAAAACGGCGCGGGCAAATCCACGCTGCTCCGGATTCTGGCCGGGCTCGAGACCCCGGACGAGGGCACCGCCGTCCACCGCGGCCGCGTGGGCTATCTTGCCCAGACCCTCGGCCTGCCGGATCAGTTCACCGTGAGCAACGCGATCGACGCCGCACTGGCATCCCTGCGCGAAATGGAAGCCGAACTGGACCGTCTCGAGGACGGGCTCGCCGACGCGGAAGCGGACGAACTGGAGCGCTACGGCGACCTGCAGACGCAATACCAGCTCAGGGAAGGCTACGCCGCGGAATCCCGGGTGGAGGCGGCGCTGGACCGGCTGGGCCTGGGCGGGCTGGACCGGATGAGGATATTGGGCTCGCTCTCCGGCGGGGAACAGGAACGCGTGGCGCTCGCCTGCGTGATGGCAGATCCCGCGGACATCCTCCTGCTGGACGAACCCACCAACCACCTTGACACCAGCGGGACGGCCTGGCTGGAGGCGCGGCTGGCGGCGCACCGCGGAACCGTTGTGGTGGTCTCCCATGACCGGGTCCTGCTGCGCAAAGTTGCCTCAACCGTGATCGAAGTGGACGCCGAACGCCGGACGGTCAACCGCTACGGCAACGGCTACGAAGGCTACCTGCGGGAGAAAGCCGCAGAACGCCAGCGCTGGGCGCAGCAGTACCGCGGGTGGCTGGACGCGATGGAGGCCGAGCGGCTCCAGGCGGACACGGTCGCCGGGAAGATGGGTTACGCCCGCCAGCGCGACAACGACAAAATGGGGTTCGACTTCAAGGCCGGCACCTGGCAGAAGGCAGCCTCCAGCAAGGTCCGCAATGCCCAGGAGCGCCTCCGCAGGCTGGAGGAAAACCCCATCGACCGTCCGCCGGTGCCGCTGAAGCTGGCGGCGGACCTGCGGGCGGATGTTGCCACGGGACCCGCTCTTGAAGCCCGGGGAGTGGCGGCGCCCGGACGCCTGGAACCGACCAGCCTCACGGTGGAGGCGGGCCAGAAGATCCTCATCACCGGCCCCAATGGTGCCGGCAAGTCCACATTGCTCTCGGTCCTCGCGGGCACGCTGGAGCCGGCCCAGGGCACCGTGGTCAGGCACGGCCGGATCGGCTACCTGCAGCAGGAACTGGAGCTCCCACAGCGTCCGGGCCTGCGTCTCCTGCCGGCATTTGCCGCGGGCCTGGGAGGCAACATCGATGAGCACGCCGAAGCGCTGCTGCGCCTGGGGCTCTTCCGGACCAGCGAATTCCACGTCCCGGTGGGAAGCCTGTCCGCAGGACAACAACGCAGGCTGACGCTTGCCCGGCTCTTGCTGGGCGGATTCGGCACGATGCTCGTCGATGAGCCAACCAACCACCTGGCGCCCGTCCTGGTGGAACAGCTCGAATCGGCTCTTTCGGAGTTCGCAGGGACGCTGGTCATGGTCAGCCACGACCGCGCGCTGGGGGAATGGTTCGACACCTGCGCCCGCGAAAACAGCACCGGGATCCGCGCCGGGGGCGGCGCCAAGACCGCCGCTGGGTCCGGCGCCCAGACCCGCGCCGGGTCCGCCACTCAGGCCGGGAACTGGCTCCGGTATGCCATGCAGGACGGCGCCCTGGCCTAGCAGGCGGCCCGCTGCCGGCCCAGCTGATCGCGTTACTGACGGCCCAACTGACCGATGCGTCAGGACCTGGCGGACTGGAATCGAATATTATTCGGTAAGTCCGCCAGAATGACATCACTAATTAGGAAGATACACCGCATGGTGTTGCCCGCGTCACCAAAGACCCCCAAAAGCTAGTACGATGGATGAGCCGCGCGAGCTTCGACACTTGTGAGGTTCGGTACATGCTTTGGCCCCCACAAGGGGCTCTGGCCCGAATTTTGTGTACTTGAACCCACGGTCACTTCACGGCCATACCCCGCGACCTACAAGGAAACACCTGTGCCATCACCTACGCCCACAGAACTTAAGAGCGCACCGGCGCAACCCGCCGTCGTCGACTCGACCCTCAGCGCCGAGGGCTACGCGAAATCCCTGAGCGGCCGCCAGGTCACCATGATCGCTATGGGCGGCGCCATCGGCGTCGGCCTCTTCATGGGTGCCGGCGGGCGCCTGGCCTCCACCGGCCCCGCGCTGATCTTCTCCTACGCCATTGCCGGCGTCATCGCTTACCTGCTGATGCGCGCCCTGGGCGAACTCATCATGTACCGCCAGACGTCGGGCTCGTTCGTCAGCTACGCCGGCGAAATGTTCGGCAAAAAGGGCGCCTATGTGTCCGGCTGGATGTACTTCATCAACTGGGCCATGACCGGCATCGCCGAGCTCATCGCGATCGGACTTTACTTCCAGTTCTTCTTCCCCAACGTGCCGGTCGAGCTGTCCGCGATCGCGGCGCTGCTGCTGCTCGTGGGCGTGAACCTCATGAGCGTCAAGGCGTTCGGCGAATTCGAATTCTGGGCCTCCTGCCTCAAGGTCGGAGCCATCCTCATCTTCCTGGCCGTGGGTACCTTCATGGTCATCACCAACGCCCAGGTGGGCGACGGCAACGCCTCGGTCAACAACCTGTTCGCCGCCGAAGGGGGAATGTTCCCCAAGGGTGCGCTGGTCATGATCCTGGTCCTGAACGCCGTGATCTTCGCCTACAACGGCATTGAGCTCGTTGGCATCACCGCCGGCGAAATGCAGGACCCGGCCAAGGAAGTTCCCAAGGCCATCCGCGCCGTCGTCTTCCGCATCGTCGTGTTCTACGTCGGCTCCGTCACCCTCCTGGCGATGCTGCTGCCCTCGGACCAGTACGTCGCCGGCACCTCGCCGTTCGTCACCGTGTTCGGACAGATGGGCCTCGGCTGGATGGGCGATGTGATGAACATGATCGTCATCACCGCCGCGCTGTCCTCCTGCAACTCGGGCCTGTACTCGATCGGCCGGATCTTCCGCACCATGGCCAACAATGGACATGCTCCCGAGTGGCTGACCAAGATGTCCAAGAGCCACGTGCCGTACGCGGCCATCCTGGCCATCGGCGGGGTCTACCTCGTCGGCATCCTCCTCAACATCTGGCTCGGCGGCTCGCACGCCTTCGACCTGGCGCTCAACTCCGCGTCGATCGGCGTGATCTTCACCTGGGGCGCCATCTTCGCCAGCCAGATCGCGCTGCGCAAGACCAAGGGCAAGGTCTCGTCCTTGCCCGCGCCCGGCGGAACCTGGACCAGCTGGGCCGGCCTGATTGCCTTGCTGCTCATTACGGTGCTGATCGGTTTCGACACCATGACCAGCAAGACCGGCGAGGTATTCCACCTCGGCCTCTGGACCCTGGCGACCATCCCGTTCTTCGCGCTCCTGCTGTGGCTCGGCTGGCACAAGGTCAAGAACAACGAACCGAAGAACGCTCTCTTCAACTAACCGCTACAGGCAACATCCCAAGCGGTCGACGACGGCGGGCCTCCAGTGCGGAGGCCCGCCGTTGTTGGGTTAACCAGGCCTCGCGTTCGCCTTCGCGTCCGCGTGACGCCGGCGCCGCACCCGGGGTAGCCGTGGCCGCAGGCTCGCCCATCTGCTTAGGGCAGCCGTGCCACCGACCGCGCCCATCTGACGGGAATGGCCGCTAAACGTGCTGGTTTAGCGGCCAATTGTGGTGAATCGGCGAGGCAGGGCTGCTGTCCAGCGTGGGTTAGCGGCCATTCGTGGTGAATGGGCGAGGCCGGGCTGCTGTCCAGCGTGGGTTAGCGGCCATTCGTGGTGAATGGGCGAGGCCGGGCTGCTGTCCAGCGTGGTTTAGCGGCCATTTGTGGTGAATGGGCGAGGCAGGGCTGCGGTCCAGCGTGGGTTAGCGGCCATTTGTGGTGAATGGGCGGCCTTGGACGCGCCGCAGCGCCTTGGCCTCGCCAAGGAAGCACCGATCTGACGAGTACGGCCGCTATCCGGGGCGGTTTAGCGGCCATATGTGGCGAATCGGTGGGCCCGGCCACGATCGTGAGCTGGTTTAGCGGCCATATGTGGCGAATCGACGGATCCCGGGCACACGAAAGCGGCGGCGGACATCCCCCAAAGGAAAGCCCGCCGCCGCTTTCTGTGAAGACTAATCCTTCTTGAAGGCGTCCTTGGTGTTCTCGCCGACCTTCTTGGCGTCTGCGACGACCTGGTCCTTCTGGCCCTCGGCGCGCAACTGGTCGTTGTTCGTGGCGTTGCCAGTAGCTTCCTTGGCCTTGCCGCCGAGGTGCTCTGCTTCGTTCTGAATCTTGTCTCCGATACCCATGGTGCAAACACCTTTCGTTTCCGGTTGAAATTCAACGTTTATTCACCATAACACAAAGCATGCTTACTAAATCAAGAGGGCATCAAGAGGGCATCAAGAGGGCATCGAGGGGGCATCCGTGCCGGCGGGATGAAATCTGCGGCAGCGCCGGGCTAGGCTCGATGCCATGGACCACAAAATCAGCCTGACCCAGCATGTCAACGCCCCGGCGGACAAGGTCTGGGCGGTCATTTCCGACATTCCCGGTTCAGCCGCAACCCTCTCCGGCATCGATGCGATCCAACTGCTCAGCGACGGACCCTACGGCGAGGGAACGCGCTGGAAGGAAACCCGCACCATGATGGGCAAGTCAGAAACCGTGGAAATGTGGGTCTCCCAGGCCGACCCGCCCCGGAGCACCACGGTGAAGGCGCTGCAGGGCGGGGCGGACTACACCTCACGCTTCACGCTGGCCGATCGCGACGGCGGCACGGATCTGACGCTGACCTTCGGCGCTGAGCTCCAGAATCCCTCCCGGATGACCAGGCTGGCGATGGCACTCTTCGGAAAACTGGGCATGCGCATCACCCGCAAGGCCCTCGCCAAGGACCTGGCAGAAATCGCGGCCAAAGCCGAGTCGCTCTAGTGGCGCGGGGCACCGCAGCGTCCAAGGCCCCGAAGGTCACCGCGCCTCGGCTCAGCCCGGTCCGGCTGGCGGAGCTTCGGGACGATCCGTCCCCTGAGTTCCAGTCAGGGGAGAGGTACGACGGCTTTCGGTACAGCAGGGCATCGGCCGACGGGCTGGAACTTGCCGGCACCGACTTCGCCGAGTGCGACTTCCAGGGCGTGTCCTTCAACGAGACCCAGCTGCGCGGTGCCACGTTCCGGGACTGCATCCTGGCCGAGGTGTACGCCCCCGTGTTCATGGCCGCCCGGAGCACCCTGCGCGACGTCGAGATCGGCAACCCCCGCTGGGGTTCCGCGGAACTCTACGAAAGCGGATGGCAGTCCGTCAGGATCGACGGCGGGAAGCTCGACTACGTAAACCTCCGCGGTTCCAAGCTCACGGACGTGCAGATCAGCGACTGCATCATCAGCGAACTGGACCTGGGTTCCTGCGCGGCGACCCGGGTGGCGCTGAAGAACTGCACCATCGGCACCCTCGACGTCGCCGGCGCCAGGCTCAAGGACTTTGACATCCGGGGCACCGACTTCCGCGCCATCAGCGGTCTGGAAAGTCTCGCCGGCCTGGTGATCGACGACTACCAGCTCGGCCTGCTGGCCCCGCTCATGGCGAGCCATCTCGGCGTCGTTGTCGCGTAATCCGGCGGGGATTTGATTGACCCCCTTGCCGCGCCGTGTAATCTTTATAGAACGAACGGTCGGTAAATTGGCGCACCAGCGGGTCGAACGTGGATGCCGCGGCCGATGAGAGTTCTTTCGATGACAGATTCGATGACAGAGACGTTTATCGCGTGAAGGGTGTACCCATGGCATCACCAGCAGCAGGACCACAGGCATTTCTCGTAGGCGGAGCCCGCACCGCGGTGGGCCGCTACGGCGGGGCACTCTCCGCGGTCCGACCCGATGACCTGGCCGCCCTGGTGGTCCGCGAGGCCGTGGCCCGGGCCGGGCTGGACCCCAACAGCATCGACGAGGTCATCCTCGGCAACGCCAACGGCGCCGGCGAGGAAAACCGCAACGTCGCCCGGATGGCCACCGTCCTGGCCGGTCTCCCGCTGCACATCCCCGGCATCACCGTGAACCGGCTCTGCTCCTCCGGCCTGAGCGCCATCATTATGGCCAGCCAGATGATCAAGTCCGGAGCCGCGGACATCGTGATCGCCGGCGGCGTGGAATCCATGAGCCGCGCCCCCTGGGTCCAGGAGAAGCCCCGGACCGCCTTCGCCAAGCCGGGCGAAATCTTCGACACCTCCATCGGCTGGCGCTTCGTGAACCCGCTGTTCCAGAAGGGCGAGCTCTCCCGGGGCGGGAAGATGACCTACTCGATGCCGGAAACGGCCGAGGAAGTCGCCCGCGTGGACGGCATCACCCGCGAGGACGCCGACGCCTTCGCCGTCCGCTCCCACGAACGCTCCCTCGCGGCGATCGCCGCCGGCCGCTTCGCCGATGAGATCGTCCCGGTCACCGTCAAGACCCGCAAGGGCGAAACCGTCGTCGACACCGATGAGGGCCCGCGCGCCGGCACCACCATGGACGTCCTCGCAGCGCTCCGCCCCGTCGTCGGCGGCGGCTCGGTGGTCACGGCCGGAAACTCCTCCACCCTCAACGACGGTGCCTCCGCCATCATCGTCGCCTCCGAAGCGGCCATCGAGCGGCTCGGCCTCACGCCGCGCGCCCGGATCGTCGACGGCGCCTCCGCCGGCTGTGAACCCGAAATCATGGGCATCGGCCCGGTCCCGGCCACCCAGAAGGTGCTCGCGCGGACCGGTCTCAGCGTTGGCGACATCGGCGCCGTCGAACTCAACGAAGCCTTCGCCACCCAGTCGCTCGCCACGATGCGCCGGCTCGGCCTGGACCCCGAGATCGTCAACCGCGACGGCGGCGCGATCTCCCTGGGGCACCCGCTGGGTTCGTCCGGCTCACGGCTCGCGATCACCCTGCTGGGCCGGATGGAGCGCGAGGACGCCCGGATTGGCCTCGCCACCATGTGCATCGGCGTCGGCCAGGGCACCGCGATGCTGCTGGAGCGCGTGTAGTGGCGGCCGCCGCGACGGGGTTGGACCCGCAGGATTTCCGCACTCTGCTGCTCGAGGAGCGCGAGGACCGGCTGGTCGTGCTCCTCAACCGGCCTGAGGTCCGCAACGCGATCGACCAGCAGATGGTCGACGAGCTGCACGCCGTCTGCGCCGCGCTGGAGCAGACGCCGAAGGTGCTCATCATCGCCGGCACGGAGGGCGTCTTCGCCTCCGGGGCAGACATCGGACAGCTGCGCGAACGCCGCCGCAACGACGCCCTCCAGGGCATTAACTCCACCATCTTCGTGCGCATCGCCAAGCTGCCGATGCCGGTCATCGCGGCCTTGGACGGCTTCTGCCTGGGCGGCGGCGCCGAACTGGCGTACGCCGCGGACTTCCGGATCGGCACGCCGTCGGTACGGATCGGCAACCCGGAGACCGGCCTCGGCATCCTCGCCGCAGCCGGTGCGAGCTGGCGGCTGAAGGAGCTCGTGGGGGAGCCGGTGGCCAAGGAAATCCTGCTGGCCGGGACCGTCCTGCGCGCCGACCGGGCCCTCGCCGTCAACCTCATTACCGAGATCCACGAGGCACCCGAACTGATGGCGGCCGCGCACGCCCTCGCCGACAGGATCGCCAGCCAGGATCCCCTCGCGGTCCGGATCACCAAGTCGGTGTTCCACGCGCCCGCCGAGGCGCACCCGCTGATCGACCAGCTGGCCCAGGGGATCCTCTTTGAATCCCAGGCCAAGTTCGACCGCATGCAGGCTTTCCTCGATCGGAAGTCTGAAAAGAAGTCAGCCAAGAAGTCCGAGCAGGATTCAGACCGGAAGAAGAACTGAAGATGAGCAACTCCGTACTTCCCGCGAACCTTCCCGCCACCGTCGGCGTCCTGGGCGGCGGCCGGATGGGCGCCGGCATCGCGCACGCCTTCCTGATCAACGGCGCCAACGTCCTCGTCGTCGAACGCGACGAGGAGTCGGCCGAGGCGGCCCGGGAGCGGGTGGAATCCGCGGCGGCCAAGAGCATCGAGCGCGGCGCCACGGACGGCAACCTGGACGAGATGGTTTCGCGGCTCGCGGTTACGGTGGATTACGACGACTTCAAGGACCGCCAGCTGGTTATCGAGGCCGTCCCGGAAGACTGGGACCTGAAGGTCGCCTCGCTGCGGGGGATCGAGGAACGCCTCGCCGACGACGCCTACCTCGCCTCCAACACCTCCTCCATCTCGGTCAACGCGCTGGCCCGCGAGCTGCAGCGCCCGCAGAACTTCCTGGGCCTGCACTTCTTCAACCCGGTGCCGGCATCCACCCTGATCGAGGTCGTCCTCGGCGAGCACACCTCGGAGCAGCTGGCCCAGGCGGCCCGCGGCTGGGTCGCAGCGCTGGGCAAGACCGCCGTCGTCGTCAATGACGCCCCCGGGTTCGCGTCCTCACGGCTGGGCGTCGCGATTGCCCTCGAGGCGATGCGCATGGTGGAGGAGGGCGTGGCGTCCGCGGAGGACATCGACAACGCCATGGTCCTGGGCTACAAGCACCCCACCGGACCTTTGCGCACCACGGATATCGTGGGCCTGGACGTCCGCCTCGGCATCGCCGAATACCTCGCCTCCACCCTGGGCGAGCGCTTCGCCCCGCCGCGGATCCTGCGCGACAAGGTGGCCCGCGGCGAACTCGGGCGCAAGTCCGGCAAGGGGTTCTTCGACTGGACTGACTGAGGCAAGCGAGCCTAGTCGAGGATCCCGACGATGTAGCCGACAAAGAAGAGCGCCACTAGAAGCACCACCAGGGCGATCATGATAATCCATAGGTACTGGACCCAGCCGCGGTCCTCGCGGATCCGCGGTCCCTGCGGCCCCACCGAGCTCCCCTCCGCCGGTGGTGTTTCACCGGGCGGCACGCCGCCGCCCGGCTCGAGGCCGGTGAGGTTGTTCTCAAGGGGATCCGGATTTTGGGATGTCATGGTGTGCTCCTGTTCCGACAGCGCTGCTACAGCGATGTCTGGGAGTCGAGGGTCTTTTTCATTCCGTCCATGGCGGGGCCGGCCAGGGAGCGGAACGCCGGCCGGACAAAGGGTTCGGCGATCTTGAGCCATCCCTTGAGCTGGAACTCTGCCGTGTACTTCACCTCGGAGCCCGTCCCTGCCGGCGAGACGTCGATGGTGTCCACGGAGATCACCGATTTGTTCTCGCCGCGCAGCGTGATCCGGCTTGCGGTCAGTTCAATCACCTCGTAGGTCAGCGCCTGGCGTTTGCCCCGGAACTCGGCTTCGGCGTGGTACCGGTGCCCGACGGCGACCGGTCCTTCGGAGAGCTTGTTCACCACGGGGGTCCCGGGGTCCCACTCCGGGGTGTGCTCGAACGCTGACAGGTAGTCGAAGGCCCTGGCGGGCTCGAGGGCGGAGTGGACGGTGCCGGTAACTGTGATCATGGACCCAGCCTAACCAGCCCGCCGTGGCACCGGAACCGTGCCCGGGAAAACGGCACAGCCGCCCGCCATCGCGCCCGCCTAGGATGGTCGTGTGACTTCCCTGGACCGGCCCGCGATCGCCCCTATCACCCTGACCGGCAAATACGTCGTCCTCGAGCCGCTGAGCCCGGACCACCACGACGGCCTCGTCGAGGCGGCCCGCGACGGGGAACTGTGGCACCTCTGGTACACCAGCGTGCCCGCCCCGGAGCAGATGGCCGCCGAGATTGAGCGCCGGCTGGCCCTGCAGGACAGCGGATCCATGCTGCCCTTCACGACGCGGCTGATTGACCCCGCCACCGGCGGACCGGGACGCGTGATCGGCATGACCACCTACATGAACATCGACGCCGCCACGCCGCGGGTGGAGATCGGCTCCACCTGGAACGCGGCGTCCGTGCAGGGCAGCGGCAGCAACCCGGACTCCAAGTTGCTGCTGCTGCGGCACGCCTTCGAAACGCTGGGCTGCCCCGCCGTCGAGTTCCGGACCCACTGGCTGAACCACCAGTCCCGCGAGGCGATCGCGCGGCTGGGCGCCAAACAGGACGGTGTGCTCCGCAGCCACACCCGCAGCAGCGACGGCGCGCTGCGGGACACCGTGGTGTATTCCATCCTGGAACACGAGTGGCCGATGGTCCGGAACGCGCTGGAATCCAGGCTGGCCAAGCGACGCTAAGCGTCGGCGGGCTGGCCAGCCTGGACTAAGCGGCGCTAGGCCTGGCTAGGGAGCCGAATATGCCCCGGCCGCGCTCATCGACGTGTAGTACGCCTCGTAACCCTCAGCGTTCGGGTGGAAGTTGTCGGGACTGCCCAGGTCGGCCAGGTTGAGATTGATCCACGGGTCCGCCGAGTTGATGCCGTGGCCGGCGAACGCGGCCCGGACGTCGACGTACTCCGCTCCGGTGGCCCCGGCAGCGGCGGCAATGGAGCCGTTCAGCCCGTCAGCCAGCAAAGTGGCCTTGTAGATGAACACGGACATCGGATCGGTCTGGCCTGCGGCGACCGGATCGTAGAGGTACGGGTAGCCGGTCACCACGATCTCGGCGTTCGGCGCAGCAGCCTTCACACTCTGAATCATCGCCATCACGTCACCGGCCAGTCTTTGGCTGGTGATCTCGCCCGCGGCGAAGGCGCTGGCAGCATCGCACGCCGGGGCGGCGGTCGGATCGACTATGGCCGCGCCGCAGGCCGTGATGATAGCCCCAAACCCGAGGTTATTGCCGCCGGCCGTGATGGTCACCAGCTCCGTGCTCTTGTTCAGCCGCTCCAGCTGGGTGCTGACGACTTCCTGGGTGGTCTTGCCGCTGCAGGCCGCGTTGGTGACCAGCTTGATGGCCTTGGTGTCAGCCGCGAGTTCTGAATAGGTGTTCTCGCTGCGGTAGCAATTATCCAGGTACGGTCCCGCTCCCTGCCCGGCGGCAAAGGAGTCCCCGAGCGCGATGTACTTGGTCTTGTCCACGGCCTGCGCCGGGACCGCCGCGAGACCGGCCGCCATGGCCAGGGTGGCGAGACCGGCAGCCAAAGCCGTTCGCCGGCGTCGAAGTTTCAGAGTTCCCATGGTGTTTCCCCTCAGTAGCACACTGGTTCAGCGCCCCGTGCCGTGCTGAAGTGTCAGTCCCGGCGGCGGGAGAGCCGAAAAAAGAGCCCGGCGGCTACCGGGTTCACCGTCACCCTACTCGGCAGCCTCAACCCCAGACCATGCCAATGGTCCCGTTGTGGGGAACTTTCGGAAATCCGGCCCGTGGATTGGCGCCGGGCCGTGTGCTTAGCTGTCAGAATGACGATCCCCGCTGGACCCGGTGGCCCAGCCACAGCCAGGACGCTGCCCGGAGCCATGGGCTGGGACGGGGCGGTCAACGCCTGGCACGTCGCCGGCAGTGTGTTCCGGATGGGACGCCGCGAGTGGCTCACCGACGCCGGCTGGCAGCAGGCGTACGACGGCGGCATCCGGACGGTGATTGACCTCCGCAACCCGGACGAGATCCGCCGCCGGGATACCGATCCGCGGGTGAGCACCGAGATCCTGGCGGCGTTCGACGTCGTGCACGCCCCCACCGAGGACCCCGGCAACAGCGAATTCCGTGAGCTCTGCGTTCCCTACCTGAACGATCCGGCGTCGTACGCGGACAATGCGCGGATCTTTCCGGAGAAGCTCGCCGGGGTCTTCAAGGCCGTGGCCGAGGCGCGCGGCGGCGTTGTGATCCATTGCTCGGCCGGCCGGGACCGCAGCGGGATGATCGCGGCCATGCTCCAGGACCTCGCCGGGGCGGGTGAGGACGCCATTGCCGGCGGCTACGAGCGGGCTGCAAGGGGCATCAACGAACACCACCGCGTGTCGGGGGTCCCGCATCCGCATGAACGGTATCTGCCCGAGGAAGTTCTCGCGCCGCTGCTTGAGACGCGGCGGGAAAGCCTGCTGCGGTTCGTGCGGCACGTGCGGACCGGGGAGTTCCTGCGCCGCAATGGGGTGACGGACCCGGAGGTGACGGCCATTCTGGCCAAATTGGGGCGCTAGAGTAACCGGGTGATGACACCGAAGTTTCAGCTGACTGTGCGGGCGGTGGCGGCTGCCGCCCTCGCGCTCGCGGGCTCGTTCCAGGCCGTTCCTGCACTGGCCGAAGCCGGGGGACCGGAACCCGTGTCGGCAGCTTCGCCGTCGGCACCGGCCGCCACGACGGCGCCGGTTGAGTCGTCGGCACCGGCCGCCACGACGGCGCCGGTTGAGTCGTCGACGGCGGGCCCCGCAATCAGCGACGTCGGACTGGCGGAAGCCATCCGGCGCGACCTGGGTATGACCTTGGAGGAGTTCAATGCCGCGGGCCAGCTGGCCAGGACCGCCGCCGACGCCCTCCCTTCCCTGCAGAAGCTCCCCGGTTATCTGGGCATCAGCCTCCGGGACAAAAAAATCCTCGTCGAAGGCAGCGGCGCCGGGCTGATGGCCCGGGTAGATGAACTGAACGCATCCGGAAGCGCGGCCGTGTTCGTCCTCGGGGCGCCGGCAGCTGACGCGGCCAGTCCTGCCGTTGACCCCTCGGCTCCTCCGGCCGATGCACCCCCCGCGGCGCCCTCCGCGGTGCCCTCGGTTGCTGAGCTGCTCGCATCCAGCACGGAGCAGCTGTTCCAGGCGTACGTCCGCGAGGTGGGGCCGGCCGGACTGCAGGCCGTCGCCTACTCCGGGGGGAACTTCATTATCCGCACCGGCGGGACAAACAGCGCCGAAGCAACCCTGACCCAGGCTCCGGACCAGGCAACCGACCCGGCGGTCGCCCCGGACCAGCACGCGGCCGCGGCCCCCGAGCCCGGGAAGATCTCCCCGGCTGACTTCGTGTCCCGGTACGCCAACGTCCAGCTGGAGAAGGGGTCCCCGGTCACCACCGAAGCGGACGTTTTCGGCGGGGAAGGCGTCGCCATTGACCGGCGGACCATTTGCTCGACGGGATTTGGCGCCTTCAGCGCAGCGGGACTTCCGGTCGTGCTGACGGCAGGGCACTGCGCCGAAGACGGCACGGCACGGATCGCCGAGCTGGAGCCGCCGGCCTCCGCCACGGCGGGCGGGGCGGCACCCCTGCCCCGCACGCTCGCCCCGCTCGGCAGCTTCGGTTTCAGCCAGTTCGGCGGGCCCCTCAATTCCTGGATCACCGGAACCGAAGACGCCCCCGGCAACGTCGGCACGGACATTGCCGTAATCGAGGCTCTCGACGGCGGAGTGAACCTGCAGCCGGCCGCGAGCACCTGGGCCAACGCAGCGAACCCCGGCGCCACCGCGGTGAAGATTATTGGTACGGTTGCCCCGTTCCAGGGCCAGGAGGTGTGCCGCTCCGGGCGGACCGAGGGCTGGTCCTGCGGCCAGGTGGAGGAAACCGGCATCTACGTGGTGGGCGGACGAACCACCGCAGCCGCGGACCTGCGCGCCTTCCGCGGCTTCCTGTCCAAGAACGTCCAGTCCCGCGGAGGAGACTCCGGCGGACCCTGGATCAGCGGCAATTTCGCCGTGGGCACCCATTCGGCCGGGGAGACGTCCGGCGAGAACTTTGCCATCGCCGCCAACCTCGAGGACGCCCTCACCAAAATCCCCACTGCCGTGCAGCTACAGCTGTTCCTGAACAAGCCCAAGCTCGCGGCGCCGGAAGGCCTGGCCGTCCTGGCGGGCCAACCCATCACGGGCCGGGTCCCGGCGGCTCCGGCGTCGGCCGTTGCCGCCGACTCGAAAGTCCGCATCACCATTGCGAAGCAATCTGACCCGGACACTGATCAGGAAACGGTGGAAGTGCCGGTCGACGCCGACGGCAACTGGGCTTTCCCCGCACCCGGGAGCAACGGCCCGCTGAAGTTCACGGCGGAGACGGTGAACGGATTCAGCCGCTCGGGCGCAGTTTCCCTGGCCGTCGAGGTGACCGAGCTGGACGCACCTGTGATCTCGTCACCGGACGAGGGAGCGGTGCTGAAGACACCCACCCGCATCGACGGCACCGGTACCCCCGGACTTACCGTGAAACTTACGGGCGACATCACCGGCACCGCAGTCGTCGCGGCGGACGGCACATGGACCATTCCGGTCGAGGGAGCCGCAACCGGCCCGCTCACTGTCCGCGCCGTCCAGACATCCCCTGGCACGGTGGACAGCCCGCCCGTCGTCCGGAACTTCACCGTCGTCGTCCCGGCCGAGCCGGTCGAGCCGGTCGATCCGGTTGTGCCTGTGGAGCCGGTCGAGCCGGTCGAGCCGTCCGAGCCTGTGACACCGGCGGAGCCCGCGACCCCGGTGCGTCCAGCAGGCGCAAGCCAGCCGCCTGCCGCCTCCGGCGAACTGCCGGACACCGGTGCCGGTTCGCTCCTGCCGGCGGCGGGACTTGCCGGCGGCGCGATCCTGCTCGGCGGTGTCCTGCTGGCCGCCACACGGCGCCGCGCAACCCGCTAACTACCGCCGCGCGGCGCCGGCGGAGCTATCCAGCTTCCGCACGGCGCCGGGCGGCCCGCTCACTGCCGCTAACTATCCCCGCTACTGGAAGTCAGCCAGCCAGAGGTCCGGGCCAAACACCTCGTACTGGATATCCTTCGCCGGAACCCCGCCGGCCACCAGCGCGCTCCGGACGGACTTCAGGAACGGCAGGGGACCGCAGAGGTAGTACTCGGCGTCGTCGGGGAGATCCACCGCGCCGACATCCATGAAGCCGGAGAACTCGGATCCGGACGCTGTGCCGCCCACGGTGGGATTCAGGAACCATGTCTTCAGCGACCCGTCCGGCAAGGCGCCCAGATCCTCCCGGACCTGCCCCCGGAGCGGGAAGGACTCCTCGCTGTCATCCGCATGCAGCAGCATCACCTGCCGCTGGGAGCCGGACTTGACGAGGTGCGAGAGCATGCCGGCCATCGGGGTGATCCCGATCCCCGCGCTGGCCAGGACCAGGGGCCGGTCCGTGTACTCCATGACCACATCGCCGAAGGGCGCTGAGAGCACCACCTCGTCGCCCACCCGGACCTCGTTGTGCAGCAGATTGGACATCTCGCCGTCGGGAGTCCCGAGCCCGTGGACCCGTTTCACCGCGAACTGGCGGTGCTGACCGTCGTCGGCCTTTGTCAGGCTGTACTGCCGGGGCTGGTGGACGCCGTCGTGCATCACCATCTTGATCGTTACGTACTGCCCCGGCAGGGACGGCTTGACCTCGCGCTCATCAACCCGCTCCACCACGAACCGGACCACGTCGTCCGACTCCTGGATCCGCTCCGCCACCCGCCAGGTCCGCCAGATCGTGGCCGGGGTGAGGTGCACCGCGTTGTACAGCCCGCGTTCCTTATTGATGAGCAGGTTCGCCATCAGCCAGTAGACCTCGTCCCAGGCTGCGGCGACCTCGGGTGTGACGGCATCCCCCAGCACATCCACGATGGCCCACATCAGATGGTCGTGGACAATCTGGTACTGGTCCGGGCTGAGCCCCAGCGAGACGTGTTTGTGGGCGACCCGGGACAGCAGGTGGTCCGGGACCTGGTCCACGTTGTTCACAAGCAGCCCGGCGAACGCCGCGATGGAACCGGCAAGTGCCTGCTGCTGGCGGCCGTCAGCCTGGTTCCCCCGGTTGAAGAGCCCATCCAGGAGGTCCGGCCGCGCCTCGAACATGTGTTTGTAGAAGCGCTTGGCGATCTCCTCGATGTGCTCGCCGACGACGGGCAGCGTGGCCTTGATGACGGGAAGTGAAGTGTCTGAAAGCATGGTGGATCCCTTCCGGTGAAACCGGTTTTACCCAGCGGTGTCGGGTGAATCAGCACTTCCAAGCTAACAGTCACGGGGCGGGGCCTTCCGGGTCCATCGGCCCTACAGCTATGGGCAGGATGGGTGTAGGTGAGCCCAGCAGCGCATCCCTTGCCGGATGCGCTGCTGGGCGGGTGCGCTTGTCAGGACCGGGCCAGCGCCTCAGCCGTCATTATCGGATCAGTGGCGGTCGTGGCCGCGCCACTTGGCCGAGTCGACCACCTGGACCGCCACGTCGAGGGTGCCGTCCTCCAGGCTGCCCCAGGCGTACACAATCGTGTTCTTGCCCTCCTCGACCGGAACATCCGCCGGGCCGATCAGGGGCTCGGTGGTGCCGGCGGCCGCAACCGAGGCGGACACCGTTCCGGCCCCCAGCGTCAGCACTTCCTGCTCGGGGTTCTCCAGGTCCTCGATGACCGCGGTGTCGCCGGCCAGGACGTCGACGGCGGGCGCCGCCGCCACATGCCGGACGGTCAGCTTGCCATCGCCCTCGGGACTGGGCCGGGTGCTGTTCTTGAACAGGGTGGCGGTGGGGTCTCCGTCGGCATCCAGGTGCGCGACGGCGGTGTAGTTCCTGCCCTCCTTGAGGTGGACCTTGACCGGGCCGATCACCGGATTGTCGGCGCTGGTGGCGTCGGCGGCCGTGATGGCGATCTTGTAGCTGCCGCCCTCGAGCTCCAGCGGGCCCGCGAGCGTGCCGGGCTCGAAGTCGTCCAGGGTGAGCTTGCCGTCCACCCACACATCCACGGTCAGGCCGGGGACGCCGTGCAGGACGGACAGGAGGGCATCGTCGCTGTGGTGCCTGCCGCCGTCGTGCTTCCCGCCGGCCTGGGCAGGGGCGGCGAAGGTGAGCGCCGCCAGCATGGACAGGGCCCCGGCGGCATAAACGGTTTTGCGCATTTCAAACTCCTCGTTGAGTTGCCCGGATCCGGGCGGTGATTTGCTTACACCGTTACTACCGGCCGGGGCGCCCGTTTGGATGCAGCCGGCAGGATTTTCCGACCGAACCCGCAGCCTCCGGCCGTTCTCAGCCCTTGCGGTCCAGCAGCAGGTTGGTGATCCGCAGCGTGCAGAGCCGTTCGCCGGCCTCGTTGTTGATCAGCACCTCGTGGGCGGTGACGGTGCTGCCGAGGTGGATCGGGGTGGCGATGATCGTGATGAGCCCCTCGCGGGCGGACTTGTGGTGGGTGGCGGAGACGTCCACGCCGACGGCGGTCTTGCCCATGGTGCTGGCGTGGATGACCGCGGCCCACGAGCCCACCGCCTCCCCGACCGCCAGCGAGGCGCCGCCGTGCAGCAGCCCGAAGGACTGCCGGTTGCCCTCCACCGGCATGGTGGCGACGACCCGTTCGACGGACTCCTCAACGATCTTCACGCCCATTTTCACGTCGAGTTCGCCGAGGGTGATCTTCCACAGCTCGGTACTGCGCGGCTCGGGCGTCATAACGTCTCCTCTTTGGCCGGAAATCCGGGGGTTCCGGCGGGTCAGTGCTACCGCAGCTAGTGTGCGGCAGGCCTCATTCATGTACTGTAGACATATTACCGAACGGACGGTCAGTAATGCTGGCCGTGTTGATCTTGCCCCTGTTGGAAGGACCCGTCAACGATGACCACCACTGCAACTGCTCCGGAACCCACAGTAGACACTGTTGAGATCGTTCCCAGCTACATCCGGGATTCCTGGTGGACCCCCGCCGCCGGCTCCGCAGCCGGCGCCGCGTCCGTCCTGGACGCCAGCACCGGTGAACTCCTCGCCAAGGTGAGCACCGAGGGACTCGACCTCGCCGCCGTCGTGGATTACGGACGCACCACCGGCCAGGCGGAACTCGGCAAGCTGACCTTCCACCAGCGCGCGCTCAAGCTCAAGGAGCTGGCGCAGTACCTGAACGGCCGCCGCGAGGAGTTCTACGCACTCTCCGCCCAGACCGGCGCCACCAAGATCGACTCGATGGTCGACATCGACGGCGGCATCGGCGTGCTCTTCACCTTCGGCTCCAAGGGCCGGCGCGAACTCCCCAACGCACAGGTGATCGTGGACGGGCCCATGGAGGTGCTGTCCAAGGACGGTTCCTTCGCCGGCGAGCACATCTACACCCGCATCCCCGGCGTCGCCGTGCAGATCAACGCCTTCAACTTCCCGGTGTGGGGCATGCTCGAGAAGCTGGCCCCCGCCTTCATCGCCGGCGTGCCCACAATCGTCAAGCCCGCCACCCCCACCGGCTACGTCACCGCCGCCGTCGTCAAGGCGATCATCGAATCCGGCATCCTGCCCAACGGTTCGCTGCAGCTGATTTCCGGCTCGGTCCGCACCATGCTGGACCACCTCGACTACCGCGACATCGTGGCCTTCACCGGCTCCGCCTCCACCGCCAACACGCTCAAGTCCCACGTCAACGTGGTCAAGGGCGGGGTCCGCTTCACCTCGGAAACCGACTCCCTGAACGCCTCGATCCTGGGCCCGGACGCCGTCAAGGGCACCCCGGAGTTCGACGCCTTCATCAAGTCCCTCGTCACCGAAATGACCGCCAAGGCCGGCCAGAAGTGCACCTCGATCCGCCGGGCCATCGTGCCGAAGGAGCTGGTGCAGGACGTCATCACCGCCGTGGGGGAGCGGATCCAGGAACGTATTGTCCTCGGTGACCCGCGCGCCGAGGGCGTCAACATGGGCGCCCTGGCGTCCCTGGAGCAGCTCGCCGATGTGCGCGCGGCCGTCCAGTCCATGCTCGACGCCGGCGGCGAACTCGCCTACGGCACCCTCGATTCGCCGGAGGTCACCAGCGCGGACGGCACGGTCGGCGTCGTCGACGACGGCGCGTTTATGTCCCCGGTGCTGCTGAGCTGGGCGGATCCGGAAGCCGAGGAGGTCCACTCGCTGGAAGCCTTCGGCCCGGTCTCCTCGGTGATCGGCTACACGGATCTGGCCGACGCCGTCCGCCTCGCCGCCCGCGGTGGCGGCTCGCTCGTCGCCTCGGTCTGCACCAATGACCCCGACGTCGCCCGCGAACTCGTCACCGGCATCGCCGCCCACCACGGCCGCGTGCACATGCTCAACCGCGAGGACGCCCGCAGCTCCACCGGCCACGGCTCCCCGGTCCCGCACCTGGTCCACGGCGGCCCGGGCCGCGCCGGCGGCGGCGAGGAGCTCGGCGGCATCCGCTCCGTGCTGCACCACATGCAGCGCACCGCCATCCAGGGTTCGCCGAACATGCTGACCGCGGTCACGGGCGTCTGGCACACCGGCGCCGACCGCAACTTCACGGTCGAGACCGAAGGCCAGCACCCGTTCCGGAAGCACCTGAGCACCCTGCACATCGGGGACGCCATCCGCTCCGAGCTGCGCGAAGTGACCCTGGACGAGATCACGAAGTTCGCCCACACCACCGGCGACACCTTCTACGCCCACACCAACCAGGAGGCCGCCGAGGCCAACCCGTTCTTCCCCGGCATCGTGGCGCACGGCTACCTGCTGCTGGCCTGGGGCGCCGGGCTGTTCGTGGAGCCCGCCCCGGGACCCGTGCTGGCGAACTACGGCCTGGAGAGCCTGCGCTTCATCACTCCGGTAGCCGCAGGCGATTCCATCCGGGTCACCCTGACCGCCAAGAAGATCACCCCGCGCGAGACCGACGAGTACGGCGAGGTTGCCTGGGACGCCGTCCTGACCAACCAGAACGACGAAATCGTGGCCACCTACGACGTCCTCACCCTCGTGGAGAAATAAGCGCTTCCGGCGCTTGTGGGCTTGGATCTGCAGGCTCTTTCCGCCCCGCTCCGGCGTAAAATTTTCAACGTAGGAGGTGGCGAAATGACCCTAGTTTTGAACAAAGCCACAACAGTCCTGCCGGTCGATGATGTCGAGCGCGCCCACCGCTTCTATGCGGAAACCCTGGGCCTCCCGCTCCGCGGCAAGGCAGACGACGGAAGCGAACTATATGGCAGCGACGGCGGCCCCATGCTGCAGTTGATGCCCGTCAGGGACGGAAAGCATTCCGAGCACACCACCCTGAGTTTTGAAGTCTCCGAGATCGAGCGGACCGTCCGGGAGATGGAAGCCAAGGGCGTCCAGTTCCAGGACTACGACGAGCCGGATCTCAAGACAGAGAACCACATCTGTACAACAGATTCCGAGAAGTGCGCCTGGTTCATGGACACCGAGCACAACATCCTCTGCGTCCACGAGAACATCACCTCGCCGGTGGATTACCAGCTCTAACCGGCAGTCGCGCCCCAAGGAACAGCGCCCCGGCTTCTGTCGGGGCGCTTTTCCGTGCTGCGGGTGCTGCTGGGTGCTCCGGGGCTGGCCACCGCCGGCCCCGAGCCCGGCTGTCAAAGTGCCGGACCGCTGGGGCGGGACCACGGCGTCACCGGGCGGGACCACGGCGACACCGGGCGGGGCTGGAGCACGCCCTCGACCGTCAGGTCCACGCGCTCATTGAAGAAACTGATGAGCCCGTGGATCTGGGCGGCGTCGAGGTACCGCCGGTCATAGCTCCACGCCAGGTTCCTGCCCTGCGCGGAGCCCGGGAAGCTCCAGTAGCGGGCCTGGCCCTTGTACGGGCAGACCGTCCGCTTCGGACTTTCCTCCAGCAGGTCCAGCCGCACGTCCGCGGGCGGGATGTAGTAGCGCAGCGGGAGCATCGTCTCGTAGAGCAGCTGCGCGCCGTTCGTGCGGGCCAGCGTCACGCCGTCGAGCGCCACCTCGACGTCCACAGACGACGCGCGGATGTCCACGCGGTGGAACGGATCCCGCGGGTGGCCGATGATTTCCTCGTCGTCCTCGCGCCAGTCGAAGGCGGCGAAATCGAGCACGATGTAGCCGGCCAGGTCGGGGTCCCCGGGCCGGAAAGCGGCCCGGGGAGCCGTCGCCGCTGCCGTTACGACGTCGAACTCCTCGCCGGTGATGGTGTGATTGCCAAACGCCGTGGTGGGGTCCAGCGAAATGGGGGCCGCGCCTTGCCGAAGGGCGAAGGGGTGCTCCTCGGCCGAAGCCGCGGGCAGGGCCGGTGCAGCGAGCCGGGCCAGCAGTTCCCTCCCCGGCACGGCAAAGACAGGGGTGATCCGCCGCGGTTCCCAGACCAGCCAGGCGTGCTGGGTGTCGACGACGGCGGTCCCGTTGAGGCTCGCACGGACCCTCTTGGCGGTGGGTTCGAACCGCAGCTGGGGGAAGGTGCCCATGAGCACCTTGGAGAGTCTGGTGGCCATCCTCACAGCGTGGCCCCGGCACCAGGCGCCGTCAATGGTCGCTAGGCCGCTGAAGTCCACTGGTCAAACGCAAATAGTGGATCACGCTTTTTTGCCGCGAGGGCCAACAGGGATAGGGCGGCCGCCAGCGGAACTGACAAGCGACCCCTGAAGTTCTCCGGCAGCATGTCTTCTGGCATATTGGGGTCCCAGTGCATTGGGTCACCAATGAGGCGGCACAAAGGGCGGCCTTCGACAAGCGTACGGTCGGCCGCAGGTATCGGTCGCCGTGCCAGCTCGTCCGAATCGATTGACAGAAGCGTCAAGCTAAAAAGCTCAGGGCAGGCCGACTTATCGAGCCACCTTCCGAAGCCCAAGAAGACTGTGGCAGCCACCTCCTGAGGCAGGATGCCAGTTTCCTCGGAGAGCTCTCGGGTGGCTCCGGACGCAGCCAGTTCACCCAATTCAACGACATCTGACCCCTCAAAATCCTTCGGCTCCAGAGATCCTGACCCGCTGGGGGCAAATAGTCCTTGGCTCCTTGCATTCCTTCTGGACTGCTCGACCAGAACCAGCTTGCCGTCCTTCGTGAAAGCCAGCGTGGAGGTGCCAATCGCGTTTAGTAGCCACGACGAGCCAAAGTCTCGGAGGTGGCCCCGTTTGTTGATGAACAGTTGCCGCCCAAATTCGGAACGTGGTGCCCCGTTTTGCATTACGTCGTTCAACGCAAAATCGTCCGTGCGGAGGCGTTGGTAAAAGGTCCCAGCTACCATCTCTACTTCTTGAATTCCGGAACCGCTTTCGCCCTGCCTGGGATCGGTCCCCCAGCCCAAGACCGGGTCATTCCATACGACACGCTTGTCATTGCGTGCCTCGTCCAGATACTTCTGCAGGTAGAGATCACCCAACTTCTTGAACTCTGAGGGCGCCACAAACGTGCTTTCGCGCAAGAGTCGGGCATGAATTTGGCGCTCCCTGACGAGTCGACTGACGTGGCTATCGTGGATGAAGGTTCCATTCACGTAATCAAAGACACGGAAGCGTCCGTCGAGTTTCAGACTCTGCCGAACGTCAAAAAAGGAATCACTTTCGCGGCGTTCAAACCGGGTCGACCTGAACCGCCGACGGTGCTCAATAATTTCCAGAACAAGTAGATAGCTGGCTAGAACTGCTGTTGCGTATATGAGCACTTTGGGGGCGGGAACGACAAGATCTATGAGTCCAATGACAGCGGCGGCCATGCTGACAAGTATCCATCTGGTGCGCTTAACCATGGTCCAGAGAACGTAGGAATGCATTCTTGCCCAGCGTCGAAATGTGATCACGATGTCCACGGTACTGTTTGCCTAGCCCAAGCTCCGGAACCCGATAGGCGACGTCGGGAGACTTTATTAGATTTCTCGGCGTCGGAGTCCCGCACCATGGACTAGCGGGGGACGTGGAGGCCGTGGAAGGCCATGGTGATGACGTCGTCGGCCAGTTTCTCGGGGGAGAGGGAACCGCCGGGTTTGTACCACTCGACGATGGAGTTGATGGTGCCGAAGAGCAGCCGGGTGACGGTGCGGGGGTCGATGTCCTGGCGGAGCGAACCCTCGTCGCGGGCGGCGGAAATCAGGGCCGCGACCTTGTGGTCGAAGGTGCGCCGGCGTTCCATCGCGTCACGTTCGATCTCGGTGTTGCCGCGCAGCCGCAGCAGCAGGGTGACGAACGGGAGCCGCTCCACCAGCACCGAGATGGTCTCGCGAAGGACGAACTCCAGCCGGGCCTCGGCCGAGCCGGTCTGGGCCTGCGGCTGGTCCAGGATCGCCTCAAGGCCGCCCAGCGCGTGGTCCAGAGCGAGCTTCAGAAGATCGCCCTTGGACGGCACATGGTGGTAGATGGCTGACTTCGAGATGCCCAGGTTTTCAGCGAGGATGCCCATGGACGTGGCGTCGTAGCCATGGCGGTTGAAGACGTCGACAGCGATCACGAGAACCGACTGCTGGTCGTAACCGGGTCGGCCGCGTTTGGTGCTGGCTGCTGTTGTGGGCATACTCGCTAGTTTCTCACGATCGGGAGATCAGTCAGCCCGCCGGGGCGGCCGCGCTGGGCCGGCCCGGCAGGCTGGACATGATGTGGTCAGGCCTTGGGACGCATGTCGTAGATCCGGCGGAGCTTGCCGTTGGACCGCTCCAGGGAGCCGGGCTCGACGACGTCGACGGCGCAGGAGGACCCGACGTGGATCTTGATCTGCTGCTGCAGGACCTTGGCGGCGGAGGCGACACCCTCGACCGTGACGGACTCGCGGCGTTCGATCCTGACGGTCAGCTGGTCCATCCGCTGGCCCTCCGGGCGGGTGAGCTCGAGCTGGAAGTGCGGGCTCAGCTCGGGGATCCGCAGCGCGATTTCCTCGATCTGCGAGGGGAACAGGTTCACGCCGCGCAGGATGATCATGTCGTCGCTGCGGCCGGTGATGCGGCCCATGCGGCGGTGCGCGGGGCGGGCGGTGCCGGGCAGCAGCCGGGTCAGGTCCTTGGTGCGGTACCGGATGATCGGCAGCGCTTCCTTGGTGAGTGAGGTGAAGACCAGCTCGCCGTGTGCGCCGTCGTCCAGGACCACGGAGGGGTCGAAGGCGTCGATGATTTCGGGGCGGAAGTGGTCCTCCCAGATGTGGCTGCCGTCCTGGGTTTCCACGGCTTCGCCGGCGACGCCCGGGCCCATGACCTCGGAGAGCCCGTAGATGTCACAGGCCTTGATGTTCATGGTCACTTCGAGCTCGTGGCGCATCTCCTCGGTCCACGGCTCGGCACCGAGCACGGCGTACTTGAGCGAGGTGGAGGCCGGGTCGATGCCCTGCTTCATCATCGCGTCGGCGATGGTCAGCAGGTAGGTCGGGGTGGCCAGGATCGCGTCGGGTTTGAAGTCCTGGATGAGCGTGATCTGGCGTTCGGTCTGGCCGCCCGAGATCGGGATGACCGTGCAGCCAAGGGCCTCGGCGCCGGCGTGGGCGCCCATGCCGCCGGTGAACAGGCCGTAGCCGTAGGCGTTGTGAACCTTCATGCCGGGACGGACGCCGGAGGCGCGCAGCGAGCGGGCCACGAGCTTGGCCCAGTCGGCGAGGTCCTTCTTGGTGTAGCCGACGACGGTGGCGCGGCCGGTGGTGCCGGAGCTGGCGTGGATGCGGGCCACCTCGTGCTGCGGGACGGCGAACATGCCGAAGGGGTACTCCAGACGGAGGTCTTCCTTGGTGGTGAAGGGGAACTTGCCCAGGTCGGAGAGCTCGCGGAGGTCCGTGGGGTGGACACCGGCCTCGTCGAACTTGCGCTTGTACAGGGGGACACGGTCGTAGGCGTAGGCCACGGTGTGCTGCAGGCGGCTGAGCTGCAAGGCCTCGAGCTCGTCGCGGGAGATGGTTTCTTCGCGGTCCAGGACAGCATCACTGGTGGGTGCGACGGTTTCTTGGGTCATCTGAGGTTCCCTGTTTCTATTTCTTGGAGATGGTGCGGCTGCGGCCGCGGAACTCGGCGACGAGTTCGCCCGGGAGGATGTCGGTGGGGAGCTCGCCCGGGACCGTGGCGGCGTGGGCCGTACCGGCGGGTGCCGCCGTCGTGGTGCCTGCAGGCGCGCCAGCGACGGGATCGGCGGCGTAGATCTGGATGTCGTAGAGGCCGCTGCGGCCGGTGCTGGCGCGGCGGTTGGCGACGGCGGTCAGCACCTGCCCGCGGAAAGCCGGCTTGAGGAAGTTGATGTCGACGCCGGACGCCACGGTGATGTTGCCGTCGTCGGCCGGGGTCGGGTTGGTCTGGTTGCAGGCCAGCGCGAAGGCGGTGTCGCCGAAGGCGAAGATCATTCCGCCGTGGGCCATGCCGAATCCATTGAGCATTTCCTGGCGGAGCGTCATGCGGATGGTGGCATGTCCGTCGTCCAGTGCCACAACCTCGATACCCATCCACTCCGAGGCGTAGTCGTCTTTAAGGATGGGGTGGGTGATACCGGAAATCGTCAGTTCAGCCATGCGTCATTGCCTCCAGCTTTATTTACCGAATGTTCATTAGGTAATCCCATTCGGGGGCCTTCTGTCAAGAGCTGGCGGGCGTATGAAGCTGTCGGCGGGCACAGTTGGGCACCCCGAAAACGGCCGGAAGCCACGCCGGGAACCTTACGAAACGCCACCGGGCACCCGGCTCCCGGGCAAGAGAAAGTAGGCTGGGAGGGGAGAAGCACCACTTCACAGCAAAGGGCGAACCATGGCCAAAGGAATCTACGTCAGCGCGACCACCCCGGGCTCCGGGAAGTCGCTTATAGCCCTGGGGCTGGCTGACACCCTGCACCGGCACGCGGACCGGATCGGCTTCTTCAAACCCGTGGTCAACGGCCACGACGCCGCCTCGGATCCCATGGTGGCGCTGATGAAGGCCCGGTTCAACCTCGAGGACGAGCGCTGCCGCGGCGGGCTGACCTTCCCCGAGGTCCGCAGCCTGCTCGCCGAGGGCAAGCGCGAGGAGATCGATTCGCGCTGCGTGGAGATCTTCGCCGAGATGGCCCGGCACTGCGACGTTGTGATCGTGGAGGGGACCGACCTGACCGGCCAGGACGCCGCCGTCGAGTTCGACCTCAACGCCCGGCTCGCCAACAACCTCGCCGCCCCGGTCGTCGCCGTCGTCGGCGCGAAGGGCCGCACCGTCGCGGAGACCGTCGACGCCGTCGAGGTGGCACGCAAGGAACTCGTCGCCGAACGGTGCGCACTGCTGGCCATCATCGTCAACCGCGCCGACCCGGAGGACCTGGAGGCCATCGCCGCCGAGGTCCGCCCCGGCGCCTCCGGCCGTCCCGTGTACGTCCTGCCCGAGCTGGAGGAGATCGCCCGGCCCACCACCGGCGAGGTCGCCGCCGCCCTGGGGATCGGCCAGGTGGCCGGCCTGGCGGACCTGGAACGCGACGTCCGGTCGGTGAAGGTTGCGGCCATGAGCGTGGCCAACTTCCTGCACGTGCTCGACGACGGCGCGCTGGTGATCGTGCCCGGTGACCGCGCCGACGTGCTGGTCGCCTGCCTGGCATCCTCGTTCTCGCCGGAGTTCCCGGTGCCCTCCGCCCTGATCCTCAGCGGCGGCCTGGCCCCGGACCCCACCATCTACTCGTTGCTGGCGCAGGCCCCGTTCCCGATCTTCGCCGCCCCGGACGATACCTATGTGACCGCCAAGCGCGTCTCCGAGGTACGCAGCGAGATCTGGTCCGGGCACCGCCGCAAGGTGGCCTCCGCCCTGGGCCTTTGGGCCCGCCGGGTGGACGAGGCGGAGCTGCTGGAGCGCCTGCACCTGCCGCGGCTGGAGCGGATGACGCCGCTGCGTTTCCTGCACGACCTGATCGAGCGGGCCCGCACCGAGCGCCGCCACATCGTGCTGCCGGAGGGCACGGATGTTCGCATCCTGCGGGCCGCGGAAATCCTGCACCGCCGCGACGTCTGCGAGCTGACCGTGCTGGGCCGCGAATCCGACGTCCGCGAGCTCGCCTCCACCCAGGGCATCGACCTCTCCGGCATCCACATCATCGATCCGGCCACCTCGGAGCTGCGCCAGGGGTTCGCGGAGAAATACGCGGAGCTGCGGGCGCACAAGGGAGTGGACCTGGCCAAGGCCCTCGAGGTCATGCTGGATGGGAGCTACTTCGGCACCATGATGGTCCAGCTGGGCGTGGTGGACGGGATGGTCTCCGGCGCTGCTCACACCACCGCGCACACCATCCGGCCGGCGCTGGAGTTCGTTAAAACGCGCGACGGCGTCAAGATCGTCTCGTCCGTGTTCCTGATGCTGATGCCGGACCGCGTGCTGGTCTACGGCGACTGTGCCGTGAATCCTGAGCCCAACGTGGAGCAGCTCGCGGACATCGCGGTGGCCTCGGCGGAAACCGCGGCCCAGTTCGGCGTGGAGCCGCGGATTGCCATGCTGTCCTACTCCACCGGCGGCTCGGGCGCCGGCGAGGCCGTGAACGCGGTCCGCCAGGCCACCGAGCTGGTGCGCGAACGCCGCCCGGACCTCGCCGTGGAAGGGCCCATCCAGTACGACGCCGCCGTCGACGCCGCCATCGCCGAGTCGAAAATGCCGGGCTCGTCCGTGGCCGGGCAGGCGACCGTCTTCATTTTCCCCGACCTCAACACCGGCAACAACACCTACAAGGCGGTCCAGCAGTCCTCCGGGGCGGTCGCCGTCGGGCCGGTGCTGCAGGGCCTGCGCAAGCCGGTCAACGACCTCTCGCGCGGCTGCACCGTGGAGGACATCGTCAACACGGTGGCCATCACGGCCATCCAGGCGCAGTCCGCGGAGCCCGCCGCCAAGCCGGCACCCGCGGCTGCCCTGGCTTAGTCAGCGGGATCCTAGTCAGTGTTTTCCGGATCCGCAGTGCTGTCGGGGTCTTGCTGGCTGGCGGGCTCGCCGGCCAGGCCCGTCGGTGTGAGGTCCAGGTCCTCCAGGTTCTCGGGGGGCTCGGGGGCTTCTCCGGTCTCGGCGGCCTTGAGGTCCCCGGTGTCATCCAGGGCGGGGTTCGCGCCTTCGACGCCGGTGGGATCCTGCTTGCCGGAACCGCTGTCCGTGCTGTCCGGCTCGGTGCTGGTTGGCTCGGTGCCCTCGGGCTGGGTGCTGTCTGGCTGGGTTGCGTCGTCGGTCATGGAAGTCCCTTCGTGAGTGGTCCAGTTGCTCCGCCGACTCTAAGCGCCTGCCGCGGCTTACGCAACGGAGTGGCGCCCTCGCCCGTCCGGCTAGAGATAGTCCGGCGATTTATAGTGGTTCCACTGGAGTGCTCCGCCAGGCTCCGCCGTGTTGCCCGTCCCGACGCGCCCTTAGGGGTCAGCGCAGAAGCCAAGGCGTAGGAGGCCCCATGCTCGTGCTCGTTATCAACTCAGGCTCGTCCTCGCTCAAGTATCAGGTCCGCGACGTCGAGGCCGGCAGTGTGCTCGCCGAGGGGCTGGTCGAGAAGATCGGCATGGGCACCGGCGGCGGGGGCGACGGCGAGATCGAGGGCCCCCGCGACCACGCTGAGGCGCTGGAGCAGGTCGACGCCGAGATCCACGCTGCCCTGGGCGACCGGGTGCTCGACGCCGTGGGACACCGGGTGGTGCACGGCGGGGAGCGCTTCGCCGAGCCGGTCCTGATCAACAACGAGATCACCCGCGCCATCGAGAGGCTCAACCCGCTGGCGCCCCTGCACAACCCGGCGAACGTGCTCGGCATCCGCGCGATCTCGAAGAAGTGGCCGGACATGCCGCAGGTCGCCGTGTTCGACACCGCCTTCCACCGCACCCTGCCGGAGCACGCCTGGCGCTACGCGGTGCCGGAGGAGCTCTACGCCAACCACGGGATCCGCCGCTACGGCTTCCACGGCACCTCGCATGAATACGTCGCAAACCGGGCCGCGGCGCTGCTGGATGTCCCGCTGGACGAGTTCGACGCCGTCATCGCCCACCTCGGCAACGGGGCCTCGGTCACGGCGATCCGCGGTGGCCAGTCCGTGGACACCTCTATGGGCTTCACCCCGCTGGAGGGCCTCGTGATGGGCACCCGCTCCGGGGACCTGGACCCGTCCATCCTCGTCTTCCTCGGCCGGGCCGGCTGGTCCCCGGAGGACCTCGACGCCATGCTCAACCGCCAGTCCGGGCTCAAGGGCCTGGCCGGCAACAACGACATGCGCTCCGTGGTGGAGGCCGCGGAAGCCGGCGACGCCCGGGCGGCCATGGCACTCGCCGTCGCCTCCTACCGGCTCGCGAAGTACATCGGCGGCTACCACGTGGCCGTCGGCGGGGCGAAGGCCCTCGTCTTCACGGCCGGGATCGGGGAGAACTCGCACCAGTTCCGGGCCCTGGTGGCGGAGCGGCTGGGTGCCCTGGGTGTGCAGCTCGACGCCGGCTTAAACCGTGAGCGGTCCAAGGAGCCCCGCGTGATCTCGTCGGCGTCCTCGGCCATCCCGGTGCTCGTGGTGCCCACGGACGAGGAGAGGGCGATCGCCGAGGCCACGGCCGCCGTCGTCAGCAGCCCATCGGTTGCTCCGTAGCGGCCCTTTTGGCGGCTCAAAAGGGCACCTGCGGAGCAGTCGATGGGAAAGTACCTCGTGGACCCACCGGAGCGAGGTCCCCGATCCGTGGCCTGGGACGCCTAGAGGACGGTCTGGTAGTGCTCCACGACGGGAAAGGGATCGTAGAAGTGGTGCAGTAAGGCGCGCCACTTCGCGTATTGCTCGGACTGCCGGAACCCAACGGTATGGTCTTCGAGCCGTTCCCACTCGACGAGCAGCAGGTAGGTGTTCGGGGACTCGATTGAACGCGACAACGACAAATTCCGGAAGCCAGCCATCGAGGCAATAATGGGCCGCGCCTCGTTAAACGCCAGCTCGAAGTCATGTTCCCGACCGGGGATGACAGGCAATAGTGCGTGTTCGGTAATCACCGGACGAGTCTCCCACACAGGAACACGGTCACGCCTGCGAAGTGGCCAGCCTCAAAGGGCGCCTACGGAGCAGTCGATGGGTGCCTCTCGCATCGGTTGCTCCGTAACTGCCGTTTTGGGGGCTCATAAGGGCGCCTACGGAGCAGTCGATGGGTAGCGTTGGGGGCATGACGGAACCCAAGCCCCTCCCGCTGCCCATCCGCACCGAACGGCTGGTGCTGCGCCGTTTCGTGGCCGGGGATCTGGACGCGTACCACGCCTACCACTCGCTGCCCGAGACGGCCCGGTTCCTGCCCGGGGAGGCGAAGAGCTACACCAAGTCCATGGAGTCCGTGGGCAAGTACGCCAACTTCGTCTTCGAGAAGGAGGGCGACTGGATCTGCCTGGCCATCGAGGCCGCGGATTCACCCGGCCTGCTCGGCGAGGTGGTGCTGAAGTGGCTGCCGGGCTGCGGCCAGGCCGAGATCGGCTGGAGCCTCGCCCCGGAAGCCCGCGGCAAGGGCATCGCTACCGAGGCCGCCGGGGCACTGCTGCAGCTGGGCTTCGGGGAGCTCCGCTTCCACCGGATCGGGGCCAAGCTCGATGCCCTGAACACAGCCTCCGCGGCGCTGTGCGAACGCCTTGGCATGCGGTTGGAATCCACCCAGGTGGACAAGTGGCATTACAAGGGTCAGTGGGCCACGGAAGTCGTGTACGCCATCCTCGAGCACGAATGGACATCCCGGCAGGCCGCGTAGGCCTCACCGGATGGACGCAAACGGCCGCTACCCGGGGCCCCGGCCACCGGATTGACACGAGTGGCCGCTATGAGAGGTCCCATGGCGGCCACTTGCGTCAGATGGGTGCAGGGGCGGGTCAGTAGCTCGCGGGGGTGTCGCCGCCGTCGGGCCGGATGAAGTCCGCGGCGAGTGCCTCGGAGCCGCGGGCCAGCAGCGCCACGTCGGCGCCCACCAGGATAAACGCTGCGCCTGCGGCCAGGTAGTGGTGGGCGGTGTCGGGGTTGAAGGCGTTCACCCCGGCGGGTTTGCCGGCCGCAGTGGCCGCGGCCAGGCAATGTTCGACGGCGGCGCGCACCCGGGGATGTTCCTGCTGGCCCAGCAGCCCCATGGAGGCGGCGAGGTCCGAGGGCCCCAGGAAGATGCCGTCCACGCCGTCCACCGCCAGGATGTTCTCCACGACGGCGACCGCGGCCTCGGACTCGATCTGGACGGTGACGCTGATGGTCTCGGAGGCGCGGGCGAGGTAGCCGGGCACCCGGTTCCAGCGTGCCGCGCGGGCCAGAGCTGAACCGACGCCGCGCACACCGTGCGGCGGATAGCGGGTGGCGGCCACGGCGGCCTCCGCCTCGGCCGCCGAATTCACCATGGGGATCAGCAGGTTCTGTACACCCAGGTCCAGGTACTGCTTGATCACCACGGTGTCATTCACGGGCGGCCTCACCAAAACCTGGACCGGGTAGCCGTTGATGGCCTGCAGCTGGGCCAGGATGGACTCGAGTCCGTTGGGGCTGTGCTCGGCGTCCACCAGCAGCCAGTCCAGGCCGGAGCCGGCGCAGAGCTCGGCCACCAGGGGGCTGCCGGAGCAGACCCACATCCCGGCCAACGGGCGACCGGCAGCGCCGGTTTGATTGCGCAGGGCATCCCGGAACGTGGGGGAGGGTTCTACTCGAATCGGCATGTGACAACTCCCAGCGGTCCGTAGTCAGCGTGGACGGTATCACCCTTGTACACCCACATAGGCCGGGTGAAGGAGCCGGCGAGGATGATGTCCCCGGCCTTCATTCCGTCCCCGTGGGCGGCGATCTTGTTGGCCAGCCAGTGGACGCCGTTGGCGGGGTGGTCCAGGACCCCGGCGGCGACGCCGGTTTCCTCCACGGTCTGGTTCTTGTAGAGGATGGCCGAGACCCAGCGCAGGTCCACGGCATCCGGGCGGACCGGGTTGCCGCCGATCACCATGGCCCCCATCGCGGCATTGTCCGAGATGGTGTCCACGATGGTCCGGCCCTCCATTTCGATCCGGGAGTCCAGGATCTCCAGGGCCGGAATGACGTAGTCCGTGGCGTTCAGGACGTTGAAGATGGTGCAGCCCGGGCCGCCGAGGTCCTTCTTCAGCACAAACGCCAGCTCCACCTCCACCCGCGGATGGCTGTACTGGTCCCATGCCACGGAGCAGCCCGTCTCCAGCACCATGTCATCGAAAATGGCGCCGTAGTCCGGCTCGGTGATGCCGGTGGCGGCCTGCATGGCCTTGGAGGTGAGGCCGATCTTGCGGCCCACCAGCTTCCGACCCGCCTCCTCATTGCGGCGCCGCCACAGCTGCTGGACGGCGTAGGAGTCCTCGACCGTCATCCCCGGATAGCGGGCGGTCAGCAGCGGGACCGGAGTCCGGGTCCGGCCGGCCTCCAGCAGCTCATCGGCGATGGCCTCAATCGTCTTGGCATCCAGCATGGCTACAGCTGCGCCCCGAGCTTGAACCCCTCGGCCGCACTCTCAGGGTCCTTGCGGGTGTAGGAGAACCCGTCCGCGCCGACGGTCACGGCCATTTCGCTTTTGTCCTCGCGGACGACGACGGGCTGCGGGTTCCCGTCGAGGTCCAGGACCAAGGAGGCCTCGGTGTACCAGGACGGGACCACGGGGTTGCCCCACCAGTCGCGGCGCTGGTTGTCGTGCACGTCCCAGGTGATGGTGGGGTTGTCCGGGTCGCCGGTGTAGTAGTCCTGCGTGTAGATCTCCACCCGGTGGCCGTCCGGATCGAGGATGTAGAGGTAGAAGGCGTTGGACACACCGTGCCGGCCGGGGCCGCGTTCGATCCGGTCCGAGATGCGCAGGGCGCCCATCTTGTCGCAGATCTGGATGATGTTGTGCTTCTCGTGGGTGGCGAACGCGACGTGGTGCATGCGCGGGCCGTTGCCGCCGGTCAGGGCGGTGTCGTGCACGGTCTGCTTGCGGTGCATCCACACGGCGTAGGAGACGCCGTCGGAATCCTGGATATCCTCCGAGACCCGGAAGCCGAGGTCCTCGAGGTACTTCCGTCCGCGCGGGACGTCCGGGGTGACCTGGTTGAAGTGGTCCAGCCGCACCAGTTCGCCGGCGGAGTACAGGTCGTAACGCTGCGTGAGGCGTTCGACGTGCTCCACGTCGTAGAAGAACTCGTAGGGGAAGCCCAGCGGGTCCTCGACGCGGACGGAATCGCCGATGCCCTTGGTGAAGCCGTCCTTGCGGCGTTCGGTGCGGCAGCCGAGTTCCTTGTAGTAGGCCTCGGCGGCGTCGACCTCGGCGGGGGACTTCACCCGGTAGGCGAACGCGGCCACCGCTGCGATGGGTCCCTTGCGCAGCACCAGGTTGTGGTGGATGAACTCCTCCAGGGAGCGCAGGTAGATGTTGTTCTCGTCTTCCTCGGTGATGTGGAGGCCGAGGAGGTCAACGTAGAACTCGCGGGACTTGGCGAGGTCCGTGACCACGATCTCCATGTAGGCGCAGCGGACAATGTCCGGGGCGGGGACCGAGGGCTTGGGGATGATGTTGCTCATGGTGTTCTCTCTTCGTTGAGGAGGGGGCGGTGGTTGAGGTACGACGACGGCTGGCCGGCTTGCGCGGCTGCGTCGCCTAGGCGCCAGCTTTAGGGGTGGCGCCGAATTTGGGAGTATGAACCGTGCCGAGGGTGATGTGCACGGCCTGCTGGTCGGTGTAGAAATCGATCGAGCGGTAGCCGCCCTCGTGGCCCAGGCCGGAGGACTTGACCCCGCCGAACGGGGTGCGGAGGTCGCGGACGTTGTGGCTGTTGAGCCAGACCATGCCGGCCTCGACGTTCTGCGAGAAGTTGTGAGCCCGGGTGAGGTTCTGGGTCCAGATGTAGGCGGCCAGGCCGTACTTCGTGTTGTTCGCCAGGGCCAGGGCTTCCTCGTCGCTGTCGAACGGGGTGATGGCCACGACGGGGCCGAAGATCTCCTCCTGGAAGATCCGCGCATCGGGGGCGACGTCGGCGAAGACGGTGGGCGCGATGTAGTTGCCCTCCGGGAGGTGCTCCGGGCGGCCGCCGCCGGCGAGCAGCCGGCCCTCGGCCTTGCCGATCTCCACGTAGGAGGCCACCTTGGCGTAGTGCTCCGGGTGGACCAGGGCGCCGACCTCGGTCTTCGGGTCGTGCGGGTCACCGACCACGATGTTCTTCGCCCGCGCGGCGTACTTGTCGCAGAATTCCGCGTACACGGCGCGTTCCACCAGGATCCGGGAGCCGGCGGTGCAGCGTTCGCCGTTGAGCGAGAAGACACCGAACAGGGCCGAGTCGATCGCGGCGTCGAGGTCCGCGTCGGCGAACACGACGCACGGTGATTTGCCGCCGAGCTCCATGGACAGGCCCTTGAGGTTCTCCGCGGCGTTGCGGAAGATGGTCTGGCCGGTGGTGGTTTCGCCGGTGAAGGAGATCAGGGGAACGTCCGGGTGTTTGACGAGGGCGTCACCGGCTTCCTCGCCGAGGCCGTTGACCAGGTTGAAGACCCCGTCGGGCAGGCCGGCGTCCTTGAAGATCTGCGCCCAGAGCGAGGCGGACAGCGGGGTGAACTCGGCGGGCTTGAGGACCACGGTGTTGCCGGTGGCCAGCGCGGGGGCCAGCTTCCAGGACTCCAGCATGAACGGGGTGTTCCAGGGTGTGATGAGGCCGGCGACGCCGATCGGCTTGCGGTTGACGTAGTTGATCTGCGCGCCGGGGACCTTCATGGCGTCGTCGAACTGGGCCACGATGAGGTCCGCGAAGAACCGGAAGTTCTCTGCCGCGCGCAGGGCCTGGCCCTTGGCCTGGGTGATGGGCAGGCCGGTGTCGAAGGTCTCGAGCTCGGCGAGACGTGCCTCCTGGGCTTCGACGGCGTCGGCGATTTTGTTCAGGATGCGGGCGCGTTCGCGCGGCTTCATCTTCGGCCACGGGCCGGTGGTGAAGGCCTTGCGGGCGGCGGCGACGGCGAGGTCGATGTCCTCTTTCTGGCCCGCGGCGGCGGTGGCGTAGTTGGTGTTGGACACCGGGTCGAGCACATCGAAGGTCTTGCCGCTGACGGAATCAACGAATTCGCCGTTGATGTAGTGCTGGATGTGGGTGGTCAGGTCCTGCGGAATGTAGTGGGTGGTGGTTTCAGAGGCAGTGAACGTCATTGTTTTCCTTACTGAGATGGCAACGCTGATTCATGCAACGCGGGGGCACTTTCGGCCCCTGCGGGGAGCTCTAATGGGCGCTGACTGACCCCGCGTTGCTTTGGGCGAGGTAGGCGTCCAGGGTGGCGGAACGGTGCAGGCGGGCGGCTTTTTCGATCACGTCGGCGTCGGCGCCGGTCTCGATGAGCCGGAGCAGTGCCTCGTGTTCGTCCACCGATTCGTGGGCGCGGCGGGGGACGAAGCGGAACGTGGAGGACCGCAGCGACGCCAGCCGGTTCCAGCCCCGGTGGACCAGGTCCAGGATGTGCGGGTTGGGGCAGTGCTCGAACAGGATGCTGTGGAAGTCCTGGTTCAGCCGGGTGAACCGGACGGGGTCGAAGTGCTCCAGGCATTCGCGCATCTCGGCGTTGACGGCCCGGGCCCGGGCCACGTCGGCCGGCCCGATCAGGGGAGCGGACAGGGCCGTGGCGGCGCCCTCGACGATGCTGAGGGTCTGCATCGTGTAGAGGTACTCGGTGGGGTCGATCCCGGCGACGGTGGCGCCGACGTTCCGCTCGAATTTCACCAGGCCTTCGGCTTCGAGCCGGCGGATGGCCTCGCGGACCGGCACCACACTGACACCCAGGTCATCGGCGATCTTCGCCAGCACCAGCCGGTAGCCGGGGGAGTAGCTCCCGTCCACGATCCGGGCCTTGACGGCCGCATAGGCCTGCTCGGACTTGCTGGCGGTGTGCGTTGCGGTGCGCGTTGCGGTGTTGGTGCCTAGGGCAGGCGCTGTGTCATTCATTGGCTTTGCCCGCTTCCCAGTTCTCGTAGCGTGCCCGCCATTCGGTGTTGAGCGGGTAGAGTCCGTCCACGCTGTGGCCCTGCTGCACCATCTCGGCGATGAAGACTTCCTCGCGCTCCTGGGCGATGGAGTCGTCCGCGAGCTCCTCGGCCAGCGACGGCGGGATCACCAGGATGCCGTCCGCGTCGGCCACGATGATGTCCCCGGGCTGCACGGTGGTGCCGCCGCAGGCGATCGTGATGTCCGTGTCCCACGGGATGTGCCGGCGCCCCAGCACAGCGGGGTGCGGGTTGGCGTAGTAGGTGGGCATGTCCATCGCGGCCACCGCGGAGAAGTCCCGGACACCGCCGTCGGTGATGACGGCCGCGGCGCCGCGGACCTGGGCGCGGAGGGCCAGGATGTCGCCGATGGTGCCCGTGCCCTTTTCGCCGCGCGCCTCCATCACCAGGATCTCGCCCTCGTTGACTGAATCGATGGCCTTCTTCTGGGCGTTGAAGCCGCCGCCGTGGGTCTTGAAGAGGTCCTCGCGGTTGGGCACGTAGCGCAGGGTCCGGGCCAGGCCCACGATCCGCCGGTCCGGACGCGTGGAAGTGAGGCCGTCGATGCTGACGTTGTTCAGGCCGCGCTTGCGCAGCTGGGAGGAGAGGGTGGCGGTGCAGACGCTTTCCAGCTTCGCCTTCAGCGCGGCCGAAAGGACAGGTACGACGACGGCGGCCGGCGCCTCTGCCGACTGGACATGCCCGGCGGCGGCGAGCCCTGCGGCCGTGCGGGAACCGTAAGCTTCCTCCCGCTGCAGGTCATCGGTCTTGGGCTGCGCGCCGAAGTCCCCGAACGGCGTCGTGCCTTCCGACACCAGGGTGACCAGCCGGCCGGTGGTGAGGCCACCGGACGCGGCGCCACCCGCCGTCGTACTCTCACTGCTGACGGCGGTGCTGACTTCAACCTCGACGACGTCGCCCGGCTTGGCCACGGACGCTCCGGCGGGGGTGCCGGTCAGGATAATGTCGCCCTCCTCGAGGGTGAGCAGCTGGGACAGGTCGGCGACGAGTCGGGCTAAGGGGAAGAGGAGGTCCCCGGTGGTGTCGTCCTGGACCAGCTCGCCGTTGTGCCAGGTGCGGATCCGCAGGCCGGAGGGGTCCACGGCGTCCGCGGCGATCAGTCCGGGGCCCACAGGGGTGAAGCCGTCGCCGCCCTTGGAGCGGAGGTTGGAGCCCTTGTCGGCGTAGCGGAGGTCGTAGACGCCGAGGTCGTTGCTGGCCGTGACCCATGCGACGTGGTTCCAGGCGTCTTCGATGCCCACGCGGCGGGCGGGCTTGCCGATGATCAACGCGATTTCGCCCTCGTAGCCGAGGAGTTCGCAGCCGGCCGGGCGCTCCACGGTTGAACCGCTGAGGGCCAGGGACGAGGATGGCTTCAGGAAGTATGAGGGCTGCTCAGGGGTCCGGCCGCGCTGGGCTGCCCGGCTGGGGTAGTTGATATGCACCGCGATGACTTTGCGGGCCGCTGCCAGGGTGTGGTCGGTGACCTGTTCCAAGAATGACTCCTCATCGAGTACGAAATCGTATACGAAGACTATTGCCCAGGAATTGCGGATCGTCAACCCCCACTTCCGGGGGATTCCGGAACACTTGTAACCCACGTCATATCTGCGTACAGTTTTGAGTGGAGACAAAAATTCTAATATCGAACGTCCTGTTCTATTATCGAACACGCAGTGGCGGCGAGATCCCCCACGCAGCGACGTCCCACACAACGAAGTGAGGAAAGCCCGTGCAGTTCCACCACCACGGTTACGTATCCGGTGACCCGCGAGTCCAGCCCGCCGCTGGCGTCGGCATCGACCGGCCCACAGACCTTCCCGACGAGGTGGACGTGCTCATTGTGGGCACCGGCCCGGCGGGCATCGTCGCCGCCGCGCAGCTGTCCCAGTTCCCGGGCGTCACCACACGGATCGTGGAGCGCCGCGGCGGTCGGCTCCCCATCGGCCAGGCCGACGGCATCCAGGCCCGGAGTGTCGAGACCTTCCAGGCCTTCGGCTTCGCGGAGCGGATCATCGCGGAGGCGTACCGCATCACCGAGATGGCCTTCTGGAAGCCGGACCCCGCCGACCCGTCCAAAATCGTCCGCGCCGCCCGCGCCAAGGATGACACCACCGGCATCAGCGAGTTCCCGCACCTCATCGTCAACCAGGCCCGCGTCCTGGATTACTTCGCCGAGTTCATGGCGAACGCGCCCACCCGCATGGCCCCGGACTACGGCTTTGAGTTCCGGAGCCTCAAGGTCGACGACGCGGCGGAGTACCCCGTCACCGTCACCCTCGTGCACACCGCCGGCCCCGACGCGGGCCGGGAGCGGACCGTGCGGGCCAAGTACGTCGTCGGCGCGGACGGCGCCAAGAGCAAGGTCCGGGACTCGATCGGCTGCACCCTCGCGGGCGACCAGGCGAACCACGCGTGGGGCGTCATGGACGTCCTCGCCGTCACAGACTTCCCGGACATCCGCACAAAGTGCGCCATCCAGTCCGGCAGCGGCGGCAGCATCCTGCTGATCCCGCGCGAAGGCGGCTACCTCTTCCGGATGTACGTCGATCTCGGCGAGGTCCCGCAGGACAACGCCGGCGCCGTGCGCAGCACCACCATCGAGCAGATCATCGCCCAGGCCAACGAGATCCTCCACCCCTATACCCTCGACGTCCGCAACGTTGCCTGGCACAGTGTGTACGAGGTCGCGCACCGCCTCACGGACCGGTTCGACGACGTCCTGCCGGACCAGCTCGGCACCCGCACACCGCGCGTGTTCATCACCGGCGACGCGTGCCACACGCACAGCGCCAAGGCCGGCCAGGGCATGAACGTCTCCATGCAGGACGGCTTCAACCTGGGCTGGAAGCTCGGGCACGTGCTGGAGGGCCGCAGCCCGGAGAGCCTGCTGTCGACGTATTCGGCCGAGCGCCAGGTCATCGCGAAGAACCTCATCGACTTCGACAAGGAGTGGTCGACGCTGATGGCGAAGAAGCCCGAGGAGTTCAAGAGCCCCTCCGAGCTCGAGGACTTCTACGTGAGCACCGCCGAGTTCCCCGCCGGATTCATGACCCAGTACACCCCCTCGATGCTGATCGGCGAGGCCACCCACCAGGACCTGGCCACCGGTTTCCCCGTCGGCAAGCGCTTCAAGTCCGCGCCTGTGGTGCGGGTCTGCGACACCAACCCGATGCACCTCGGTCACCACGCCACGGCGGACGGCCGGTGGCGGATCTATGTCTTCGCCGACGCCGCGACGCCCGGTGCCGGGCAGCCGGGCACAGGGTCGCCGGTCGCCGGGTCGGCCGTCGCCGATTTCGCCGACTGGATCGCGAACGCGCCGGACTCGCCGCTCGCCGCAACCCCCGAGGGGGCCGACCGCGATGCGTGGTTCGACCTGAAGGTGATCTACCAGCAGGACCACACGAGCATCGACATCGGCGCCGTGCCGGCCGTGTTCAAGCCTTCGGTGGGCCCGTTCCAGCTCACGGACTACGAGAAGGTCTACGCGACCAATCCGTCGGCGGACATCTTCGAGCTGCGTGGCCTGGACCGCGGCGGCGTGGTGGTGGTGGTCCGCCCGGACCAGTACGTGGCGAACGTCCTGCCGCTGACGGCGACGGCGGAGCTCGGCGCGTTTTTCGCACCCCTCCTGCAGGCCGGCAAGCGCGCCCCCGAGCTCCAGGACCACGCTGGCTAAGCACCAATACCGCTGCGGCAAACGTCTCATGACGCGCAAACGGTCCAGCGCTACGGGGATCCCCGTAGCGCTGGGCCGTTTGTGCGTCGCCAGTCCGGATCCGCAGCGGAATTCTGCTCGAGCGCGGCGTCGGAGGAGGTGTTCGGCGGGCGGCTGACGTGCAGCCCTCCCGCCTGCGCTGCGACGCTCCCGCCCAGTTACTGCCGGCCGCACTGCCCTGCGCCCGCGGAATCCCGCGGATCTGTGGGGCCGAAGCGGGGTCCGGCACCGAGTAACTGGGCTGGAGCGTCGGCAGCCTACGGTGCCGGCGGTGCCGTGGCCGTTGGAGAGGGCGACGGCGCGACCGGAGCCGGTGCGGTGGCCGTTCCCGCGGACTGCGTGGGCTGCGGTCCTGCGGGTGCGGTGGCCGTGGACGTAGCCGCCGGCGCAGTCCCCGTGGCGCCCGGTGTCGCACCCGTTGTGGCCGAGGGCGTCGCACCCGGAGTGCCGGAAGGGGTCGCGCCCGGGGTGGCGCCCGGCGAACTCCCCGGAGTGGCCGGAGCCGTGCCGGATGAACCACCCGGCGTGGCGCTGGGGTCGGACTTGATGACCTCCATGATCTGGGCCTTGAACGCGTCCAGGCGCCCCTGGATCTCCGAGAGCGGCACATCCTCCAGGGTCCGGCCATACTCCGCGATCTGCTGCCAGAGCTCGTTGAGCTTGGTCATGCCGTCCGCGCTCAGCGGCCCGTCCAGGGTGAGGACCAGCTGGCTCGCCAGCGCATAGGTCAGGCACCGCAAGCAGTTGGAGTTCGCGGCGGCCGAGAGGTTCTCCGGGACAATCACGTCGGTCTGGCCCACGATCAGCACCACCTGGAAGCCCACCGCGACGGCGGCGCAGTCCGTGCAGCTGGCGAAGGCGTAGGCCTCGTTGCGGGTGGTCACGTCCTCGCCGTCGTCGGCCCAGACCAGTGCGAAGGCGACGTCGTAGACGACGGATCCGTCCGTGGTGTTGACGGCGAGCGACTGGTTGCCGTCTTCCTCGGGCGCGGCCGGCTGGTCGAACGGGAACACCCAGGCGGGCGCCGCCGTGCCGGAAGTTCCGGCGTCGCGCGGGACCAGGACCATGCTGAGCTGCGGATCCTCCCGCGTGGGCTTCTCCGCGCCGGCGGGCCAGAGCGCCACGGTCCGGCCGGACCGGCCTTCCCGCAAGCCGGTGGTGGCACCGGCCGGGAAGATCGCGGTGGTGGCATCGGCCAGGGTGCCGCGCTCGTAGGGCTGGACGGGCCGGTAGCTCTCGGCGCCGGGCCACCAGGCCCAGGCGAGGCCGGCCGTCACGGCGGCGATCACGGCGAGGGCCGTTCCGCGCTGGAGCGCCTTGCCCCGGGTCTTCTGCCACAGGGCTGTAATAACTTGCCGGACCAGACGGAACAGGATGTAGAGGATCCCCAGGACGGGAAGGGCGACGGCGGAGATCGCCAGGATCCGCACGCCGGCGTCGAGGATGTCCCCGCCGGCGAGGGCGCTGTTGAACATGGCGTACTGCTTTTGCCCGCTGTCCCACGCGGTGCCGAGGAGCCGGGGGAGGGAGAGCACCATCAGGACCAGGCTGAAGAGCAGCAGCGGAACGGTGATCAGCACCCAGGCAGTGACGACGGCGCGGGCCCAGGGCTTGAGGACCTGCGCCTCCGGGTCCTTCCGGCGCCACGGCAGCAGGCTCAGCAGGGTGGGCTTGATCCGCTGGAACAGGTCGGGAACCCCGGTGGCGTCGGCGAGGATGTGGTACCCGTCGAAGCGGACCAGCGGCAGCAGCTGCCGGACCATCTGCAGCACCTGGGTCACGACGACGAGCAGGAGCGCGTCGAAGCCGGTGGCCCACCAGATGCCCATGATGGCGACGGCGACGATCGCGTTGAAGTACAGCCCGCCGAGGTCGGTCCGGATGCGGCCGGCGCGGCCCAGCCGGTAGGAATCGGTGACGTCGGTGAAGAACGCGGGCCAGATCAGGTAGAGGCCGGTACCCATGGCCCCGGGGGTGGCGCCGCCTCGGCGTGCGGCGGCCGCGTGCCCGAACTCGTGGAACCCGGCGGACAGGATGGTCACGGCGAGGATCAGCAGCACCAGGCCCGGGTTGGCGAAGGCCTCGTGCGTGGCCGACGCCAGGCCCTTGACCATGAACACCCACCAGCAGGCGGCGAGGAAGGCGGCGGTCACCAGGACCACGATCAGCGGGTTGAAGAGCGCGGCGAACGGGGTCGTGATCCGGCGGGTGCGCTCCGGGTCGGAGACGGTGTAGCGGAACTTCATGCCCAGCAGCGGGTCGGCCTTGCGGACCTCGGGCTGGGAGCCGTCGGCCAGCTGCAGCAGGCCCAGGGGCAGCAGCTGGGAGTCGATCAGCGTCCGGACATTGTCGGCGCTGACCAGCCGGCCGAACCCGGCGCTGGCGTGGTCGGCGATTTCCTCGGCGCCGCGGGTGCCGTCGATCGCCTCGAGGACCAGGTACAGCAGCCGGGTGAGCTGCAGCGTCTGGCCGTCGGCGCGGCGGACCAGGGACGGGGCCTCGCGGTAGCCGGAACCCTGGGTCTCGCCAAGGAGCTGGACGCCGTCGGCCCTGGCCGGAACCGGCAGGGTGCCGGTCGCGGCGGCTGGCGCCGAAGGAGCCGGCGCAGACACAGCCGAGGCAGCCGGCGCAGTTATAGCAGGCGTGGAAAAGGCCGGCGGGCCGTCCGTGCTGGACGGCCCGCCGTGCGGTGAACTCATCCGGGGGACTACTGCCGGAGGTCGGACTGCTGGTCGGCCGAGGCCGTAGCTTCGCCCTCAATGTTCTGGTTGATGATCGCGTCCTGCTGCGAGACGGCGTAGGCGTTGCTGTCGATGGACCCGATGTTGGCGGCGACGGCGGCGTCGATCGGGGCGGCGACGTTGGCGTTGGCGGCCACGGCACCGTTGATCGGGGCGGCGATGTCGGCGGAGGCGTCCAGATCCACGTTCACGTTGAGCAGATTCGAGTTCAGGGCGCCGGCGACGTCGGTCGGCAGGGCGCCGTCCTCGGCCGTGACCTCGGTTGCGCCGGTGTCGCTGCCGTCGGTGCTGCCGGTTTCCTGTTCGATGGTGCTGTCCTGCGTGGACTCGGCGGTGGCGTCGGCCGCGATGCCCTGGTTGATGATGACGCCCTGGTCGGAGAGCGCCTGGGCGTCCGAGCCGTAGGAGAGGATGTTCGCCGAGGCTGCGGCGTCGATCGGTGCGGCGACGTTGGCGTTGGCGGCGACGGCGAGGTCGATCGGTGCGGCGGCGTTGATGCCGAGGTCCAGGTCCGCGTTGAGGTCCAGGATGGAGGCCACTTCCTTGTCCGGGAGTGCGGTGCCTGCCTCGGCCATCAGCTCATCGTCGCTCAGCGGGGTCAGGTCCTGTTCGGTGCTCACGAAAAACTCCAGTTCCGGCACGGTTCCTGCTGCCCCCAGTGAGCAGTTTTCAGACCGACGTGCCTGATGCGAGTCAATAGTAAGCACGGTTAGCATTTATCCGGTAGGCGGCTCCCGAAAGTCCGCACCACGGCCTCCGTTGCTCGCGGCAGGAGCCGGCTTTCTTGGCGGGGAGTAGCGCTCAACCGCAGACGCGTCAGGAGCAGCCCTTGTGCCCCCGGCGTGGACTGATGTTATATTCCTCCGCGTCGAGCACCCGCTCCTGGGAGCGCGAATGGCCGTGGATCCGTTTTAGGTTCAACTGGAACAGGAATAAGGGACATCAGATGTCGACCAGCCCGTTTTCACTTCCAGAACGCAGTCTGGGCGGAACTCCGCCTTCGCGTCCTCGCCTAGTAACCATCAGCTCAGTCGAAGTTCCCCATGGCAAGAAGATGCCAGACATTCGACGGTAGGCCATAGCCGCCATCGAGGCCTTAATGGCACTGTCCGACCCGGAGAGTGCGCCTGAACGGGATCAACTACGGGCGTACGTGGAAGCGCATCCTGGGCAACCGGAAGTCGCGCTGGCCAAACACTTGTTGGCCCTCAGGCCCTACATTGATGACCCCAGTGACCGGGATCGATAATCCGTCCCCTGCATGCGTCCGCTCCGATAGTCAGCAGTAGCCCTGCAGATAACGGCTTGGCTCGCTGCGCCGCGCCGTCATCTGCAGCTCCCCGGCGGGACAAGCGCGCCAGGTGCCAGCCTTACGCCCTGCTGCGGCGTCCTGCGACGGCCCCATAGACCAGTAGCACGATGACGGCGCCGAGGATGGCGAGGAGCCAGGTCCGCAGATCGAAGAAGTCAGCGAGACCGCCGCCGAAGATCAACGAACCAATCCAGCCGCCCAGGATTGCTCCCACGACGCCCAGAACCAGAGTGATTACCCATCCGCCGCCCTGGCGGCCGGGAAGGATGGCTTTAGCGATCGCCCCTGCGATCAGCCCCAGCAGAAGAAATCCGAGAATGCCCATGGCTGTACTTCCTTTCGGTGGGACCGTCGCGAGTCAGCGGCGGCAACCATGAGTTAATCAGCACGCTTACGATCCTGCAATACCCTGTTGTTGGAGGGCAGTATCACTGGCGGGGCGAACGCCCGGCGAGGACGAGCCAGCCCGGACCATCCGCTGCTCCGCAACGGCCCTTATGGGGTCCCAAAAGGGCCGTTGCGGAGCAATCGATGGGGGGGAGGAGGGGGAGGAAGAGGAGGCCTACTTCAGCCCGGCCCCCGGCAGCAGCTCCGTGGCGCCCAGGGAGTCGGCGACGAAGGCGTAGTCCCAGGCGCGTTCCTTCCACTGCACGTAGCGGCCCGAGCCGCCGCCGTGGCCGCCCTCCATCTCGATCTTCATCACGATCGGCTCGCTGCCGGTGTTGAGTTCGCGCAGCCGCTGCACCCACTTGGCGGGCTCGACGTAGAGCACCCGGGTGTCATTAAACGAGGTGACCGCCGCGATCTTGGGGTACGCCACCGCGCGGACGTTCTCGTACGGCGTGTAGGACTTCATGTACTCGTACACGGCGCGGTCGGTGATCGGGTTGCCCCATTCCTCCCACTCCAGCGCGGAGAGCGGCAGCTCGGGATCCAAGATGGTGGTCAGGGCGTCCACGAACGGGACGGCGGCCACAATCGCCGCGTACTTCTCCGGGGCCAGGTTGGCGACGGCGCCCATCAGCAGCCCGCCGGCCGAGCCGCCCATGGCCGCGATCCGGGCCGGGTCCACCCAGCCGGACTGCGCCAGCCAGTCGGTGGCTGCGATGAAGTCCGTGAAGGTGTTCTTCTTCTGCAGCTTCTTGCCGGTGTCGTACCAGTGCCGGCCCAGCTCCCCGCCGCCGCGGATGTGGGCGATCACAAATACGATGCCCCGGTCCAGCAGGGACAGCCGCGGGATGCCGAAGCCGGGATCCATGCTCAGCTCGTAGGAACCGTAGCCGTACACCAGGCCCGGCGCCGTCGAGTCCCGCTTCACCGAGGCGTGCCGCAGCACCGACAGCGGGATGCGGGTCCCGTCGGACGCCACCGCCCACTCGCGGGTGGCGACGTAGTCGGAAGCGGAGTAGCCGCCGAGCACCGGGCTTTCCTTGCGCAGCAGCAGCTCGCCGGCGGGCTGCTCCGCGGTGGGCAGCACAAAGTCGTAGACCCGGGACGGCGTGAAGTAGGAGGTGTAGCCCATCCGGATCACGGGGGCCTCGTAGTCGGAACCGGCCACCCCTGCGGTGTAGAGCTCCTCCTCGAAGGCCGGCTCCACCGGCGCGCCCTGCTCCGGCGTGCCCAGCCCGGCCAGCGGCAGGACCTGCACGCGCTCGATCGTGTCCTTGCGGACTGACACCACCAGGTGCGTCGAGGTGACGCCGGCGCCGTTGACGCGCACCTGGTCGGAGTGTTCGACGACGGTGGTCCAGTGCTGCTCGGCGAGCGGCTTGGCGAGCTCGGCCGGGTCAACCAGGGAGACCATGGAGTTGATGGCGTCCCTGTTGTGGGTCAGGACGATGGCCTCGGACGGCTTCCCGGAGGCGTCCGCCAGCAGGAACGGCTCGGCCTCGTAGAGGATGCGTTCCTCCCGGGAGATCACGGTGCTCAGTCCGGCGTCGAGCGCGTCGAAGCGCAGCAGCCGGGTCTCGCTGAACTCGGAGCAGCCGATGCTCAGCACCAGGTGGCGCCGGTCGCCTGAGAGCTCGAAACCCAGCCACATGGCGACGTCGTCCTCCTGGTAGATGACCTCATCATTGGCGACCGGCGTGCGCAGCACGTGGGACTTCACCTGGTAGGGCCGCCAGGAGTCGTCCACCACGGTGTAGAAGATCCGGGTGCCGTCGGGGGAGAAGGAGATGCCGTAGAAGACGTTCTCGATCACGTCGGGAAGGAGTTCCCCGGTCCGCAGGTCCTTGATGCGCAGCGTGAACCGCTCGTCGCCGGCGTTGTCCACGGCGTAGGCGTAGAGGTTCCCGTCGATGGTCACGGCGGCACCGCCCACGGCGAAGAACGGCTTGCCCTCTGCCTCGACGTTGCCGTCCAGCAGGATTTCCTCGCCCGGAATCTCGACGCCGACCTCGACGGCGGGAGGAGTCCAGTCGGCGACGCGGTCCCCGGTGTCCTGGGCGCGGACGCGGCACTGGATGCCGTACTCCTTGCCCTCCACCGAGCGGGTGTAGTACCACCAGCCGTCCTTGCGGTTGGGCACCGAGAGGTCCGTCTCCTGGGTGCGGCCCTTGATCTCGCCGAAGATGGCCTCGCGCAGCGGCTCCTGGTGGACGGTCACCGCCTCCTGGTAGGCGTTCTCGGCCTTGAGCAGCTCCACGACCTCGGCGGATTCCTTGTCCCGCAGCCACTCGTAGTTGTCCTCGAAGGCATCACCGTGGTGCGTGCGGAGGGCGGGGATCTTCTTGGCAACAGGGGGCTGCGGGGAGGGCTGCACGGGAGTCTGGGTCATGGCTCCAATCTACCGCCCGGGCAAGGGCAGTCCGCCACACGCCGGGCCGCCCGCCACACCGCTCCGGCCGAGCCTCAGTTCCCGCCCTGCAGCCCGTTCGCGGCGATGTATTCGCCCAGGGTTCCGGAGGCCAGCGCGGCGGCCACGGCGGCGGTGGCGGCGGGGTTCTGCAAGATGATCGACTGTCCGTCCCGGCTGAATCCCGCTCCGGCGGTGGGGAGGGTGAAGAACAGGCCGTTGCCGGGGGGCGTGCTGCGCAGGCTGAACGCGAGCTGTTCCAGCGTCTCCACCGTGAGCCCGGGGGACACCGTGACGTGGGGGAGGACGGTGGACACCAGTTGCTTCACGGTGTTGCGGTCCGTCAGTGCGCCCTCGGCGGCCATTTTGGCCATCATGGCCTTGAGGAAGGTCTGCTGGTTCCGGACCCGCTGGTAGTCGCCGTCGGAGAAGGCGTGGCGCTCGCGGACAAAAGCCAGTGCCTGCACCCCGCTGAGCCTGTTAACCCCCGGCGGAAAGTAGAAAATGTCGTCGACGGTGCTGGTGAAGGGCTGCGTGATGTTGACGTCCACCCCGCCGAGGGCATCGGTCATGGCGGCGAAGCCCTGGAAGTCGGCCATCACGGTGTGGTTGATGGGCTGGCCCAGCAGCGCCTCCACGGTCTGCGTCATGAGGGGCACACCGCCCAGTTCCAGCCCGGCGTTGACCTTGGCCGCGCCGCGGCCGGGGATGTCCACCCACAGGTCGCGCATGATGGAAATGCCGTAGATGTTCTGCCGGTCTGCAGGGAGGTGGAGGAGGATCAGGGCGTCCCCGCGCTGGTCCGACGTTGCGCCCGATGCCGCGACGGCCCGTTCGTTGACCCGGCTGTCGCTGCCCACCACCAGGATGTTGAGCGCGGTGGGCGGCGGGTCCGGGGTTGGCGTCGGTGTGGGTGCCGGGGTGGGTTCGGGCGTGGTTGTCTCCGGCGCCGGGGCGGAGGTCTGCGCCGGGGCCGCGGTTTCGGTGCGCGGCCGGTTCAGCAGGAACACGGCGGCGGCGACGGCGATGACCACCAGCCCGGCGATGATGGCGATAGCAATGGTGCGGCGGCGATGCGTTCCGCCCGGTGCCGCGGCTGAGCCTGCGGCTGCTTCTGCTGGTTCCGGCGACGTTCCCATGGCCGGACATTACCACCGCGCTCCGTCAAAAGATGCGGGCGGCGCAGAGGTTAATAGCTCAGCTGTGCTGGCGGGCGAACCGCAGGATGGTGAGGATGGCCGGGGCCAGCTCGTCTTCCATCTGGTTGTACAGTTCCTGGCTGCGCCGGTAGGGGTCCACCACGTCGTTGTCGGCGGCGTCCGGCGCCAGCGCCAGGTGCCGCACGGAGGCCGCCCGGGCCGGGAGTCCCCGCCAGAACGCAGGAAGGTCGACGACGTCGGAGGGAGCGTCGCGCTGTTCCAGGACCTGCAGCATCCGGGCAAATTCGCGGATGGTGAAGGTGCGCTTCAGCAGGGATGCGTCCATCTGCATCACGGCACCGCGGTGTTTGGCGGTCATCGCCAGCACCAGGTCGGACTCCCTGAGGATCTTCGGCGTCAGCAGCCGGGCCGCAAAGCCGTCCGGGGTCCCGCCGTACGTCCTGATGATGTCCGCGGAGGGCGGCTGGATCGGATCGCCCACCATGGCCCGTGTGCCGGCGCTCCGCACCACAAAGGCGCCGGCCTGCACCTGGTCCAGGCCGGTCTGCAGCAGGCGCTCGGCGACCGGCGAGCGGCAGATGTTGCCGGTGCAGAGCGTCAGGATCCGAACGGGGTGGGGCGCTTCCAAGGTTTTCCCAACTTCCAGTAGCGAGACTCGTGCCGGTGGCGTGGTTTTCGAGTCTAGCCGCGCCGGGCTCCACCGGACCGCTTCAGGGAGATAGGGCCGCTTTCTGTCGTTCTTGAAAATAAAGCATCTTGATATTGAAGATTCACGCTTTTCTGCGTACAGTCGTCAATGGCTGCCGACCTGCTCGGCAGGAGCTGGCCCCATGGGGGGGTTCGCCGCACAAGAACTTGGGGTAGAAGATGTCGGAGATCAAGAGCCTGACCGCACCGAAAGCCAGTTTCGACCGCCGCGTCGTTGTGAAGGGTGCAGCGTGGAGCGTCCCCGTTATCGCGGCGGCTATCGCAGCGCCGGCCGCTGCGGCATCCGTGCCGGTCCCTCCCACGGTCGCCTTAGCTCCGTATGCCAACAGAATTGTCAGCCCGGCAAGTAAGACCCTTTCGGCGCCTACGGGGATTTTCATCTACAACACAACTGGTGCTAGCCCTGGGTCGGACAACGTCGCGGTAACAGTGAAAATTACGCGTGGGTCGGTCAATATGCCGGGTATCTTCATCGGATCGCTCGGCGGCGTGAACGGAAGTGTAGGGGCCTATGTCGATAACGTGGTCACCATTACTTACTCGATTCCGGTTGCCCGATCTCGTGCCGCGCAGAGCTTCGACTTTGGGTCTTTTACCCACAACGGCAACGGCAATTCCGTGATGGGCACGTACTCCATGACAGTTGACGTCCTGTTGCCGGCGCCAACGGGCAAGGTGTCAACATCATCTCCCTCCACGCAGAAGCTCACACTGAGCGGCAAATAGCCCCACCGCCGCACCCGAGGTCCGCAGACACAAATGATGTAATGGCAGGTGTCAAAGGCCGAAAATTTTGGGAGTGCCGTGTCGGAACTGATTTGGCGGCCTGCGCGCTTGACGGGCGAGAGCAAATGTACCCGAAATCATGCCGGGGTTGGCACGAGTTGAAGGTCTCGAGCCACCTGGCCATCAACGTACTGGGCACAGGTTTTGCCGTCGAATGGGGTTCGGCGGTTACACCCGCCCATCGCCAAGCGATGGCCAAGGCCTGGAACCGTTGTCTCGGCGAAAATCGCGTAATCATGGCTGGGGTGGAGTCTTCCACCTCCGCCATGCCCTACACGGCTTCCATCTATCATGATTCGAAACTCGCTGGCGCCGGCGTTCGGCGCCTCGGCTCAGATACCTTTGAGGGCTTGGCCGAAGCAGTGACGTCGGAAGTGACCATCGCCGCCATCCTCGAACGCGCTGGCGAACTGACCATGCTCCATGCCTGCGGTGTCGCGGATACCGGAGGCGCTGTTATTGCCTTGGTCGCAAAATCCGGCACCGGCAAGACCACGGCGTCGTCGCAGCTCGCCCGCACTTTCGGCTATATAACTGACGAAACCGTCGCGATCCAGGCGGATGGGACGGTTCTGCCCTACCCGAAGCCGCTATCCATAAAGCAGGCGGCGCCCGGTGTCGCCAAACTGCAGGTGGGCCCGGATGAACTGGGCTTGCGAATCGCGCCGGACAATCCCCGTATATCGGCCATCGCGCTGCTCGACAGGGTCGCCGGCGCGGAATACCAGCTCCCCGTCATTGAGCCGGTCCCGTTGGTAGAGGCAGTGCTGGCGCTTATTCCGGACACCTCCTCCCAGGCTGCCGTGGCCCAGCCGCTTCAGTCGCTCTGCCGGCTGATCGACAGCGTGGGCGGAGTGTTCAGAGTCAGCTATTCGGAAGCGGCCGACCTGAAGGACAGCCTGGCGCCGTTGTTCTTGTCGGACCCGGACCGGTCGGATGCCATCAGGGAATGGTCACCCGCCCTGGCTGAGTCTGCGGCCCCGCCAGGAGATCAGATCGGCGTTCAGTCGCCAGAGTCAATCCCCGCGGGCTGGCTGCAACGGACCGACGCCGTTGACGCCGTCGAGATCGGCGAAGACCTTCTGGTCCTCACCCAGACCGAACTCACCAGGCTCAGCGGTATAGGACCCATCATTTGGCAGACCGCCCAGCGTCCCGTCTCGATGCAGACAATCGTGGACCGGATCGAGGCCTTGCACGGGCTGCCTGAAGGCTATGAAGCGCTCTTGGGTGCGGCCGTGGACGGCCTAGTGGACCAGGGATTACTCCTGCGCGGTTAATATACACACCAACGCGGTCACCGTACCGTACAGTAAATTTTCGTGTGGGTCGATGGGGCCGGGCACGGGGGAGAGGACCTAAGCGTGACTGGTTTGGATACAGCCGACAGCAACAGCGGGCAGGCATCGGCGGGGCTCGCGTTGGAGGATTACCTTCGCATTGCCCGGGCGCGCTGGAAGGGAATCCTGGCTTTCACTCTGGCCCTGACCGTGCTGGCTTTCTGCTGGACCCTTCTCCAGCCGAAGATCTACTCCGCGCAGTCCAGCGGGATCGTCGTGGCGGGCGGCTCGGACAACCTCAGCCTCTCGCTCATGAGCGAGAACCTGGCCCAGACCAAGGCGACTAAGTACGAGTCTGTAGCCAAGTCCCGGCTCGTCGCCGAGCGCGTCGTTACCTGGCTTGGCCTCACCACGTCGCCTGATTCTCTTCTGGGGTCAATCTCTGTGACGCTGCCGAAGGAAAGCGCCCAGATTGCCGTCACCGCTACGTCTACGGACCCCGCAATGGCCCAGCGGCTCGCCGACGCTTGGGTGAGGGGTCTGGCCGAGCAGGTCAACGAAATGGAGAGCATCCCCGCCGTCGAGGGTTCGGAAGTCGTCCCCGTTCCAATCATCCGTGTGGTTCCGCTGGGCGAGGCGCCCCTGCCGACCGCCCCCACGTCCCCGAACGTCAAGCTCACGCTCGCGATCGGAGCGCTGGCCGGCCTGGCGCTCGGAATTCTCTATGCCATGCTGCGCCACCACCTGGACCGCCGTCTCCGCAGTGCCACCGCTATCGAACGCCGCTTCGGGGTCCCCGTGCTGGGCACGCTCCCGGTGGACCACCGCCTGGACGGTAAAAGCACCGTGCTGGACGACGGGTTCAGCCCGGTTGCCTCGGGCGAAGGCTCGCACGCCATCACCGAGGCCCTGCGCGAGCTCCGGACAAACCTTCAGTACGTCGACGTCGACAATCCTCCGCGTATCATCGTGGTGACCAGTTCCGTTCCGGCCGAGGGCAAGTCGACAGTGACCGCCAATCTGGCCGTCACCATGGCCGCCGCCGGCGAGAACGTTGTGGTGGTCGACGGCGATCTGCGCCGTCCCACCCTGGTCGATGTATTCAACCTCGTCCCGGGAGTCGGTGTCACCGATGTCCTGAGCGGCCACGCCGACCTGGAGGACGTGCTTCAGGAATGGAGCGCGATGCCCAACCTGCGCGTGCTCGGATCCGGCCGGATCCCGCCGAACCCCAGCGAGCTGTTGGGATCGCAGGCCATGAAGGCTCTGCTCAAAACGCTCGCCCAGGACGCCATTGTGCTGGTCGACGCTCCGCCTCTGCTCCCTGTGACGGACGCTGCTGTACTCACGCGCATCGCTGACGGAGCAATCGTTGTCATCAGGGCTGGAAAGACTACAGATGAAGAGCTTGGCAAGTCCCTCGGCAACCTCAACCGGGTGAACGGCAACGTCCTCGGGACCATCCTCAACCGTGTGCCCACTACCGGTGCCGGCTCGTACCGGTACTACACCGCGTATCAGTCCCACGAGGCGCAGCCTGAACCGGTGTCCGTCGGATCTCCGCGGGAGCACCTGGAACCCGAACCCGTCTACGACCAAAGCGCCGAGTCGCCCGCGCGTCCGGCGACGCGGTTGCCGGCGCGAAGCCGGACATCCTTTGATTGAGCAGTGAAAATTTCCCCTCGGAGCAACTCGCTCCGAGGGGATTTTCGTTTGTCGGTGAGCTCAGCCCACCCCGCCGGAGCGGTGCAGCGGCCAGAACCGGCCCGCCACCTGGCCTACCACGGCCGAGGCCGGGATCGTCCGGACGCAGTCGCCAGCCACATCAGCCGGCGTCCGGCAGGCGATGGCGGAATCCACCGAGTTGGAACGGTGATCGCCCAGCACCACCAGTTCGCCCTCGGAGACGGTGAACGGGGGAACACACCGGAGTGACCGGGGGCTGGTCCGGCAGTCGAGGCTGCCCGCATCGAACGGCAGATCCTCAAAAATGTAGGGCTCGTCGAGCGGGTGGCCGTCGACGCGCAGTTTGCCGTCGCCGCCGCAGCAGCTGATCGTCTGGCCGCCGGTGGCAACCACCCGTTTCACCAGGAACTGCTCATTGGAGGGTCCAATCCCGGTGACGTCGCCGAAGGAACGGGCGATCCGGGCGATCCCGCCGCCGCGGGGCACCGCAGATTCCGCCTGCCAGCTGTCCGGCCGGGTGAACACCACGATGTCCCCGGACCGCGGCCCTGAACCTAGATAGGCAATCCGGTTCACCAGGATCCTGTCGCCCCCGTCCGCGGAACCCTGCAGCGTCGGCTCCATCGACCCGGACGGGATCCGGTATGCCTTCACCAGGAACCCCTGCACCAGCGAGACGGCCACCAAGGCGATCAGCATGTTTCGGACCACGGAGGCCCAGAGGGGGAGCTTCTTGCCGGCGCCGATATTCACGAGTTCAAGCTACCACCGGCCCGCGGACTCACTGCCGCCAGTTCGCCCCCGGTGCTTGACGCATCTCCCGCCTTCCGCATATCCTGAACGAACGGTCGGTAATTATTTATCGGAAATGCATAGGAGCAACCATGGCATCGCAGACCCTGCAGTCAGTGCCCGGAGAGCCCACAGCGGCACGGCACGAACAGAGCCTCGAAGATGTGGCCCGGCGTGACGCTGAAGGCCAGGCATACTTCGACAAAGTCATGGCGGAAGATTCGCGGATCGAACCCCGCGACTGGATGCCCCCGGCATACCGCAAAACCCTGCTGCGCCAGATCTCCCAGCACGCACACTCGGAGATCATCGGAATGCAGCCGGAAGCCAACTGGATCTCCCGCGCCCCAAGCCTCAAGCGCAAGGCCATCCTGATGGCCAAGGTCCAGGACGAGGCCGGCCACGGCCTGTACCTCTACTCCGCCGCCGAGACCCTCGGCCAGCCGCGCGATCAGATGAACCAGGACCTGATGGACGGCAAGGCCAAGTACTCCTCCATCTTCAACTACCCCGCCCGCACCTGGGCGGACATGGGCGCTATCGGCTGGATGGTCGACGGCGCCGCCATCGCCAACCAGGTGCCGCTGTGCCGCGCCTCCTTCGGCCCCTACGGCCGCGCCATGGTCCGCGTCTGCAAGGAAGAATCCTTCCACCAGCGCCAGGGCTTTGAGATCCTGCTGGAACTCTCCCACGGCACGCCCGAGCAGAAGCAGATGGCCCAGGACGCGGTGAACCGCTGGTACGCCCCGGCCCTGATGATGTTCGGCCCGCCGGATGACGACTCGCCCAACTCCAAGCAGTCCATGGCCTGGAACATCAAGCGCTTCGGCAACGACGAGCTGCGCAACCGCTTCGTCGGCATGATGATGGAGCAGGTCAAGGTCCTGGAGCTCACCCTCCCGGACAAGGACATCCGTTTCAACGAAGAAACCAAGAAATGGGAGCACGGCCCGCTCGACTGGGACGAATTCCACGAAGTCCTCGCCGGCCGCGGCCCCTGCAACGCCCAGCGCCTGGAACGGCGCCGCGAGGCACACCACAACGGCACCTGGGTCCGCGAAGCCGCCGCCGCCTACGCGGAAAAACAGAGCCGCAAGCAAGCAGAGAAGGAATCCGCAGCATGACCACCCCCGAACCGCACGCAGGTAACGTCTGGCCCATCTGGGAAGTCTTTGTCCGCTCCAGCCGCGGCCTCTCCCACGTCCACGCCGGCTCCCTGCACGCGCCGGACGCCGCCATGGCCCTGCGCAACGCCCGTGACCTCTACACCCGCCGCAACGAAGGCGTGTCCATCTGGGTTGTCCCGGCTGACGCCATCGCCTCCAGCGATCCGGACGCCAAGGGCTCGTTCTTCGAGTCGCCCCAGGGCAAGGACTACCGGCACGCAACGTACTACACCAAGAGCGAGGGCGTGAAGCACCTGTGAGCACCTCACCCGAAACTGCGGCAGCTGCGGCCCCCGCAGAAGCAGAAGCCGGCGGCCACGGCGACATCTCCGTCGGCGTCAAGGGATCCGGCAACAGCGGCGAGGCCACGGCCAGCGCCACCCGCATTACACCCGGCAACGCCCTCCGCCCCGAGGACATCGCCCTGGCCGTGAGCCGCGGCACCGCCAAGCCGAGCGAGGACGTTGCCGAGTTCGCCCTGCGCCTGGGCGACGACGCCCTGGTCCTCGCCCAGCGCCTCGGCCACTGGATCTCCCGCGCCCCCGAGCTCGAAGAGGACATTGCCCTCGGCAACATCGCCCTGGACCAGCTGGGCCATGCCCGGTCCTTCCTCAGCTACGCCGGCGGACTCGACGGGCGGAGCGAGGATGACCTCGCGTACTTCCGCCGCGAGCCCGAGTTCCGTTCCGTCCAGATCTTCGAAATCCCGAATGGCGACTTTGCCGTCACCATCGCCCGCCAGTTCGTGGTCAGCTACTACCAGTTCGAGCTTTACCGCCGGCTGACCCAGTCCACCGACGCCACCCTGGCCGGCATCGCCGCCAAGGCCGTCAAGGAAGTGGACTACCACCGCGACCACAGCGCCCAGTGGGTGCTGCGGCTGGCCCAGGGCACGGATGAGTCCCGCGAGAAGATGATCCACGGCTTCAAGGTCATCTGGCCCTACGTGGACGAGCTGTTCCGTGACGACGAACTCACCGCCCGCCTCAGCGCGAGCGGCGCCGCCGTCGAGCCCTCCAGCCTGCGCGCCGACTTCGACCGCCTCACCGGAGAGGTCCTCGCCGCAGCCGAACTGGACGTGCCCAAGGTCCAGCCCGCCCCCGGCGGCGGACGCCAGGGCCTGCACTCCGAACACCTCGGCTACCTCCTCGCCGAAATGCAGGTGCTCGCCCGCGAGTACCCCGGAGCCAGCTGGTAACCACCATGGACATGTACGTCAGCCACCCCACGGCCGCGGACGGCCGCCCGGCGGAGCAGAAGACCCCCGAGCAGAAGGCCTGGGACCTCGCCGCGACCGTCTGCGACCCGGAAATCCCGGTCCTCACCATCGAGGACCTGGGGATCCTGCGCAAGGTCCAGCTCTACGACGACGGCGGGATGGTCCCCGCAGTTCAGGTGACCATCACGCCGACGTACTCCGGCTGCCCGGCCATGGACGCCATCCGCGACGACCTCAAGGCGGCCTTCCACAGCGAGGGCTACCCCAGCGTTAACGTGGAAATGGTCCTCTCCCCGGCGTGGACCACCGACTGGATGAGCGAGGCCGGTAAAGCCAAGCTGCAGGAGTACGGCATCGCGCCGCCGTCCGGCCACTCGGCCGCCGTGCGGCACGCCGGGCCGGTCCGCCTGTCCCTCGCCGTCAAGTGCCCGCAGTGTTCATCGTTGAACACCAAGGAACTCACCCGCTTCGGTTCCACCTCCTGCAAGGCGCTGTACGTCTGCCAGGACTGCAAGGAACCGTTCGACTACTTCAAAGTTTTGTAAGGAACAGGTGCACCCATGACTGTTGTCCGCCAGACCGCCACTGAAACGGCTGCAGCCACCGGCCGCCGCCGCGCGTCCTTCCACCCGCTGACCGTGGACGAGGTCCGCCGGCTCACCGATGACGCGATCGAGGTGAACTTCGGCGTTCCCGCCGAGCTCGCCGGCCAGTTCGATTACCTCCCCGGCCAGTACGTTGCCCTGCGCACCACCTTGCCGGATGAGACCGGCGAGCCGAAGGAAATCCGGCGCAGCTACTCCATCTGCGCCGAACCGCGGAGCTTCGCGGACGGCAGCAGCGAGATCCGGGTCGCCATCAAAAAGGACCTGGGCGGGCTGTTCTCCACCTGGGCGAACGCCGAGCTAAAGGCCGGCGACGTTCTGGACGTCATGAGCCCGATGGGCGCGTTCGTGTCCAAGCACGGCCGGGACGGCAAAGAGCAGAACCTGATGAACTCGCTGAACCACCCGGAGGCCATGGCCACCGAACTGGCGGGGGAGCCCGGCTCCTTCGTTGCGATCGCCGCCGGCTCCGGCATCACCCCGGTCATCGCGATCGCCCGCACCCTGCTCGCGGCACACCCGGAAACCCGCTTCGACCTCGTCTACGCCAACAAAGCCGCCATGGACGTGATGTTCCTCGAGGAACTCGCCGACCTGAAGGACAAGTACCCGGCCCGGCTGGCCCTGCACCACGTGCTCTCCCGCGAACAGCGGATCGCCCCGCTGCTCAGCGGCCGGATCGACGCGGAGAAGCTGCAGGCCCTGCTGGGGACCGCCATCCACGCCGACGACGTCGACGAGTGGTTCCTCTGCGGCCCGTTCGAGCTCGTCCAGCTCTGCCGGGACACCCTGGCCGAGCGCGGCGTCAACCCGGACCACGTCCGGTTCGAACTGTTCACCACCGGCAAGCCGGACCGCCCCGAGGGCAACGCCGGCCGCCCGGTGATTGTGGACGAGTCCCAGGCCACGTACAAGATCACCTTCAAGCTGGATGGCCTCCAGGGCGAGGTGGCCAGCCCCACGCACGCCCGCGAATCGATTCTGAACGCGGCCCTGCGGGTCCGCCCGGACGTGCCGTTCGCGTGTGCTGGAGGCGTCTGCGGAACCTGCCGCGCCAAGGTGGTCACCGGTGCCGTCACCATGGACGAGAACTACGCGCTGGAACAGGACGAACTGGACAAGGGCTACGTGCTCACCTGCCAGTCCCACCCCACGACGCCGGAAGTCACCGTCGACTTCGACGTCTAACCTCCCAAGCCCGCTTCCCGCCCCGACCCCAGGAGCCCCATGATTTCCCTCTCCATCGCCGACGGCGTCGCCGAGATCGTCCTTGACGCCCCGCACAAGCTCAACTCGCTGGACGGGCAGGCGCTCAGGGATTTAGCACAGGCGTACGACGACGCCGCGGCCGCCGCCTCCCGCGGCGAGGTGCGGGCGCTGCTGCTCCGGGGTGAAGGGCGCGCGTTTTGCGCGGGACGGGACATCGCCGGCGTCACGCCTGAGACGGACGACGTCCAGGCGTATCTGGGCGGGCTCCTGCAGCCCTTGCTGAAGAAGATGAGTGCATTCCCCGCCCCGACTTTCGCGGCGGCCCAGGGGGCCTGCCTGGGCGTGGGGCTGGGGCTGCTGCTGGCCACGGACGTGGTCTACGTGGCGGAGAACGCCAAGTTCGGTTCCCCGTTCGCGAACCTGGGCGCCACGCTCGATTCCGGCGGCCACTGGTACTTCACCGAACGGCTCGGCATGCACCGGACGCTGGACCTCATCTACACCGCCGAGCTGATGAGCGGTGCGGACGCCGTGGCACAGGGGATGTTCAGCCGGGCCATGCCCGCGGGTGAACTGCTGGAGAACACCCGCGCCATCGTGGCGAAGGCAGCTACCGGCGCCACCGGCGCGTTCAACGCCAGCAAGGAACTCGTGGCGCACATCCGGGACCAGCGGCTGGGCCTCTGGGAGTCCATGGAAGAGGAGAACGCCGAGCAGGCCCGGCTCTGCAAAACCGAGGACTATGCGGAAGGGTTCCTGGCGTTCCAGGAAAAGCGCAAGCCAGTTTTCAAGGGCTAGCAGCGCCGCAAAACGGGCGATGCGCGCCTACGAAGTTCCGGTACTTGTCTTTAGGTTACGGGATTTTGTTTATCCGGACGTCCTTGTAAGGTTCGTTTATGACTTTGGGGAAAACCATTAGAAAAGCCGTCATTCCTGCTGCCGGATTGGGAACGCGTTTCCTGCCCGCCACCAAGGCAATGCCGAAGGAAATGCTGCCGGTAGTGGACCAGCCGGCCATCCAGTACGTGGTTGAGGAAGCTGTCAAGGCTGGCCTGACGGACCTCCTGATGATCACGGGGCGCCAGAAGCGTGCGCTGGAAGACCACTTTGACCGCGAGCCCAACCTGGAGCGAACCCTCGAGGAAAAGGGCGATGTGGACCGCCTGGAAGCCGTCCAGCACGCCTCCAGCCTGGGACCGCTGCACTACGTCCGTCAAGGCGATCCCAAGGGCCTGGGGCATGCGGTCCTCTGCGCCCGCCAGCACGTGGGCGACGAGCCTTTCGCCGTCCTTCTGGGCGATGACCTGATCGACGAGCGGGATGAGCTCTTGAGCACCATGATCGAGGTGCAGGCCCGGACGGGGGGCTCCGTCGTCGCCCTGATCGAAGTGGATCCCGCCGAGATCAGCGCCTACGGTTGCGCCGACGTTTCAGCCGTCGACGGCGAAGGCCACGTACGCGTCAACCGACTGGTGGAAAAACCCTCGATCGCCGATGCGCCCTCGAACCTGGCCGTGATCGGGCGGTACGTGCTCCACCCAGCGGTCTTCGACGTCCTGGAGGAAACCCAGCCCGGCCGCGGCGGCGAAATCCAGCTCACCGACGCCCTGCAGACCCTTGCCACCTCGGACTGCGAGGGCGGGGGTGTGTACGGAGTGGTCTTCAAGGGCCGCCGCTACGACACCGGCGACAAACTGAGCTACCTGAAAGCCGTGATCTCCATTGCCTCGGAGCGCGTGGAATTCGGTGAAGAGCTCAAGACGTGGATGAAGGCCTTCGTCAGCTAGTTCTGGCGGCGGTCCGGGGGCGAACTACGTGAGTCACCGGGAGGAACCCTAAGAGGCATCCGGCCGTGTTGGTGGCGAGGTCCAGCGGGCTGGGGAAGCGGCTGTGAAGAAAGAGCAGTTGCCCCAGCTCCATAAAGCCGGAGACCAGTAGCCCCAAGGCGCCGATCTGCCACCAGGCCTTCGTCGGGAAGGCTAATGCCGCGAGGGCGCCGAGGGGCACGAAGAGGGTGACGTTGGCGGAGGCTTCAACGAATTCGTAGTCAATCCATGCCGGAACCCCGAGAGCGTGAATTAGAAATAGGAAGCCGGCTATCTCTCCCTGGACCGGCCCGTCCACCGGGCTGGGCCAGAAACCAACCAGCGCCAGGACAGCCAGGAAGCCTGCCAGGACGGCGCGCCAAGTCTGGGGTGTTGCCGTTGCCCTCATGTGCTCCTCAGAAATTATTAAAACAAAAAGGTGGTGGCCTCCAGTATCCCGGAGACCACCACCCTTTTTGATGGTTCTTAGTTGGTGCTTAGACGGTGACGTCTGTCTTCGCGCGGCGGCGAACTACGATGACGGAGGCAACGCCGGCAGTCAGCGCGCCAGCGCCGACCAGCGACCAGATCATGAGGTTGGAATCTGCACCGGTGTTGGCGAGTGCAGTGCCGTTACCCGTGCTCGCGAGGTTGGCACCCACTGCCGCCCCCTGCACTGCGATGGTGGAACTGGCGGTTTTTCCCGACTCCAGACCGGTTGCGGTGAGCGTGTAGACGCCGGTCTCGCTGATGGTGACCGGGAAGGTGAAGGCGCCCTTGGTGTCTGCCTTGGAGGAGAATTCCTGCGGTGCCAGCGGCAGAGTGATCTTGCCGGAGACGCTCATGCCGCGGCCATTTACGCTGGCGCCGGTTGATGCAGGCCGGCCGCCGGGCGTGACGGTGATGGAGAGGCCTTCTCCCGCCTTAAAGCCGTTGCCGCGGAAGACGAACTGCTCGCCGGGTCCGACGGTGCCGTCAGAAACAGCGGCGTTGGCGGAGTTCGAGGAGTTGCCGGGGCCGACGGGCGGCGCCGGGTAGGTTGCCATGGCCGGAATGGCGCCGATAAGTGAGATGGTGCCGGCGAGTGTGATCGCTGCAAGTGTTTTTTTCATGTGTCCCCCTGAGACCGTTTATACGAGTGTCATGCGATGTGGAGATTTCCGGCCCCCAGCGGCCGCCGGTTGAAATCTCATTAGATAAGTCCCTGCTGACGATAGCACTGATAACGCGAGTGACCAAAGTGAATCAAGTGACTTTACATACCGTTAACGTGACGTTTACTTTCACTGATTGCAGGTCACATTCTCGGCCGTAAGGATGACGTCTTTGACAGGCTGGATTGTGGGTGTGACGACCACTTTCGGCTCCGTGTGTTGGACGATTTTCCCGAACGTCAGCTCTACCGTGCTGCTCTGGCCGGGCGCCAGGGTGACGGTGACTGCTCCCACAGGCCTGTTGGCGTGGCGATGGGCGGCGAAGTCCGTTGTCTTGCCGTTCACCTTGGCCGTCTCGACGTTGGCTTGGACCGGTCCGTAGGCGATCACATTGGTTTGAACAGACCCAACCGGAACGCCAAAGGCGCCGGCTCCAGTGACATACGGCGGTAGAGAAGTGGCCGCGTCTGCCGGGGCCGTGTTTTTGCTGGTAATTCGGACTGTCGTCTGTTCGTATCCGTTTGTGGCACATTCTTTGACTAGCTGGACAGTTCGATTCACGTGATAGTCCATCTTTGCGCCGGTGCCGTCGTTGAAATAGACGCCGAACTGCGCGGGAGCGACGCTTGGGCCTGCGATGGATCCGCTCAGCGGATAGGCGGTAATAATGGACTGCTCTTGCGCCGAAGACGACCAAAGCAGAATTCTGCCCTCTGAAGCCCCGCGGGAAATTCCAGCGAGGAGCTCCTTGGCGTTGCCCTTCCCGCTGGACAATGCGCTGAAGATTTCCTTGGCAACGCCGGCAAAGTAGACGTCCTGATGTGAAGGGGACGCGATTTTGGCGTAAACGTCGGAAAGTAGAGTCGGCACGATATTTTCGTCGCTCAGCCGAGTCGGGAGTCCGCTACCAGTCAGTGCTAGAAGTTCGGGGTCGGTAATTTCCACAGGCCCAGTTCCATTCAACACATAGCCCAACGCGACGGGATCCATGGAGATCACCCCGTCTACGCGCTGCCTGGTCTTTCGTTCCCACATGGCTTGGGCTGTGGCAGCGGCCGTTGGGAAGTCGGGTGTGAGGTTGACATCTTGCATGTACTTCCCGAGCCTGGACGAGTAAATTTGCCCCTGTTCAGCGTCCACGGGGATCACTGGCGACATGATGCCAACATCGCTGGCGCTGCTCTGTGCACCTAGCGTCAACTTGCCGTTGTCCAATGTGATGACTGCCAGCGCTCCCGGAATACCGCCCGAGGCACGGGCTTCGGCATTGTTCTGGATTATGAGCAAGTAGTTTCGCTGGCCATCTGCCCCCAACATGCCAGGGGCGATTTTGGCGGCATTCGCGGATGCGTCGAGGGCACCTGTCACTTCCCCCAGCTGCTCCCGAGCCCGCTGCAACGGTTCAGCAACCTGGGGCCACAGGCTGCTCGCGTCAATTCCGTCCAGCCGTTCGGCCGAGACTCGTACGGCGTGAGCGGCTGCTGACACACTGGGGGCAGCATCTTGGAGAGGCTTCAGGTCCGAACCTGTGGAGCTGGGCAGAAGTTTATTCCAATCGAGGGAATCCAAAACGCTCGCCAGCGGAAGAACTCCAAGGCTGGCCACGTCATCGGCAGATCGGGCCACTTCTGCGATGGCACTGAAATTCGCTCCGATCCAGGGAACCGAAGCGGCCAAAGTCCAGAGCGGATCTCCTGCGGCCTGTCGTGCCGCTGCAGCGTGGGAGCGAAGCTGGTTGGCCGTAGCGCCGGCCTCTTGCGGATTGTTCCCAGCAATGTCGTTCTTGAGAACAGGGATAAGGAGCGCGGTGGCCTCGAGTTCATCCTTGATGACGGCAGCTCGTGTACCGAGCCATGCGGCTGCTGATACGGCGAGAACCGCTGCAAGAGCCAGACACGAGGCAACGACAATGACACGACGACGAGGGTGTCCTTTACTCTTGTCTGTCGTCAATCTTGTCCGTTTGTGTTGTTCTGTATGTATGTTTCCGGCCTCGTGTGCTTCGTGAGTGTCAGTCATTCTCTACGGGCGCCCAAGCCCTCGGTAGTTCCATCCGGCCGCACGCCATTTTGCGGGGTCCAGCACGTTGCGGCCATCCAACATGCGGGGAGAACCTACCGCCGCGATCAGTTCGTAGGGGTCAAGGTCGCGGTACGCCTGCCATTCTGTGAGAAGAAGCAAGGCATCGGCCCGCTGGACAGCCTTCTCGGTATCCGGTTCATAATGCAGTTCGGGGAACCTGCCAGCGGCGTTGGCTAGCGCCTTGGGATCCGTAACCGTCACCACGGCGCCTTGGAGCTGCAACTGGGCGGCGATACTCAGCGCAGGGGAGTCCCGCACATCGTCGCTCTCAGGCTTGAACGCGGCGCCAAGAACCGTAATTCGCTTGCCCAGCAACATTCCGCCGCAAAGTTCCCGGGTGAGCTCCACCACTCGCGTGCGGCGGCGCATGTTGATCCCGTCTACCTCGCGCAGGAAGGTCAACGCCTGGTCCGCGCCCAGTTCGCCTGCGCGGGCCATGAATGCCCGAATGTCCTTAGGCAGGCAACCGCCACCGAACCCAATCCCAGCATTGAGGAATTTTCTGCCGATTCTGTCGTCGAGGCCGATTGCATCGGCCAGCTGCGTTACGTCTGCGCCTGCGGCTTCGCAGACCTCAGCCATGGCGTTAATGAAGGAGATTTTGGTGGCAAGGAAAGAGTTTGCCGCCGCCTTAACCAGCTCTGCGGTTGCGAGGTCGGCGACAAGTCGGGGAGTGCCGACGGCCAAAGGTCCGGAATAGACGTCGTCCAAAATGGCCACTGCCGGATGCTGCTCGGAGCCACCTTCGACGCCGTATACGAAGCGGTCGGGCTGAAGGGTGTCGGAGACTGCATGACCTTCGCGTAAGAATTCGGGATTCCACATCAGTTGGGCGCTTGGCTCGGCGCCGCGGACCAATTCTGCGAGCCGTGCTGCCGTGCCCACAGGTACCGTGGACTTCCCGACGACGACAACGCCGGGTTCGAGGTGGGGGAGAAGCGCAATGGTAGCGGCGTCAACGTATGTCATGTCGGCGCCATTCTCGCCCTTCTTCTGTGGAGTGCCCACGCAGATGAAGTGGACGACACTCCCGGCGGCCGCGGCCATATCCGTGGTGAAGGTTAGCCGACCTGTCGCCTGAACCTCTGCCAGTAGGTCGTCCAGCCCGGGCTCGTAAAACGGAGCCTCCGCCGCTGACAACGCGTCAATCTTCGCTTCATCCACATCAATTCCGACAACTTCATGGCCGAGCTTGGCCATGCACGCCGCGTGGACGGCGCCTAGATAACCGCATCCAATGACCGAAATACGCATAAATCCTGCTTCCCCAATAATCCTGTTAAACGGCTTCTTGCTCTTGGTACGTAAAAGACCCAGCTGGTCAGACCGCTCCGGTACTGGCAAATACGGCTTTGAACGTTTTGAAAAGGATCACAAGGTCGCCCATTAGTGACCAGTTTTCAACGTAGTAAAGATCCAGACGGATACTCTCTTCCCAGGTCAAATTGGATCGGCCGCTTACCTGCCAGAGACCGCTCATTCCAGGACTCACATAAAGTCGGCGGTGAGCGGCATCATCGTAGAGGGCAACCTCCCCTTCTCGTTGTGGCCGTGGTCCTACCAAACTCATTGATCCCTGCAATACATTCAGCAACTGAGGGAGCTCGTCCAGCGAGTATTTACGAAGAACTCGGCCCAGCGGCGTAATACGCGGATCATTTTCAATCTTGAAGAGGGGAGTGTTACCGGTGTTTTGGGCGTGTAGAAGCGATAGAAGTTCAACATCTGCATTTACTTTCATGGACCGAAATTTCAGCATGTGAAAGGTCGAACCGCGCAGGCCTACTCGTTCCTGCCTGTAGAAGACAGGCCCGGGGTCAGAGAATCGGACCAGCATGGCGAGGACCACGAAGACCGGCGAGAGGAAAGCGACGAGGGCTCCCGCTACGGCTATATCGAATGCCCTTTTTGCAACTTTCTTCCCGCCGGTAAGCTTGGGGGTCGAGACATGAATCAGAGGGAGTCCCGCGACAGGTTGAGTGTGGATGCGAGGCCCCGCAATATCGGTAAGTGCAGGCGCAAGAATCATTCCAATGTCCCTCGCAGCCAGCTCCCAGCCGAGCCGCCGAAGATCTTTCGGATGAATGTTGACTCCGGCCGATATGGCGACAGCGTCAACGTTCGTGGAAAGAATCACACCAAGAATGCTGTCGAAGTCCATGTTCACTCCAGTCACTGGGACTGGGAGATTGCTGACTTGGTGAGTGTCTGCGGAGGCCCCAGGCAGGTGCGCGGCCACCGGCATGTAGCCTGCTTCTGGGGCACTTCTGAGTGATTCGACAAGATGAGCTGCGGAATACGGTCCGCCTATAATGAGTACCCGAGAGTTGCTTTTTCCGTGCGTGCGCTCAAGAGTAAGGTGCTGGCGCACGAGCCATCGGGCAAGGAGTAGGCCTATCGCGCCCACAGGAAAGGCCAAACCTACGAAGCCTCGAGCCGTGTCAATCCGCAGGGCGTAGGAGATGATGGCGACGAATCCGAAAAGCCATGCGGAACTGGCCATAACCCGCTTATATTCGTCCGAGCCGGATCCCAGAACTCGAGAGTCTCTCGATCCCCAGAAGCCCAGCATTGCCCACCACGCAACGATGAGAGCTAGGGACAACACCATGTAGTCCGCTTCGCGAATCGACCCATCTTCGCCGTCAACGAAACCGAATCTCACGCCATAGGCGCCCGCCACTGCCCAAATTACGACCCCGGCGTCGATCAACTTTAGTCTTAGGGCGTAGCGTCGTCTCCACGAGGCCTGCGCATGCAGCGTTTGCACACTTTCGCCCACGGTTTTCAAATCTTCCCCCATACCCTGAACGAACCTGTGTTGGTTCGAATCATACTTCGAGTTTCAGTCGCCAAGTGCTCTGGAGCAGATATCGTAACCCAGCTCACATCGCGCACCGAGTGTGGGCAGCGATGGTGGCCACGCTACATGTTGCGCCCTGCCGGTGGCCGAGCTGATTGGAGAGCTAGGGGACCTTTGGCCGGCCAGTAGAATGAGAATCCCGTGTTATGTGGGATAGTAATTAGCGCCAAGGCGTAACGAACCTCTCCATTGAGGGGTCTTGAAGGGAAGCCAGATGTCGGAAGAGACAAACCGCGGAGGACTTCGCACCCTAATCGTCCACGAGTGGTTTGCATCCATTGGCGGTTCGGAGAATGTCGCCAACGCGATTCGTAGAAGTTTCAGCGGAGCTGACCTCCTCTGCCTCTGGCGAGACCGTGACGTGCAAATCCCTGGGTCTGGCCGAGTGTTCGAGACGATTCTCGCCAAGAAGCCTTTCCACGGACGGAAAGTCCTATCCTTGCCCTTCATGCCATTTGTGTGGAGGTGGACCCCGGCACGGAAAGTCGGCTGGGACGTGGTTATCGTCAGCTCTCATTTGTTTGCCCATCATGTAGCGGTTCACCCGGGCACACCGAAGCTTGTTTACGTTCATACGCCTGCCCGATACATATGGGAACCCGCTTTCGACAGCCGAGGCAGAAATCTGGCCGTGAGGGCAGTGTCGCGGATCCTTAAGCCGCTCGACAGAAGACGCGCTCTGGAGCCATCGGATATTGCAGCGAATAGCGAGTTTGTCCGGGAACGAATAGCCAGGGCGTGGGGCCGTGACTCACGGGTGATCTACCCACCGGTGGACGTCAAAGAAATCCAAGGCGTCGCCGACTGGTCGTCCACATTGACGGCAGAGGAAAAGGTCGTTTGGGAATCTCTTCCGAAAGAGTTTGTATTAGGCGCGTCTAGATTTATCCCTTACAAACGTCTCGATCTAGCTATCCGCGCTGGTGAGCTGACTCAGATGGCTGTGGTGATAGCGGGGGCCGGACCTGAAGAGCGCAACTTGCGTGCTCTTGGTCAACGGTCTTCGGTACCCGTTCACTTGGTTTTGCGCCCATCCAACAACATGCTGAGGGCCTTGTACCAGCGGGCTGCGGTTTATGTCTTCCCGCCAGTGGAGGACTTTGGGATCATGCCTGTGGAAGCCATGGCTGCCGGCACACCAGTAGTGGCAAACATTAGAGGCGGGGCGAGCGAATCCGTCTTGACAGGCGTCACAGGTTCACATTTTCAACCTGACGATGATATATCGCTGCTGAACGCCCTTAGCGAAGCGCGATCCCTAGACCGAAGCCAGATTAGTCAGCACGCTCACAGGTTTTCGCGCGAAAGGTTCGAATCCGAAGTTCACCAGTGGGTGACCGAAAATCTAGACAAGAATTGCGGGAAGCAGTCGCTGGCCTCACTATAACGCCACCGCAGTTGCGAACGTTCCTATTCGTAGGTCTCACCAGCCAGGGTGCGGTTGCAGCGGTCAGCCTTCATGGGGACCGGTGGAACGCGTATGCCTAGTTGTTGGTAACTTACAGGGCGTCGTGCACTCGCGCCTGGACGAGCGGACACCTTGGATTCTTTACGCTGGCCCGTTGGTCGCCGGAAAACCCTCGATAGTCCGGCACTCTCGTTCTTCTGCGTGCTTATGCCGGTAAGGTCGTCGCAGCCAGCCGAGTCATTTTATGTCTTCTCTAAATCGCGGACCGCCCATCCGCCTTCTGAGCAAATGGTTGAGTCTTTCGGTCTGGTGTAGGGCAGCGAGTCGTTCCGCTAGTGTTTTAGCCGGAAGCCCGATCCTTGGAGTGTGACGTCTTCGGCGAGGTGGAGGATGCAGTCCTCGATGGCTGCGATGACGACTTGGTCACTGAACACGGCCGCGGGGCTGGGGGCAGCCCCGCGGCCGCAGCCAGTTCGCGAACTGTGCCTGGCCGGGTTCAGGCCGGCCGAGCCGACAGTTGAAATTGACGTCATCTAGTGACTAGCGGGCGTTGACCCCGGCAGCCCGGGCACGAGTCTCGGCTCCGGAGACTTCCCGGGTGGCGACTTCCTGGGCAGGACAGCGGCGAGGTACTCATCTGGGTCCAGCCCCCTTTGGCTCATCAACTCTAGCGTGGTGTCGCAAATGAAGGGACTCGTGGCTCTGCGAGCATAGGTGTTGTCGAGACACTCATAGCGAGGACTCCGAACCTCGATATAGATGCTTGACGGGGCGGATGCCGCCTCGCTTCGGTTGTGAATCTGGAGGACCACGGTCTGCTCTCCGCAGTGCCTGCCAGCGCGGGCCGGACGGCGCTGGCCGAACCGGTCGAGCGGAAAGTTGCCTTGTGCTGACTGCGCTGCGGCGTGTTGTCGCCCCGGATCCAGGCGGGTGGGTCCACTAGGTTCGGGTCGTCCGGTGCAGCGGAGCGCCGGAGGAGGTCACGGGCCGGATGCAAGTGCTGGCGGGTATGAAACTGCTGTGTCCGCGGCGGTCCGTCGTGCAGACCGCGAATGACATATTGCTACGTTCTAGGCTGACGAGCCGAGCAGACTGGTGGCCGACACTGTCACTGACCTGTCCGCGGAGCTTCGGGCAGTTGCCCGGGATACGGCCGCCCCGGGTACATCGTTACCCACCGAAACGCGTGTCTGGTTGACGCGGATTCCCATAGCCGTATGAGCACAGTCGTCGTTGAGATTGCCGAGCAGCATAGATCCACTTCGATTCCGAAGTTAACGGCGGGTGTAGCTCCGTGACCTTCTTCTCATCGCGTCCAAACCTACAGTTGGGAACTTACGAGTCAGGCGGGGCAGCGAAATTTTCTGACTCCAGACAGATCAACTTAGGCTGGGGCGGATTGATGATTACCTTGGATAATAGATGTTATACCTAGCTGAAAGGCGTCAGCGCTATAGGTGCTGTGCGCCCAATCGAAAGACCCCCGAATGGTCTCGGAATTGGATTCGGGATCAAGCAGCGACTTGATAACTGCATGGCGAAAATCATTTGCATCATTCGTCACGCTAACGAATAAGCGCCGGTCTCCTATCCCCTCCGATCCGACGTCAGTGGTAACAATGGGCAGGCCCCAAAGCATCGCAGTGATTGTCTTGAATTTGACACCAGCACCCCTGCGCAGGGGTACGACAAATAAGTTAGATTTTTTGTAATAGTCGCTAAGATTTTCGACGAACCCTGTAACTGTAACGTTGCTGAGACCAACAGAGAGGTCAATCAGTTCCGGGCGCGGGCTTGCACCCGCAATTATGAATTGAGCATCCGGCACGGTGGCAACAACGCCAGGCCAAATTTCTTTGAGGAACCAGTACACGGCTTCGTGATTTTCTGGCCTGTTGAGTGCACCTGTGAAAAGAACGATCTTTTGCGAAGGGACAGGTTGGGGGCAGCTTGTCGGCATCGCCGCATCGCTGAGGGGTGGATTGACAACAATGACATTTGCCATGGGCTGGATTCTCCGTGCCAATTGAGCATCCTTTTCACTGAAGGCGACAACTGTATCCACGGAAGCGAACGCTGCTTTCTCTGCCCTGAGGGCCGAAATGTAGCGAAGAAAGTAAAACAATTTGGTAGACCGGTTCTCGGCACTCCGTGACGCTCGGCGCCAGCGTTGTGCCAAAACGTCATGAATTACGAGTGTTTGCTGTGCCTGAGGGGCTGCCCTTCGAACGAACCGAGATAGGGCGGCGGCTTCGGTCCACTGGAAACCAACCGCGTCCGCATCTTGCAGGGCCAGTCGAACTGAGTCGTCAAGTCTGACGCGAATCTCCGTATCTAGACCAAGTGATGCGCCACGAATTGCCTTATATAAAAGCCGAAGTGGAGTGGACAGTCTCTGGCAGCGTACGGAAAGGCTCGGTATAAGGATAACCTTGGCCGACTTCGGGTCAGTTTCCATTGCTGCGACCGTGTTGTCAGGAGATTCGGGTCCCACGATGGTTACGTTGTATGAATGTGACAAGGCGGCGAGATGGCGGCGAACGTATTCCCCACCTGCATGCGGTATAGACGACTTAGGAACGAACGGGGTGAATTCTACCAAATTTAGCTTTGAGTTCATGGCCTTCTCATTATCGAAACGAAGAACTTAGCAACGGAGTCCCCCACTGTATCAAAACCGTCGTCTTATAGCACGATGAGCGAAATGCAGTTGAGTCAGTAAGACCATCAATTCTGCGCAAATTTCACCAAAAAAGGCCCCATGGGTGCCCCAATGTGTTGCTAGCACGGTGATTGCTATAATTCCGGATAGGCAACCCAGCGCGGAGCTCGTCGTAATGGCCCCTAGCTGTCTCAGGGCGACGAGAAGGAGCCCTCCTGAAGCGCGGGAACAACAGACCAGGAAGATAACGCACCCCCCGAGCAGGGCGACACTCGGCGGCACGTCAGCCACCCCCGAAAAAAGACGCACCGACAGCCAAGGCGCGATGAGAGTGAAGCCCAGTCCGGCTATGATTCCGACGCCGGCATTCAACGCCACTGCCGTTCGCGCGCGTTGAAGCCGCTGGGTAGCTGAACTCGCTGTCCCCAGCCAGCGCTGCATCGTGTTGGGTATGGCAACCAAGACTGACAAAGCCATCCTCATCAGACGCTCAGCTGCGGCGAAAACCGGAACAGAGACTGGCGATACTGAGGTGACGATAACCACAGGCATCGAAATGTAAACGGCAAGAAGCGCCCGGCCGCTGAGTGCATTCGTTTGCAGGTACAGCAGTGTCAGCAGTCGTCGGGGGGCCATGCCGTTGAAGTCGGATAGACGAACGCCGACAACAACCGCGCCTATGATAGGAGCCGCTAGTGATGAAGCTATCAGAGCAGCGCCGTAAGTCCAAAGTGGCGCGCCCATATAGAGTGCTGTGGCCGTTACCAACATAAAGGACAGTCGTGGAACTGCATCCGTCCCGAATATTTGTTTCGGGGATGAAGTGCCCACGAAGAACCAAACCATATTGAGTCCGGTTGCGGCCGCACCTAACGCAACTAGTGCAGCCTCAAAACTGTTGCCAGGCGCGATCCATATCGTTGCTAATATTGCGGCGACGCCAGCTGGAATAAGCACGATCAGCTTCAACAGGAGTGATGTGGCATACGTAACTCGTCTATTGTGTACCGACTGCTTAGCCACTCGCTGGGGTCCCGCAAGTCCCCAACCTAGCTCCACAAATACGGCGATACCGGCACCAATCGACTGCCCCACAGCAATTGATGCCCAGCCAACTTGACCGAATTGTGACGTAACGGCCGGAAGCGCAACCAAAGGACTTACAGCAGCAACAAGCGGCGGGAGCAGAAAACCCGCAAACTTCTTGACGGAACGACCAAGCCCTTTGCCGTCAGTCATCATTCTCCATTCCAGCTTGTGAACGGGGACTGCACTGGATGTATTGGGTCGGGGAATCCACGTCAGCTAATTCGAAAGTGCCTCTAAATACTGTTGTGCCACACGTGGTGACGACCGCTCTTCCCGAATCTTTGCCCGAGCGTTATCGCTTATTTTGGACCTCAGCTCCGGGGACGAAGCTAGCTGGGAAATTTTCTCAGAAGCCGAAAGCGCTGACTCTGCCTGGTAGACCAATCCGGATGACATGTCTTCGACGAATTCCAGAGCGCCACCAAGTGAAGGAACAACCACAGGCACACCCGCAGCCATTGCCTCGCCGACTGTGCGTCCGCTGGCCTCTTGGCTGTTGGCCACAAAGAGAATGTCAATTTCCTTATAGATTTCTGACGTTTGCACTGTGCCCAAAAAACGGACGCGGTTCGGAAGATGCAGCGCACCAAGTTCCTCAAGAGCCAGTTGATATTCAGTGTTGTCAGAAAACGCCGCACCGTAAATATTCAAGGATATGGACGGCTTACACATGCCGACAGCCTCGATAGCAAGTTCGATTCGTTTTTCTGCATCAAGTCGGCCGGCGATGCCAACTACCAAGGAGGAGGGGTCACGCTTTGAAATTGAACAGGGCTCTACCGCAATTGGTCTGACGATGAGGCGACGATCGATCCTAGTCGGAAGCATCGTTCCTACATATTTACTAATATAAATAACGCGGTGAAAACCAAAAATAGCAGATGATACGGTTCGAAGGGCCCTAGGGCTGAGGAACGAATCGTGAACGTCGGCAAGTAATTTGGGACGCCAGGTGGGAACTAAGCGAAGCATCCAACCTAGAAAATAGAGATTGACGCTAAAGATAACTACGGCTGTCCGGCCGCGGCCATGTTTAATTATCTGCCAGGCAAAGGCAAATAGCCGCATAAATCTGTTCTGCGGAGCCGTGAACAGAACAACCTCAGCCTCAGTCTTCTCACGGAGAAAACCGGAAACGGCCGGACTCGAGCAGATAACGAGGGAAGTTGTGCCTAGGCGCGAAAGTCCATTGATGATCGTCGTAAGGCTGTGCTCCGCGCCCCAAGGATGAACTGCGCTGGTCACGAATATCGGAGACACATCGGATGCCAGGATGGAATCGTCGCAAGTCTCAGCATCGGACATCGAACTGTCATTTTTATGATCCACTGGCGCTCTTATTGATAGATGGCTTCTTTAATGACTGCTGGTAACTGGATTCATCAGAATGCACCGTTACTAATCTCCGATTCAGGCTTTTTTCTATCGATTTACGATTTGTGGGTGGGAAAACGATGCGCAACATCAAATACACGAGCGCTAGCATTAGAGTGACCGCAAGAGTATTTAAGGTATAGTATGCAAATCCACCCTTAGTAATCCATGAATACAGTATAAACAAAAGAACGCAATTGCGCATTACTATAAGGGCGCTATCGGCGGGGCGATGGAGAAGTCGGATCACACACCCAATGATGAAGAAGGCTACGACGGAAGTCGTTACTCCAAAAGAGTATATAAATTCTGGTATACCACCGACAGTCACTGGCGTCGTCCAAGCTGATGACGCTGGATTCACGCCGATTATTTGCGCCGATACGGCTCGTTCGAATGAGTAGAGACCGGACACATCTCCCCCTGTGTATTTCTTTAGGAAGAAGGCGAAGTCGCTCCATACTGCGCCAGGTTGTGCACCGAAGACGTATTGTTCGATCGCGATTTGCTTTGGTTGCGCACCGACAAGGGTGATCCGATCTACGAACTGTCTCCAGGCGGGGGCAGCGTTTGTTGTATAGGTCTTATAGCTTGTAGCAACTGTCAAGCCGTAGGCCACCGCTAGCAACATTGCCCACCAGTAGCGAGAGACGAGATGTCGCAAGACGATTTTCTTCCCCGAAATTGCCACTGCAAAAATGAGCATAAGAATTAGGGTGCCGGATAGGCCACTTTTGAAGCCCGACAGAACTGATATCAGCAAATACGTCGCTGTTGCCCATTTCCAAGGTTTGTATATTGTCCAGCGTATGCCCTTGGAGTGGGCGACGGCTGTAGCCAAAGCCCACGCAAGTGGAACTCCGTAGAGGTACATCCGCCCGGGAATTCCGAACAGTCCGGACGACGTGAAATCAAATCGTTCAACTTCTATGGAGTCGGAAAATAGAGGTATGCCGCCGGCAAACAGATGGTAGATTGCGAGCCCCGCAGCCACGAGTACTACACCCATGACGGCCCTGTCAGATGCACCGTCTCGCTTGTTTGATTTCACTTGAGAGAGGGTGGCAGCTGTCTCTGTTCTGTCAGCATGCCGCTCGGGGGTGATCAGATATCCTACTGTAATTGAAACGACGCAAAACCCGAAGCTCCAAAAGGTTGACCAGTCAGCTCCGCCTTCATCCGCCAGGATGCCGAAACCGGTGAGCGTTGTAAGGGACCCCATGAGAACGAAGAACATCAAATTTACCCTCGCGAAAGCGAAGATGGATACTGCCATAAGGACCGCAATGATTACCAGCGCTAGATCCACGGGTTTACATTCCCTTCGGGGAGCGCCATCGGTAACCAGCGTAAATGCCGGAGAGAATCTTCATAGATTCGGGGTATTTTCCTTGGATCAGAAATCGAAGAGCCCAAACGATCCGCAGTGCCGTAACGGTAAAGAGGAAGCGGCGTAGGGATTTGTGCTTTCGAAAGAGGATAATACGGCTGCGCGTTCCGTGTTCGTATGTGACGAGTGACTTGGATCTGTCGCCCCCCGGTCGGGCCGTTGACAATCCCTCACTATGCGATACGCGCACAGTCCTCGAGACCGACAACGTCACTTCGTCGAAGTCTTCTTGAAGTCTCATGACTAGATCGGCTTCTTCGCTATAGAGGAAGAAATCGCTGGAGCAGCCGCCGGAGAGATTCCATAGCTTGGTGGAGATGCCGAGGAAGTGACCACCAGGATAAACCTGTTCGCCACTTAACGGACCCGATTCCTCAGATAGTTGGCGCGTCCGACCCGTCACTCTTTTCAGGGCCCCCTGCCCAGTCATTAGACCTCTCGTGGTTATAGTGGGCGCACTGAAGAGAGAACAATCGTTGTCCCGGACTTCCCCAGCAAAATCGCCGATTGAGCCTGTCGCAAGTCTGACGTCCGGGTTTATGATGACGACGACTTCAGGTGATGTCGCAGATGCTAAATTCTGGAGAGAGGCCCACGCCGCATTATTGCCACCGGCATATCCGAGATTTGCCCCGGAGCGACTGCAGGCTACAGTCGCGAACAAATCCTGGAATGTAGCCGCCGTTCTTTCGAGCGCTTCAAATTCGATGTCATCGCAACTGTTGTCCCAAATGGACACACTAACCTGCTGACGAGCAGGGTCCCTCTCCAAGGAATCTAAAAGCTCCTTGACCGCATTTGAAGTTTGATAGTTGACGATCAATACGGCAACAGTGGGCCGCGTACTTGCTGCCGTCGCTAGGTCGCTCTCGTCTGCACAGTTCATCTGTGGTTGATCCTTTGGACTGGGTTTCTGTGACGGGTAATTTGAAGCGTACAAAGGCTGAGTAGGTCGCGGGCCGGACCTCGCGGCGAAGAGGCGCATCCTCATACCCTGTGGCAGTGTCACAAAAGGAATGGCTAGCGCTTGGCGTGTTCAGCCAAGGGGCGCCGGAAATCGGCTGGCATCCCTTGTTTCGGACAAACTGTCTGATTGCGTTGTGCTTTCCGGCGACGTAGGAACATGCGGGTTCTTCGAGCCGGAGCCCTTGCGAAGGTAACGCGCTCCCTTCAGCTCAGCACTGCCGTAGTAGCTGTAGGAATAGGAGTCGGGACCTCTTGAGGGAAGTCGATTCAAGACGATACCGAGTATTTTGGCTTCAACCATACGCAACGCCTCTAGGGACTTTGCTAGATCCTGATGTTTCGACTTCTGGGAGCCGACTACGAGTACTACGCCGCTTACGTACTGGGATAAGACCGCAGCATCGGTCACTGGGAGCAGAGGAGGTGCATCAATGATGATGGTATCGAAAGCTGTCTCGAGTCGTCGGATCAGGTCCCGCATTTCGTGGGAACCGAGCAGTTCGCTGGGATTCGGGGGGACCTGACCCGATGTAAGGACATACAAGTTGCCCTCTCCCCACGGCTGTAAAAGGTCGTTAATATCGGCATTCCCTACCAAGGCGGTCGTCAGTCCAGCATGCCTGTCTAAGCCCAAGTATTCGCTGATCATCGGGCGTCTCAAATCGGCGTCGATCAGACACACGGTCTGGCCAGCCTGGGCCAACGCGATTGCCAAGTTCGTGGCTGTTGTGCTCTTGCCCTCGCCGGGCAGCGCAGAGGTGATCACTACTGTCTTGGCTTGACCAGAGACATTAGCGAATTGGAGATTTGTACGGAGTTGGCGGAAGGATTCCGCGCGAGGACTTTGCGGTGCTGCCTGAGTCAACAGGGGCTTCTTTGAGGCATCCTGATCGAATGAGATGCCACCAAGTAGAGGTGCGTCCGTAATGCGTCGAAGGTCTGCTTCTCCTCGAATTCGGTTATCCAGGGTCGTTCGCAAAATCGCCAGCACGCATCCCACAGCTAATCCAAGTAGGAGACCAACAGCTAGGTTCAACCTTGTGTTTGGTCCGGACGGTGCGGTAGGCGCCTCGGCTGGTGTGATTATTGACAAGCTCACGGGGGAAGTCCCCCCTGTCTTGGGGCGTTCCAGGTTGTCAATGGCCGTTACGAGGCTATCGGCGACTGCCTGAGCTATGGCTGCCGCTTGCACCGCCGACGTGTCCGTGGCGGCTATGTTGATTAGCACCGTGTTCGGGTCGGTGCTGGCTTCCACCCGACTCGCTAGTGCGGAGGCGCTAATTCCGAGGCCCAATTTATCTACTACTGCTTGCAGCACCACTGGCGTAGTTACCGTTTTAACATAGGACTGGACACGCGCTTGGCTAAAATTGTTGCCCTGTTGAAGCTCTTGCACTGAGCCTGAACTTTGGATCGCCACGAACAACTGCGTGCCGGCAGTGTAGGTGGGCTTAACAATTACTGAAGCAACTCCGCCGCCCAGTAGGCCGGTCAGTGTGGCCGCCACGACCAGTATCCAGTTACGGCGCAGCATGCGCAGGTAGTCGCTTAGGTCCAAACCGGGGTCCCCCTGAGTTGATTTCTGGAGGACATCGGGCCGCTAGGCGCGTCCCCCAGAACGGCAGTATTCGTGCGGTGCAGCTAATTGTACCCGTCGTATGTTGCAGCAATGGTCGAATGCGACATCGTTCAGTATGGCCAGAGGGTCCGGCCGCAGCCGAATGCCTTTCCCCTGGCTCTGTGGACTTCTTCCCATAACTGGCCTCGACCGGTCAAGATGGCATTATCTCGTATCCAAATCCTCGAACACCAAAAACGTCTGCGTGTCCAGCACCCCGGGCATGGACTGCAGTTGGTCGAAGATCACCCTCCGCAGGTCGATGTTGTCCACGGCGCGCACCAGCAGGATGACGTCGAAGTCCCCGCCCACCAGGGCGATATGGTGCACCTCCGGGATGGCACGCAGCAGCTCCCGGAGCTCCCGCCAGGAATGCTGCCGCACCTTCAAGGTCACGTAGGCCGAGGACTTCAGGCCAGCCTTGATCGGATCCACCAGCGCCGTGAATTTGGTCAGGACCCCCTCGCCGGTCAGCCGCGCAATCCGCGTATACGCATGGGCGCGCGAGATGTGGACGTTCTCCGCGACCTGCGTGACTGACATCCGGCCATCCCGCGTCAGCTCGGCGATGATGTTCCGGTCCACATCATCCAGCGGCACCGCAGCCTGGTCCGCTTCGTCCTCTGCCATTCGTCCACAACCCCCACCGGTAATCCAGCACACACTTACGATTTGTCTTCCAGAGTAGTCCCATTCGTTGGACTTCTCCACGATTTCTGCCGGAGCTGGATACGAAACATCACCCCGGGCCATACTTGGAGCGAATAGTGGCTACAGAAGGACGGACCAATGACGATCTCCGCAGACCACACTGCGCAGCACCCGGCGCCCGAGGACCAGACACCCGGCGCCACGGCACCCGGCACTCCACCGGAAGACGCCGCCAGTGAGGCGGTCCGGAAGTTCGGCATCACTGTCGAGGACTACATGCTGCCCGCCCGGCACCAGATCCAGATGGTGGGCTCGGACGGCACCCTGAACCCGCACACAGAACAGGGCACCCAGCCCGGCCACGAATATGCGCTCCCCGGCGACGAGGAACTGATGGCCGCCTACGAGCAGCTCGTCGTCGGACGCCGCGTCAACGACCAGAACTCCGCCCTGGTCCGGCAGGGCCGCATGGCCGTCTACCCGTCCAGCCACGGCCAGGAGGCCTGCCAGGTCGCCGCCGCCTTGTGCCTGTCCGAGGGCGACTGGATGTTCCCCACCTACCGTGACTCCGTGGCCGTAATGGCCCGCGGCGTGGATCCCGTCCAGACCATGACGCTCTTCCGCGGCGACTGGCACGGCGGCTATGACCCCTCAAAGCACAAGGTCGGCATCCAGTGCACCCCGCTGACCACCCAGCTGCTGCACGGCGTCGGCGTGGCCCACGCCGCCAAGCTGCGCGGCGAGGACACCGTGGTCCTGGCCATGTGCGGCGACGGCGCCACCAGCGAGGGCGACTTCCACGAGGCCCTGAACTTCGCCGCGGTGTTCCACCTGCCGGTCGTCTTCTTCGTCCAGAACAACCAGTACGCCATCTCCGTGCCGCTGGCGCACCAGTCCGTCGCGCCGTCACTCGCCCACAAAGCCGTGGGCTACGGCATGGCCGGCGAACGCGTGGACGGCAACGACATCGTCGCCCTCCTCGCCGTGCTGGGCCGCGCCGTCCGGCTCGCCCGCGAAGGCTCCGGACCCCTGCTCGTGGAGGCCCACACCTACCGCATGCAGGCCCACACCAACGCCGACGACGCCACCCGTTACCGCCAGGACAGCGAAGTCGCCCAATGGGTGGCCAAGGACCCGCTGAGCCGGATGAAAACCTACCTGACGGACCGCGGACTGCTCGACGACGACCGCGCCGCCGGAATCGCCGAGAATGCCGAGGCCGTAGCCACCCAGCTCCGCGAAGGGCTGAGCGAGGAAGTCCCGGTGGAACCGCAGGATCTCTTCAAATACGTGTTCTCCACCCCCACACCCCAGCTGAAGGAACAGTCCGCCATGCTCGCTGACGAACTCGCCCGCGACGCCGCATCGAAGACGGAGGCCGCGAAATGAGCCCCACCATCACCACTTCGTCCGAGGCGAACGGCAACGTCAGCGCCGCCACCGCCCGCGCGGCCGCCACGGCAGCAGCCACAGCTGAACAGACCGGCCCGCAGGCCGTCACCCTCGCCAAGGCCCTGAACACCGCCATGGCCGACGCCATGCACGCGGACCCCTCGGTTCTGGTCTTCGGCGAGGACGTCGGCATGCTCGGCGGCGTCTTCCGGATCACCGACGGGCTCACCAAGACCTTCGGTAAGGACCGCTGCTTCGACACCCCGCTGGCCGAGTCCGGCATCGTCGGCATGGCCGTGGGCATGGCGATGAACGGCATGCGCCCCGTCATCGAGATGCAGTTCGATGCCTTCGCCTACCCGGCGTTCGAACAGATCGTCAGCCACGTCGCCAAGATGCACAACCGCACCAAGGGCACCGTGAAGCTGCCCATGGTCATCCGCGTGCCCTACGCCGGCGGGATCGGGGGAGTGGAGCACCACTGCGACTCCTCCGAGGCCTACTACGCCCACACCGCCGGGCTCAAGGTCTTCACCCCGGCCACCGTCGCCGACGGCTACCGGATGCTCCGCGAAGCCATCGACTCCGACGACCCCGTGATGTTCATGGAGCCCAAGAAGCTCTACTGGTCCAAGGACCAGGTGGACCTGGGCGCCCTCCGCGCCGAACACGCCGAGAACACCGAACGCGGAACCTCCTCCGAAGGCCGTGCCGCCGTCGCCCGCCCCGGCACCGACGCCACGCTGATCGCCTACGGCCCGTCCGTCCCGACGGCGCTCGCCGCCGCCGCCGCGGCCGCCGAGGAGGGACGCTCGCTCGAAGTGATCGACGTCCGCTCGATCGTGCCGTTCGACGACGAGACCGTCTGCGCCTCGGTCCGCAAGACCGGCCGCGCCGTGGTCATCGCCGAGGCCCACGGCTTCGCCTCCGTATCCTCCGAGATCGTCGCCCGGGTCCAGGAACGCTGCTTCCACCACCTAGCGGCACCGATCCGCCGCGTCACGGGCTTCGACGTCCCGTACCCGGCACCGAAACTCGAGCACTACTACCTGCCCGGCGTGGACCGAATCCTCGACGCCGTTGACGACCTCCAGTGGGAAGACTGAACATGAGCGAACCGAAAGTATTCCTTCTCCCAGACCTCGGCGAGGGACTCACCGAAGCCGAACTCGTGAACTGGCTCGTGGCCGTGGGCGACGAAATCCGCGTCGACCAGCCGATCGCCGAAGTCGAGACGGCCAAGTCCATGGTCGAGGTTCCCTCCCCGTACGCCGGCACCGTCGCCGTGCTGCACGGCGAACCCGGCCAGACCCTCGACGTCGGCAAGCCGCTGATCTCCGTGACCCCCGTCGGCTCGGCGGTTGCGCCCGCCGCAGCCCTGGCGGCCGAGCCGGCCGACATCGCAGACGCCGCCGCGGAGGTCTACCGCGAGGAAGAAAAGGCTGGATCCGGGAACGTCCTGATCGGGTACGGCACCCCCGGCGGGCACGGTGTGGCCCGCAGGACCCGTGCGCGGAAGTCCCCGGCCGGGACTGCAATGGCGGAGCCGGTGGCCCAGGTGGCCGCGGCCGAGAAGGCAGCGGATGACCTGCTGCTGATGCGGACCCGGGTGCCCGGGAAGCTCGGGGCTGTCATTTCCCCGCTGGTCCGGCGGATGGCCCGCGACCATGGGGTTGATTTGGGGGAACTCCAGGGATCCGGGGCGAGCGGGCTCATCATGCGCCGCGACGTCGAGGCGGTTATCAAGCCTTCAACGGTTGAGCGTCCGGCGGCTAAGCCTGTTGAAACCACGCCGGCCGAGACTGCCGGTGACACCGACGCCCGCACCGGGCTCGGCATTACTGGGCGCACCGCCGTCCGCGGCGTCCGGAAGGCCGTTGCCGCGAACATGACACGCAGCCGGTCCGAGATCCCGGAAGCCACCGTGTGGGTGGACGTGGACGCCACCGCCCTCGTGGAGATGCGCGCCGCGCTGAAGAAGGCGGACCCGCACCACACCCCGGGCCTGCTGGCGTTCATCGCGCGCTTCGTCACCGCCGGGCTCAAGAAGTTCCCGGAGCTGAACACCCGGATCGTCACCACCGAGGACACCACCGGCGGAGCATCCCAGGAGATCGTGGCCTTCGACGGCGTCAACCTCGGATTCGCGGCCCAGACCGACCGCGGCCTGATGGTCCCGTCCGTGCGCAACGCGGACAAACTCAGCGCCCGCGAACTGGACGCCGAAATCCGCCGGCTCACCGCCGTCGTCCGCGACGGCAGGGCCAGCCCCGCCGAACTGGGCAGCGGCACCTTCACGCTGAACAACTACGGCGTCTTCGGGGTGGACGGCTCCGCCGCGATCATCAACCACCCGGAGGTGGGGATCCTGGGCGTCGGGCGGATCATCGACAAGCCCTGGGTGGTCAACGGCGAGCTTGCTGTCCGCAAGGTCACCGAGCTGACCCTCACGTTCGACCACCGTGTATGCGATGGGGGAACCGCAGGCGGCTTCCTGCGCTATGTGGCCGATGCGATCGAGAACCCGGGGTCGGTGCTGGCTGACCTGTGATACGCGAAAAGGATGCCTCGAAGGTTCGGGCCCAATTCGCCTGACGATGACTGACGGGTGCCTCTTCGGGCAATCGTCCTGGGGAGGTTCTTCATCGTAAAGTCGCTGAAGCGCGGAGGCGGGCCATAGATGCTACGGCGGCCTGTATTCCGATCCTTGGGCGGCGCGTTTCGGGTTCATTAGGCGCTGGGGCAGGATGTGAGTGAGGTTGCATCAAATCGTGAACCCCTAACTCCGGGCGCCCGTCGCTGTCACGAGTGCCGCGCGCGGGGTGTGTGCCGCGTCGGCGACAATGAACGTACGCTGCAAGACTCTTGGACTTTCCCGGGATCGGCCCTGGCGCTTTGTCGCAGTCCCGCACCTCGGTGACCAGAGAGGTGGGCTGGTTCACTACCAGGGCGTTCCATGTTCCCTCAGCGCGGTGAGCAGTTCCCGGCCCCGCATTTTGTCCAGCGGCAGCGTAATGGCGACATTGCCCCCATGGCGGTGTTGACTGCAGCTGCTTTACATCAGCTCTGGCCCACGTCCCGCCCGCGGGACATGTCGGATCACACGGCATATTGCCGTTCCTTGCAATCACACAATTTGGTCGAAGTCACCGCACACGATGCAAGCGACGCATTGCCAAGGGGAAGGGACGCAATGCTGCAGGAGTGTCCCTATCAGCGGTCAGCAAGAACCTCCCAACCATGGGACGCCACCGCCGATCATCGATTGCACGGCAAGAAAGCCTGACGGGTCCATTGAGCAGATCGGCGGCATTCAGGCTTCCCAAACAGATGCAAATGGTGTCTGCGCTGCCAGCACGCCTGGGCGGGTGGGCCGCATTCGCAGAACGGTCGCTCGTTGGGCAATACGACCGAGCAAGCAGGAATCCATCACTGCCTGGTCGGGACACTTGACCGATCTGAGGAGACTGGTATCTCTGAGTCTTTATGAAGTGGAGTACTATTCGGTTCACGCTTGAGCGCAAGGAACTTCTTCTCAACCAAGTGGTAAGACGCCGCGGCCATCGCTACGGTTATGCCGGTCACCGCGAATAGCCTCACCAACGATAGGGCGCCGTCTGTGTCCCAGAAGGTTCGGAGGGTTTGCAGCGGGACCTGGTGCCACAAATATACCCCGTAGCTGATGACACCGACGTATCTGACGGGCGCCCACTCCAGCACGGCCAGTAACCAGGTAGGAACCACCGCCGCCGCGCATGCGCCGACAAGGACTGCCGACGCCACGATGCTCAGCGGCCACCACCCACGGGAGTAAATGGCTGCCTGCAGGTCAGACGACCCCGCGTCAGCATGGCCAAAGACAAAGGCAGCTACAAGAGTTGCGCCGGCCGGTATGACCAGTTGCTTAGCCACCTTGCCGACCTCAGCCCGATGCTCGGCCACAAGAATGGCTAATCCGCAACCAACCAGCAAAGCGTCGGCGCTGAGGTCCGTGCCGGTCTGCCGCACCGGGTCCGCGACGAACAGCCACTTGCACACGTACGAAGCGATCGCGCCTACGAGGGCGCTCCACATTACCCCCCGCTTGCCGTTGACTTGGTACGCAATCCAGAGGCAAAAGGGCCACAGGATATAGAACTGCTCTTCGACGGCCAGCGACCAGTACAGTCCCAGGTAGCCTGCCGAGCTTGACCCTGGTTCATGCACCGCAATGTTCCACCAGTTAAGGAAGTGGAGGTACGCAGCCGGGATGGCGACGAGCGATTGTCTGGCTATTGCTGAGAAGGGGGATAGCGCGAGGGACAAAAAGAAGTAGGCGCTTGTAGCCAGAAGCATCGCAGGAAGCAACCGCAACAAACGGTTGATGTAGAAGTTGGCTAGGTTGATACGTCCGGACCGGTCAAGTTCGCGGATGAGGATCGTTGTGATCAGAAACCCCGAGAGGACAAAAAAGAGGATGACCCCGGTCTTGCCACCAGTCGTGTACGGCATTCCGGAGTGGGCAACGATCACGGAAATTACAGCCAGCGCGCGGAGACCATCGAAGCCCGCGATGTACGTCTTGCCCCTTGGCCTCAGCTTTGCTTCCACGGTCTACCCCCAGTGTTCATATACCCAGCTACTAACCGGAGCCATTGTTGCAGATGGACTCCGCCTCGATTGTTTCACGTCGATGTACGAGAGTCTGTCGAGTCATTACGCCACTAGGCGCAGGGGCCGGAAATTATCCTCAACTATTGCCCGCTAGACTTGCCAATCATCCGGCTACTGGTTTGGGGGGCGCATGGCCGATCTGAGGATACGAGCTAAACGAATTGAAGGGCTGGATGCCCTACGCGGGATCGCCGTGGGCCTTGTTATGCTGCGTCATGCGTGGCCGAGTACCTTCGGTGGGTCCGGTATCGTCGGAGTGGCGATCTTCTTTACGCTCAGTGGCTACTTGATCACCCAGCTCCTCGCCAAGGATCTGGATAGGTTTGGTTCCATTCGGTGGAAGCGGTTCTACCTGCATCGCGCATTCAGGCTCTTCCCGGCACTACTCCTCCTTCTCGCGGTGTTCGCAATTGTTCAAGTTGTGTGGGATCCAATAGGGGAACGTAATGCGATCCTTCCCTCGCTGCTTGTAGCCATCTCCTACACCGCAGACCTTCCGCTCCCCATCCAAGTGAGCGGCGATCTTGGGCACCTTTGGTCACTAGCAGTAGAGGAACAGTTCTACCTAGTCTGGCCAGCCGCCCTATTCCTTTTTGTAAAGACTAAGAAGAGCATTAGGGCTGCGGCGCTTGTTGTGGCCGGACTGCTCACCATGGCCTGTTGGGGAACCCTCTGGGCATCACCCCGTCCATCGGATCTTTACACGCTTCCCACGACTTGGGCCTCGATGATGGCAATAGGAGGAGCGGCCTATCTTTGGCGTCCTTCTCTGGACCGGCTTCCCAAGTTCGTTCGAGTTGGAGGCGCAGTAACGGGAGCCGCCCTATTACTGGGGCTCAGCTTTGCCAAGGAAGCGAAGGAATCCCCACTGACCTATCTCATGTGGCCAAGCCTAATCGCAATCGCAACGGTCTTTATCGTCCTACAAGTATCAAGCTGGAAGACACTCCCGGCAGCGTTCTGGCGCCCTGCGCTGTGGCTGGGGACCATCTCCTATGGAGCTTACCTATGGAACCTGCCCCTCAGGGTCTGGCTTCACGCCCTGATGCCTGACGCTCCATCCATCCTTATGGGCCTGTCGATTCCGCTCACAATCGCTGCTGCCTGCGCCAGCTGGTATACGGTCGAGTGGGTTGGCAGGAGGATGCGCGAGAGGTTCGACTCTGAAACTGCATCTAGGCAACCGGAGCCGGTTCCATTGGGCGTCGCATGAGTCATCGCCACAGGTAGTAAGCAGTCCTTGGAAGGTCTAAGGACCGTCCAGCTGCGTCGGAGAGAAACGACCGACCTGGCAATTGCATGGAGCCGAGGAATATGGCCAAGGCCACTCCGTCGTTCTTGCTGACACGAATTTCTGGCTCCTATTGTATCGTGCGAGGTGACCGGGATTCATTGAAAGGGCGCCGTCACGGCTCAACCTTCTCCACGTCATGATGCTACTTGCGACGACTATTGCGGATCCCCATGCGGGTGCGCACCGCACTGTTGGGGGCGGGGGCATAAGATGTTGGTGAGGGTTCTCGGGGTGCGGAAATGAGCAGCCGATAAGGCAACTGCCGCGCCGCAGGCTATGGCATCAACAGCTCCCGCAATCGCGACAAGCGGCGCGTGCAGGGCCCTAGAGTGAAGGACCCCTCATTTTCTGCTCATGGCTTCCATCTCCCGGCCAGCTCCGAAAGGTACAATCGAGGGCAGAACATCGCACCAACGACGCCGGGAATATGCCGGAATACGGAGATTTTGTTAATGTCACGATGGCTCGAGGTTGGCCCGGACAACTACGTCCTGACCACCCAAGGTTCCCTGCTCAACACCGGCTTGGTTGTCGGCTCCGAACGCGCCCTGGTGATCGACACCGGCGGCGGACCGAGGCAGGGACGCGAGATTCTTGACGCCGTGCGGGAAAAGACGCAGTTGCCGCTCGTCGTCGTCAACACGCACGCCCATTACGATCACTTCTTCGGCAACGCGGTGTTCGCCGACGCGGGCGTCACGGAGTTCTGGGCGCACGAGAACTGCGCCGCTGAGATCGACGAGAATGGCGACAGCCAGCGGCGCGCCGTCGGTGCCGACGAGCCCGAAATGACTGCCGGCGTGGGCAGCAACACCGAACTCGTCGTACCGAATGCGATTGTGAAGGACCAGCCGGTGCTGGTGGATCTCGGCGGACAGGCCGTCACGCTCTTTTACCTCGGGCACGGGCACACCGACGGAGACCTCCTGGTGGGCACGGCCACCACTCTCTACGCCGGCGATCTGGTGGAGCAGGGCTCGCACCCGTCCTTCGAGGATTCTTATCCCGAAGAGTGGTCAGACGTCCTCCGGCATGTCTCGGCACTCCGCCACCGCTATGAATTCCTGATTCCCGGGCACGGCGAGCCGTGCAGCGACCAGTTCGTGAAGACCATGGCCAACACTATGACCACGGCAGTGCGGCAGGCCACCCAGGCGACACGGGAGACCCCGGACGACGCCACCAAGGCCATCCCGATCCTGCCCTATGGACCGGAACAGTCCCGCTGGTTCATCAAACGTCTGCAGGAGACCCGAGCCCACCATTGAGCCGCGGAGGGCTTGGGTGCGTCGCTGGACAACTCCGGTAGCCCGTGAGTAACCTCGTGGAGGATCCGCAACCTAGGATTCAATCCCGCTAGCGCTCAGCTCGCCCGGGGGGAGGGGGCTCCCATGGCGCGCGTCAACAATGACGCTGCTCTCAGGAGGTCTCATCTGTGACTCTGCCCGGTTATGTCCTCGCCTTGTGCGTTTTGTTGGGAAGCCTCGTGGTCCTCTCCGCAGTTTCTTTTGTTTTGATTTGCATAAAGCGCAGAAGTCAAGCGTCCGTCCTTCAGCGGCAGGTGCCCTAGCTGTGCCGTACATCGACATCAACCCCCACCGCAAGCGGCCCAAATGGTGGGCTTACGTGGGCCTTCTGCTCCTCGCTCTCGTGACGGTCGTCGTCGTCATCATGGCACTGACACCCCGCTAGCAGCAGCGTGTCGGTGACGGTCGAAAATTAAGCGTGGCTCACCTTTTCGACCGTCACCGACACAGTGCCACCAAGCCCGGTACATCAACCGTGTAGCCCACTGAGCACGCACGTGGCCCGGCCGGAAAACCCGGGTAGCGGGTACGCGTGTGAAAGACGCTTCCGCTTAATACGCTCAGGCTAAGTCCGGAGCTGCCCGGGATCTGGTGCCGGGTTCGGGGCCTCTGCCACGGCATCTTGAAGAGTGTGCAGTCACCTTGAAGTCTTGAGCTCGGCTCAAGTCCAGGCCCGGTTGGCGCTGGTCATGAAGCGGGCTGATGCAGATGGTTCCGAACGAGGACGGTCTCCCGGGCAACCGCACGACGACACACAACTCCAAATCACTGGCCGCCGCCTTGCCCTTGCTGATCGCCTGCATTCTGGCGGCCTCCCTTGCGCTTCAACCGCCTGCCGACGTTACTGCAACAGCCAGCCAGGGCCTTTCGGCTCCGGAAGCCTCGTCGCCGGCGGTTCAGGAGACATCGTCCGAGCCCCCTTCCGTCCCGGTTTTAGCTGCTGAGCCTCCACCAGCAACTCCCCTGGAGGCAGGCGGCGGGGTACCTGAGCCGTCACCGGCAGCTCCTCCGGAGGCGCCCGGAGCCGATGCAGATTCCAACCAGTACCTCGTGGTGGCCGGTGACACCGTCGGCACCATCGCGGCGCGGTTCGGCGTCAACGTTTACGACATGCTTTCAGCCAACGGCCTAGGCGCGTACAGCCTCATCTACCCGGGCCAGACACTGAAGCTGTCGGGTCCCCCCGTTCCCGTTCCCGTTCCCGCGTTCGCCCCCGCTCCTGCCCCTGCCGTCCCGGCGCTGACCGCGCCGGTCGCTCCAGCCGTGCGCACCATCGTCGTGGCGGGCTCGGGCGGCCAGGCCATGGTGGACCGGTGCATCGGCCCCATCCACTTCACGCCCACGGATGCCTATTCGCTGTTCATCACCGAACACGACTTCTGCGGAGGGTGGGCGCGATTCTCGGGGGTCGGCGTCGGCGAAACCGTGGTCATCACCGGCTACGGCACTTACACCGCAACCGGCCGCGGACAGGTTGCCCAGGGGGCTACAACCAACGCCGTCTCTGCCGTCTTCGGGGGCTTCCCTAGGGCGATCCTGCAGACCTGCATCCCCGGCACGAACCGGATGCTACTGATAGCGCTGAACTAGCCGAATCGATAAGTGCGGATGCTTGCCTGTCCGCTTGCCAATGCGTCTGCGCCTAGAATTGCGGTTGAACCAATTCAAACGAGCACCGCAGCGGTCTGCGCTGTGAGTCCCAGGGGGACCAACATGCCCGATCCGGTGGACAACAACACAGCCAATGCTGCCGCGGAGGCAGATCAGCCCGAACTCCGGCGCCGGCGTGACCGCCGCCGCGGCGATGACTCCGACGCCTGGACAGGAACCATGCCAATCACCACGCCCAACGAAGTCGGCAGCGAAGCTGCGCGCACGGTCCGCAGCGGCTCCTGGGCCGAAGCCGCAGCAGCAGCGGATGCCCCCGCGGCCCCGAGCCGTGCCCCGCTGGACAGTGCTCCCATCACGTCGGTTCCACTGGATGCATCTACTGCCAACTCGGGCGCGCAGCCTCCGTCGCGGGGCGCCTTGCCCGCCACGCCCGACACCGCGCCGTCTGTGCCGCCAATGCCGGTCCGGTCCAGCCGGTCGGAAAGCCGAGCAGCGGCCCTCGCCGCCCCCGCCCCGGACTTCATCAGCTCGCCCGGCCTCTTCGTCCGTGAGCAGAAGCCGCGCCCCGTCGGCGGCTTCCGAGGAGCCCTCTACAAGATGACTGGCGGCGGACTGAACCTGGGCCCGAGCGCCCAACAGCGCGAGGAGGACGAACTCGCCCGGCGCATCTCTCGCCAACTGCAGGGCAGCTACAACACTGCAATCCTGAGCCTCAAGGGCGGCATCGGCAAGACCTCCACGACGGTCGGCGTCGGCCTCACCCTGGCGGAGTACCGCGGCGACCCGCCGTGCGCGATCGACGCGAACCCGGACTCCGGCGACCTCGTGGAGCGCGCCCTCGGCGAGGGCATCTACCAGCAGCAGAGCCCCCGCACCATCACCGACCTGCTCAGGAACATTGAATCCGTCGATTCGCTCACCGCCCTGGCCCGGTACATGCACCACGCCGGTCGGCTCCACCTGATCGCGGGCGAGCAGGATCCCGAGGTCTCGGATTCACTCACCGCCGAGGAATACCTGCGCATCCGCAAGCTCATTTCCGGCTACTACTCGGTGGCCCTGACCGACTGCGGCACCGGCGTCACACACAACGCCATGAGCGGGATCCTGCAGTCCGCGGACAACCTGATCATCGCGGCGGGCTACGCTGTCAGCGGCGCGAAGCGGGCTCGCAGCACCTTGCACTGGCTGGCCGGCCACGGTTACGAGGAACTGGCGCGCAACGCGATCGTGGTCATCACCGACAAGGACGAGGTTTCCTCCCGCGTGGACAAAGACGCCATCGAGGACCACTTGTCCGGGATCTGCCGTCAACTCATCGCAGTCCCGCACGACCGCGGTGTAGCCGACGGTGACCTGGTCACCCTGGATGTGCTGCGTCCGGAAACCCGGCGCGCCTACAAGGAGATCGCAGCCGCCATCGTTGATGGTTACGTCTGAAGGGCGGAGCACTATCGCCGGAAGAAAACTATGATCTTCCGTAACGCTGCTGGAAGGCCAGCCAGCCCGCGCCGCCAGCGCGACATGTGGGCCTTTAGTATCCCTTTCGCGGAGACGTCAAGATAGAGGTCGCGCTCCCGTAGGAACTGCCGTGAGGGCAAAATGGAACGAGCGAGCACCAATGGTTTGGCTCGCCAAGGACTTTCGATTAGCGCCACTAGATATGCCATGCCCGGGAATTGGGCGGCAGTTCGGTGGCGCCACTCTTCGCTGGGACTTTCTTGCTCAACCGGCCGAACCGCTAAGCCGAGATCATCTAGGAACGGTTTCAGCGCCGCCGTGGCCCCTAACTTCACGCTGAGATCTAAGATGTCGTGATGCATGCTGACATCCACGCGCTGAAGCAGGCCTGAGTACTCGTCTCGGTGGCGCCGAGCGCTAATGGACCGAAGGCTGTGCAGCGCCTGAAAGATTGCGGCTGCAGGCTTGGAAGGAACGGCTAGGCTTTTGGCCGCTATGACAAGATATTGCCGGTCGTGCCACAGCGTGTCGAAAGTTACGCCGGGGGGAGCCTCCATCCCGGGAAACCTATCGTGCACGTCAATATCGCAGTTCCACCGCGGATGGTAGATAGTACGCGAGTGGGAGTACTGGCGAATAGGCGACGCGCCGAATGGCCTTTCGAGCCAGCCTCTTGCGCCGAGGAGTTCGACCATTCTGTCCAAGTGTTCCGGGCGGACCAGGACATCCACGTCCGCAGAGACATGACTTTCACGAAGCCCCATCATGGTGGCCCCGGGACCTTTGATGAACAGCACCTGGAGGCCTGCTGATGCTGACACGTAATCCACGAGGGCCGTGGCCAGAAGGACGGCTTCGTCTTGATGCAGGGGCTCTGCAACGTCCATCAGTTGGCCGCCCCGTCACGGGTAGACAAAGTGATCAGTCCGCTGCTGCTCAAATCGTGGATCAGACGCACTACGTCACCTTGGATGGCTGAGGCCTTAGTACCGTAGTCGCGGGCAAGCTCGTCGACGACCTCGGCCTCGGTCCTGGTGCCGTCCAGCGCGTTCCAGACGGACGCGGCCGTTCCTGCCAGGATGACGGGCAAGTCCTGCTCCAGATGCAGCACGGCGACGCGGCCGCCGTCGGGACTCTGGACACAGGCAACGTCGGCACTGACGCGCCACACCCGTTCCGTCATGAGACCTCCACCGACACTAGAAAGGCCGTACAGCATCATGCGGGGCCTTCGCAAGGCTTATGCTACCGCGCGGCCGGCAAGTTGTTTCGCGCCGTGGACCGTCTTAGATTTAGGCATGACCAACAACGCCGCCGGGGACGAAGCCGCCCTGCACCTGCAGGACCTCCTGATGGGAACCGAGAACGTCGAGGACTTCCTCGGCCGCCTCGCGGAATTCTCGGCGGCGATGCTAAGCCACGCCTCCGGCGCCGGGATTGAATGCGGTGTGACGCTGCAGCGCCGGCGGAAGACCATGACCGTGGCGGGAAGCAGCCCCCGGGCCGTCATCCTGGACCGCATCGAGCAAAGCCTGGGCGAAGGCCCGTGCCTCGACGCGCTGCGGACCAAGTCCGTGGTGCTGCTGGCCGACGTCGACACCGATCCGCGCTGGCCGGCCTACCAGCAGCAGCTCGCGGCGCAGGGCGTCCGCAGCACCCTGGGGGTGCCCCTGGAAATCGGCCCCGACGCGGCCGCTGCCCTGAACTTCTTCGCCCCCGGCACCGGGATCTTCACCGAGGAGCCCATTGCCGAGGCGGCCGGCTTCGCCGACCTCGCCGGCCGTTCCCTGCGCCTGGCCGTGCGGATCGGTACCGCGCAGTCCCGGGCCGAGGACCTCCAGGCCGCCATGGAGCACCGCACCTCGATCGACCTGGCCTGCGGCGTCATCATGGCGCAGAACCGCTGCTCCCAGGAAGAAGCCATGGGCATCCTCACCAAGGTCTCCAGCAACCGCAACCAGAAGCTCCGCGACGTCGCCGCCGAGGTCCTCCGGAACCTCACCGGCGGGGACGTCCGCACACACTTCGAGGCCTGAGCGCCGCGAGGGTCGGCTTCTGGTGCGAGAAATCCGCTCGCGATGTTCCTCTCAACGAAGCAAGTAGTGGGTAATGCGAAGACAGGTACTCTCTACTCTGTTGCAGCGCCATGCCGATCTCGCAGGCTTGGTCGGGTGGGTTAGATGCCCGCGCAGCCTGGGACGGCTGCGACGCTGAGTTGGGGAGATCAGATGAGCACTATTAACGAAATGTATGCGCTTGAGGAACTGCGGCGTTCGTCTAGGCGACGCGCTTGGCGATTGGCGCAGCTTTCTGGGCTGGCCGTCCTCGCTGTCGTCACGTTCATCGTTGTTTACCTCGCCCTAACCCGTCAGTTCTAGGTCTCCAGCAACCCGGGTCATCCAACTTGGGGAGCTGGATGACCGCGCTGCCCCTGGTAACCGCTCCGACAAATGGGTTTAGTGCAGAGTTGCGCGCCCGATGGCCTGTCCCGGGGCCACTTTAGACAGCAGGGTGCGGGCGGCCATTTGGGCCATCTTCCGTGCCGCGGGTGACAGGTATGAGCCCTCGCGCTGAATCAGCGCGATCGTGTCGTACAAAGGTTCGGCGAAGGGGACGGCATGGACATTCCTGGGAAAGCCCGGCCCGCTCACGATGGCCTGCGGCACAAAGGTGCCAGCCGCCCCGGTCGCTACCAACCCCAGGGCGGTATCGACGTGTTCCACCTCTATGGCCGGTTCGATTTTCAGCCCCTTGAGGCGTGCACGCTCCAAGATCTGCCGGCGGGTGGGGTCATGCCAGCCAGCAAACGCGTCGTAGAGCACAAGCTTTGACTCGACAAGTTCCTCGATTGTCATGGGGCCTCGCGAAGGATCCCGGGTGGCCGACACGAAAAAGACCTCGTCCCGAAAAAGCGGCCTGACCTGAAGGCCAGCTTCCGCCACCGGCAGCACGATGAGCCCGGCCTCAATTTCACCCGACGCCACTGACTCGGCCACGGTAACGGAGTTCAGTCCCACCAGGCGCACCTTCACTTGGGGATACCGGCGGTGGAAGCGCTGCACCAGGTCGGCAAGGTCGTAGTGGGCTCCGTAGCGCAGAACGCCGAAGGTGCAGACGCCGCCTTCCAGCGACGACATGGACTTCAACGCTTCCACGCCGTTGTTGAACGAATTAACGGACTGCAGTGCATGCACGTGCAGCTCAACAGCCGCCGTGGTGGGAATGAGCCGCCGCCCGCCGCGGGTAAAAAGGCTGTGCTCCAGCTCGTGTTCGAGCCTGCTGATGAGTTCAGAGACGGAGGCCTGGCTCGTTTCCAACTTTCGTGCCGCGGCCGTGAATGAACCGAGCTCGTAGGCCGCAAGGAAGGCCCGGAGTTGTGCGAGCGTCATCGTTTCTCCTAGAGATCAGAGGCCCCCTAAGCACAGGGTAACCCTATATCTCGTACTTGCTTAGGTCCCGTTGTGCGATGAGTCAGCGAGCAGTAACTATTGGTCCATGCACCTCACCGAACGTGACATGGCTCACATCCCGGGAAAAGTCTTCACCCTGAAAAGCCCTGCCATTGAGGAAGTCCCGGCCCAACGCCTTCCCGCAGTTGTGGCGGCGGTGTCCGCAATGCTCGGTGAGATCGAGTCCAACGGAATGGACGCCGTCGTCAAGTACGCCAAAGAGCTGGACGGCTGGCAGGGCGGGAGCCTGGAGATCAGCCCGAAGGAACTGGCAAAGACCGGCGACTCGCTCTCCCCGGAACTGCGGGAGGCATTGATGGCCAGTGCCGAGCGGACCAGGCTGTTCGCCGTCGAGCAACGCGAACACCTCTCCGATTTCGAAGTTGAACTCATCCCGGGCGTCTTTGCGGGACAAAAGTATGTTCCCGTGGCACGCGTCGGCGCCTATCTCCCATCCGGCCGGTTTCCGATTCTTGCCAGCGCCTTCATGACAGTGGGCGTCGCCAAGACCGCGGGCGTCCGCAACGTTCTGGCCTGCACTCCGCCAACCGCGTCGGGCGGTGGCAACCCCGCAGTGCTGTACTCCGCGTACCTGTCCGGCGTGGACAGGGCGTTCGCCCTCGGCGGGGTGCAGGCGATGGCCGCCATGGCCTTCGGGCTGCTGGGGGAGCAGCCGGCCGACATCCTGGTCGGCGCAGGAAACGCCTACGTCACAGAGGCCAAGCGGCAACTCTTTGGACGCGCTGGCATAGACCTCCTGGCCGGCCCGTCCGAGGTCGCCGTGATCGCCGACGAATCCGCCGACGCCGAACTGGTGGCCGCTGATCTCCTCGGCCAGGCCGAACACGGCCCGCAGTCACCGGCGTCCCTGGTAACCACCTCCCGGGAGCTGGGAGAAGAGGTCATCCGGCACATCAACAAGCAGCTGCGGACGTTAGTCACCCGGGACATCGCCGGACCGGCCTGGCGGGACTACGGCACCGTCTACGTCGCCGGGGACCGCGAAACGGCTGTGCGGATCATGGACCTGCTTGCCCCGGAACACCTGGAAATCCAGACCTCGGACGACTCCTACTACCACGAGAACCTGCAGAACTACGGCTCCATCTTCCTGGGACAGTGGTCAACGGTGGCCTACTCGGACAAGGGCTCCTCCGGCACGAACCATGTGCTGCCCACCGGCGGGGGCGCCCGATCATCGGCAGGGCTCTCCGTCTCCCGCTTCCTCAAGCCGCTCACCTTCCAGCGCATCGAAAAGAGTGCAACTCCGCGTCTGGCGAACTACGTCTCCACGATCTCCGAGACCGAAGGAATGGCGGCCCACAAGGCCACCGCCACCCTGCGGCTCGAGCGCTTCAACCGATAGAAATCCATCCCTAGCAAAAGGCACCTCATGTTAAATTCAAAAACCCTCCGCAAGCGAATTGCTGCATTGGTGCCCATGGGCGTTGCCGTGGCCCTCGCTATGACGGCCTGTGGCTCAGGAGGCGGCGGCGCCGGCGCCGGCGGCGGCGGCGGAGAGCAAAAGACAATCACCATCGCAACTTCCAACGACGCCCCCTTCTCCTTTACGGACCAGGCCACCGGCGAGCTCAAAGGCATCGACGGGGAGATGATCAACGCCATCGCCGAGGCGAAGGGCTGGAAGATCAAGGTCTTCACCTCCGAGTACGCCACCCTGATCGCGGCGCTCAACGCCAAGAAGGCCGACGCCATCGTGGACGCCATGTACATCACCGACGAGCGGAAGAAGCAGATCAACTTCACCGACCCCTGGTACACCGAAGGCGAAGCCATGGTGGTTCCGGCGGATTCAACGCTGGCATCACGCGACGATGTAAAGGGCAAGGTTCTCGGCGCGCAGACGGGCACGGTGTTCAAGGATCTCGTCGACAGCCTTGGCGGCAGCGAGGTCAAGCTGTTTGACTCGCAGGCTGCCCTGCTCGCGGCCGTGGAAAACAAGCAGGTTGATGCAGTTTTTACTGACAGCGCCGTGATCGGCTACAGCCTGGTCCAGAAGCCGAACCCCAAGCTGAAGCTCGTCTCACCCTACGAGCCCTATTACCCCGGCATCATTGGAGCCGGCGTGCGCAAGGACGATACACAGTTGCTGCAGGACCTGAACTCCGGGTTGGCGGACCTAAAGAAGACCCCCAAGTACCTCGAGATTTTGAAGAAGTACGGGTTGGGCGAAGCCAACATGTCCGAATAGGTTCCAGATTCCTGCGAGGCCGGCAGGCAGCGCGACCGCACTGCCTGCCGGCCCCGCCCGACCTTCACGTAGGGATTCGCAGTGGACTTTATTACAAACACCCTCGCCGTGTTCCCGGCACTCCTACAGGCCGTACCCGTCGTCGTCCAACTGGCGCTCGGCGCCATGGCAATTGCCCTTGTGCTGGGCCTGCTGGTTGCGCTGGCACGCATCTCCTCGATCAAGATCCTCCGAGGCATCGCCACGTTCTATCTGGAGGTCATTCGCGGCACTCCGCTGCTGGTGCAGTTGGTCTACATCTTCTTCGTGCTCCCCAGCATCGGTATCAGCATCGAACCTGTCCCGGCCGGCATCCTGGGCCTGGGCCTGAACTACGCCGCCTACCTGTCCGAGGTCTTTCGCTCGGCGATCCTCTCCGTGGAGCACGGCCAGACCGAAGCCGCATTGTCCCTGGGCTACACGCCCAGCAAGACCCTGTGGAAGGTGGTTATTCCCCAGTCCTTCGTGGTTTCCATGGGGCCGATCGGTAACTACTTCATTGCCATGATCAAGGACACGGCACTGACTTCCGTGATTGCCGTGACCGAGATCCTGAAGACCGCCAACATCCTCAACAGCCAGACATTCCAGACCACAGCGATCTATACCGCAGCGGCCATTCTCTATCTGATCATCAGCCTGCCACTCTCGCGCGTTGTGGTTGTGCTTGAACGAAAGGCACGGGCCAGTGGCTGACGAGACCATTATTGACGTCCGCGACGTACACAAGACCTTCGTTTCCGACACGAAGCCGACCCTGGGGCAGAGGCTTAGCGGCAAGCCGCACGTGCAGAAGAGGGTGGAAGTGCTCAAAGGCGTGGACCTGGTGGTCCACCGCGGTGAAACCATTGCCATCCTGGGCTCCAGTGGATCCGGCAAAAGCACCCTGTTGCGCTGCATCAACAAGCTGGAGACCATCGATGCCGGGCGCATCTACGTCAACGGCCACCTGATCGGCTACGAGGAACGCGACGGGGAACTGATCGCTGAGAAAGCGTCCGTCACTGCCCAGAAACGGACCGACATTGGCTTCGTCTTCCAGCACTTCAATCTGTTCCTGAACAAGACGGCGCTGGGGAACGTCATGGCGCCGCTGCGCGACGTCAAGAAGCTGTCCGCGACCGAGGCCAGGGATGTTGCCCTGCCCAACCTCGAAATGGTGGGGCTGGGGGACAAAATCGACAATTACCCCAGCAAGCTCTCCGGCGGCCAGAAACAGCGGGTGGCCATCGCCAGGGCGCTGGCAATGAACCCCAGTGTCATGCTCTTCGATGAGCCGACGTCGGCGTTGGATCCGGAGCTTGTGGGCGAGGTCCTTGCGGTCATCAAGAAAATCGCCCTGCAGGGAACCACGATGGTGATCGTGACCCACGAGATGCAGTTTGCCCGGGACATCGCAGACCGCATTGTGGTCATGGACCAAGGGGTGATTGTGGAGGAGGGGCCGCCCAGCCGGATCTTCACTGCACCGCAGCATCCGAAGACGCGGGCGCTGCTGAGCCGCTCGGGTATCCTTCCGGCGTAGATGTCCTGATTGGCGGACCCTTCGAGGCCTGAGCGCCCCCGGGGGGTCCGCCCGCCTAGGATGAAGGGGATGAGCACCACACAGACCGCGCCCTTCAGCCTCCGCAGCATCGCCGTCCCCGCGTTCGGCCCGGCCCTGCTGTTCAGCATCGGCGAGGGCGCCATCCTGCCGGTGGTGGCACTGTCCGCCCGCGGGCTCGGCGCCTCGGTGGCCGTCGCCGCCCTGGTGGTCACCCTGATCGGCCTCGGCTCCTGGTTCTTCAACCTGCCCGCCTCGCTCATCACCCTGAAGTTCGGCGAACGCTGGGCCATCGTCGGCGCCGCGGCCGCCAGCGCCGTCGCCCTCGCGGCCGCGGCCCTGGCGCCCCTGCTGCCCAACGGGCTCTCGCTGCTCGCCGCCGCCATGCTCGTCGTCGGCATGGCCGCGAGCGTCTTCAGCCTGGCCCGGCAGAAGTACCTGACCGAAGCGGTCCCGGTGATCCTGAGGGCCCGGGCGCTGTCCACGCTCGGCGGCGTCAACCGGATCGGCATCTTCATCGGCCCCTTCATCGGCGCCGCCGTGATGCAGTTCGCCGGCATCACCGGCGCCTACTGGGTGGGCGTCGTCGCCATGGCCGCGGCCGCGGCCCTGTCCGTGACCATCCCGGACCTCGTGGCCAAGCCCGTCCCGGACGACGGCGTCCCAGTCCAGCAGGCGACGCTGCGCAGCGTCGCCGTCTCCCACGCCGGGGTGTTCCTGTCCGTGGGCCTGGGGGTGCTGCTGCTCAGTGCGCTGCGCGCGTCCCGGCAGGTGGTGATCCCGCTCTGGGCCGAGCACCTCGGGATGGACGCGACGCACGCGTCGCTGATCTACGGGCTCTCCGGCGCCATCGACATGCTGGTGTTCCATCCGGCCGGGAAGCTGATGGACCGCAAGGGCCGGCAGTGGGTGGCCATCCCGTCGACCCTGATCATGGGCACGGCCATGCTGCTGATCCCGCTCAGCACCGGCTTCGTGGGGCTGCTGCTCGCGGCGCTGCTGATCGGCTTCGGCAACGGCATCAGCTCGGGCCTGAACATGACGCTGGGGGCCGACTTCTCACCCGACAACGGCCGCGGCCAGTTCCTGGGCATCTGGCGGTTCATGGCCGACGCCGGGGCCACCGGCGGCCCGGTGCTGCTCTCAGGCGTGACCGCCGTGGCCTCGCTCGGGGCCGGGGTGGCCGCCACCGGTGCGCTGGGCTTCGCGGCCGCTACGGTCTTCGCCATCACCATTCCGCGGCTGAAGCACCGGCGCAACTACTGATGGTTTATCAGCGCACCGCCGGCATCGACGCCGTCACGGACCGGAGAATGATTCCATGAAAATAGAACTGCTCCATATCGACGAGTGCCCCAATACGGATGAAGCACTGGAGCGTCTGGAATCAGCCCTGGCCTCCTTGGGACACAGCGATATTCCAGTGAAGACGCGGCTTTTGGCGACCCCGTCAGAAATATCTGGCACTGGATTCGCGGGGTCCCCAACGATCACCGTCAACGGACTGGATATCTTCCCGACCGGCGCGCCTGCAAGCGACCTGGCCTGCCGAATCTACGCGACGCCAAGCGGGCTGGCGGGCGTGCCAATCCTCAGCCAGATAACCGAAGCGCTCAAGAACCGCGGACTCTGACGCCGCCCGAGCGCTCGATCGCGGCGGCGAAGACCGGCAGGGCGCGCTGGATCATGTCCTCCGAGGCGGTGAGTGAAATCCGGAAATAACCCGGCGTCTCGAACAGGGTGCCCGGCAGCACGAACACGTCCTCGTCCGCGAGGGCGGCGGTGAACTGCTCGTCGTCGTCGGCCGGGGTGCGGACGAACAGGTAGAAGGCACCCCCCGGCCGCGTGACCGTGTACCCCATGCCGGTCAGCGCCTCCAATATCAGGTCGCGTTTGCGCTCCAGCTGCCCGACGTCGATCGAGAACTGCTCCAGCCGCGGCAGCGCATACTGCAGCAGGGCGTTGGGGTAGATCCAGCCCAGCGCCATCTGCAGGGCGGTGATCGCCTCTCGCAGCGGCTCGCGGTCCGGCATGGTGGGCGGCAGCGCCAGGTAGCCGATCCGCTGCCCGGGCGCCAGATGGGTTTTGCCGTATGAGTAGGCCAGGAGCGTGTACGGATAGTATTCGGCCGGGCTGTGGAACCGGGCGCCGTCGTAAACGATCCGGTTGTAGGGTTCGTCGGAGAGCAGGTAGACCCGCCGCCCGTTGCTGCGCGAGGCCCCCTCCAGCATGGCCGCCAGGTCCTTCAGCAGCGCGGGCGGGTAGATCCGGCCGGTCGGGTTGTTGGGCGTGTTGACGATCACCACCCGGGTCCGCGGGGTGATCGCCGCCCCCAGCGCCGCCAGATCGACGTCGAACGTCTCCGCATCGCAGCGGATCTTGACCGGCACCAGCCCGGCCTCGATCACCAGCGGCTCGTAGAAGAACCAGGGCGGCAGGGTGAAGACGACCTCGTCACCGGGGTCGGCGACGGCCTTCAGCGCCAGCGGAAGCGCGGTGAAGCCGCCCGTGGTGAGGTGGATGTCCGCCGGCTCGAAGGGCATCCCCAGCAGGCGCTGCAGGGACGCCGCCGCCGCGGCCTGCGCCTCCGGTTCGTTGGTCTTGTAGGCAAACCACCGCTCGTTCCGGGGCGTCAGCGCGTCCGCCAGTGCCTCGACGTAAGCGGCCTGCGGCATCTGGTGCGGGTTGCCCAGGGCAAGGTCGCAGATCCCCGGCACGTGCTGGCGCCTGGCGTAGACGGAGTCGCGGAGGAAGAGATTGATCCGCTGCTGCGACGGGACGGACGCGAGGGTGGTGGCGCGCCGTGAAACGCCCGGTGGAACCGGAGAAGCGCTTTCTGAAACGCTCCGTGTAGCCGGAGAATCAGGGCTCATGACACTCCCTCAAGACGTGGTGGCTTGACCGGGGTGGGTCCAGCCTTGCGGGGCCGGTGGCTGTGCGGGACTAATTGTGGCCCTCGGCGGGTCGGATGTAAACGGGTCCGTGGTCGGGTGGCGGTCCTCAACCGGGAGCGGGTACCCGCGGGGCGAGTTACGAGTACCCGATACCCGGGCGGAAGCCGAGGGGGCTTAGTACGGTCGGGCGAGTGCGCCGGTGCATCCGAAAAACCCGGCCCTACGTGGGGCGGCAGGAGTGCCGCCGTCAGGGTTCGCCCGTGACTATTTGCCGCGCATGGTCTCCGCCCTCAGGGGTGATGCGTTTTCGCAGTACTAAATGGAGGAGATACCCATGTTGGGAAAAAAGACCCGCTGGATCGCGCCGCTTGCTGCCACAGCAGCCGTGCTTCTGGCCGCTTCGCCCGCGAGTGCCTATCACACCGATCCGGATGTAGTCATCCCGGCCTCGGAGTCGTGCGGCGACTTTGACCTTGGTCTCGCGGCAAGTGAAGGCAACATCAGGGTGATCGAATTGAGCAACGGCAACGTCTACCAGGTGGGCACGGGAGTCGTCCTCACCTGGTCCAATGAAGAGAACGGCAAGACGTACACAGTGAAGACGTCCGGTTCCGTGGCCAGGTACGTCCTGAACCCGGACGGAAAGAGCTACACGCTCAACCTCACCGGCCACAACGGATTTGTCTACTTCTCGACCGACGCCGGGGGGCCCGGAGCCTACCAGCACACCGGGCGGGTGGTGCTCCAGGTGGATTCACCGGCGACCAATAACGTGAGCCGCGTAGACGCCAGCGCGGGCAAGGCCGTGGATATCTGCGCACGTCTCAGGTAGCCACCGCAGAGCAGGAAAGGCCCGGGCGCCCTTAGGGGCGCCCGGGCCTTTGCCCCCGGCAGGCCGCCACGGCGATCCCCGCCGGTCCGTCACCCCAGCGCCGGCTCCCGCTTCGCGTGGCCGGTGGCCTGTTCGAAGCCGTACGCCACCTGGAGCAGCTCGAAGTCGTGCCCGTGGTTCATGGCCAGCTGCAGCCCCACCGGCAGGCCGCCGTCGCTGAACCCGGCCGGGACCGAGATGGCAGGGATGCCGGTCGCGGAGATCAGGCAGGCCGAGCGCATCCAGTCCAGGTAGGTCCCGAACTCGACGCCGTTGATGGACGTCGGGTACCGCAGGGACGCCTCAAAGGGCAGCAACTGCGCGGTGGGGCTGGCGAACACGTCGTACCGGCCGAAGAAGCGCCGTACGCTGGTGTCCAGCCGGGTCCGGGCGAGGGCTGCGGAGACCAGGTCCTGGCCGCTGAGTGCCCGGCCCCGGTCCACGTTCCAGTGCACCTCGGGCTTGACCACGTCCAGGTGCTTGGCCACCAGCTCACCCAGGCCCAGGGCAAAATCGAACGCTCGGGTGGTGCCGAACACTTCATCCGCGTCCCGCAGGTCCGGTGCGGCTTCCTCCACGGTGGCGCCGAGATCCTCGAAGATCCGCAGCTGGCTTTCCAGGACGCACAGCACCTCCTTCTCCACCGGCACGTCCAGGCCGAAGTCCGGCGACCAGCCAATCCGCAGGCCGGTCAGGTCGCGCCGCAGCGGTTCGGTGAACCGCCCGGCCGCCACTGGAGCGGCGTAGGGCACGGCGGGGTCCGGCCCGGCCACGGCCGCCATGGCCAGGGCAATGTCTTCCACGTCGCGGGCCAGGGGGCCGGTCCGGGCGAGCCAGGCCCACGCGTTGCGGGTCGGCGCCACCGGGATTACGCCCGCCGACGGCCGGAACCCCACCACGTTGCAGAACGACGCCGGGATCCGCAGCGAGCCGCCCATGTCGCTGCCGTCACTGAGCGGCTGGATGCGGGCCGCGAGGGCGGCGGCCGCGCCGCCGCTGCTGCCGCCGGCGCTCCTGGCCGTGTCGTAGGGGTTGACGGTGGTGCCGAAGACGTCGTTGAAGGTGTGCGAGCCCGCCGCGAACTCCGGCACATTGGTCTTACCGGTGGTGACCACGCCGGCCGCCTTGAACCTGGCGATGATGAGGTCATCGAAGTCCGGCACGAAATCCCGGAAGATGACCGAGCCCTGCGTGGTCCGCAGTCCCTTGGTGTTGTTGGTGTCCTTGTGCGTCATGGGCAGGCCATGGAGCGGCGGGAGCTCCGCCCCGGAGGCGGTGAGCGCGTCGGCTGCCGCGGCCAGCGCCGCAGCACCCTCGCGGTCCTCGGTCACCACGGCGTTGAGCTGCCCGTTCACGGCATCGATCCGGGCGAAGTGCGCGTCGAGGGCCTCCCGTGCGGAGATGTCCCGACGCCGGATGGCCGCGGTCAGCTCCGTGGCGGACAGCGCGCTGATGCCGCCGGCCGCCGCGAAGGCCGCCGGGCGGGTGGCCGGGCCGGCCCCGGACCGGGCCTCCGTGTCGGTCACAGCGCGGCCCCGGACCGGCCCACCCGGGAGAGCAGGGAGGTCAAGGCGGCGCGGACGCCCGTGCCCAGCGTTGGCTCGATATCCGGTGCGAAGTACGGCGAGTGGTTCCCGGGAAGGGGAGTCTCGGCGTCGAGCCTTTCCTGCGTGTAGGCACCGAACATCCAGTACACGGACGGTACCTCCAGCACCTCCGCGAGGAGCCCGAAGTCCTCGCTGCCCATCACCGGCGGGACCACGTTTACGCAGTCCCCGCCGAGGGCGGCCTGGAACTCGCCGATCAGGGCGTCGGCGGAGGCGGGGTCGTTGTAGCACCGCGGGAAGCTGGAGATTTCCTCGATCTCGGGGGCGGGGGCTCCGGAGGCGTCCGCTTCGGCGTGCAGGATGCGGCGCAGGGAATCGAGCACGCGGGTGCGGACGTCGACGTCGAACGTCCGGACGTTGAGGGAGAACTCGGCCGTGGCCGGGATAATGTTTTCCTTCAGCCCGGCGTGGAAGGTGCCCACGGTCACCACAGCGGACTTCATCGGGTGGACCTCGCGGGAGACGACGGTCTGCAGCCGCACCACCATGTGGGCGCCGAGGACGATCGGGTCGATGGACTGTTCCGGCTGGGAGCCGTGAGCCTGGCGGCCGTGGACGGTGACCTTCCAGGAATCTGCCATGGCCATGGCCGTACCGCTGCTGATGTTGACGGTCCCGGACAGGCCCGGCCAGACATGCTGCCCGTAGATGATTTCCGGCTTCGGGGCCTTGTCCCAGAGTCCGTCCGCGATCATGGCCTTGGCTCCGGCGCCGGTTTCCTCACCGGGCTGGAAGATGAAGACCACGGTTCCGGACCACGCGTCCAGGTTTTCGCTCAGCAGCTGGACGGCCGTCAGGGCGACGGTCATGTGGGTGTCGTGGCCGCAGCCGTGCATCACCGGGACGGCCGTGCCGTCCGCGAGCGTGCCGGTGGCGGTGCTGGCGAACGCCAGGCCGGTGTCCTCCTTCATCGGCAGGCCGTCGGTGTCCGCCCGGTAGCCCACCACGGGTCCGGTCCCGTTGCGCAGGATCCCCACGACGCCGGTGCCGCCGCACAGAAACGTTTCCAGGCCCAGCGCATCGAGCTTCTGCTGGATGAACGCCGCCGTGTTGGTCTCCTGCATGGAGAGTTCCGGATGGGCGTGAAGGTGGCGGTAGAGCTCGTGCATCTCGGCCCGGCGGGTGTCGCTGAGTTCAAACAAGGCAGTACTGGTGGTCATGGGGTTCCTTCCGGAGGAGTTCGGAGTTCGGAGTCTGGTTCGGGGTGCTCACTGTACTTAGTCCAGTGGGCCTGGTTCGCTGGTTCGGGCGGCTAGTTCACGAGGGAGGTGTTGGCGGGCGCGTTTTTGCGGGGCCGCAGGAACCACGCCAGAGCCGCCGTCAGCAGGACCACGATCCCGGTGGCCGGCTTGGCGAGCGCCGGGACGGCGGGGACCAGGACGAAGAGGACGACGACGGCGACGACGACGGCGATGACCGTCACCCGTGGCTGCTTCATGGTGACAACGAGCTGTACCAGAACGGCGCCGATGATGCTGGGGAAGATGTAAAGCCGGGCGACGTCGACGACGCCGGCCGGGATGACGCTGACCAGCCAGGTGCCGAGCACACCGACGAACAGCAGCATCGAGAACACGTGCACCATCGCGGCTCCGCAGATGGCCATGAGGGCCGCAAACTCGCCCCGTTTGGTGCCTGCCTTGGCGCCGACGGTTGCCTGGGCCACCAGAGCCGACGGGAGCAGCTTGTTGGCGATGTTGCCGATCATAAAGGCCTGGTACATGGCGGCTGGGCCGAGGACCGGGTAGTAGGTGATGGGTTCGACAAACCACAGCACGAAGAACGCGGCCGCGACGGCGAAGAAGGCCGTCCAGACCTGGCCGGAGGTGATGCCCAGGTCGCCGAAGAGCACGAGGTAGAGCGGAGCTGCGAGCGAGAGGATGAGTGCGGAGCCCATGGTGATCTGGCCCCAGCGGGAGGTGGTGCGGTCGAATTGGAGGAGGGTCGCGGCGCGTGAGGCATCAGTAGCGAGAGCAGTCATGAAAATCAATCCTTTCGAGACGGGATATGGCTGGAATTCGCTGCCTAGGCAGCCATGCCGGACGTGTGGGCGGCGTAGGCGACGAACAGGCCGACCAGGATCGAGATCCCGAGCCCCCATTCCCGGAGCCACGCGACGTCGAACTTCTTGGCCAGCGCGAGGCAGATGCCCATGACCAGGGCGGACACGATGACGGTGATGATATGCACGGGGGTCTTGCCGAGCTCCGCGATGCCGAGGCTGGCGAACGCCCCGATCAGCGCGGCCGCGGGAACGATCGCCATCAGCGCCGGGTTGACCCTGCGCAGCTTCGAATCACCGCGCCGGAGGATCGGGGTGAGGATCAGCGTGGAAATCATCCACATGGCGCCGGACATGCTCATCGCCATGAACGCCACGGCAAAGACGCTCTGGTCGTAACCCGGGCCGCCGAGCGTTGCCCCCATGGTCGTGGCGGCGAGGCTTGCCGATGCGGATTCTGTGGCTGCGGAACCCACCAGGCCGATCCGGACCAGCACCGCGGGCGTCCCGAACAGTGTCATCAGCGCAATGCTGACCAGCACGACGGCGAGGGACGGGCCGATCGCCGCCACGGCACCGGCCCGGAAGGACTGTTTCAACTCGGTCTGGGAAATGTCAGCGGCCGGCCCCGCCTTCCTGGCGGCGCGCATGTAGATGACGGTCTGGAGAATGATGGCCGCGAAGACACCGATGGCCAGCACCCACAGGACGGGGATATTGGCGATCGCGAGGATGTCCGTGGAGGCCCCGGGGGTTTCTGCAGTAGTCATGGATGCTCCGATGCTGGATGAGGATGCGAGCGGATAAGGAGTGGCGTGGTGCTGGGTCGGTGAAGCTCAGGTCAGTTCGGTTCCGTTGTCAGGTCCGGCCGGTTCAGTTCAGAACTGCGGAGGACAGCCCGGTGCGGTCGAGCAGGGTCAGCGTCTGCGCCAGGGCGCCGACGCCGGTGGCAATGTCCGCGAAATCGGTCCATTCCTCCGGGCAGTGGCTCTTGCCGGCCCTGGAGGGGACAAAAATCATGCCCATTGGCGCCAGCGCCGCCATGTGAACGGCGTCGTGGGTAGCCCCGCTGGGGATGGGCATCCATGGAATGCCGATGGCGTCGGCGGCCGCGGCGGCGACGTCGTGGATCCCGGCGTCGGCGTGAACCACGGTGTTGTCGGTGGACCAGTCGAACTCGACGTCGACCCCCAGATTCCGGGCGTTGGCCAGGATCTCCTCGGCCAGGCGGCCGCGGACCCCGCTGAGCCAGTCGTTGTCGACGCTCCGGACTTCGCTGGTCATCCGGACGAGGGACGGGACCACGTTGGGCGACCGCGACTCGGATTCGATTCGGGTGGTGGTGGCGACCCCGTGGTTGGGCGCTCCGCAGCCTTCGCGGCGGACCGAGAGCACCGCTTCGGCCGCGGCGACCATGGCGTCCTTTCGATCATTCATCGGCCGGGTGCCGGCGTGGTCGGGGCTTCCCGTGAAGGTTGCGACGAGCCGCTCGATCCCGGTGATCGCGGTGACGATGCCCAGCGGCAGCTGGCGCTGTTCCAGCGTGGGGCCCTGTTCGATGTGCAGCTCGATGAAGGCATGGAGCGGCGCGGTGCGGGCCCAGTGTGTCTGGAGCACGGCCCCGGGATCGAGCCCGAAGTCCCGGTATGCCTGCCCGAGGCTGACGCCGCGGTAATCCTGCCGGTCCAGGTCGGCGCGGGTCAGTTCTCCGGCGATGGCCCTGCTGCCCAGGCAACTGAGGCCAAAGGCATTGGATTCCTCCCCGAGGAAGTCCACCACCAGGAGGTCCCGGCTGAGCCGTTGTCCGGATTTCCGAAGCAGCTGGACGGCCTCCAGCGCGCCGAGCACGCCCACGACGCCGTCGAAACGGCCGCCGCCGTCGACCGTGTCCGTGTGTGAACCGGTCACCAGCGCCGGGGCGTTGGGATTGGTGCCCGCGAGCCGGCCGACGATATTGCCGGCGGTGTCCACCTGGACCTCAAGGCCCGCGGCGGCCATCCGTTCGGAAACCCACTGCCGGGATTCCCGGTACGCCTCGCTGAAGACTTCCCTGGTCCAGCCGGGCCGGGCCTCATCCCGGTACTTCGCCAGCTCCAGGATGCCTTGACCGAGTCGTTCGGCGGCATCCTGGCTCTGATCGGTGAGATCGAGCATCGGGCTCCTTCGTCAAGCGTCGGTCCGAACATGTGAGGGCTAGTGCAATCGATTGCGCTGCATCGGTTGCGGGGCAAAGCGGAGGGGAATGTTTCGTACATCACACTAGAATCCTGTTGTTTCGTCAAGGTTTCTTGGCAATTAACATTTGACGATCAGGCTGGCGTTGCGGCGTAACGCAAACCTTTGCATGGGATGTTCAGCCGGAGGGCTCTAGACTTCTAGGAAGACCGGAAGGGGGCACCGCCATCGCCGACTCACCCGCACCCGGGCGCTCCAAGGCCGACTCACCCGCATCCGGGCGATCCAAGGCCGTCACGCTGGCCACGGTGGCCCGTCACGCCCAGGTGCATGTCTCCACCGCCTCCCGGGCGCTCAGCGAGGATCCCGCGGGGATCAGCACCGAGACGGTCCGGCGCGTGCGCGAGCTCGCTGCCATGCTCGGTTACCACCGCAATCTGGGCGCCGCCGGTCTCCGGACCGGAAGCTCGCGACTGATTGGCGTGCTGGTTCCCCGCCTGACCGATCTGGCGCTCGCCACCATCTACGAGAGCATCGACGCGGCTGCGGAGTCGGCCGGCTACAGCACGGTGGTAGCGAACACCTTTGACGATCCCGGGCACCGCCGGGCCCGGCTCGATGCCATGCTGTCCCGGCGGATGGACGGGGTGATTATTGGGGATTCGCACATCGGCGACACGGCCGGCTACGAGCTGCAGAGCCGCGGCGTCCCCTATGTGCTCGTGATGCGCCGGCTGGAGGGGCATCTGTCCGTCGCGACCGATGACGAGCTTGGCGGCAGACTGGCGGCGCAGCACCTTTTGGAGCTGCGTCACCGGCGGGTCGGCGTCATCGCCGGGGATCTACTGGCGAGCACCGGACGGGAACGGTCCCAGGGCTTCCGGCGCGCGTTCGAGGCCGCCGGCTATCCGGTGGAGGACCCGTATGTGGTGAGCACCGGATTCGGCACCGCTGCCGGCCGCGTGGCCGGAGAGCAGCTGCTGGCGCTGCCCGAGCCGCCCACGGCGATCTTTGCCGTGGACGACCTCACCGCCCTTGGTGCGATGGGTGCCATCCGGGCCGCCGGAAAACGGCTGCGCGAAGACGTTGCGCTCATCGGCTACAACGACCTCCTCCTGGCCGACAACCTGCCCGTTCCGCTCACGTCAGTGCGGTCGGATCTGAAGGCCATGGGCCGGCTCAGCGTGGAGGCCCTGCTGCAGGGGATCGGCGGCAAAACGGCGAGCTCAACGCTGCTCCCGCCGGTCCTGGTGCCGCGGGCCACGACGGTGGCTGATTAGACGGTCCGGGTTTGGGCCCCGGTCAGCGGCGGGGTGCGCTCCGCCGTCGTGCAGCATGCCCGAACAGCCACACGCCGCCGACCGTGGCGAGGTAGCCCGCGATGACGATCAGCGCGGTGCCGGCCCAGAAGTAGTGCGTGGTACTGCCCGCCAGGCCCGTGGCGGCGACACTGAGCAGCGAAAAGGCGGCCACGGCGGCTGCGGCCAGCCCCGCCAGCAGCGGCAGCGCCAGCCACAGCCGCGAGGAGGCCCAGTGCTGGCCGTAGCCGTCCCAGAAGTTCCAGCGCGGACCCTTGCGGATGATCAGCCAGCCCGCCGGGAGCATAAACACAGCCACGACGAGGAAGGCCGCGACGACGTCGGCGGGCCGGTGCCACTGGTTGATCAGCGTGGACACCCCGGTGGCGACGGCGAAGCTGCCGCCCAGGAAACCGGCGAGCGGCCGCCAGCGCGGGGAGACCATCAGGAACACCGCCGCCGCGGCCGACGCCGCCAGGGTGGTGTGCCCGGAGGGCAGCGAGTTCAGCTCGAGGGTCTCGATCCCGCGGTAGGGCCGGTCCGGGACGATGTCCTTGAGGATCTGGGTGGCCACGTTGGCGCCCACGCAGGCCGCCACCGCGATCCCCGCCGCGGTCCAGCGCCGCTTCACCACGGTGACGATCAGGACCACCACCGCGGAGATCAGCAGGGACAGCGCGGGCAGCGAGTCGAGGAGCTTGTTGGCGGCCTTGCCGGCGGTGCCGTGGATTTCGACCGCCTCCACGAGGGCCGATTCATCGATGAACTGGCCCGTGGTGGTGCGGACAAAGAAGTAGTAGGTCCCGGCCAGCGCCGCCATGCTGGCGAGGGTGGCCAGCAGGAACAGGAATCCGGTGCCCCAGCCTTGGCGGCCGGCGGGCTCCGCCGGGTTGCCCTCGCGGATGCCCTCGCGGCCGCCCGGGCGGGTGCCCGCGGCGCGCGCGGAAGCCGGCTGCGGGTACTCCGGAGCCGGCTGCGTACTGGTGTGTTCCTGCCGAAAAATCATCCATCTCAGGTTCCCACAGAACCCTGCGAAGTTTCTGAGGGCGACCCGCTGCGGCACGGGTAGTGTTTTGGCCATGGACACCGCGGCGCACCATCCGGACCCAGCCTTCCCCCGCTTCCATCCGCGGCCGGCGCAAGGCTGGATCAACGACCCCAACGGGCTGAGCTACGTGGACGGCCGCTACCACGTGTTCTTCCAGTACAACCCGGACTCCGCCCGGCACCACAGCATCTGCTGGGGGCACCTGAGTTCCCCCGACCTGGTCCACTGGGACGAGGAGCCGGTGGCGCTCCGGCCCCAGCCCGGCGGACCGGACGCGCTGGGCTGCTGGTCCGGTGTGGTGACCGACGACGGCGGCGTCCCCACCGCTGCCTATTCCGGCGTCGACACCCTGGACGGGCACTCCCGCGTGGTCCTGGCCCGGGCGGATACAGCCCTGCGCACCTGGACCCAGGACGGGCACGTCGCGGCCGAGGTGCCCCCGGACCCGCAGGTCACCGCCGTCCGCGACCCGTTCCTCTTCACCTTCCAGGGCCGCCGCTTCGCCCTCCAGGGCGCCGGGCTCGCCTCCGGACACGCCGCCGTGCTGCTGTACAGCGTGGAGGACCTCCGCGACTGGCGGTACGAGGGGATCTGGTTCAGCTCGGAGGACCCGCTCGCGGCCCGGCACCTGCCGGCGGAGATCTGGGAGTGCCCGCAGCTGATCCGGGTCCCGGATTCCTCCGGCGCGGAGACCTGGGTGCTGATGGCCTCGCTGTGGCTGGCGACGGACCACCACGACCACCCCAACGGCGTCGGCTACCTCCTGGGCTCGCTGGCAGCGGACGGCAGCGGTCTGCCGGTGTTCACGCCGGCGTCGGGCGGGAAAGCCGACCTGGGACGGGAGTTCTACGCCCCGCAGCTCCTCTCCCTGCCGGACCGGGCGCTGCTCTGGGGCTGGTCCGGTGAGGCGGAGGACAGCGAGGCCCGCCCCGGACGCACCCCGGCGGAGACGGACGACGCCGGCTGGGCCGGGATCCTGACGTTCCCGCGCCAGCTCTCCGTGCACGGCGATGTCCTCGCCGTCGAGCCCGCCCCCGAACTCCTTGCGTACCGCGGCGACCGGCTGCACCACGGCGCCGCGGGCACCGTCAGTGTGCCGCCGGAGTCGGAGGTCCGGGTGGCCGGGGGAGAGGGAATGCTCAAGCTGGTCCTCGTCTCGGCGGAGCGGCGGCGGACCGTGTTCGCCGACACCGTGGCCGGGGGCGATGAGCTGCGGATCTTCCTGGACGCCTCGATTGTGGAGGTCTACCGCCACGGCTCCGTCCCCGCGACCCTGCGCGCCTATCCGGGCCCGGGCGAGGAGTGGCAGCTGGAGCTGCCGCACGGCGCCGCGGCGGACGTCTGGGAGCTCCGGCACCCGGAGCGGCCGGACATGGTCCTGTAGACAAGGACGTGCATTGTGGAGTTCAGCGCCTTCACGGGTGCGTGATCACTCAACTCTTGGTTTCGTTGGGATGGCTTGCATGGACCTGCTCAAGAAAGACCACTCGATCCACGACGTAGAACCAAATGCGGGCATCGCCCTTGAGTGTGGGCTTGTGCTGCCACCGCTGATGGGTGGCCCCGCCACGCTTCACAAGACCCAACTCACCGCGTAGAGGGTAGTTGAAGGGTGTTATCTGCTCAGGGGTGTGCGTCAGAAAATCCCAGGCATCGACCAAGGGGTTCCTGATCGTGGCTTTCAGATCTGTCCAGCCACGTCGCGCCTGGACAGAGGCAAACCGAAGTTCGTACTCACTCTTCTTTGTCGGCCGCTCAACCTTTTCGCTTTTCTCACTCTTCGCCATGCTCTACGGACGCTCGACGGCTTCCGAGTCGTCGAGCCACTCCACAGGTTCCTTGCCGAGGCCGGCTGCGATGGCTGTGGCCGTCTCACGCCATGAGGTCAGTTCAGCAATGGCCAGATGGGGCTCATTGGTGGCAAAGGACGCCCGGGCTGCCGCCAGGACATCGTCGGCGCAAGCCTCCCGGTCAGCTGGGCTCAGGGCAAGCATCCACGGGAAGCGGTCGCTCATGCGGGCTGCAAGTGTTCCCTCCGTGCTTGTGGAGACTGCAACGAGCTGGGCAGCCAGTTCCAGCAGTGAAATGCGTGCCGCATCTGCGCTCTCGGACATCAGCACGAGGGACTCGCCGTCACGGCGGGTGACCCGGACAGGGTGGTCGGCAGCAGCCGCAAAAACTTCAGCGGAGGAGCGGCTCAGTTCAGAAGACTGGAACGACGTCCGGGTCTGGACGGGTTGGGATGTCACTGGTGTTTTGGAAGACTGGGCGGTCTTCCGTGATTTGGTTGCTGCGCTCATGCGCCAACACTAACTCAGAACGTGTTCTGAAGTCGAGGAGCAGGGGGCTACAGGTCGTGGCGTTGCCCAGTAGATGGTTTACGGCTCAACGCCTAGCGGTCTCCGTAAGCGGACGGTGGGCACGTCATCGGCTGCGGGGGGCGCCTGACCCGATATGGGAGGATGATCCGGTGACTTTCCCTGCCCCCGCCGCGCTCCACAGCCCACGCGGCCGCCGTTGTGTGGGGCTGCTGGCTGTCCTGGTGCTGCCGTTGGTGATCGGGATGGCGGCGTGTACGGCCCCCGCACCCACGGTCATCTCCAACCCGGCTGGTTCGCCCGGCCCGACCAGCAGCGCCCCGGCAGCGGGCAGGCCGGCAACGGATGCCGCCTCCCCGGGAGTGACCGCGGCCCCGGCTCCGTCCGGTGTTTCCGCTGCCGTCGAGGCGGCGCTGCAGGCACTGGTGGCGTCCTCGCCGCAACCCAGCACGGCGCAGGTCCGCGAGAGCCTTGCCGCGGCGGGCTTTGCCCCGGCCGCCGTCGAGGTGTCCGCGTCCCGCACGCCCACGGGACTGGCCGCCGACGCCGTCGAGGTCGGAGTGCTGGGCGAGAACGAATGTGTGATGGCGCAGCTCCGGTCCGGAACTGTGGCAACGTCAGTCTTGCCGGTTCTTCCGAACGGGCGATGCTTTATTGGCAGCGTCCAGCGGTAAGCAACAGGAGTTCCATGTCGAAGGTACTGAACCGCCGCGCCGCCGTCGCGCAGGAAACACTCCGCACCCGCCCGCGGCGCTCGCTGATGGCTGTGCAGGTGGCGGGCGAACTGCTGATCACCTTCGGTGTGATCGCCGGCCTCTTCGTCGCCTGGCAGCTGTGGTGGACCAACGTTGAAGCGGACGCGGCCCAGGGTGCTGCCGTGAAGCAGTTCGTCCAGGAGCACCAGGCGCCGATCCCGGATGACCCCTCCGGCACCGGGCCGGACACCACCGCGCCGGTGGACCCCGCGGACCCGGCCTCCGTGCCGGTCGGCGACGCACCGGCCCACGGGGCGGCGATCGGCGTCGTCTACATTCCCCGCTTCGGAGCCGACTACAGCCGCCCGATCATCGAGGGCACCAGCAGCGACGTCATCGACACCCTGGGCCTGGGCCGCTACGCGGGCACGGCGATGCCCGGTGCCGTCGGGAACTTCGTGATGGCAGGCCACCGCCAGACCCACGGCGCGGTCCTGGACAACATCCACACCCTCGTGCCCGGGGACAAAATCTACGTCCAGACCGCCGACGGCTTCTACACCTACGTCTTCCGGAACCAGGAGATCGTCCTGCCGGACCGGACCGACGTGATCGCGCCGGTGCCCACCCAACCCGGGGCGGCGCCGGAACAGCGGCTGCTGACCATGACCAGCTGCAACCCGCGCTTCGGATCCGAGGAGCGCATCATCGCCTACTCGGCCTTCGAATCCTGGCAGCCGCTCAGCGCCGGGCCCCCGGCACCCATCGCCAAACAACTCGCCGCACTGCAGGGGAAAGGCTAGACCATGTACCTTTGGCTTTTTCAGCACCTCCCCGGACCCCTCTGGATGCGGATCCTGCTCTCCGCCGCCCTCCTGACAGGGGCGCTGTTCCTGCTGGTCGACTTTGTCTTCCCCTGGCTGGCGGACCTCACCAACCTGACCGACGCGACGGTGGGCTGAGAAGTGCAGCTCCCAGTACTGGAGGAGCTCCTCGCCGGGGCGCACGTGGTGAGCCTGCCGATGCGGGTGAAGTTCCGCGGCATCGTCCAGCGCGAGGCCCTGCTGCTGGACGGCCCGCTGGGCTGGGGCGAGTTCTGCCCCTTCCCGGAGTACGGCGACCCGGAAGCCTCCCGCTGGCTCGCCGCCGCCATCGAGGCCGGCTGGCAGGGATTCCCGGAGCCGCTCCGGCAGCTGATTCCGGTCAACGCCACGGTCCCCGCCATCGCCGCGGACCGGGTCCCGGAGATCCTGGCCCGCTTCGGCCGGGTGGACGCCGTCAAGATCAAGGTCGCCGAGCCCGGGCAGAGCCTCGAGGACGACGCCGCCCGGGTCGCCGCGGTCCGCGCGGCGCTTCCCGACGCCGCGATCCGGGTGGACGCGAACGGCGGCTGGGACATCCCGGCCGCCGTCGAGGCACTGACCCGCCTGTCCGCCGTCGGGCTGGAATACGCCGAACAGCCGGTGCCGGACATCGCCGGCCTCGCCGAGGTCCGCCGCCGGCTGCGCGCCGCCGGTGTCCCGGTGCTGATCGCCGCGGACGAAAGCGTGCGCAAGGAGGACGACCCACTCAAGGTGGCCCGCGCCGGCGCCGCGGACCTGATCGTCGTGAAGGTGGCACCGCTCGGGGGAGTGCGGCGCGCCCTGGATATCGTGGCGCAGGCCGGACTCCCCGCCGTCGTCAGCTCTGCCCTGGACACCTCCGTGGGAATCCGCGCCGGACTGGCGCTCGCCGCCGCCCTGCCCGACCTGCCGTACGCCTGCGGGCTGGGGACCGTGTCGCTGCTCGCCGCCGACGTCACCCGGGACTCCCTGGTGCCCGACGACGGCGCCATCCGGGTCCGCGAGGTGGCCGCCGATCCTGGGCTGCTGGCGGAATACGCGGCCGCGCCGGAGCGCCGCGAGTGGTGGCTGGAGCGCCTGCGCCGCGTCCACGCGGTGCTGGCCGCCGACCAGTGAGGCGTGCGGGTGCGAGTAAAGTAGGTGCGGGCGCGGCGACGTTGCCGCCGAAATTAGCTTTAGAACGGAAGATTCGTCATGACCACCCCGGTACCCCAGCAAGTTGACGAGCTGGCCAAGGCCAAGCCTGCGGAGGGCCAGAACGAGACCCACCAAGCCGGGCTGCTCCGCATTGTCCAGGGCCTGCGGCGCGTTGACACGGGGACCTACGCGCTCCGCATCCGGCTGGCCGAGAAGCTGGGGATCGGCACGATCGACATCAACGCGATGGCCTTTGTGGGCGAGGTGGACGGGCTCACCCCCAAGGACCTGGGCAAGGCGCTGAACATCACCACCGGCTCGGTCACCGCCATGGTGGACCGGCTGGAAGCCAAGGGCTTTATGGTGCGCAAGCCCAACCCCACCGACCGGCGCAGCGTGCTGCTGCACCTGAGCCCGGAGGGGACCGATGCGATGCAGTGGGCCAACGACCACTTCGCCGCGGCCGCAGTGGCCCTGCTCCAGAGGTCCTCCGAGGAGAGCATCGTGGACATCGCCGAATTCCTCGAGGGTATCGGCCAGCGGCTGATGGCAGCCGCTACCGACCCGGAAGAGGCCTAACCGCGCAGGGCTTAGCTTGGCCCGCCGGAGTTCACCGGAACTTCATCTGAGAGTCGACTCCGCGTAGTGTGCGGCTGGAACGGTGGGGAGGCACCCCAATCCACCCGTGGAAGGTCTCTCCATGTCTGTTTCCTCCGGACGCAAGTTCTCCCTGCTCCCCATGCTCGGCCACACCAAAGGCAAGCGCAGCGCCGTCACCTGCGCGCTGAAGTGCGACAACGCCTGCACCGGCGAGGTCTGCAACACCAGCTCGAACGGCTACTTCCGCGACATCGCCTCCGCGACCATGTCCCGCCGCGCCGCCCTGGGCTTCGGCGCCGCCGGTGCCCTCGCCGTCGCGTTCGGCGGTGCCCTGGCCTCGCCCGAGGCCGCAGTGGCCGGCGGTCCCGGCCTGTCCCCGGCAGCCAAGAACGGCTACGGTGCCTCCAAGCTCAAGTTCACCGCGATCGCCCCGGTGGATGCCGCCGTCGACGCCGTCACCGTCCCGGAAGGCTTCACCTGGCAGCCGGTGATCCGCTGGGGTGACCCGATCTTCAACGATGCCCCGGACTTCGACCTCGGCAACCAGACCGCGGCCGCCCAGGCGCGCCAGTTCGGCTACAACAACGACTACACCGACATCCTCGAGATCCCCGGCAGCAAGGGCCGCCGCGCGGTGCTCTTCGCCAACCACGAGTACACCAACGAGGCCATCATGTTCCCGGCCACAATGCCCGCCGCCGACGTCCGCGCGATCGGTGCCGCCGCGCACGGTCTCTCCGTCGTGGAGCTGGAGCGCAAAAACAAGAACAAGCCGTGGAGCTACGTCAAGGGTGCCGGGCTGAACCGCCGCTACCTGAACAACACCGCCTACGAGCTCACCGGGCCGGTGGCCGGCTCGCCGCTGGTCCGCACCGCCGCCGACCCCTCCGGGCGCCGCATCCTCGGCACGCTGGGCAACTGCGCCGGCGGCACCACCCCCTGGGGCACCATCCTCTCCGGCGAGGAGAACTTCAACGGGTACTTCGTCGGCACCGGCACCTCGGCCGAGGACAAGCGCTACGGGCTCACCAACAAGCCCACGGCCCGGCAGTGGGAACTGGACGATCCGCGCTTCGACACCCGCACCCTGGGCTACGAAAACGAAGCCAACCGCTTCGGCTGGATCGTCGAGGTCGATCCGTTCGACCCGACGTCGACCCCGAAGAAGCACTCCTCCCTGGGCCGCTTCAAGCACGAGGGGGCCAACGTGATCGTGGCCGAGTCCGGCCACGTGGTGGCCTACTCGGGCGACGACGAGCGCTTCGACTACCTCTACAAGTTCGTCTCCGCCGCCAAGTACATCGAGGGCGACCGCAAGCACAACATGACCCTGCTCTCCGCCGGCGACCTCTACGTGGCCCGGTTCACCGGCAGCTCCCCGGCCTTCGAGATCACCGGCACGGGCACGGTCCCGGCCGACGGCGGCTTCGACGGCACCGGCGAATGGCTGCCGCTCGTCGTCGGCGGCGTATCCAAGGTACCCGGGATGACCGTTGAAGAGGTGCTGGTTTACACCCGCCTGGCCGCGGACAAGGTGGGCCCCACAAAGATGGACCGCTGCGAGGACGTCGAGCCCAGCCTGCACACCGGCAAGGTCTACGTCGCCTGCACCAACAACTCGGACCGCGGCAAGATCGGCAAGGAAGGCGCCACCGAGGTCAACCCGCGCAACGCCAACCGCGACGGCCACATCGTGGAAATCACCGAGACCGGCGACCAGACCTCCACGAACTTCACCTGGAACCTGCTGATGGTCTGCGGCGATCCCGCCTCCGGGGACGTGACCTACTTCTCCGGCTTCCCGGTGGACCAGGTCTCGCCCATCTCCTGCCCGGACAACCTCGCGTTCGACTCGGTCGGCAACCTCTGGATCTCCACCGACGGCGCCCCCTCCGGCATCGGCAAGGCCGACGGACTGTTCAAGGTCACCCTCGACGGCGCCGAACGCGGCCGCGTGGAGCAGTTCCTCGCCGTCCCCCGCGACGGCGAAACCTGCGGGCCGATCATCCGCGACGAGGAACGCACCGTGTTCGTCTCTGTGCAGCATCCGGGCGAGGACGGCACCTTCGACGCGCAGCTGTCCTTCTTCCCGGACTACGTTCCGGCAGGCACGACGCCGGCCCGGGGCCAGGCCCGCGCCCCGCGCCCCTCCGTGGTCCAGGTCTTCCGCACCGACGCCTAGAGTTCTTCGCCCGGACTCTCACTCCCGTTTGGTGGGTTTCGACGCTCCCTCACATCCCGCAGATCAACCGCGGGATGTGAGGGGGCGTTTGCCGGTTGGGGACCGGATGTGCGGAGAGGGTCTGCTGTGCAGTATGACCGCACAAGTCGGCCAGCCTTTGACTGGTACCCCCTAGGGGTATAACGTCGGGAGTACCGGAAAGAGTCGTCACGGCGCCCGCCCAGGGCTGGCCCCACGCATTGAAGGTCTTCCTCCGCGGTTCAGCGGAGCGCCATCTCGGGTGACCTGACGCTTCCGGACTCCACGGACATTCCCTATCCGTGTTGAGGAGACCAGCGCCATCATGACTGAGCATGCACACCACCACCACGGGACCGGGACGGCCGAACAGGTCAAAGATCCTGTCTGCGGGATGACCGTTGACCCGCACGCCACCGGACACCACGCCGAACACCAGGGACAGCCGTTCTACTTCTGCTCGTCCGGATGCCAGGGCAAGTTCCTGGCGGAGCCGGACCGGTATCTGCCCGGCGCGGGGGAGTCCGGTCTGGGGGAGCCCGGGGCCGTGGAATCCGGGGCCGTGGCGCCGGCGGAGGCGCCGTCGTCGGAGGACGCCGAGCTGGAGTACACCTGCTCGATGCACCCTGAAATCCGGCAGGCCGGCCCCGGTTCCTGCCCGATCTGCGGGATGGCTTCGGAACCGGTGACCGTCACGGCCGGCAGCGGCCCCAACCCCGAACTCGCCTACATGACCCGGCGCTTCTGGATCGGTCTGGCCCTCACAATCCCGGTCTTCATCCTCGAAATGGGTGTGCACCTCTTCCCTGCGCTGCACGAAGTGGTACCGCCCCGGATCTCCGCCTGGATCCAGTTCTTCCTGGCCACCCCCGTCGTCCTGTGGGCAGGCTGGCCATTCTTCGTCCGCGGCTGGGCCTCGCTCCGGACGATGCAACTGAACATGTTCACCCTGATCGCGATCGGCACCGGCGTCGCCTGGCTTTACAGCGTGGCCGCCGTCTTCGTCCCGTCCGCCTTTCCGGAGGCGTTCCGGGGCATGGACGGCAGCGTCGACGTCTACTTCGAGGCCGCCGCGGTCATTGTGGTCCTGGTTCTCCTCGGCCAGGTGCTCGAGCTGCGGGCCCGGGAGCAGACCTCCGGTGCCATCAAGGCCCTGCTGGATCTGACGCCCAAGACTGCGCGGCGGATCGGGAGCGACGGCGTCGAACTGGAAGTCCCGCTCGGCCAGCTGCAGGTCGGCGACCAGGTCCGGGTCCGGCCCGGAGAGAAGGTCCCGGTCGACGGCGAGGTGGTGGACGGGCGCTCCACGCTCGATGAATCCCTGGTCACCGGCGAATCGATGCCCGTGACCAAACAAGCCGGGGACCACGTCGTCGGCGGCACGCTCAACCAGACCGGCGCGCTGGTCATCAGCGCAGAGAAGCTGGGCCGGGACTCCATGCTGGCCCGCATCGTCGCCATGGTCGCCGCCGCCCAGCGGTCACGGGCCCCGATCCAGGGCCTGGCGGACAAGGTCGCGGCCTGGTTCGTTCCCATCGTCATTGCCATCGCCGTGGCCGCCTTCATCATCTGGGCACTGGTTGGACCGGAACCCCGGATGGCGCACGGCCTGATCGTGGCCGTCTCCGTGCTGATCATTGCCTGCCCGTGTGCCCTGGGCCTGGCCACGCCGATGTCCATCATGGTCGGCGTCGGGCGCGGTGCGGGACTGGGCGTGCTCATCAAGAATGCCGAAGCCCTGGAACGGATGGAAAAGGTCGACACGCTCGTTGTGGACAAGACCGGGACCCTGACCGAGGGGCGGCCCTCCGTCACCGGGATTGTCACGGCCGACGGCTTCGCGGAACAGGACGTGCTGCGCCTGGCCGCCGCCGTCGAGCAGGCCTCCGAGCACCCGCTCGGCCTGGCCATCATCGAAGCAGCCCAGGGCGCCGGCATCACGATTCCGCAGGTGGAGGACTTCGACTCGCCGCTGGGAAAGGGTGTCTCCGGAACGGTTGAGGGACGGCGCGTGCTGCTGGGCAGTGCACAGTTCCTGGCCTCCGAAGGCGTGCGGACCGATGCCCTCGACGCTCGTGCCGAGGAGCTGCGGGCCGACGGTGCCACCGCCATTTTTGCCGCCATCGACGGACTCCCCGCCGCGGTGCTTGCCATCGCGGACCCGGTCAAGGAAAGCACGCCCGCCGCGCTGGCCGCCCTGCAAAAGGAAGGCATCCGCGTCCTCATGCTCACCGGTGACAACCGCACTACCGCCGAAGCGGTCGCCCGGCGGCTGGGAATCACGGAGGTTGAGGCGGAGGTGCTGCCCGATCACAAGAGCGCCGTAGTGGAGCGGCTCCGCGCCGAAGGCCGGGTCGTCGCCATGGCGGGCGACGGCGTCAACGACGCTCCCGCCCTGGCCGCGGCCGACGTCGGCATCGCCATGGGTTCCGGGACGGACGTGGCGATCGAAAGCGCCGGCATTACGCTGCTGAAGGGGGACCTGACCGGAATCGTGCGGGCCAGGAAACTCTCCGAAGCCACCATGGCCAACATCCGCCAGAACCTCGTCTTCGCGTTCATCTACAACGCGGCCGGGATCCCGCTGGCCGCAGGCATTCTCTACCCCGCCTTCGGCCTGCTGCTCTCACCCATCGTCGCCGCTGCCGCGATGGCACTGTCCTCCGTAAGCGTGATCACCAACGCGCTGCGCCTGCGCGCCACGAAGATCTGACCGCAGCGTCCGCGGGGCACCGGGGCTTCGGGGCACCGGGGCCGCATCGCTCCGGGCGCTCCTTGCCCCCGGGGCTTCGGGGGAGGGGCGGAACTGATAATTTGAACAGTGTGAATAATCCGGCCGAAATGGTTGTCCCCAGAGTCCAGGCAGCAATTGCCAGCGCGTTCGGCGAAGAGTACCGCGGGACCGATCCCGTGGTCCGGCCCTCGCAGTTCGCGGACATCCAGATCAACGCGGCCATGGCGCTGGCCAAGAAGGTCGGCATGCCCCCGCGGGACGCCGCCGCCCGGATCGTCGAGGTCCTGGACCTGGACGGGATCTGCACCTCGGTCGAGATCTCCGGACCCGGCTTCATCAACCTCACCTTCGACGGGACCTGGATCGAGGAGCTGCTCAACGCCGCGTCTCCCGGCGCTCCGGCCGTGCCGGCGGCGGAAGCCCAGCGCGTCGTCGTCGACTATTCCTCCCCGAACGTCGCGAAGGAAATGCACGTCGGGCACCTGCGCACCACGGTGGTGGGGGACAGCCTGGTGAAGGTCTTCGAGGCGCTGGGCGACACCGTCATCCGGCAGAACCACATCGGCGACTGGGGCACCCCGTTCGGGATGCTGATCGAGCACTGGCTGGAGATCGGCGAGGACTCCCCGGCGGCGGCGCTGCTGGTTGATGACCCCAGCGCGTTCTACCAGGCCGCCCGGGCCAAGTTCGACGCCTCCGCCACCGACGAGGACGGGTTCGCCACCCGCGCGCGGCAGCGGGTGGTGGCGCTGCAGGGCGGCGACGCGGAGACCTTCGCCGTCTGGCAGCGGCTCGTGGCCCAGTCCAAACGCTACTTCAACGCCATCTACTCGATGCTGGGCATCAGCCTCACCGACGACCACATCGCCGGCGAAAGCTCCTACGACGCCCATCTGGCACAGCTGTGCCAGGAACTCGAGGAGCGCGGCATTGCCCGGGTCAGCGACGGCGCCCTGTGCACCTTCCCGGCCGGTTTCACCGGACGCGACGGCGAGCCGATGCCGCTGATCATCCGCAAGTCCGACGGCGGCTACGGCTACGGCACCACGGACCTCGCCACCATCCGGTACCGGGTCCGCGAGCTCGAGGCCAACCGCGTCCTGTACGTCGTGGGCGCGCCGCAGAACATGCACCTGCGCATGGTCATGGCCACCGCCCGCGAAGCCGGCTGGCTGCCGGACACGGTGGAGGCCGTGCACGTGCAGATCGGCAACGTGCTGGGGGAGGACGGGAAGATCCTGAAGTCCCGCTCCGGTGCCCCGGTCAAGCTGATGGCCCTGCTGGAGGAGGCCGTGGACCGGGCCCGAGCCGTCATCGACGCGAGCCGGCCCGAGCTCACCGCGGCGGAGCGCGCCGTGACCGCCCGGCAGGTGGGCATCGGCGCGGTCAAGTACGCCGACCTTTCCGTGGGCCACGACACCGAGTACGTCTTCGACTTCGACCGGATGCTGGCCCTCAGCGGCAACACCGGACCCTACGTGCAGTACGCCGCCGCGCGGATCCGCTCGATCCTGCGCAAGGCCGGCGTGCTGGAGCGGTACACGGCGCTGGAGGCTGCCGAGATCGACGGCGGGACGCCGGAGACAACCGCCGCGACCGGGATCGACGGCGGCCCGCCGTGGACAACAGGGGGGACCGACACTGCCGGGACCGGCATCGACGGCGGCACAGCAGCGACGCTGATCGCCGTCGTCGAACCCGCCGAACGGGCCCTGGCCCTGCACCTGCTCGAATACGGCGCGACGCTGTACAAGGTGCGCGAGGCGCTGGAGCCGCACCGGCTGTGCACGTACCTGTTCGAACTCGCCCAGCTCTTCACATCCTTCTACGACCAGTGCCCCGTGCTGAAGTCCGAGGACTCGGTCCGGGAATCGCGGCTCGCCCTGTGCGCCCTGGTGCTGCGCCGGCTGTCCGAGGGCCTGGACCTGCTGGGCATCGAGACCCCGGAGAACATGTAGCAGCAGGCCCGGGAGGGCGCTTTGGTTCCCCGCTAGCCACTGGAGCTAATCGGTCCGCCTTGGTAGCTTCAACGCATGGCCATCAAACTTGAGAACGTCGGTATCGCCGTTCGCGACCTCGAAGCAGCAATCGCCTTTTTCGCCGACCTCGGGCTCACGGTCGTCGGCCGTGACACGGTCAGCGGCGAATGGACCGACACCGCCGTCGGACTTGACGGCAACCACGCCAACATCGCGATGCTCCAGACCCCCGACGGTCATGGTCGACTTGAGCTCTTCGAATACATCCACCCCGAAGCGATAGAGACGAACCCAACTCGTCCCAACGACATCGGCATGCACCGCGTGGCCTTTTCGGTCGACGACATTGACAAGGCCCTTGAGGTAGCTGCGAAGCACGGATGCCATCCGCTACGCGGCGTGGCGACCTACGGTGACGAATACAAACTCACGTATCTGCGCGGTCCCAGCGGAATCATCGTGATGCTCGCCGAGAAACTGAAGAAAGACTGATTCCCGAAGCAACCAGAGCCCCATGCCCGCGTGAACTAGATGGCGGACAGCCCGGACGCGAGCGTGCGGCCGAGGGCATCGAGGAGCAGCCGGCTGCCGTACTCCCGGCCAGCGCCGTCATCGAGACCGTCGAGGTGAACGCCGTGCTCGGTATGCGTCAGTCGAGACCCTTCGTCAAGACGCTCAAACTCGAACGACGCTACCGACGTGGAAATGTGCGTGCCGTCGATCCACATGTCGTAACTCGTGACGATTCGCGTGTGCTCGACGATGTCGGTGTAGCGCGCCTCGTAGCGTGAAAGCACGCCGTTGTGGAAGCGTGCCTCGTCGATGTCGAGTCCGCCGACTCGGAAATCGAAGCGCCACTCACTAGGCGTCCACTCGTCACCGCCGCCAAACCAGTCGCGCTTGCGCTTCTCGACGGCGAACGCGGCCCAGAGATCGGCGAGTGCCGCCGGATAGTCGCGAACCAGGGTGAATCCGGCATGCGCGACGGCGGTCATGAGCGAACCTCGCGTCGGAAGGTCACATGCGTCACGCCACCCGGTGCTGCCTCTGAGGTGACGTCATAACCCGACTCCAGACCGCGCAGGTCATCCCACAGCCGCACGCCGCCCCCAAGGAGGATGGGGACGATGCCCACGTGGAGATCGTCGACGAGGCCGGCGCGGAGGAAGTCCCGAACAGTGGACGCGCCCCCACCCACGCGTACGTCGCCGCCGTCCGCTGCCGCGGCGGCGGTGCGAAGCGCTTCCTCCGGGGACGCCGTGAGGAAGTGGAAGGTGGTGCCCCCTGCCATCTCCATCGACGGGCGGGGCGAGTGCGTGAGTACGAAGACGGGCACGTGGAAGGGCGGCTCGTCGCCCCACCATCCACGCCAGTCGGGGTCGTCGGGGTTCGCCTGCAGTCCGAACATGCCCGCGCCCATGATCTCCGCGCCGATATCTTCGAAGTAGCGCGCGGCGTAGCGGTCATCGACGCCTGTGGTTCCCTCCCCGCTTGCGTCGTGGAACACCCGTTCACGGATGGTGCGCGTCGCAGCGTACGCAGCGGTGAGGCGCCCCCAGTCATCGCCGAACGGGTTTTCAGGGGTCTGGTCGGTGGTCGTGGCGAAGCCGTCGAGCGAGATGTTGAGGTCGACTCGGACGCGTGTCATAGCTGGGTCTCCTGAGTGTGGCGGGTGAGGTGGATGCCGAGCCGGTCGGCTCGGCTTTCGGCCGGCGTGCGCTGCTCGCCGAGCCAGAGGTGAAGCACATCGAGAGCGCCCGGGCGAAGACTGACGGTCCGCACCCGGCCGTTCTTCTCCGACGTGACGACGCCCGCCTCCTCGAGCACGCCAAGATGCTGGAGCATCGACGGGAGAGTGATCTTGAAGCGACCAGCGAGGGCCGACACAGGGGTGGGGCCCTTCGCGAGAATCTCGACGACGGCGCGCCGGGTCGGATCGGCGAGCGAGCGAAGCACCAAATCGACTTCTGCTCGATAGTTTGGCATATGCCTAAGTGTCCTGAGCGGCGCGCGGTCTGTCAAGAGTTTTGTCCAGCCGGATCGACCCCCTTGCCTAGGGTTCAGGTGGATTCGGCCTGTCCGGACTCCGCCAGGTGACGAGGGGAACAAGTGATTCTTGACACGTGTTAGGTCCACGATCTACAGTTCCTAACACGTGTTAGGAAGGAAGTTGCTATGACCGGTACCACACCTGGCCGCCTGCGGGAATTCTCGCGCCGGACCGCCCTTGGTGCCCTGGGGGCAGGAATTGTGGGAGCAACCGTGGCGTCGTGGCCGCGGCTCTCCGGAACCGACATTCCCGGGCGAGGGGACAACAGCCTCAGCATTGCCATCATGGGGACCGCCGCCGATGCCGCCGCGCGCCAGCGCGCCATCGACGCATTCACCCGGCTCCACCCGGACATTCCGGTCAAGGTCCAGGCCATCCAGGCCGCGGACTGGAAAGACTTCTTCACCAAGATCCTCACCATGGTGGCCGCGGGCACCCCGCCGGACGTTGTCTACGTGGCCACCGAGGGCGCGCAGCTTTTCGCCGACAAGCTGGCCCATCCGCTGGACGAGTACCTGCGCCGCGACGCTGCGGACATGGCCGAGTTCTTCGACGATGTGCACCCCAGCCTGGTGGAGGCCTTCATGTACAAGGGCAGCCTCTACCAGCTCCCGATGGACTGGAACGCCGCCAACATGTACTACAACACCACCGCCTTCCAGCAGGCGGGGCTGCAGCGCCCGGCGGACGACTGGACCCATGTGGACTTCCGCAACAGCCTCGCCGCCATGCGCAAAGCCCGTCCCTCCGACTTCACCCCGTACTACTGGACCAACCGGCTCTTCGGCGGTGTTGTGCCCTGGCTCTACGCCAACGACACCAGCTTCCTGAAGGAGACCCGGTCGGCCGGCGGTGACTGGCTCTGGGACGGCTTCTACGCCAACGATCCCTCCCGCGGCCTGCGCAGCGGCGGCTACCAGTGGCTGGAACCCAACGCCGACGATCCGCGCGTGTTCGAGTCCTTCGACTACCTGCGCGGCCTGGTCAAAGACGGGCTGGGCGTCCGCCCGGAGGAAGGCGGCGGCTCCTCCCTGGTGGGGTTGTTCGCCTCCAACCGGATCGGCACCACCCCGGCCGGCGGCTACTGGGTGCAGGGCCTGCACGAAGCCGGCATGAAGGAAAACGACTTCGACGTGGCTTTCTTCCCCAAGTGGCGGAGCCAGCGGCACCAGTTCGGGACGGCCGGCTACGCCATCATGAAGACGGCCAAGGACAAGGACGCCGCCTGGGAATGGATCAAGTTCAGTTCCAGCCGCGAGGCCATGGAAATGATTTTCCCCAACCCGGTGACCACGCCCGCCCGTCGTTCCATGGTCAACGAGGCCCTGTACACGGGCAAGGGCCCGGCGCACTGGAAAGTCTTCTACGACACGCTGGACAAGTACCCCACCACCGGGCCCATTCCGGCACCGCCCCAGCAGGCCGCCGTCGAAACGGCCCTGATGAAAAACGTCTCGCTGGCCGTCAGTGGCGACGAGCGCCAGCTCAAGCAGGCCCTCGACTCCATGCAGCGCGATCTTGAAATTGCCCTGAGGAGGCAGTCATGAGCACCACCATCCCCCGCCGGGAGCGGCCGAAGCAGGCCGCAAAACCGGCTGCATCCGGGGCGGCGGCCGCAGTGTCCGGACGGCACAGCCAGCGCTGGCTGGCCTGGATCTTCCTGGCCCCCACCATCGTGGGCATGGGCCTGTTCACCCTGGTGCCCATCGCGGCGTCGGTGGTCCTGGCGTTCTTCCGCTGGGACATCATCTCGGCCCCGACGTTCGTGGGCTTCGACAACTTCGCCGAGGTGGTCCAGGACCCCACGGTCCGGGTGTCCTTCCTGAACACGATCCTGTTCGTGGTGGTGGCCGTGGCCCTCCAGCTCGGCCTGGCCCTGGCGCTCGCCGTGATGGTGCAGGAGAAGATGCCGTCCTGGCTGCGGACCGTCTTCCGCTCGGCGTTCTTCTTCCCCCTGATCCTCTCCGCCGCGTCGGTGTCCATCTTCATGCGCTACCTCTTCAACGAGCAGTTCGGCGTGGTCAACTGGTTCCTGTCCCTCGCCGGCATCCCCGCGGTGCCGTGGCTGACCACACCCGGCGGATCCGCCGCCGTCGTCATCCTTGTCTATGTGTGGCAGAACTTCGGCTTCTCGTTCCTGCTGTTCATCGGCGGGCTGGCCTCCATACCCACCGAAACCTATGAGGCGGCCTCCCTGGACGGGGCAACGGGGTGGCGCAAGCACCTCTACGTCACGCTGCCGCTGCTGAGCCCCACCACGCTGCTGGCCTCGGTCATGGCCATCATCAGCGCGCTCCAGGTGTTTGACCAGCCCTACGTCCTGACCCGCGGCGGGCCCGGAGATTCGACCCGCACAGCCGTGATGGTCATCTTCGAATCCGCGTTCCAGCGGCTGGAATTCGGCCAGGCCTCGGCCATCGGCGTGATCCTCACCCTGATCATCATGGCCATCACCGCCGCGCAGTTCCGGCTCAGCAAACGATTCGTCTTCTACCAGTAAGGCCAGCCATGTCAACCACAACAGAGCGTGCGACCACCCGCCCGGCCCAGGCCCCGGACCCGGCCCTGCCAGCCCGGCCACGCCGCCGGCCGAACTGGAACCTGGCGGGCCGGGTGGCCCTGCTGACCCTCGCCGCAGTGATGACCCTGGGCCCGGTGATGTGGACACTGTCCACGTCACTGCGGACGCCATCGGAATCGTTCAAGCTGCCGCCGTCGTTCTTTCCCGTGAACCCGGACTTCACGTCCTACGTCCAGGTCTTCCAGCAGCTGGACATCTATCTCCTCGTGCTGAACAGTGCACTGGTCACCGGGCTGATCGCCGTCGGACAGATGGTCACAGCGGCGATGGCCGGCTACGCCTTCGCCAACCTGAAGTTCCGCGGCCGGGGGGCGCTGTTCTCGATCGTGCTGGCCACCATGATGGTGCCGGTCCAGGTGACGATCGTGCCCGTCTTTATGCTGATCCGCGGAATGGGCCTCTCGGACACCCTGCTGGCGCTGATCCTGCCGGCCATCCCGACGGCGTTCGGCACCTTCCTGATGCGACAATACTTTTTGGGGCTGCCTGCCGACCTTGCGGAAGCTGCGGCGATCGACGGCGCCACGCCCTGGCGGACCTTCCGCTCGGTCTACGCGCCGCTGGCCGTCCCGGGCATGGCGATTGTGGGCATCCTGGCCTTCAACTTCCATTGGAACGAGTTCTTCCGCCCCCTCATCCTGACCATCTCCGAGCAAAACTTCACCCTGCCGCTGGGCCTCGTCTCACTGCAGGGCAACCTGGGTACCGGCAGCATCTCGGTGGTCCTGGCAGGTGTCATCCTGTCCATGATTCCCGCCCTGGTGGTGTTCATCTTCGGCCAGCGTGCCCTGCAGGACGGCCTCACCGCCGGCACCGGCAAATAACCTCACCCCCTGCTGAAAGGCCTCACTCCATGTCATACCCGGACCTTGCCGTCACCGACTTTGCCGGCGTAGCCGCAGCCCACCCGGACCGCGCGTTCCCGCGCTTCCACCCCCGCCCCGCCACGGGCTGGATCAACGACCCCAACGGTGTCAGCCACATCAACGGCCGCTACCACGTCTTCTTCCAGTACAACCCCGAGTCCGCCCGCCACCACCGGATCGCGTGGGGCCACATCAGCTCCGCCGACCTGGTGCGCTGGGAGCAGCACCCGGTGGCGCTCCGCCCGCAGGACGGCGGGCCGGACGAGTACGGCTGCTGGACCGGTGTAGTGACGGACGACGGCGGTGTCCCCACCGCGGCGTACTCCGGCGTGCGCGGCGACGGCGGCCACTCCGAGGTGGTCATCTCCCGGGGTTCCGCGGACCTGGTGGACTGGGCCCAGGACGGGCACGTCGCGGCGTCCATGCCGGCCGACCCGCAGGTGACGGCAGTCCGGGACCCGTTCATCTTCCGCTTCAATGGCAAGCGCTACGCCATGCAGGGTGCCGGCCTCGCCTCCGGCCACGCGGCCCTGCTGCTGTACACCCTGGAGGACCTGTCCGACTGGGCATACCAGGGCATCTGGCTGACCTCCGAGGACCCGGTTGCTGCCGCGCATACGCCGGCAGAGATCTGGGAATGCCCGCAGCTGGTGCGCGTCCCGGCCGGATCCGGACCCGACGCCTGGGTGCTGATGTTCTCGCTGTGGCTGTCCGGCGACCAGCACGAGCACGTCAACGGGGTAGGCCACCTGATCGGCTCGCTGGCTGAGGATCCCGCCACCGGGCTGCCCGTCTTTTCCCCGCAGACCGGCGGAAAGTCGGACCTGGGCCGGGACTTCTATGCGCCACAGATCCTGCAGCTGCCGGACGGTGCCGCCGAACCGGCTGCACCGAAGGCGCTGCTTTGGGGCTGGGCCAACGAAGGACCGGGCCGGGATGGCCGCCGCGGCCGGAGCCAGGCGGAGATCGATGCTGCGGGTTGGGCCGGCGTGCTGACCCACCCTCGCGTGCTCTCCGTCGAGGACGGGGTATTGGCCATGGCACCCGCGCCGGAAGTGGACTCCTACCGTGGCGAACCAGTGGCCGTCGGGGCCGTCGGGGACGTGCTGCTGCCGCCGTTTGCCGAGGCCGTCGTGACCTCCGCGGCTGCCGGGGCCTCCGCGGCGGCCGCCGCGGTAACGTCCCGCTCCGGTGGGGCGGACGCGCTGGCCGCGGACGCCGTCGTCGAACTTTGCCTCGTGGCCGGTAGCGGGCCGGAGGCGTCCCGCCAGGTGGTGTTCAGGGGGACCATCGGGCCGGGGGAGGAACTGCGTGTTTTCGTGGATGCCTCGCTCGTGGAGGTGTACCGGACCGGGTCGGTGGCCACTACCCTGCGGGCGTACCCGGCGGCCGGCGAACGCTGGGTCCTGCAGCTGCCGGCGGGCGCGGTTGCCGATGTGTGGCGGCTGGAACAGCCAGAGTAGAGGTTCTGTTCGGTCCCTGCGGGCCTGTGCAGTGTCGGGCTGTTGAGTGCCGGCCCGTTCAGCGCCGGCCCGTTCAGTGCCGGCCCGTTCAGTGCCGGCCTGCAGGGACCGGTCCCGTGGACGCACGGACCACCAACCTGCCCGGGACCAGGGTCTCGGCCGGCTGGCGCCGGGCAGCCTCTGGGTCAGTAACGGCTGCGGAACCGTCGTCGCCCCCGGTCCCGGGCACCTGGCCCAGCTCCCGAAGGAGCCCTGTCATGGCGGCGGCACCCATCTCCCGCAACGGCAACGCCATGGTGGTGAGCGCCGGGACCATGGTGGAGGCAATGCGGAATTCGTTGTCGTAGCCCATGACGGAGAGGTCCTGCGGGATGGAAAGGCCCAGCCGGTTGGCTGCGAGCACCACGCCGATGGCCAGCCGGTCGTTGGCGCAGACGATCGCGGAGGGACGTTGCGCCGCGGCCACGCCGTCCAGGAGCTTCATGGCCCCGTGGAAGCCGGTGTCGATGTCCCAGCCGACCTGGAGGATGCGGCCAGGGGGCACCGGCAGGCCGGCCGCCTCGAACGCCTCGCGGTGGCCCTGGATCCGGCGCGGGGCAGCGGGAGTGAGGCTGTCGCCCGCCAGGAACGCGATGTCGCGGTGGCCCAGGTCCAGCAGATGCGTTGCCGCCTCCCGGCCGCCGCGGACCTCGTCGGGAATGACGGCGGGCACACCGGTTTCGGGACGGTCATCGAAGCAGTTCGCCAGCACCGACGGCACTTGCAGCATGTTGAGCGGGACGTGCAGGGGGCGCAGGCCCACCGTAATGTACATCAGCCCGTCCACCTGGCGGTCCAGAAGCGTGGCCACGGCACCCTCGTCGCGGGTCTCGTCCGATTCCGTGTCCATCACCACCGTGACGAAACCATGGGTCCTGGCCACGGCGTCGGCGCCGGCGATGATGTTGCCGTCAAACGGGCTGGTGACCACCTCGTCCGAGACGATCCCGATGATGCGCGAGCGGCGGTTCCGCAGGCTCACGGCGATGGCGTTGGGCGTGTAGTGCAGCGCGGCGGCAGCGTCTCGGATCCTGTCCTGACTCTCCCTGGCCACGTTTCCGTCCCCGCGGCCGTTGAGGACCAGCGAAACCGCGCTACGTGACACCCCGGCGAGTTTGGCAACGTCCAGTGCTGTGGCTTTGCGGTTCATGGTGCATACCCTCCGGGTGTGGAATCACTGCTTTGCTGCAGTTTACCTAACTCGTGTGAGCCGTGCGTCCCTGGTGACGCGCTCCCAGTTGCCGCGGGATCCCCGCCCGCCGGAGGGAGAGCGTTGGCGTCGGGGGCCAGTGAGAGAGCGCCTGGCCCAAAGCGACAGGAAGTGGGAGAGCATTGGCGTTGATGGGAGACTGGATTGGTGACTTCTGAGAACCCGCTGGACCCGCTCAACGCCTATGCAGCCGCCGGCGATGCCCCGCTTTCCGAAGGCGACCCTACCGGCGCCCCGGCCGACCCGACCGCACACACGGCCCCTGACGCCGGCGCCCGGCCGGACTCAGCGCCGGACACCCTGGACGCCACCGAGCTGAGCGCGCTGGATGCCGCGCGGATCGCCGTCGCGGCCCTGCTGCTTGAGGGGGTGCGCTACGTGGTGGTGGCGCCGGGCTCGCGCTCGGCACCGATGGCCTACGCCCTGGCCGAGGCCGACGCCGCCGGGCGGGTCGAGCTGCTGGTCCGGATCGACGAGCGCGACGCCGGCTTCACCGCCCTGGGCCTGGCCCTCGCAACGGGGGCGCCCGCGGCCGTGCTCACCACCTCGGGGACCGCCGTCGGCAACCTGCTGCCCGCGGTGATGGAGGCCAACCACGCTGCCGTCCCGCTTGTGGTGATTTCCGCCGACCGCCCCGAGGAACTCCGCGGGACCGGCGCCAACCAGACCACGGCGCAGCTGGACCTGTTCGGTGAGCATGTCCGTTTCGCCGCCGACGTGCCCGCCGGCAGCGACCCGCGGCGCGCCGTCGAGACCGCCCTCAGCGCCGCCACCGGGGCCTTCGAGGACACCCCGCCCGGGCCGGTGCAGCTCAACCTGGCCTTCCGCGACCCGCTCGTTCCCGCCCCCGGCGACAGGCTGCCGCCCGAGTCCGGCCGCCGGGTGTACCGCGCGCCCCGCGGCCCGCTGGCCCTCGACTTCCCGCCCGCCTCGGCCGGACTGCCGGAACGGCGCACCGTGGTGCTGGCAGGGCACGACGCCGGACCGGTCGCCGAGGCCTTCGCCCGCGCTCACGGCCTGCCGCTGCTCGCCGAGCCGTCCTCCAACGCGCGGTTCGGGCCCAACGCGGTGGGACCCTACCGGATTGTCCTGGACGCGTTCGGTCCGGAGTCCGCGCAGCCGATCGAGCGTGTGGTGCTCTTTGGCCGGCCCACCCTCTCCCGGCCGGTGAGTGCCCTGCTGGCCCGCGCCGACGTCCCCTCGGCCCTGTACCAGCCGGTTCCCGTGGCCTGGTACGAGCCGGGCCGCCGCACCGAACTCCCGCTCAACAACCTGGGCGACCTGGCCGACTTCGCCGGCCGCGGCTCCGCGGCCTGGCTGGATGCCTGGCTGCTGGCCGGGGCCGCCGCGCAGCACGCGGTGGACGTGGTGCTGGCGGGCACTGCCGCCCCCGGGGCCGCTGCGACGGGTCCTGCCACCGGGCCGGCCGCGACCGGGCCCGCCGTCGGCGCCCTGGTCTGGGAACACACACGCGGGCAGCTCGTGCTCGGCTCCTCCAACGGCATCCGCGACGTCGACCTCGCCGGCGCGCCCGCCCCGGAGCCGGCCGCCGTCGTTTTCGCCAACCGAGGCTTGTCCGGCATCGACGGGACCCTTGCCACGGCCACCGGCATTGCCCTGGGCGGCCGGCAGGAGACCACGGTGCTGCTGGGCGACGTCACCTTCCTGCACGATGCCGGCGGGCTGCTGCTCGGCGCCGGGGAGGAGGAGCCCACCCTGCGGATCGTGGTCCTCAACGACGCCGGCGGGGCCATCTTCGGGCTGCTGGAACACGGCGCCGTCAAGGCCGCGGGCCGCTACGGAACCGCCGTCGAACGCCTCTTCGGCACCCCGCACAGCGTGGACCTGGCGGCACTCGCGGCGGCGTACGGCGTCGAGCACCGCTCGGTCAGCACCACGGCGGAGCTCGCCGCGGCGCTGGCGGAGCCGTGGGAGGGCCGCAGCATCATCGAGGTCCACACGGACCGGCACGGTCTGCGGCAACTGCACGAGCGCATCCGGGCCGCCGTGGGCACCGCCGTGGCCGGGGTGCTCGCCGCGCAATAACCGGCCGCGCAGGAGCCCGCAAGTTTCCGCTGCGCTTTCGGACGGGGGCGGCGCGGATCCGCGGTGCGGCTGTCCGAAATCGCCGCGGATTCCTCAGCGGTGGATGAGGTGGCCCCAGTCCAAGGCGTCGCCCAGAGCCCGGTCGCGGAATCCGGGATGGGCCCGGCGCAGGTGGCCCATGTCGGCCTCCGTGTTCCAGGGGCCGATCCCCATGCGGATGCCTTCATCGATCAGGGCGTCGGCCCTGGCGACCGCCCCGGCGATCTGCTCGCGCGAGTACAGGTCCCCCAGGACTTCGCCGAGTCGGATCCGGCCCAGACCATACTCACCGACGTGCCCGGCGAAGCGGCGGTTGTAATAGTGGATGGCGAACACGGCGTTGCTGAGGTCAAGCTCCCGGGCGTCGGCGATCATCTTCTCCCGGCGCACCTGGACACCAATCTGGGCCTCGTGGATCCGGGCAAGTGCCGCGTCGAGCTCAGCCTCGTAGCGCTCCTGCGGGAAGCCCGGGACGGTGTTCTGTATCTGCTCAAGTGCAGCCTCGCGGAAGTCCCTGCCCTCCACCATCCGGCCTCCGTGATGCATGGCGGCCGAGCGCAGACTGGACTCCCGCTGCTCGGGTGTCTCCTCTGGGCGCTGATACTTCGAGCTCACGCGTTCTCCGATCTGTGTGGGTGTCCGGTCTACTTCCGGCGTATAGCGTCCAGAAACGAGACCAGCATCTACCGAAAACCGCTCGAGCGAAAGCATCAGTGCTTCGGAAAATGTCAGCGACGGCAGCGTGTGAGGTTTTCGGTGCGCGAATTCTCAGATCGTGAGGACTACAGGCCCGTCGTCCGTGATGGCTACGGTGTGCTCGCTGTGCGCCGTGCGGGTTCCTGTCGCACTGCGGAGGGTCCATCCGTCCGGGTCGGTGACGAGGTCGGCGGTGCCCGCCATGACCCAGGGTTCGATTGCCAGTAGCAGGCCAGGGCGGAGCCGGTATCCCCGGCCTGGGCGGCCCGTGTTGGGGATGTGGGGATCCTGATGCATCGTCGACCCGACGCCGTGCCCTCCGAACTCGGTGTTGATGGGGAAGCCGGCAGCCGCAAGGACGGCGCCGATGGCGTGCGAGATGTCCCCGATGCGTGCTCCGGGGTTGGCGGCCGCGATTCCGGCTTCCAGCGCCCGCTGCGTGGTCTCGATCATCTTGGAGTCCGACGGGCTGGAGGACACTCCGACGATGAAGCTGACGGCGGCATCGGTGACGATCCCATCGAGGGACGCAGCCAGGTCAAGGGTGAGGAGATCGCCATCCTGGAGGGCGTAGTCGTGAGGCATTCCGTGCAGCACGGCGTCGTTGACTGAGGTGCAGATGAAGTGGCCGAAGGGTCCGCGGCCGAACGAGGGCGCGTAATCGAGATAGCAGGACTGGGCCCCTGCCGCGGCAATCATCTCACCGGCCCACTGGTTGATCTCCAGGAGGTTGGTGCCGACCCTGGCCCGCTCCTGCAAGCTCTGCAGCACTGTGGCGATGAACCGTCCGCTTACCTTCGCCCGCTGTAGTTCAGCTGGGCTGAATATTTCGATCACCAGATGGTCCTCTCAGCATGCCCAATAAATATACCGGTAATACTATACCGGTACTATAGTTGGAGGCATGGTCAGACTCCCACTCACGCCCGCTGAAGTCGAACGAGGACAACATTTGGGCGCACTTCTGCGTCAAGCGAGGACAGATCGCTCCATGTTCGAGGTGGCGGTGGCCGCGGGCATCTCGCCTGAGACCCTGCGGAAGATTGAAACAGGCCGGGTGGCCACTCCCGCGTTCTCCACGATCGCGGCTATCGCGGCCGTGCTCGGTCTCTCCCTCGACGATGTCTGGTCCTCGATCAACCCGCCGACGCAGGCCTCCAGCGAACAGGTAGCGGACCAGCGGCCCGACCGCCTGGCGTCCTGACTTCCAACCTGAGCCCGGGCGCGGCCGCGGCGGAGTAGGCCTGCCACCATTTCGCTGCGGTTTCGGACGAGGGCTGCGCGGGCCCGCGGCGCGCCTGTCCGAAAACGCCGCGGAAATGCTCGGCCAGCGTTTTCCACATCCGGACACCGGGCCGTTGTTGTGGCGTTGAGGCCCGGGCCAGTATCGGTGCATGGACCTGCCCGCCCTGATTCTCAGCAGCGACCTGGCGCGTCTCGGCCGCGACTCGCGTGCGCTTGCCCGGCAAACCGAGACCGGGGAACTCAAACGCATCCGCCAGGGTGTGTACGTGCGGGCCGAGGCGTGGGATGCACTGCAGCCCTGGGAACGGTACCCGCTGCTGATCCACGCCGCGGCATCCACCCGGCGAAGCCAGACCGTATTCTGCCGGCAGTCAGCCGCCGCCCTTTCGGAGATCCCGGTGCTCGGCACGAGGCACCCCGTTCACGCGTGCACGTCCGACGCCGGAGGGGCCGTTCAAGGGCGGGCGTGCGGCGACACTTCGTTGATCCCGAATCCCTCCGGGTCGAGGAACGCCAGGGCCTGCTGGTCACGGCCCGGTCCCGGACGGTGCTGGACCTGGCCGCCTTCGAATCCTTTGAGCAGGCCGTGACAGCCGTCGACCATGTACTGCGGCCTGCACGGAATGGGCCGCCGGGGCTGACCCTTGAGGCGCTCCAAGCCGGCATCAGCGGAATCTATACGGCCGCCGCAGCCCGGAGGATCGTCACCGCCCTTGAGTTCGGCGATCCGGCGTCGGGTTCTCCGGGGGAATCGGTGAGTCGGGCGATGATGCACCGGCTGGGGTTCAAGGCGCCCGTGCTCCAGCACGAGATCCGGGATGCCCGGGGACTCGTCGGCTACACGGACTTCGAGTGGCCGGAGGACGGCCTGTCCGGCGAATTCGATGGTCTAGTGAAGTACCGGGACGCGGCCTATCTGAAGGGCCGGACGGCCTCCGACGTGGTGATTGAGGAGAAGAGCCGTGAGGACCGGATCCGGGCCACCGGCCGACGGGTCATCCGGTGGACGTGGGCGGAGCTCGCCAGCCCGGAGAGATTCTCGGCTTTCCTCGATGCGAAAGGCGTCCCGAGAATTCGCTACGGAAACGGACAGCCGCCACGTGGATCCACGTAGCGGCTGTCTGAAATCGGCGCGGAATCCGCAGCGGTAGGCGCCTACTCCGCGAGGTCGATGTGCGTCGGGTCGAGGACGCGGCGGAGGAATTCCTTGGTGCGGGCGTGGTTGGGGGCGCTGATGACCTGCTCGGCCACGCCTTCCTCCACCACGACGCCGCCGTCCATGAAGACCACACGGTCGGCGACTTCGCGGGCGAAGCCCATCTCGTGGGTCACCACCAGCATGGTCATGCCTTCCCTGGCCAGGTTCCGCATGACGGACAGGACGTCGCCCACCGTCTCCGGGTCCAGTGCCGAGGTGGGCTCATCGAAGAGCATCAGTTCGGGGTCCATGCTCAGCGCCCGGGCGATCGCCACGCGCTGCTGCTGCCCGCCGGAGAGCTGGTCGGGGAAGCGGTCGGCGAGGTGCCCCAGGCCCACGCGCTCCAGGTTCTTCATGGCCACGGCCGAGGCGTCCGACTGGCTGCGCTTGAGCACCTTGGTCTGCGCGATGGTGCAGTTCTGCAGTGCGCTCAGGTGCGGGAAGAGGTTGAACTGCTGGAAGACCATGCCGACCTTGCGGCGCATCTTGTCGATGTCCACGTCCGGGTCGGTGGCCTCGAAGCCGCCGACGTGGACGCTGCCCACGTTGGGCTGCTCCAGCAGGTTGACGCAGCGGAGCAGGGTGGATTTGCCGGAACCGGACGGGCCGATCAGGCAGACAACCTCGCCGGGGGCGACATTGAGACTGATGCCCTTGAGCACTTCGTTGGTTCCGTAGGACTTGCGGAGGTCCGTGATGGACACGCCGGCGGCCTTGATGGCCCCGCTGCGGTCATTCGCGTTCTGTACGACGTCGTTCATGACTGTCCTGCCTATCGCTTCGTCCGCGCGGAGCGGCTTTCGAACTTCCGGGCCAAGAGGCTCAGCGGGATGGTGATCACCAGGTAGAAGGCGCCGGCCACCAGGAGCGGGGTCAGACCCGCGCCGAGGCTGGAGATGCCGTCGCGGCCGAATTTGGTGAGCTCGTACTGCGAGGCGGTGAGGCCCAGCACGTAGATCAGCGAAGAGTCCTTGGTCAGCAGGATGACCTCGTTGGTCAGCGGCGGCAGGACGATCCGGAAGGCCTGCGGGATGACGATGGAGATCATTGCCCGCCACTGCGGCATGCCGAGCGACCGGGCGGCCTCCAGCTGGCCCTTCGGCACGGCCTGCAGGCCGGCGCGCAGGGTTTCGGCGATGTAGGCCGCGGCCACCATACCGAGCGAGACCATCACCACCACGGTCACGTTCCAGGAAACACCGAAGGCCAGCGGCACGCCGTAGCCGAATGCGATGAAGACCAGCAGGGCCGGGATGCCACGGAAGAACTCGATGTAACCGGTGGCCAGCCAGCGGTACAGCGGGAACGAGGAGAGCTTCATGAGCGCCAGCAGCAGGCCGCCGGACAGGCCCACGATGAAGCCCAGGGCGGTGTAGATCAGGGTGTTCTTCAGGCCCACCAGGATGATGTCAGGGAACATCGGGCCGATCTTGGCGAAGTTGAAGACGCTGGTGCTGATGGTCTTCCAGTCCGTGGCCAGGATCAGGGCGATCACGGCCACCACAAAGATTCCGGCCTGGACGTACAGGCTGACTCTGGCTCGTTGACGTGCGGTCATTGCCATGGTGCTCTCACATTCGTTTTGCGCAGTTGAGGCCCCGTACGGACTGTCGTCCAGCGGTACGGGGCCTCAACTTTGTCGGTCTCAGGCCGGGGTGCTACTTGGCGGCTTCGCCGAACCAGGTGGTCTCGAACTTCTTCAGGGTGCCGTCGTCGGTGAGGCGCTTGAGCGTGCCGTTGACCTGGGTGGCCATCGCGGTGTTGCCCTTCTTGATGGAGATGCCGAGCTGCTCGCCGGTGGTGTAGTTCTCCACGCGCTTGAACTTCGCGTCGTCCTTGATGGCGTAGGCGAGGACGGACTGGTTGCCCAGGGCGGCGTCGATGGTGCCGGCCTGCAGGGCCTGGACCAGGAGGCCGGAATCCTCGAACTGCTGGGCGTCGAGGCCCTTTTCCTGGGCGTACTTGGCGCCGGTGGTGGCCTGCTGGACGCCGACCTTCTTGCCCTTGGCGCCCTCGAGGTCGTTGATCCCGGATGCCTCGCTGGCCACCAGGGTCAGGTCATCGTCCATGTACGGGCTGGAGAAATCCATGACCGACTTGCGGGTGTCCGTGATGGAGACGGAGGAGATGGAGACGTCGCACTGGGTCAGCGCGGTGCCGGTCTCGATGGCCTCGAAGGAGCTGTCCACGACGCTGAGTTCGGCCTTCAGGTCCTTGGCCACCTCGGCGGCGATGTCCATGTCGAAGCCGACGATCTTGCCGTCCTGCTGGAATTCGAACGGCTCGTAGGGAACGTCCGAGCAGACGGTCAGCTTGCCGGCGTTGATGAGCTGCACGCCGCCTTCGGAGGAGGCTGCGGGGGTGGAGCTGCCGCCGCAGGCCGTGAGCGTGAGGGCGCCGACGGCGAGGAGTGCGGCTGCCTTGGCGGCCACCTTTGCCGTGGCGAGGGACTTGAGCTGCATGGTTTTTTACCTCTTGTTGCAGGAGCAGACGTGACTTAGTCGGCTTATAGTGTATCGCCGAATACGAGATGTGCATCACAGGAAACTAAGTTTCACCATTGGATAACTATTGATGACACTAGTGCAAGGCCCCGCGGGGCCGCAGTGTCTCCTATCCCGGACTCTAGCTTTTGATCCCGAGGGACTCCAGCATCGGCCGGAACTTCGCCCAGGTTTCAGCGAGTTCGGCTTCGGGCACGGAGCCCTCGACGACGCCGCAGCCCGCATAGAGCCGCACGGTCTCCGGGGACTCAATGACGGCGCCGCGCAGCGCGATGCCCCATTCCCCGTTGCCGGCCGCGTCCAGCCAGCCGACCGGTCCGGCGTAGGGGCCGCGGTCCAGGTGCTCCAGCTTGCGGATCAGCGCGCCCGCCACCGTGGTCGGCGTGCCGCAGACCGCCGCGGTGGGATGCAGGGCATTGATCAGCGCGAGGCAGGTGGGCACATGGCCTTCGACCTCGGCGAGCTCCGCCTTCACGTCCGAGGCGAGGTGCCACACGTTGGGCAGTTCCAGGATGAAGGGTTCGCTGTGGGCGTTCATCGCCTCCGAGAACGGCGCCAGCTGCGTGGTCAGCGACTGGATGGCGATGTCGTGTTCGTGCCGCTGCTTTTCGGATCCGGCCAGCACACGCTCGGCGAACTCCAGCGGCGAGCCGTCCATGCCGTCGGCGTCGCGGCGGTCCAGGGTGCCGGCCAGAACGCGGGCCTGCGCAGTGCGGCCCTCCACCTGGATCAGCATCTCGGGGGTCGCGCCGACCAGCCCGTCCACCCCGTAGGTCCAGCATTCTCGGTAGCGGACGGCGAGCTGGCGGAGGATTTCGGCGGCATTGACGCCGTCCGGGACGGTGGCCACGATGTCGCGGGCCAGTACCAGCTTCTCCAGCGCCCCGGTACGGATCTCCGCGACGCCCGCGGCCACGGCTGCCATCCAGTCCGCTTCGCTCAGTGACCCGGTGTGCAGGGTCGCCTCCCGTGGCACGGCGGCGGCCGGGTCTGCGGCCGGGTCTGCACTCGGGTCCGCGGCGGCGTCTGCTGCAGCGGGTACGACGCCGGGTGTCCCCAGCCAGCGGTCCAGCGCGGCGCGCGCGCCCGCTTCGGTGAGGTCGCCGTCGTCGAACGTCATCTGGGTGAGCCAGGCTTTGCCGTCACGGAGCCCGACAACGATTTCGGGAACGATCAGCCGCGACTCGTGCGCGGAGGCTTTGGAGAAGGCGAAGGAGCCGAAGGCGACGGGGCCGGTGCCGGGCCAGTCGACGGGGTCGTCGATCTCAGCCTCGATCACCAGGTGACGCCACCAGATGTCCGCCTCGAGGAAACGCTCGGGTCCCGTGGCGGTGAACCGGGCCACCTCGCCGAAGCCGACCAGCCCTGCTTCGCGGCGGGTCCAGCAGAGGAGGTCGTCCCGGACCAGAAACGACGGCAGCCCCCCGGGGAATGTTTCTGCATCGAGGGGGACTGTCAAGGTTCGGAACGCGCTCGTCATAGTGAGACAACACTACTCCCGCGGCGCCGGAGGCTCCGTTCAGGCTCCGCTCCGGCGCCGCGGATGCCCAGTTCAGCCCCAGTTCAGGTGTGGTTAGGGTGTGTGCTGATCATTTGAGACAATGTCAGGGTGAACCGAGCATCCTTGGATAAGCGTCCGGACGAAGTAGCCACGATGTTTGACGACGTCGCCCCCAAATACGACGTCGTCAACGATGTCCTGTCGATGGGGCAGACGCGCCGTTGGCGCAAGGTTGTGGTCGAAGCCATGGATGTGAAGGCCGGCCAGCGGGTGCTCGATCTCGCCGCCGGCACGGGCACCTCCAGCGAACCGTATGCCGACGCCGGCATCGACGTGATCGCCTGCGACTTCTCCCTGGGCATGCTCAAGGTCGGCAAGCGCCGCCGCCCCGACATCGACTTCATCGCCGGTGACGCCACCCGCCTGCCGTTCGCGGACAACACCTTCGATGCCAGCACCATCTCCTTTGGGCTGCGCAACGTCAACGAGCCGAAGAAGGCCCTGGCCGAGATGCTGCGGGTCACCAAGCCCGGCGGCAAGCTGGTCATCGCCGAGTTCTCCCAGCCGGTGGTGCCGCTGTGGCGGACCATGTACACCGAATACCTCATGCGCGCCCTGCCCGCGATCGCCGTCAAGGTCTCCTCCAACCCGGACGCCTACGTCTACCTCGCCGAGTCCATCCGCGCCTGGCCGGACCAGGATCACCTCGCGGCCTGGCTGCAGGAAGCCGGCTGGGACAACGTCTCCTACCGCAACCTCAGCGGCGGCATCGTCGCCGTGCACCGCGCCGTCAAGCCCGGCGCCGAGGCCGGCCCTTCCGCGGCCGCCGCGGCGCTGGCCGCCCACACCGGACCGGTGGCGAAGCTGCGCCGCAACATCATCCGGCCCGCGCGTTAGTCCGTCGCCGCCGTGAAAGTACTGATTGTCGGAGCAGGTCCGGCCGGATCCACTGCCGCCTACTACCTGGCGCAGGCGGGCATCGACGTCACGGTGCTGGAAAAGACCAGCTTCCCCCGGGAAAAGGTCTGCGGCGACGGGCTCACCCCCCGCGCCGTCCGTGAAATCCAGAAGCTTGGCCTGCCGCACCCCGAGGCCGACGGCTGGCGCCGAAACAAGGGCCTGCGCCTGCTGGCCGGCGGCCGCAGCATCGAACTGCCCTGGCCAGAGGTCTCCGACTTCCCGCAGTACGGCCTGATCCGGACCCGCCTGGGCTTCGATGAGGAACTGGCCCGGCACGCCCAGTCCGCGGGCGCCGTCGTGCTGGAACGCCACAGCGTCACCGAGGCACTGCGCTCCGAGGATGGGCGGGTCACCGGGGTCCGCGCCGCGCTGCTGGACGGCTCCGGCCGCAAGACGGGGGAGACCCGGGACTTCAGCGCCGACGTCGTGCTCGCAGCGGACGGGAACTCCAGCCGCACCGCCGTGTCGCTGGGCATCCGGAAGCGCGACGACCGGCCGCTCGGCGTCGCCGTCCGCACGTACTTCACCTCGCCGCGGCACGACGACGACTGGATGGAAGGCTGGCTGGAGCTTCCCGGCCGCGACGGAAAGCTGCTGCCCGGCTACGGCTGGGTGTTCGGCGTCGGCGACGGCACCTCCAACGTGGGGCTGGGCATCCTGAACTCGTCCAAGGAATTCGGCAAGCTGGACTACAAGCAGGTCCTGCGCGAATGGACCGCCGGCATGCCCGCCGAATGGGGCTTCACCCCGGAAAACCAGGTCGGCGAGATCCGCGGCGCCGCGCTGCCGATGGGCTTCAACCGCACCCCGCACTACTCGCCCGGGCTGCTGCTGCTCGGCGACGCCGGCGGCATGGTCTCCCCGTTCAACGGCGAAGGCATCTCCTACGCCATGGAGTCCGCCCGGTTTGCGGCCGAGTTCATCATCGACGGCGCCGCCCGCTCGGCCTCGGCCGGCTGGACCAAGGCCGACGCCGACGCGCACCTTTCCCGGTACGCGGACTACGTGCGGGACCAGTGGGGTTCGCACTTCACCCTGGGCCGCGCCTTCGCGGCCCTGATCGGCAAACCGGCCGTGATGAAACTTGCCCTCCGGACGGGCATGCCCATCCCTGTGCTGATGCGGTTCGTGGTCCGGCTGCTGGCCAACCTGACCGACCCCGCGGCCAAGGGCTTCGAGGACCGCGTCATCCGGGTGCTGGAATCGCTGGTCCCGGCGACGTCCAACCAGGGCCTGTCCAGGGCGGACGCTGTCAGTGCGGGCTCGTCGCAGATCGGCCCGACCCACACCGACACCCCTGCGCACACCGGCGCCAACTCCGCGGTTTCCGCAACAAAAGTTAGGGTTAACCCGTGACCAACTCTGCAGACCAAAGCTGGACGCACGCCGGACACGGCCTGCCGAGCTCCGAGCCCGACCTCAACACCACCGCGATCGCCACCGGATTGCAGCTGCCGGCCGGCTTTGCCGCGATCGCCGGGGACCCCGAACTGGGGCCCGCGATCACCACCAACCTGGCCCGCGTGGAGAAGAAGCTGCGCGAAGCCATCGCCAACTCCGATCCGCTGGCTGACGCGACGTCGCGCCACCTCGTGGAAGCCGGCGGCAAGCGCATCCGGCCTTTGCTGACCCTGCTCTGCGCCCACCTGGGCGACGCCTCCCGGCCCGCCGTGGTGCAGGCCGCCGTCGTGGTTGAACTGACCCACCTGGCGACGCTCTACCACGACGACGTGATGGACTCGGCGCCGTTCCGCCGCGGCGCCCCCACCGCGCACGAGGTCTGGGGCAACTCGGTTGCAGTCCTGACCGGCGACCTGATTTTTGCCCGCGCCTCCATCCTGGTCTCCGAGCTCGGTTCCCGCGCGCTCGGCATCCAGGCCCGCACCTTTGAGCGGCTCTGCCTGGGCCAGCTGCACGAAACCGTGGGCCCGCGCCCGGACGAGGACCCGGTGGAGCACTACCTCTCGGTCATCGCGGACAAGACCGGTTCGCTGGTGGCGGCCTCCGGTCAGCTCGGCGCGATCTTCTCCGGCGCGGATGAGGCCTACGAGCCGATGCTGGTCGAGTACGGCGAAAAGGTGGGTGTGGCCTTCCAGCTCGCCGACGACGTCATCGATGTCACCGGCGTCAAGGTCAAGTCCGGCAAGTCCCCGGGCACCGACCTGCGCGAAGGTGTCCCGACGCTGCCCGTGCTGCTGCTGCGCAAGAAGGCCGAAAACGGCGACCAGACCGCCGTCGAACTCCTGAAACTCATCGACGGCGACCTCAGCTCCGACGAGGCCCTCGCCGCCGCGGTTGCCGGCCTGCGCGAGCACCCCGTGACGGCGGAATCCTGGGTGGTTGCCCGCGCCTGGGCCGACGAGGCCATTGCCGCCCTCGCCCCACTGCCTGAAGGTGTAGTCAAGACCTCGCTGAGCAACTTCGCGCTGGCCGTGGTAGACCGCGCCAGCTGATTTTGTCCTTGGGCTCTCCGGCTTAAACGGAACGGCCCCGGTTCCTTGCAACGTTACGAGTCATACGTTGCGTCGAACCGGGGCCATTTCTCCGTTCGCATCAGATCCACCGGAGGCATTTGGTGAACCCATGAATGAGCATATGACAGAAATGTCACGTTGTCTAGGCCGCCTGTAAATTGCTTGTCACAGGTGCGCTGGGGGAGTCCCGACGGGCTTTCCCCACGTTTCCACCTTTCCATGACGGAACCCGCGGCCTGTCGCGGCGGCACGCCGTGGGGGTGTCTGATACGTGGGGAAATCCGGCGGAGAGTTTGTCCACATAGTCCAACCGCCGGGTCCACGACGTGGCCACCGCCGGGTCTGCTGGAGTCATGGACGTCACGGAGTACCTGAAAAATGCCGGCTCGGTGGCCCGGACGGCGACGCTGTTACAGGCCGGATTCACCGAGCGGACCATCAGAAACACCCTGGCTTCCGGGCAGGCGGTGCGGTTGCGGCACGGCGTGGTGGCGCTGCACGATGCGCAGCCGGACCTCGTTGCCGCAGTGCTGGCCAACGGCCTGTTGTGCTGCGCCTCGGCCGCCCCGCACCACGGGCTCTGGAGACTTTTCGCCCCGGAGCGGCTGCACCTCCTGTGCCGGCATGGCTCGGCTGCCGGCGTCGTGGTGCATCGTGGCAGTGTGGTGCCGCCGGAGTTCCCCCGCCCGGTGGCCGGGCTGACCGACTCGTTGTTGCATGCCGTGAGATGCCTGCCAGCCGTGGAAGCCGCGGTCATGGTGGAAAGCGCTCTGGTCCAGGGCCGCACCACGCTCGGCTATCTCGTGCAACGTCTTCCGGGAAACCGAAACGGCGGCGCACGCAGGGTCCTGGATCTAGTCGACGGAACCGCAGACTCCGCGATAGAAGTTGTGGCCAGGCTGCTGTTCCGGGGTGAGGGGATCTACACCCAGACGCAGGTGGACCTGCCGGGAATCGGCATCGTGGACTTCCTGCTTGAAGGCTTCCTCATCGTGGAGATCGATGGAAGAACGCATTTGGAAGCCCGGCAGGTCAAGAAGGACCGCCTGAGAAACAATGCCAGCGCACTCACCGGTTACGCCGTACTCCGGTATGGGTACCAGGACGTGGTCTACAACCCGCAGAAGATCATCCGGGAAGTGTGGCAGGTTCTGCGGGGCCGGGTGGTGCGCTGAGATTCCCCACTTTTGGCTTCCCGGTGCCGGGGCTCCCCGGCGGTTTGGGGTGACACGCCGGGTGGGCCAGTCAAAGGTGGGGAGAATCCGGCGGCCGGAGGGGGCTTAGTCCTCGTCCTCGTCGTTGAACGCCCACTCGAACATGTCGAAGACGAACTCGGAGAACGTGCCTTCCTCGCTCTTCCACTGGCCGCGGGCATTGTTGCGGCGGTACACGATCGGGTCCGGGACACTGAGGTCGCCGACCCGGAAACCCCAGGTGAACTGTTCTTCCTCGTCCTCGAGGAACATGAGGAAGCCTTCGTCATCGACTTCGAGCTCTTCGGGGTCCCAGAAGTAGTGGTACGCCTCCATGATGTCCTCGCAGCCGCCGACCGCGAGGTAGAACTCCCGCAACACCATCGGCACCTGGAACTGGTGTTCGGCGAGGGCCTCGTCCAGCTCCTCGGCCAGGAGGCCATCCTCTTCCTGCCATTCGTCTTCGAGATACTTCGGAACAAGCGCGCGGAACTTCTCGAGGAACATGTCAGTCATGGTTCTTATCCTAGCTAATCCTTGGGCCCGCCATCCGCCGCGTCCAGGCCGAGCCGGTGCCAGCCGCGGACCGCCAGCGGAACGTACCATTTACGCCGCCAGGCCGTGACGCGGAAAGCGAACACGATGGCCGCAACAGCGCCCGCGGTGACCGCGTTGAAGGTGCCGGTGACGGACAGGACCATGGTCAGCGCCGCCCCCGCAAACGCCGGCAGTGCGTAAATATCCTTGGGGTCGAACAGCTGCGGAACCTCGTTGGCGGTGATGTCGCGCAGCAGGCCCCCGCCCACCGCCGTCGTGACCCCCAGCAGCACCGCCGCAATCGGGTTCATCCCGGCGGCCAGCGCCTTCAGGGTTCCGGTGATGCAGAAGAGCGCCAGCCCGCCGGCGTCGAACAGGATGAGCAGCGAGGTGTAGCGCTGCACGCTCGAAAACAGGAAGTACACCAGCACCGCGGCGAGCAGCGGCGGCGCGAGGTAGGCGGGGTTGGTGAAGGCCGCGGGCGGGCCGGCGTTGATGATGATGTCGCGGATGACGCCGCCGCCCAGGCTCACCACCGAGGCCAGGAGCAGGGAGCCGATGATGTCGAACTGCTTTCGTGCCGCGAGCAGGGACCCGGAGACCGCGAAGAAGAAGACGCCAGCCAGGTCCAGCCAGAGCAGAACAACGCTGAAGGAAAAAGTCATGGAGGGTCCCGGTGGGATATCAAGGGGGCGGATGGGGCGGCTCCAAGGTTACGCTAACGGCTATGAATAGCCCCATCCTGATCGCCTGCGCCCACGGCACCTCGAGCACCGAGGGTGCCGCCGAAGTCAACGCCCTCCGCGACGGGCTCGCCGCGCTGCGGCCCGGACTCGACGTCCGCGAGGCCTATGTCGACGTCCAGGACCCCGAGCTGCCGGCCGTCGTGGCGGGCCTGCCGGCGGGGGAGACCGCCGTCGTCGTCCCGCTGCTGCTCAGCGTCGGGTACCACGTCAAGGTGGACATCGCCCGGGCCGTCAAGAGCCGCCCGGACACCCGCGCCGCCGCTCCGCTGGGGCCCGATCCGCGGCTCGCTGCGCTGCTGGACGTCCGGCTCAGGGAAGCCGGGGTAACCGACAACGACGCCGTCATCCTCGCCGCTGCAGGGTCCTCCGACCCCACCGCCGCGCAGAATGTCGAGGAACTCACGGACCAGTTGCGTGCGCTGCGGTCCAACCGCATCGTGGCCGCCTACGGTGCGTCCGCGAAGCCGTCGGTGCCCGAGGCCGTGGCCATGCTCCGCGAGGAGGCCGCGGGCGGCGCCGGTGCGGGGGAGTCCGCCGGGGCGGTGGACCTGGGCGGCCGTGTGGTCATCGCCGCCTACCTGCTGGCACCGGGCTTCTTCCACGACCAGCTCACCAAGGCCGGCGCTGACCTTGTCACGGCGGCCCTGCTGCCCTCGCCCGTGCTCGCCGAAATCGCGCTGGAACGCTACGACGCCGCCCTCGCGTCCGGCGCCTGACCCGCCGCCGCGTCCGGCGCCCGACCCGCGGCCGCGTCCGGCGCCTGACCCGCCGCCGCGGCGCGGACTCGCACCCCCTCCCTTGCACACCACCCGCGCCACTTCAAGGCTCGCCGACGCTTCGTGACGATTTGTTGCCCTAGGTGACCCCGCGTTTCCGGACCTTTGTGACGGCATTACGGCCACCCCTACAGTCGATCCATGACTGATACAGCTCTAGCCGGAGCGTCCCCGGACCAGGCTGCCCCAGGCCGCACCAAGCGCCCCACCTCCCGCCCCGCCGCAAAGCCGCACGGGCAGTGGAAAGTGGACGGCACCGCGCCGCTGAACGCCAACGAAACCTGGAAGCAGGAAGACAACGGCCTCAACGTCCGCGAGCGTATCGAGTCCGTCTACTCCAAGCACGGCTTCGACTCGATCGACGGCACGGACCTGCACGGCCGCTTCCGCTGGTGGGGCCTCTACACCCAGCGCAAGCCCGGGATCGACGGCGGCAAGACCGCCACGCTCGAGCCGCACGAGCTCGAAGACAAGTACTTCATGCTGCGGGTCCGGATCGACGGCGGTGCCCTCACCACCGAGCAGCTGCGCGTCATCGGCCAGATCTCCGTCGACTTCGCCCGCGACTCGGCCGACCTCACCGACCGGCAGAACATCCAGCTGCACTGGATCCGGGTCGAGGACGTGCCGGAAATCTGGCGCCGCCTCGAATCGGTGGACCTGTCCACCACGGAAGCCTGCGGCGACGTGCCCCGCGTCATCCTCGGCTCGCCGGTCGCCGGCATCGCCAAGGACGAGATCATCGACCCGACGCCGCTGATCCACGAGCTCGCCGAACGCTTCATCGGCGACCCGGAACTGGCCAACCTGCCGCGCAAATTCAAGACCGCCATCACTGGCCACCCCAGCCAGGACGTGGTCCACGAGATCAACGACGTCGCCCTGGTGGGCCTGGTCCACCCCGAACTCGGCATCGGCTACGACCTTTGGGTGGGCGGCGCGCTCTCCACGAACCCGATGCTGGGCAAGCGCCTCGGCGCCTTCGTCCGGCCGGACCAGGCTGCCGACGTGTGGCTCGGCGTCACCAGCATCTTCCGCGACTACGGCTACCGGCGCATGCGTACCAAGGCCCGGCTGAAGTTCCTGCTGGCCGACTGGGGTCCGGTGAAGTTCCGCCAGGTCCTCGAGGACGAATACCTCGGCTACAAGCTCGACGACGGCCCGGCTGCTCCCAAGCCGTCCACCCCGGGCGACCACATCGGCGTGCATGAGCAGAAGGACGGCAAGTTCTTCATCGGCGCCACCCCGCTGGCCGGACGACTCTCCGGTGGCCAGCTGGTGAAGCTCGCGGACACCCTGGAAGCCCGCGGCTCGCAGCGCCTGCGCACCACCCCGCACCAGAAGCTCGTTGTCCTCGACGTGCCCAAGGACCAGGTGGAACCGCTGGTCGCCGAACTCGACGCCCTGGGCCTCTCCGCCCGGCCGTCCGTGTTCCGCCGCGGCACCATCGCCTGCACCGGGATCGAATACTGCAAGCTCGCCATCGTCGAAACCAAGGTCACGGCCGCCACCGCCGTCGCCGAGCTGGAACGCCGCCTCGCCGACCTCGTCGAGACCCGGCAGCTCCCGCAGGCCCTGTCGCTGCACATCAACGGCTGCCCCAACTCCTGCGCCCGCATCCAGACCGCGGACATCGGCCTCAAGGGCATGATGCTTCCCACGCCCGACGGCGACCCCACCCCGGGTTTCCAGGTGCACCTCGGCGGCGGGCTGGCTTCCGACAGCCGCGAGGAGGCAGGCCTGGGACGCACCGTCCGCGGCCTCAAGGTCACCGCCGATGAGCTGCCCGACTATGTGGAGCGCGTGGTCCGGAAGTTCGTGGCCGAGCACTCCGAGGGCCAGACCTTCGCCGAATGGGCCTTCGCGGCCGATGAGGGTGATCTGCAGTGAGCAAGCACGCCTTGGGAACTGACCCCGTCCTCCGCACCCACGACGAGCTCAAGGCCATCGCCGAGTCCGGCGCCGCCGAACTCGGCTGGGACGCCCCGGCCCGCGAGGTGATCGCCTGGGTGGCGCGCAACTTCGAGCTGCCCGCGGTCGCCGTCGCCTGCTCCATGGCCGACGCCGTCCTTCCGGCGCTCGTCGCGGACCAGCTTCCCGGCGTCGACGTGCTCTTCCTGGAGACCGGCTACCACTTCCCGGAAACCCACACGACCCGTCACGAGGTCGCGGCGAGCCTGCGCGTCAACGTCGTCGACGTGCTGCCGGAGAACACCGTGGAGCAGCAGGACCGGCTGCTCGGCAAGGACCTCTTCGCCCGCGACCCGGCCCAGTGCTGCGCGCTGCGCAAGGTCGCCCCGCTGCGCCGCACCCTGGCCGGCTACGAACTCTGGTTCACCGGCGTCCGCCGCGACGAGGCCCCCACCCGCACGAACACGCCGCTTGTGACGTGGGACGAGACCAACGGCCTGGTCAAGGTCAACCCGGTCGCGGCCTGGAGCTTCGACCAGCTGGTCCAGTACTCGATCGACTTCCTCCTCCCCGTCAACCCGCTGCTTTCACAGGGCTACCCGTCCATTGGCTGCCAGCCCTGCACCCGCAAGGTAGCGCCCGGCGACGACCCCCGCGCCGGACGCTGGGCAGGAACCGACAAGACAGAATGCGGACTACACGTATGAGCAATGTTGAGACTTTCGTGGCCGTCGGCCCCGATGCCGCCCCCGCCCCTTCGCGGGACGGCGATGCTGCAAGCAGCATCGCGTCCCGCTCCGACAGGCCCGATGCCACTCCCTGGGCGGCCTCGGGGCCGACGGCGGCGCCCCGCCCGAGCTCCCCGGCCCGCCTCTCCAGCCTGGACACGTTGGAATCGGAAGCCATTCACATCATCCGCGAGGTTGTTGCCGAGTTCGAGAAGCCTGCGCTGTTGTTTTCCGGCGGCAAGGATTCCGTGGTGATGCTGCATCTGGCCACCAAGGCGTTCTGGCCGGGCAAGGTGCCGTTCCCCGTGCTGCACGTGGATACCGGGCACAACTTCCCCGAGGTCATCGAATTCCGCGACCGGACGGTGGAGCGGCTGGGGCTCAAGCTCGTCGTCGGCAGTGTGCAGGAGTTCATTGATTCCGGCGAGCTGGCCGAGCGTGCCGACGGTACCCGCAACCCGCTGCAGACCGTGCCGCTGCTGGACGCGATCCAGCGCAACAAGTTCGACGCCGTGTTCGGCGGCGGCCGCCGGGATGAGGACAAGGCCCGGGCCAAGGAACGCATCCTGAGCCTGCGCGACGAGTTCGGCCAGTGGGATCCGCGCAACCAGCGGCCCGAGCTGTGGAACCTCTACAACGGCCGCCACACCGTGGGCCAGCACGTCCGCGCGTTCCCGATCAGCAACTGGACCGAACTCGACGTCTGGCGCTACATCGAACGCGAAAACATCGACCTGCCCGGCCTCTACTACGCCCACGACCGTGAGGTCTTCGCCCGCGACGGCATGTGGCGCGCGGTCGGCGAGGTCTCCCAGCCCCGCGACACCGAGCAGGTCATCACCAAGACCGTCCGCTACCGGACCGTCGGCGACATGTCCTGCACCGGCGCCGTGGAATCGGCCGCCGCCACCGTGCGCGACGTTGTGATCGAAGTTGCCGCCTCCACCATCACCGAACGTGGCGCCACCCGCGCGGATGACCGCATCTCCGAGGCCGCCATGGAAGACCGCAAGAAGGATGGCTATTTCTAATGAGCACCGAAATCGACACCGCCCGCGCGGCTGCCCTTCTTGACGAGGCCCCGCTCGCGCACGCTTCGCTGTTCCGTTTCGCCACGGCCGGATCGGTCGACGACGGCAAGTCCACCCTGGTGGGCCGGCTCCTGCACGACTCCAAGGCAATCCTCGCCGACCAGCTCGACGCCGTCGCCCGCACCTCCGCGGACCGTGGCTTCGGCGGGGCCGGCGCGGCCGGTATCCAGGCGATCGACCTGGCACTGCTCACCGACGGCCTGCGCGCCGAGCGGGAACAGGGCATCACGATCGACGTCGCCTACCGCTATTTCGCGACCGACCGCCGCAGCTTCATCCTCGCGGACTGCCCCGGGCACGTGCAGTACACCAAGAACACGGTGACCGGCGCGTCCACTGCGGACGCCGTCGTCGTGCTCATCGACGCCCGCAAAGGTGTCCTCGAGCAGACCCGCCGGCACCTGTCCGTGCTGCAGCTGCTGCGCGTGGCGCACGTGATTGTCGCCGTAAACAAGATCGACCTGGTGGACTTCAGCGAGACCGTGTTCCGCGAGATCGAGGCCGACGTGCAGAAAGTCGGCCGCGAGCTCGGGCTCGGTGCGGACGGGATCGCCGATCTGCTCGTCATTCCGGTGTCCGCGCTCGACGGCGACAACGTCGTGGACCGCTCGGACCGCACACCCTGGTACGACGGCCCGGCCCTGCTCGAAGTCCTGGAGACGCTGCCGGCCGCGGACGAACTCGAAAGCCATCTGGAGAGCTTCCGTTTCCCGGTGCAGCTGGTGGTCCGGCCGCAGGGGGCGCTGGCTCCCGACGCCGTCGCCGCCGGGCTCGACGTCGAAGGCTACCGCGACTACCGCGCCTACGCCGGCCAGATCACCGAGGGCTCCGTGAAACTCGGGGACCAGGTCAGCGTCCTCACCCCGGGCCAGGCGCCGCGCACCACCACGGTGACCGGCATCGACTTCGCGGGACGGCGGCTCACCGAGGCCGTGGCCCCGCAGTCCGTGGCACTGCGCCTGGCGGACGAGTTCGACGTCGCCCGCGGCGACACGATCGCCGCGACCGGCACCATCCGAGAAGCCTCGGCCGACCTGTACGCCGCGCTGTGCTGGCTCTCGCCAAAACCGCTCCGCGAGGGCGCCAAGGTGCTGGTCAAGCACGGCACCCGCACGGTCCAGGCCCTGGTCCGGAACGTGACCGGGAAGCTGGACCTCGCCAACTTCCAGCTCGAGCCGACCACCACGCTGGAGCTCAATGACATTGGGCATGCCCAGTTGCGGCTCGCCGCGCCGCTGCCGCTGGAGAACTACCTGCACCACCGCCGCACCGGGGCGTTCCTTGTGATCGACCCGCAGGACGGCAACACCCTCGCCGCCGGCCTCGTCAAGGACCACCCCGGCGACCACGAGGACGAGCGCTACTCGATCTGAGTTTCTTGGCTGGCACTGCCCTGCCCCGCCTGAGCATCGAAGTCGCAGTCTAGGGCCCTTGCCACCGGGCTGCCCTCCCACGATCATCGTCATGGGAGGGCAGATCGTTGGAAGTCATCAACAACAAGCTGTTCAACTGGGCGTCGATCCTGGATGACAAGACCCTCGAACAGGCCCTGGCCACGGCGCAGCTGTCCATCATCTATCCGCATCTGGCGCTGATGCCGGACGCCCACCTGGGCCTGGGCGCCACCGTGGGATCCGTCATCCCCACCCTCGGCGCCGTCATCCCCGCGGCCGTGGGTGTGGACATCGGCTGCGGCATGATCGCCGTCCGCACGCAGTACTCCGTGAAGGACCTGCCCAAGGACCGCAAACCGCTGCGGGAGGGCATTGAGCACGCCGTTCCGCTGTCCGCCGGCCACTTCAACCACAGGATCAGCGCCACCGCCGGACCGCGGATTGACCAACTGCGGCGGATGGCAGCCAGCGCCCGGTTCGACCCCGCCCAGTACGCCGCGAACTGGACACTGCAGCTGGGGTCGCTGGGCTCGGGCAACCACTTCATCGAGGTGTGCGCGGACGAGACGGATGCCGTGTGGCTGTTCCTGCATTCCGGCTCCCGCGGCGTCGGCAACAAACTCGCCCAGCGGCACATCGGCGAGGCCCGCAGCCTGATCCGGAGCCGGAACATCGCCCTGCCGCATCCGGGCCTGGCCTACCTCGAGGAAGGCACCCCCGAATTCGACCGGTACATCAGGGAACTCCGCTGGGCCCAGCACTTCGCCCTGCTGAACCGCGAGGAGATGATGGACCGCGTGGTCCGGCAGTTTGAATCCTGGACCGGCGGCTCCGTCCGGGAGGCCGAACGGATCAACTGCCACCACAACTTCACCGCGAAGGAACACCACTACGGCAAGTCCGTCTGGGTCTCGCGCAAGGGAGCGATCCGGGCCGAGGCGGGGGACCCCGGGCTGATTCCCGGCTCCATGGGCACCGCGTCCTACGTTGTGGTGGGCCTGGGGAACCGCGAGTCGCTGAACTCCTCCCCGCACGGCGCCGGGCGCGAATACTCCAGGCACGCCGCCCAGAAGCTCTTCACCCTGGCCGAGCTGAAGGCCGCCATGCACGGCATCGAATTCGGGCCCAGCAAGGCCTTCATCGACGAGATCCCGGCGGCGTACAAACCCATAGAGCAGGTGATGCTCGACTCCGCGGACCTTGTCAAGATACGGCACAAGCTCCGGCAGCTCGTCAACGTTAAAGGCGATTAATCGGCCATAAATCCGCTGCAGAGCCCGGATGGCGGCCCGCATGTGACGCTGCATGAACCCGCGTGACCCCGGGTTTCCGGGCCGTTGAACCGTGTTCCCCGCAGTCCCTATGGTGAAGCAATGACAACCACGGAACGGCTTTCCCCTGGCACCGCCAGCAGGGTACCCCGGGGGCGATGTCGCCGGCGCTGACCACCCGCCCGGCCTCCCCGCACCCCCAGGAACAGGAACTCCACCATGTCATCCCGCTCGAACAACCCCACCCCCGGCCAGACCCCCGGAACTACACGGATCGTCGCCGGCGAATCGGCCAAGCCCAAACGCAGGCGCGCGCTGGAGATCAGCCTGGCGGTCGGCCTCGTGCTGCTGATCGGCGCCGGTGCCGCCGTCGCGTCGTCGCTGAACCGCACCAATGAAGCCGCCGCCGCAGTCCCCGTGGCCACCCCGGCTGCCGAACTCAAGCTCGGCTACTTCGGCAACATCACCCACGCCCCGGCCCTGATCGGCACGAGCCAGGGCCTGATCGCGAAGAGCCTCGGCGAGACCAGGCTCAGCACCCAGGTCTTCAACGCCGGCCCCGCCGCGATCGAAGCCCTCAACGCCGGCGCCATCGACGCCACCTACATCGGCCCCAACCCGGCCATCAACTCCTACGTCAAGAGCAAGGGCGAATCGATCAGCGTCATCGCCGGTGCCGCGTCCGGCGGAGCGCAGCTGGTGGTCAAACCCGAGATCAACTCGGCCGCGGACCTGGCGGGCAAGAAGCTCGCGACCCCGCAGCTCGGCGGCACCCAGGACGTGGCCCTCCGCGCCTGGCTCGGTACGCAGGGCTACCAGACCAACACCGACGGCGGCGGCGACGTCGCCATCAATCCCACCGAGAACGCCCAGACGCTGAAACTCTTCCAGGACGGAAAGCTCGACGGCGCGTGGCTGCCGGAGCCCTGGGCCTCCCGCCTGGTGCTCCAGGCCGGCGCGAAGGTCCTGGTCGACGAAAAGGACCTGTGGGAGCAGGGCGAGTTCATCACCACCGTCCTGATCGTCAACAAGAACTTCGCCGCCGCGCACCCCGAGACCGTCAAGGCGCTGCTGAAGGGCCACGTCGCATCCGTGGACTGGCTCAACGCCGCCCCCGCGGCGGAGAAGTCCACGGTCCTCAACGCCGCGCTCAAGGACTCCGCCGGCGCCGCCCTGCCGACTGACGTGATTGACCGTTCGCTCAACAACATCGCCTACACCGTCGACCCGCTCGCCGGAACCTACCAGAAGCTACTCCAGGACGGCGTCGACGCCGGCACCACCAAACAGGCCGACATCAACGGCATCTTCGACCTCACGGCGCTGAACAGCGTCCTCGGCGGGGGCGCCACGGGCACCAAGATCTCCGCGCAGGGACTGGGCAAGGACTAGCCAGTTCCTTCCCCCGCCCGCCAACAGAAGTGCCAACAGAAGTAAGGACGTGACCATGCCAGTCGTACTGGAAAACCTGGGCAAGCGCTTCGGCGACGGCGCCCCGGTGCTGGACGACGTCAACGCCAACATCGAGCAGGGCGAGTTCGTCGCCCTGCTCGGTGCGTCCGGCTGCGGCAAGTCCACCCTGCTGAACATCATGGCGGGACTGGAGGCCCCGACGTCGGGCGCCCTGGAAGTGCCGAGCGACGGCGCCGCCTTTATGTTCCAAGACGCGGCCCTGTTCCCCTGGCTGACCGCGCGCGGGAACATCGAGCTGGCACTCAAGCTCCGCGGCGTCGGCAAGGCCGAGCGCCGGGTCAAGACGGGGGAGCTGCTGGACCTCGTGCACCTGGGCGGCGCGGGGGACAAGCGCCCGCACGAGCTCTCCGGCGGGATGCGCCAGCGCGTGGCCCTGGCCCGTTCGCTCGCCCAGGACCGGCAGCTGCTCCTGATGGACGAGCCGTTCGCCGCCCTGGACGCGATCACCCGCGACCTGCTGCACGACGAGCTGGAGCGCATCTGGAAGGAAACCGGCCGCACCATCGTTTTTGTCACCCACAATGTCCGCGAGGCCGTCCGGCTGGGCCAGCGCGTGCTGCTGCTCTCCTCCAGGCCCGGCCGCGTGGTGCGGGAATGGCACGTCAGCGAAGAGCACCGCACCGACGCCGGACTGGCCGGCCAGCTCACCGGCGAAATCACCGCCCGGCTACGCGAGGAGATCCGCCGCCATGCCAAATAAGCCAGCCTCCCTGGTGGAGCCCGCCGAGACCCACCACATCACTGCGGCCCTGACCCGGTCCTCCACCGGCCCGGCCGACCTCCGCGAGCTCGAGGCCGGGCTGGACTCGCTGCAGTCCGACGCCGTGCGCAAGGCCCGCGTCGACTGGAGCCGGGTCCTGCTGCCGGTTGCCGCGCTCGCGGTGCTGGTCATCATCTGGCAGCTCTACGTGTCCCTGGGCTTCAAGCGGCAGGACCTGGTGCCCGGACCGCTGGATGTACTGGGCCAGCTGGGTACCCTGTGGGCCGACGGGAAGTTGCAGGAGGCGGTGTGGACCTCGCTGCAGCGCGGGCTCGTCGGGTTCCTGATCAGCGTGGCCATCGCGACCCCGGTAGGGCTCCTGCTCGCCCAGGTCGCCCCGCTGCGCCGCGCATTCGGCCCGCTCATCTCCGGCCTGCAGGTGCTGCCGTCCGTGGCGTGGGTGCCGGCGGCGATCATCTGGTTCGGCCTGACCGACGCCACCGTGTACTTCGTGGTGTTCATGGGCGCCATCCCCTCGATCATCAACGGGCTGATCTCCGGCGTGGACCAGATCCCGCCGCAGTACCGCAGCGTCGGCACGGTCCTGGGCGCGTCCCGGCTCCAGCTGGCCCTGCAGATCATCCTCCCGGCCGCGCTGCCCGGCTACCTCAGCGGACTCAAGCAGGGCTGGGCGTTCTCCTGGCGCTCGCTGATGGCCGCGGAAATCATCGCCGTCGGCGGCTCCATCGGCTTCGGCCTGGGCTCCATGCTGAACCAGGGCCGCGACCTGTCCGACATGACCATCGTGATGGCCGCGATCCTGATGATCCTCGGCGTCGGCATCCTGATCGAACTGCTGTTCTTCGCCCCGATCGAAAAGCGTCTGCTCCGCCGTCGAGGCCTCCTCGCCGGCAGCACACGCTAAGCAGCCCCTCCCCAACCAACGCGGGGCAGCCCGATACGGGCCCCGACGGCGACTACCGCCGTCGGGGTCTGCTGCGTCTGGCAGACCTCCTGCGGCGCCATCTGCAATGCCTCATTGCCGGGCGCGGGGCGCTCCTCGCGACGCCTTGCCCGGACCCCGGCACCGGCCTACACTCGCGGCTATAGGCCGGTTTTCGGCCCATCCAGCCCAATTCTGAGGAGACAGCCGTGGCGCCAAAATACGGAGTGCTGGCACTGGTCGAAGCCAAGCCGGGGAAAGAACAGGAAGTCTGGGACTTCCTTAACGGCGGCCGCGAAATCGTTCTGACGGAGCCCGGCACCAGGACCTGGTACGCCTTCCGGGTCAACGAGACCACCTTCGGCATCTTTGACACCTTCGACACTGAGGAGGGCCGGCAGGCCCACCTCAACGGAGCCATCCCCGCGGCCCTCGGCGAGCACGGCCCCGCCCTGCTGGCCAAGGACCCCGACATCAAACTCATCGAGCTCATCGCGGTGAAATAGGCGGCCTTCCGACCGCCGGCGGAGCCGACCGTACCTGCCCCCGCCGCTAGTCGAACGGCGGGGGTCCCAGGATTTCGATGCCGCCGTTCATACGCCCCGACTCGCGGATCCGGTCAAAGTCCACCACCCGCGGACCATCGTCATCGGCGGCGAGCGGCTCGCTGGCGCCCAGGTAAAACGCCTGCGCGCCGCCCGGCGTGTGCAGGCAGAGCATGCGGGTTCCTTGCTGCAGGACCTTGAACGCATGGGGAACGCCGCGCGGGGCGATCGTGAGGCCGCCTGCCGCAACCCGGTGCTCGGAGCCGTTCATGTTCATCAGGATCTCGCCGGCCAGGATGTACATCGTCTCGTCGGAGTCCGGATGGGTGTGCAGCGGCGTGACCTTGCCTAGGTCCATGTCGTCTTCGAAGAGAAAGAATACCCCCGCGGTGTCCTTCTCCGTCGCCTTCCAGGTCTGCACCCCGCCGCCGAAGAACCAGCGCCTTTCCCCTTCGCCGGGCTGCCGGACTATCGCGGATGCTGAGTATTTGGTCTCCATCATGATCGCCTCGATGCTTTGCGGAGCACTTATGGGACTGTTATCCCATAACAAGACTGGTGTACCATGAAGCGCATGTCAAGACCCTACGTGGACGCAGGCCGGACGAGCCAAAAGCGCCGCACTTTTGATGCCCTCGTGGCAGCGGCCCGCCAGCTCGTGGCGTCTGGCACATCCCCCACCGTGGACGACGCCGCGCTCGCCGCCGGGGTCTCCCGCAGCACCGCGTACCGCTACTTCCCAGGCCAGCGGGAGCTGCTGGCCGCCGCGCATCCCGAAACAGGGCGCACGTCGATGCTGCCGGAGAATCCGCCCGAAGACGTGGGGGAGCGGCTGGATGCCGTTGTGTTCGAGTTCACCCAGATGATCGTGGAAACCGAGGCGCAGCAGCGGACCATGCTGCGGCTTTCGCTTGAGCCGGCCGACAGCCACCAGCAGCGCCTCCCGCTCCGTCAGGGCCGCGCCATCGGCTGGATCGCCGAGGCGCTGGCTCCACTCCGGGATCAGCTGTCGGATCAGGAGATCCATCAGCTGGTGCTGGCGATCCGAAGCGCCACGGGCATCGAATCGCTGGTCTGGCTGACGGATGTCGGCGGCCTCAGCCGGGAAGCCGCCGTCGCGTCGATGCGGTGGACAGCTGGCGCCCTGCTTAGCCAGGCGCTGACGGGCGGCCTGAAGGGCCTTGACCCCGGTCCGTCGCGCGGCAACCGGCCGTCAACAACTATGTGACGTGGCGTTACCCCGCGTGAACGGGTGTTTCCGGACCGTTGTTCCGCTCCCTGACGCCGCCCTATCGTCGAGGCATGGCAATTCAGGACATTTACCCCACGGCGTTGCGCCTCCTCGGCCGCCCCGTGCTGGTCGTCGGCGGCGGCCCGGTCGCCGCACGCCGCGCCAAGGGACTGCTCGACGCCGGCGCCCGCGTCACCGTCGTCGCGCCCCTGGCCTGCCCGGCCCTGACCGGCCTCGCCGACGCCGGCCTCCTCGCCTGGGAGCCCCGCACCTACCGCACGGCCGACGTCGTCGGCGTCTGGTTCGTCCAGACCGCGACCGGCGACGCCGCCGTGGACGCGCAGGTATCCGGCGACGCCGAGGCGCAGCGCATCTGGTGCGTCAACGCCTCCGACCACGAGGCCTCCGCCGCCTGGACACCCGCCGTCGCCGTCGTCGATGACGTCAAGATCGCCGTGAACGCCGGGGGAGACCCGCGCCGCGCCATGGCCCTGCGCGACGCCGTCGCCACCGCCCTGGAAACCGGGGACCTGCCGCTGCGCCGGCAACGCGCAACCACAACCGCCGGCACCGTCGCGCTCGTGGGCGGCGGACCGGGCGACACCGGACTCATCACCGTCCGCGGCCGCCGGCTCCTGGGCCAGGCCGACGTCGTCGTCGCGGACCGCCTGGGCCCGCGCGAACTCCTCAGCGAACTGGCCCCCGACGTCCGCGTGATCGAGGTCGGCAAGACCCCCGGCCACCACCCCGTCCCGCAGTCCGAGATCAACCGGATCCTGGTCGACGAAGCCCTGCAGGGACACCGCGTGGTCCGGCTCAAGGGCGGCGACCCGTACGTCCTGGGCCGCGGCGGCGAGGAAGCCGAGTTCTGCCGGCAGCACGGCGTCGAGGTTGAAGTGGTTTCCGGCGTCACCTCCGCCATCTCCGTCCCGGCTGCCGCCGGCATCCCGGTCACCCACCGCGGCCTGGCCAAGGGCTTCAGTGTTGTCACCGGCCACGAGGAGCTCTCCGAAGTCCCCGCCCGGGCCGACCACACCGTGATCCTGCTCATGGGCGTGGGCCAACTCCGGGATTCGGCGGCCTCGCTGGGCCGCGCCGGTTTGCCAGCGGGGACGCCTGTTGGCATCGTAGAGAATGGTTATCTGCCGAACCAGCGGGTGACCATCGGAACGCTCGGGACCATCGCGGACCAGGCGGAGGCCGCAGGCGTCGCGAACCCCGCCGTGATCGTGATCGGTGACGTGGTCCGCGTCAGCCCGTTCGCGCCGTCGCACTTCAAGACCTCGGACTACAGCACCACCTCCCCGAACGCCCCCCGCACGCCAAGCACCACCAAGTCCACCTGCACCGCAAGCACCACCAGCACCACCCAGACCCGCGTACTGACCCCCTAACCCCCGTCGATTGCTCCATAACTGCCGTTATCAGGCCCCAAAAGGGCAGTTGTGGAGCAACGGATGCAGAAGAACAAAGGAACACAGCCGTGTCAACGAACACCCCTGTAGGAACTGCTGCCCGCCCGCTGCGCATCGCCGTCGTCGGCTCCGGACCCGCCGGGGTGTACGCCGCGGACATCCTGACCAAGAGCGAGGCCGTCAAGAGCGGTGAGCTCACCGTCAGCATCGACCTCTTCGACCGCTACCCGGCGCCCTACGGACTGATCCGCTACGGCGTGGCCCCGGACCACCCGCGCATCAAGGGGATCGTCAACGCCCTGCACAAGGTCCTGGACCGCGGGGATATCCGCTTCTTCGGCAACGTCGACTACGGCACGGACCTCACCCTCGAGGACCTGCGCACGCACTACGACGCCGTCATCTTCGCCACCGGAGCCATCAAGGACGCGGACCTGAACATCCCCGGGATCGAACTCGAGGGCTCCTACGGCGGCGCCGACTTCGTCTCCTGGTACGACGGCCACCCGGACGTTTCCCGCGAATGGCCCCTGGACGCCAAGGAAATCGCCGTGATCGGCAACGGCAACGTGGCCCTCGACGTCGCCCGGATGCTCTCCAAGCACGCCGACGACCTCCTGGTCTCCGAGATCCCGGACAACGTCTACGCCGGCCTCAAGTCCTCCCCGGTCACCGACGTCCACGTCTTCGGCCGCCGCGGCCCCGCCCAGGTGAAGTTCACCCCGCTGGAGCTGCGCGAGCTGTCCCACTCCAAGGACGTGGACATCATCCTGTACGCCGAGGACTTCGAGTTCGACGCCGAATCGGACCGGCAGATCCAGAGCAACAACCAGACCAAGACCATGGTGGGCACGCTCACCAACTGGATCGCCGAGCAGCCCGAGGACCTCGCCGAGCTCACGGCCTCCCGTCGCCTGCACCTGCACTTCCTGCACAGCCCGGTCGAGGTCTACGACGACGCCGAGGCCCCCGGCTGCGTCGCCGGCATCAAGTTCGAGCGCACCGAACTGGACGGCACGGGCAACGCCCGCGGCACCGGCGAGGTCGTCGACTACCCGGTCCAGGCCGTGTACCGCGCCATCGGCTACTTCGGCTCGTCGCTGCCCGAGGTCGAGTTCGACCACAGCAAGGGCGTGGTCCCGAACGACGGCGGCCGCGTCCTGGACGCCTCCGGCGCCCACGTGCCGGGCATCTACGCCACCGGCTGGATCAAGCGTGGCCCGGTCGGCCTGATCGGGCACACCAAGGGCGACGCCCTGGAGACCGTGACCTACCTGCTGGAGGACCGCGAAAACCTGCCGCTCGCCGCGGCCCCGGCCCCGGAGACGATCGTCGAACTGCTGGAGAACCGCGGCGTGCAGTACACCAGCTGGGAAGGCTGGCTGGCCCTGGACGCACACGAGCGGTCCCTCGGCGCGAAGGCCAGCGCCGACGCCGGTACAGACGGCATCCAGCGCGAACGCATCAAGGTGGTCCCGCGCGAGGACATGGTGGAGATTTCCCGTGGCGGGGTGGCCGCAGAGGTCTGACCCCACCACCACCGCGCATCACGCATCACAGAGCAACGCGGGGTCGCTGCGCGCCCGTCCCGGAGGGGACGATGGGCCGTGAGCGACCCCGCGTTGTTTCATGGGTGGCGGAAAACCGAGGTTTAGTCAGTAGGCTTACCGTCATGGATGAGCAGCACATGCCAGCAACCCCCGGACCAGGAGCCCGCTGCCCCGGAGCCCGCCAAGCAGGAGCCCGCCGATGAGGCTCCGGCGCAGCAACGCGTCCGGCCGCGGCTACCGTCGGGTCCCGGCCGGGACCGGCTTCAGCTACAAGGACCTGGACGGCTCCACCCTGCCGCCCGGACCCGTGCGCGAGCGGCTCGAAAGCATCGGCATCCCGCCGGCCTGGACGGATGTCTGGATTGCGCCGTACGACAACGGACACATCCAGGCCACGGGGCTCGACGCCGTCGCCCGGCGCCAGTACATCTACCACCCGGGCTGGCGCGAAAAGAAGGACCGGCTGAAGTTCGACCGCGCCCTCCAGCTCGCCGAAACCCTGCCGGCCGCGCGCCGGCTCGTCACCATGGACCTCCGTTCGGAGGGCCTCACCCGGGAGCGGGTGCTGGCCGCCGCCTTCAGGATGCTGGACAGCGGTTCGTTGCGGGTCGGCTCCGAGCGCTACACGAACGAGAACGGCAGCCACGGCCTCGCCACCCTGCTCTGCGCCCACGTCGGCGTGCGCAAGGACGAGCTCCGGCTCAGTTTCCCCGCCAAGAGCGGCAAGAACTGGGAGTCGCGGATCAACGACGCCGACCTCGCCGCCGTCGTGCGCCAGCTCAAGCGCCGCGGCGGCAACGCCCGCCTGCTGGCCTACAAGGACGGCCGGAGCTGGCGCCCAGTGTCCAGCTCGGACATCAACGAGTACGTCAAGGAGCGCACCGGCCAGGACTTCACCGCCAAGGACTTCCGCACCCTGCGCGGGACGGTGGCCGCGGCCGCCAGCCTGGCGCGGACCGGCCCGCAGCCCAAGGTCTCTGCCCGCAAGAGGGCGGTAAGCCGCGCCATGCTGGACGCGTCCGACGTCCTCGGCAACACGCCGTCAATCGCCCGGAAGAGCTATGTGGATCCGCGGGTCCTGGACCACTTCGCCGCGGGGGAGACCATCGACCCGAAACGGCTGGACTCCGCAGAATCCGAGGTCCGTGCCCTGCTGTACCAGGAAGGCGACGTCGTTCCGCTGGGCTGAGGGGGCAGAGCGGCCGCCAGGCTACATCCGGCCGAAGCGTGCCCGGACCAGCGCGAACAGGCCGTAGGCGATGAAGCCGGCACCGATTGCCAGGAGCAGGACGGGGCCAAACGGGTGGTCCTGCAGGGCCTTGAGACTGCCGTCCAGTCCCGTGGACGAGGCGGGATCGTTGGTGGCTGCGGCGATGACAAACAGCAGGCCCGTCAGGATCAGGGCCACCCCCTTGGCGATGTGGCCAGCGACGCCCAGGCCGCTGATCAGCCGGCCCCGGCGCATCCCCTCAAAATGGCGCAGCTCCTCCTTGAACTTCTTTCCCGCGCCCTTGACGATGAAGTACACGCCGATCCCGATGATGGTCAGGCCCAGGCCGATCAGCGCCGGCACACCGAACGGGCTGCGGACCAGGGCGGTGCTGAAGTCCCGGGTCGAGTCGCCCGAATCGCCCCCGTTGCCCAGCGCGAAGCCCGCGAAGCTGAGCCCCACGCTGCCGTAGGCGATGCTGAGGAAACCGGAGGAAACGAGCTTCCCGAGCCGCTGCCGGCGCGGGAGGTGCCTGGCCCGAAGCGTGGCCTCGCTCAGCTGCCACAGCGAGAGCCCGGCGCAGGCGATGAACCCCGCCCACATGACCGCAGGTCCCCACGGGTTGGCCGCGAGCTGTTCGATCGCCCCGGTCGGCTCGGCCTGGCCCGGGGCGCCCAGGACCAGGGCCATCGCAATCGCCCCGATCACGATGTGCAGCAGCGCCATCACGGCGAAGCCGGACCGGGCGACGACGTCGAGCGTGGCGCTGTCCGACGCCGCTTCCGCAGCGTCGGCCGCGCCGCCGGCGGCCGCCCCGAGGGTCCCGCCCCGGGTTCCGCCGTCGGCCGCCCCGAGGGTTCCGCCGGACGCTGGCTGGCCGTTTGGTCCCGGTGATTCCATGCCGCCGATTCTACGCAGGGAGGACTCCGTCCCCGGAACTACCAACTTTTTCATAAGTGTGCTTACCATAGCCCGGACGCGGCCTTTCGTGGGCCACGACTGTTCCGGATTCGAACTCAGACGATAGGAAGCTCAACATGGCAGGAAATCTTGTTGCCCGATCCATCCACGACCTGACGGCGGGTGCCTGGTTCGGCGGTTCGCTGATGGGCGCCATTGGGCTGAACGGGGCGACGGCGGAAGCCAAGGATCCGGCCGAACGCACCCGTCTCTCGAGCCTGGGCTGGAAGAAGTGGGCCCCGGTCCAGACGGCGGCCTTCGGCGCGCACTTCCTCTCCGGCCTCGCCATCATGTGGGAAAACAAGGGCCGGATGGCCAAGCAGGACGGCGTCACGCGCCTCAGCGTCATCAAGTCCATCGTCACGCTCGCCGGTGCCGGCGTGAGCCTCTACGCCGGGCTCCAGGGCGCCAAGGTGGACAAGCTCGCCAGCGAAGGCGCCAAGGGTGCCACCGAGCCCAAGCCCGGTGCCTCCGAGGAACTCCGCTCCGCACAGCAGCAGCTGAAGATCCTGCAGTGGGCCATCCCCGTCTTTGCCGGCTCGGTGATCGTCATGGGCGCCAAGCACGGCGAAATGCAGCGTCCCAAGAACGTTTTCGCGGGCCTCTCACGCTAGTCGAGGCTGCCGCGCCAGCCGCGCGGCATTGAGCCTCAACACAAAGGCCTCCGCACCGGGATCCCGGTGCGGAGGCCTTTGTGCTGGGCGGGGCAGCTATTGCTGGATCCACTCCGCGCAGGAGTTCAGGTTCCGGTGCACGCTCTCGACGGCGGCCGTCTCGTCGTGCGCGGCGATGGCGTCGACGAGTTCGTCGTGGCCTTCGTGCGGGAGGCCGTTGAAGCCGGCGCGGCCCTGCTGCCGGAGCAGGTCGGCGTGGAAGACGACGCCGAAGCTGACGTACAGCTCGTGCAGCAGCGGGTTGCCCGAAGCCTGCGCCACGAGGACATGGAATTCCCAGTCGGCCCGGGCCCACCCGGCGTAATCCTCGGCCAGCCACGCGACACGGCGTGCCTCCAGCAGCGCGCGCATCGCCCCGACGTCGTCGGCGGTGGCGTGGCGGGCGGCGAGCCGGGCGGCCTGGGTGTCCAGTCCGACCCGGACCTCCAGGATGTGGACCTGGGAGTGGTCCCGGTACATGCGCTGGGCCGCGCCGGAGATCTCGCTGGTGGCGCGGACGTAGGTGCCGTCCCCGCGCCGGACTTCCAGCATGCCGCTGTGGGCGAGGGCCTTAATGGCCTCGCGCAGCGTGCCCCGGGAGACGCCGAGGGCGGCCATCAGCTCCGGTTCGGCCGGGATCCGCTGCTGCAGCGGCCATTCGCCGGAATGGATCAGCTCACGGAGCTTGGCGGTGATCTCCTCCACCAGCGGCGGACGGTGGGAGGTGGTGAGTGTCATGACTGAACCTCTCGGGCGGCGACCAGGGTGACCTTGGGTTTGGCGGTCAGCAGGTGCCCGACGGCGATCTGGCCCAAGGCCACGGCCAGCAGCAGGATCAGCGGCAGCGTCCAGGACCCGGTGGCGCTGTGCAGCAGCCCCATGCCGAAGGGGCCGAGCGTCGCCAGCAGGTAGCCCGCGGATTGCGCGACCGTGGACAGTGCCGTGGTTTCGGCGGTGGTGCGGCCGCTGCGGCTGATCATCACCATCACCAGCGGGAAGATGCCCAGCCCGAAGCCGAGCAGCACGGCGGTCAGCGGCGCCCAGGAGACCGGCAGGACCAGCATGGACAGGACACCCACGGCCATCGTGACCGTGGCCAGGTAAAACGCGGTGCGCTGCATCCGGGGGCGTGAGCCGATCGCGACCAGCACCATGCCCGCCGGGACGGAGACCAGCTGCATCAGGCCGAACATCAGCCCGCCCTCGGAGGCCGTCATGCCCAGCGTGACCAGCATGTAGGGGAACCAGCTCAGCACGGCGTAGGCCAGCAAAGCCTGGACGGTGAAACCGAGCGTGATCAGCACGCCCGTGCGGGTCCGCAGCAGGGGCCAGGGGGACACCCGGCCGGCCTTGACGGCGGGCGCGTTCCGGTGGGCGTGCAGCGCGATCGGCAGGAAGCCAAGGCAGGCGCCCAGCGCCAGGAACCCGATCGCCCCGACGCCGGCGGAGGGCGAGCCGAGCTGCTGCGCGACCGGCACGATCAGCACGGCAACAACGGTGGCGCCCGTCGTCATGGTCACGGTATACAGTGCCGTCATCAGCGACGTCCGGTGCGCGAAATAGACCCGGATGAAGGACGGCATCGCCACGTTGCAGATCGCCAGCCCGGACATCCCGACGACCGTGCCCGCCATCAACATGCCGGTGGTGGGGATCCCGCGGACCAGCAGACCGGCCGCGAGCAGCACCAGGGAGAGCAGGATCGCCTTCTCGAGCCCCAGGACCCGGGTGAGCCACGAGGTGGCGGCACCGGCCACGGCGAAGGACAAAGTCGGAATGGAGGGGATGATGGCGGCAATCAGCGGCCCGTAGCCCAGGACGGCCTGCAGGTCATGCAGGAGCGCGGCGGCGCCGGTGATGCCGGCGCGCAGGTTGAGGCCGATCAGCACGATCGCGACGACTCCGGCGATGATCACGCCGCGCGGTGCACGCACGACGGCGGGAGGTGCTGTTTGGGGAAGGGCGGACGCCGCCGTGCTGCTAGCCATTCCTAAAGGTTAGACGTTTGATGTTTGTGCTTTCATCTTTAGTGGCGAATATCTCGGCACGTGACGCTCCGGTGGACTTCACCCATTCCTGCAGGGCGACCAGCTCGCCCTGCAGCTTGGCCATCTCCGCCTCGTACTCTTTGCGGCCCATCTTCGTCCGGGCCCCGTCCTCGGCGCCCTGCTTGTTCTTCTTCTTTTTGCGGACCCACCCCTGCGTGGCCGGTGGGCCGGCGGGAAGGCGGCGGTCAGCGCGGGTGCCGCGCGCCCAGCCGCTGCACGGCCAGTGCAAGCCAGAGCTGCACCCGGTCCGCGGTCTGGGCCGGGTCGTAGCCGGTGAGCTCGGTGATCTGGGCCAGCCGGTACCGGACCGTGTTCCGGTGCAGCGTGAGCTCCTCCGCCACGGCCGCCACCGAGCCGTTGTTGTTCAGGTAGCTCTCCAGCGTCGTCAGCAGCTCGGCGCCGTGGGTGGCATCGAAGCTCCGGAGCGGGTTGAGGGACTCGTTGGCCATGTCCGCCAGCGGCACGTCCTCGCTGGCCAGCAGCAGCGAGGTCAGGCTGAGCCGCTCTGGTTCGTTCACGGGCAGGCCGTGGCTTGCCGCGTCGCGGGCCTCGAAGTAGCTCCAGCGCAGCCCGTTGGGCTTCGTGTACGCCCCGCCAATCCCGATCGTGGCGTGGATCCCCGCCTCGGCCAGATGGTCGCTGAGGCTCCTGGCCAGCGCACTGGCTCCGCTGCCGTCGTCGGGAATCACCACCACCAGATCCTTGCCGACCACGGCGCTCACCGACATTTCCAGCGGCTGCGGCAGCGAGGACGTGCCAAGCTGCTTGACGTGCGCGGCGGACTCGGCCAGCAGGACGACGTTCCGGCGGGTGCTGTTGACGCCGATGCCCGCGAGCCGCCGGGTGGCCTCGCTCGGCTCCAGGGTCCCGTGGATCACGTCCTCCAGGACCTGCCCCGCCAGGGCGCGCTGGGACTGCCGCTGCTTGACCATGTTGTTGAGCTCGACGCTGATCAGGTTCTGCGCGTACCCCACGATCCCCGAGTCCTCGAAGGGCTGCTTGACCCACAGTGTGCACGCGTCGCGGCGGCCGGTGGGAATCGGGAAGGACGCCCAGCCCTCGGCGCTCGGGGCGGGATGGCCGGCCACGCTGTTGTAGAGCTGGGCGGTGAACTGGGTCAGCACGATCTCGGTCCGCAGCATGGACCCTAGATGCTTGAGGAGTTCGGCCAGGCCGCCGCCGGTGAGCAGCGCGCGGGCCAGGATCTGGTGCCCGGCGATGAGCCGCTCCAGCTTGGTGAAGTGGTCCGCGGACTGGGCGTCGGCGACCAGCTTGCCGATGGCGATGAACGGCGTCTCGTACGGCACCTCCACCACCGGAAGCCCCCAGCGGTTGGCCTCGGCAATCAGGGCCGGCGGCACGGCGTCGTGCGTCAGGCCGACGCCAAAGCCGATGCCCACCGCCCCGGCGCGCTGGACCTGGCGGACGAAGCGGCGCTGTTCCGGGGCGCTCTTGAGCCGCATGCCCGTGGTGAGGACCAGTTCGCCGCCGTTGAGGAACCGCTGCGGGTCCTCCTGTTCGGTGACGGCCACCCAGACAATGTCCTCGTGCCAGGTGGTCTCCGCGAGGCCAGCCTTGGCGAGTTTGAGGGACGGCACCCCCAGCAGGGCGGCAAGTGAAATGGCCATGGATTCAGGATAACCGCGGGCTGGGCAAGCGCACTAAAATATGGCGGCAACGGTGTGCAGGTGACTATTCCCCGGGGTTGACCGGCTGGCATAGGCTCGGAGCAGTCTCATTGGGTCCTTTTCAGCGCGAAAGAGGTTGTACACCGTGGTTCAAACCTTGCAGAACTTCATCAACGGCGAGTTTGTCACTCCTGCCGGAACCGGGATGCTGGACATCGTCAATCCCACCAACGGCGAAGTCGTAGCGAAGTCGCCCGTCTCGGGGCAGGCCGACGTCGACGCCGCCATGACCGCTGCGAAGGACGCCTTCAAGAGCTGGAAGCACACGACGCCGGGGCAGCGCCAGCTGATGCTGCTCAAGCTCGCGGACGCCGTCGAGGCGAACAGCGACGAGCTCGTCGAGGCCCAGCACCGGAACACCGGCCAGGTCCGGTCCCTGATCGCCTCCGAGGAAGTTGCCGCCGGTGCGGACCAGCTGCGCTTCTTCGCCGGCGCCGCCCGCATCATGGAGGGCAAGTCCGCCGGAGAGTACTTCGAGGGCCACACCTCCTACGTCCGGCGCGAACCCATCGGCGTTGTCGCGCAGGTCGCGCCCTGGAACTACCCGTTCCTGATGGCCATCTGGAAGATCGGTCCCGCCCTGGCCGCGGGCAACACCGTGGTGCTCAAGCCCTCGGACACCACCCCGGAATCCACCCTCGTCCTGGCCCGTCTCGCCGGCGAGATCTTCCCGGCCGGCGTGCTCAACGTCGTCCTGGGCACCGGCGAGACCGGCGCCCTGATGGTGGAGCACAAGGTCCCCGGCCTGGTCTCCATCACCGGCTCCGTCCGGGCCGGCATCGCCGTCGCCTCCGGTGCCGCGAAGGGCCTCAAGCGCGCCCACCTGGAGCTTGGCGGCAAGGCTCCCGCCGTGGTGTTCGCCGACGCCGACATCAAGAAGAGCGCCGCGGCCATCGCCGAGTTCGCGTTCTTCAACGCCGGCCAGGACTGCACCGCGATCGCCCGGGTGCTGGTCCAGGACGCCGCCTACGACGATCTCGTGGCGGCCCTGGTGGAGCACACCAAGTCCCTTCGTACCGGCTCGCAGAATGACGAGGACAACTACTTCGGCCCGCTGAACAACGTCAACCACTTCAACACGGTCAAGGCCCTGGTGGAGTCCCTCCCGGAGAACTGCCGGATCGAGACCGGCGGCCACCAGGCCGGGGAGAAGGGGTTCTTCTTCGAGCCCACCATCGTCAGCGGCGCGAAGCAGAGCGACGACATCGTGCAGAAGGAAGCCTTCGGCCCGGTCATCACGGTGCAGAAGTTCAGCACCGAGGAAGAAGCCGTGGAGATGGCGAACGACGTCGACTACGCCCTCGCCTCCAGCGTCTGGACCTCCAACCACGGCACGGCCATGCGCCTGAGCCGCGACCTGGACTTCGGCGCCGTCTGGATCAACACCCACATCCTCCTCACCGCCGAAATGCCGCACGGAGGCTTCAAGCAGTCCGGCTACGGCAAGGACCTCTCCATGTACGGCGTGGAGGACTACACCCGCATCAAGCACGTCATGAGTGCGCTGGACGCATAATCCCCACCGGCTCCCTAACCTCGCTCCGCTTCGGCCAGGGAACCCTGCCGGCGTGGCCCCATTCAGCAAGAAAGGCTTTTCCATGACCACCACCGCGAATGACATCACCTACCGTCTTGAGCAGAAGCGGCGCGTCCAGGCCGACTTCCCGGGCCCCAAGTCCGTTGCCCTGACCGAGCGCCGCAAGGCCGTCGTGGCCGCAGGCGTCGCGTCCACCGTTCCCGTGTACGTCGCCGACGCCGACGGCGGCATCATCCACGACGTCGACGGCAACTCCTTCATCGACCTCGGCTCCGGCATCGCCGTGACCAGCGTCGGCGCCTCCGACCCCGCCGTCGTCGGCGCGGTCAAGGAAGCCGTGGAGCACTTCACCCACACCTGCTTTATGGTCACCCCCTACGAGGGTTACGTCGCCGTCGCGGAACAGCTGAACCGGCTCACCCCGGGCGACCACGAGAAGCGCACCGTGCTGTTCAACTCCGGTGCTGAAGCCGTCGAGAACGCCGTCAAAGTGGCCCGACTGGCTACCGGCCGGGACGCCGTCGTCGCCTTCGACCACGCCTACCACGGCCGCACCAACCTGACCATGGCGCTGACCGCCAAGGCCATGCCCTACAAGACCAACTTCGGCCCGTTCGCGCCCGAGGTCTACCGCATGCCGATGAGCTACCCGTACCGCGAGGAGAACCCGGCGATCACCGGTGCCGAGGCCGCCAAGCGCGCCATCACCATGATCGAGAAGCAGATCGGCGGCGAGCAGGTTGCCGCGATCATCATCGAGCCCATCCAGGGCGAGGGCGGCTTCATTGTCCCCGCCGAGGGCTTCCTCCCGGCGCTGGCAGCCTGGGCCAAGGACAAGGGCATCGTCTTCATCGCCGACGAGGTCCAGTCCGGTTTCTGCCGCACCGGCGAGTGGTTTGCCGTGAACCACGAGGGCGTCGTCCCTGACATCATCACCATGGCCAAGGGCATCGCCGGCGGTATGCCGCTGTCCGCCATCACCGGCCGCGCCGAGCTGCTCGACGCCGTCCACCCGGGCGGCCTCGGCGGCACCTACGGCGGCAACCCGGTGGCCTGCGCCGCGGCGCTGGCCTCGATCGGCTCCATGGAGCAGTACGGCCTCAATGCCCGTGCCAAGCACATCGAGGAGCTCGCCCTCGGCAAGCTGCGCGAACTGGCGACTGAACAGCCCGTGATCGGCGACGTCCGCGGACGCGGCGCCATGCTCGCGATCGAACTGGTCCAGGCCGGCTCGAAGGAGCAGAACCCGGAGCTGACCAAGGCCGTCGCCGCGGCCTGCCTCAAGGAGGGCGTCATCATCCTTACCTGCGGCACCTACGGCAACGTCATCCGCCTGCTGCCGCCGCTGGTCATCAGCGACGAGCTGCTGCTGGACGGCCTCCAGGTCCTGGCCGCGGCCATCAAGGCCAACGCCTAAGGCGGTCCGCCGGCCGCCAATCCAGCCGGCCATCCGGACACCGGATACCTCACACCAGCAGGGCCGCGGACACACCGTCCGCGGCTCTGCTGCGTTAAACTCGTGCTGTTTCTCCGGGAGCTACTTCCAGTTCGTGGCGTCGAGCTGGACCGCGACGACGTAGACGGGCTGGCCGCGCTCGATCTTCTCGACCTCCCAGACCCGCACCTTGGTCTCCGGCACCGGATCCGTCGGCCGGCCGACGCCGATCCCGTAGCTGACCACGCCCTCGAAGTCCCCGGCCGCGGCGTAGCTGGTGAGCGCCGGGTAGCCGAGCGCCGGGCCCGGTTCGCGCGTAATGGTGCTGGCCATGCCGTCCGCCGTATGCGCCTGGGCGCCGTGGAAGACCACTTTGAGGATCGCACCGGTGCCGGGCATGGAAACCGGCAGGCCACTGGCGTCGGCCAGCAATTCGGGCACAAACTCGATGTCGTAGCTCGGGAACCCGCCCAGGAACCGGAAGCTCAGCTGGTCGTAGGGCGGAGTCTCCACGGGGTGCGTCCCGGCTCCGATGGCGTACAGCGCGGGCAGGGGAGCGGCCGGCGGCGGAGAAATTGGCACCGGGTTCTCATGCGTTGCCCTGAACGGGCTGCCGGGGCCCGGCCAGGTCCAGTCGAGGGCGATCCTGGAGGAGATCACCCTGACGCCCGAATGCGGCGGAGCCGTTTCGTCAGTGTCGGCCGGAACGGTGGCTGACGCGGAAGGAGAAGCGGTCGACGTGGCGGGGGCCGTCGCGGTGGAGGTGGCGGTCGCAGTCGACGTGGCAGCGGGCGGGCTGGTTCCGCCGGTTTGCGGTGTGGACGGCGTACAGGCGGTGAGGGCCAGCAGCAGGGCCAACATCCCCAGGCCGGTGTTCCGTGTGGTGGCGCGGATCTTCCGGGTGTCAATCGCACTCATGATGAGCTCCCCTCGACCCTGCCAGCCTAGGGACGGATGATTGCCCTGCTCAGGGCCGAAAGTCACGGACTGACACGGCCAATTCCGGGCCCCGCTGGGCTAGAGTCGTTCCTACCACTGCAGGAAACGCAGACCGGCCGACGTCGCCCGGAACCCCCGGAGCAAAGCTGGCTTCTGCCACAGACCCATAAGGGGTTCATACATGCGATACGTAGTTGGCTATACCCCCAGCGACCGCGGCGCCGACGCCGTCGCGCTGGCCTCTGCCCTGGCCCGGGCCCAGGGCGCGCAACTTGACCTGGTCTACGTTGTGGACCGGCGGACCCCTTACGTCGCCCTGCACCCGGAGGGAAGCGGTGTCAGCGCCGCGGAGCAGGAGATGCTCACCGCGGAACGGGAGGGCCTGTCCCTCATCCCCAAGGACGTCGAGGCCAAGTTCCATGTCCGCCACGCGGACTCACACGCCGCCGGCCTCATTGATGCAGCCCTGGACTACGAGGCCGGACTGATCGTCGTCGGTGCCGCCAGCGCCGGACTGTTCAAGCGCTACACCATTGGCAGCGCGGCCAACGCCATGCTCCACGCCTCGCCCGTTCCGGTGGCCCTGGCCCCCCGGGGTTACCACCGCACGGAGCCGATCACCCGGCTGACCCTCGCGGTGGGCCAGCGTCCCGGCGCGGAGGCGGCGATCGACGTCGCGATCACGGCCGCGGAACGCCGCGGGGTCCCGCTGCGGCTGGTTTCCCTCGTGGAACTCGACGCCGAAGGGGACAGCGGCGAAAACATCAACGCGGCGCACATCCATGCCAATACCGTCCTCACCGCGGCCGCCCACCGGCTCCCGGAGGGGCACGACGTCACCGTTGAAGTGGCCCATGGCCGCACCATTGAGGAAGCGATCGACGACATCGACTGGGACGAGGGCGAGATCATGATCGTCGGTTCGTCCCGCCTGGCGGAGAAGAACAAACTGTTCATCGGCAGCACTGCCCACAAGGTGCTCCTGGCCCTGCCGGTCCCCATGGTGGTAGTTCCGCGCGAATACTCACGGATGCACACCAGCCCCGGGGTCTGACAAGGCCCGGAGTGCGCCGGCCCCCTGGGCCAGACTCAGGCGGCGGCGCGGGCCAGTTTCCGGTTCACGGAGTTCTTCCGGGCGGCGAGCAGCATGTCCACGGTGAGCACCAGCAACGCCAGCCAGACCACGCCGAAGCCGATCCAGCGGTCCGTCGTCATGGGCTCGTGGAACACGGCCAGCGCCACGATGAACTGCAGCACGGGAGCGAAGTACTGCAGCAGGCCGATCGTGGTCATCGGCAGCCGGCGGGCGGACGCGCCGAAGAACAGCAGCGGCACGGCGGTGATGATGCCCGACGCCGCAAGGAGCCAGAAGTGCCCGGGGCCGTGGGCTGCCAGCGTTGCCGCCCCGGTCAGTGCCAGGACGATCATCGCGGCGGCGGCCACCGGCGCCAGCACAATCGTCTCCACCGTGAGGCTGGTGATCGCATCAGCGCGCGGGCCGACGCGCTTCTTGACGAAGCCGTAGAGGCCGAAGCTCAGCGCCAGGGTCAGGGCGATCCACGGCAGTTTGCCGTAGGAGACGGTCAGGACGCCGACGGCGATGAAGCCGATGCCGACGGCGGCCCACTGCAGCGGCCGCAGTTTCTCCTTGAGCACCACCACGCCCAGCAGGACCGAGACGAGCGGGTTGATGAAGTAGCCCAGTGAGGCTTCGACCGCCTGCCCGGTGGTCACGCCGTAGACATAGGTCAGCCAGTTCACGGCGATCAGGACCGCGGCGATGATCAGCGGGAAGATCAGCGTGCGGTTCCGGAAAGCGGCCCCCAGGACGCGCCAGGAGCGGGTGATGGTGATCAGCAGGGCGCAGAACAGCAGTGACCAGAGCACGCGGTTGGCCACGATTTCCACCGCACCGGCCGGCTGCAGCAGGAAGAAGTAGAGGGGCATCAGCCCCCACAGGCCGTAGGCGCCGATCCCGAAGACGATTCCCGCCGTCGTGTCCGTGTCCACTGCCTTGAGGACGGCCGGCGGTCGCTTCGACGGGCTTCCGCCGGGGGCAGCGGTGCCCGGAGCGCTCAGCGCAGCGGGGGAGGGGGATCGGTCAGGGGTAGGCACAAGATCAATAACACCACCTGCGGGACCCCTATTCCTGCCATTCGGTCCGGCGGCGCCCCGGCGCCCGGATGCGGATCCCTGCGATGTCGGTCACCGGGGCGCCCAGACTTTCCTGCGGACATTTAGAATGGGGGATTGTGCGCTGCATGTGCTGGCGCCGTCGCTAAGACTCAGAAGGGCTCCCGGTGTCCAACTCGGCCAAAACTTCGCCTAACAGACCGTCCAAACGTCCGCTCCGCGTTGCGATTGTCGGCGCCGGACCGGCCGGCGTCTACGCCGCGGACATCCTGACGAAGTCCAACGAAGTCAAGGACGGCGACTTCGAGGTCAGCATCGACCTCTTCGAGGCCTACCCGGCCCCGTACGGACTGATCCGCTACGGCGTCGCCCCGGACCACCCCCGGATCAAGGGGATCGTGAACGCGCTGCACAAGGTCCTGGACCGCGGCGACATCCGTTTCCTCGGCAACGTCACCTACGGCCGCGACCTGACCCTGCACGATTTCCGCGCGTTCTACGACGCCGTGATCTTCTCCACCGGCGCCATCAAGGACGCGGAACTGGACATCCCCGGCGTCGAACTCGAGGGGTCCTTCGGCGGGGCAGACTTCGTCTCCTGGTACGACGGACACCCTGACGTCTCCCGCGACTGGCCGCTGGAGGCCAAGGAGATCGCGGTGATCGGCAACGGCAACGTGGCCCTCGACGTGGCCCGGATGCTGGTCAAACACGCCGACGATCTGCTGGTGACGGAAATCCCGGACAACGTCTACCAGGCACTCAAGAATTCCCCGGTCACGGACGTCCACGTGTTCGGCCGCCGCGGCCCCGCCCAGGTCAAATTCACGCCGCTGGAACTGCGCGAACTCTCCCACGCCCGGGACGTCGACATCGTCCTCTACCCGGAAGACTTCGAATTCGACGAGGCCTCGGACGAGGCGATCCGCAGCAACAACCAGATCCGCACCATGGTCAACACCCTGACCAACTGGCTCGTCGAGGAACACACCGAGGCCGAGGAGCCGTCCTCCCGCCGGCTGCACCTGCACTTCCTGCACAGCCCGGTGGAGATACACGACGACGCCGCCCACCCCGGCAAGGTCACCGGCATCAAGTTCGAGCGTATGCAGCTGGACGGCACCGGCAACGTCAAGGGAACGGGGGAGTACCTCGACTACCCGGTCCAGGCCGTCTACCGCGCGATCGGCTACCACGGCTCGCCGCTGGACGAACTGGAATACGACGCCCGCCGCGGCGTCATCCCCAACGAGGGCGGCCGGGTGCTCGACGCCGGGGGCAACCCCGTCCCGGGCATCTACACGACCGGCTGGATCAAGCGCGGCCCCGTGGGTCTGATCGGCCACACCAAGGGCGACGCGCTGGAGACCATCGGCTTCCTGCTCGAGGACCGGCTGAGCCTCCCGCCGGCGCAAAACCCGGACCCGCAGGCGATCATCGACCTCCTCGAGGAGCGCGGGATCGAATACACCACCTGGGAAGGCTGGAACCGGCTTGACGCCCACGAACTGGCCCTCGGCGCGGAGTGGACCGCCTCGGGAGACGCCAACGGCATCGCCCGGGAACGCATCAAGGTGGTTCCCCGCGAGGACATGGTGCAGATCTCCCGCGGTTAGGCGCCCGGCCCCACTGCCCAGGCCACCCCTTGCAGCCCCGGCCGAATCCGCTGCGGAAACGGACAGCCGCCACGCGGATCCACGTAGCGGCTGTCTGAATTCGGTGCGGAATCCGCGCGGGGGCAGGGAGCGGTGTGACAGGAGGACCCGCGCGCTCTGGCGGGCTTCCGGCACGCCCCGTAGACTCGACTGGACATGGCTGCCTCCGGCACGCCGTCGTGCCCGTCCGGTGGGAGTTCAATGAGGAATCCGATCCATCCGGCAGCCCTGCTCCCGCCAGCCGGCGGGGTCCCCGCAGCGCTGCGCCAGCAGTATGCCAGCGCCGGCCACGAGCAGCTGGATCCGCAGGGGCTCGTTTTCCCGGCCGACCTGCAGCTGCCCGGTCTCAGCAGCCTGATCCAGGAGTCCTGGCGGCGCTCGGCGCAGCTTCAGGCCAACCCGGACAACCCCGAGGCGCCGCTGGCGATGGACAGCGAAGAACTCGAAGAGTACCGGCGCCAGCACCCGCTGGCCGCCATCATGCCGGTCATCCACAAGCTCCTGGTCCTGCCCAGCCACGACAGCGGCATGCTGGTGGCCGTCGGGGACGAGGTGGGCCGGCTGCTCTGGGTCGAAGGAGATGCGGAAATGCGGCGCCGGGCCGAGGGCATGATGTTCGTTCCCGGGGCCGACTGGTCCGAGGCAACCGTGGGCACCAGCGCCCCCGGCACCGCCCTGGCCCTGGGCCGCGGCATCCAAATTTCCGGCGCCGAACACTACAAACGCTCCGTCCACCCGTGGAGCTGCACGGCCGTTCCGTTCCATGACCCGGATTCCGGCGCCGTGCTGGGCGTTGTCGACATCACCGGCACCGAGTCCGCCGTCGCACCGCACACCCTGTCCCTGGTCGAGGCCACCGTCGCCGCCGCCCAGGCGCACCTCCGCGTGGAGCGGCTTCAGCTCGCGGCCGCCAAGCAGTCCTCGCCGGCCCGACGCCGGGGCGCTGCCACCTCCGGGACCGCCCGGGACGGTGGCGGGACCGCCGGCAGCCTTTACCGCAACAGCCTCCAGCTCCTCGGCCGCGACCAGGCGCTGCTCAGCATCGACGGCCGCACCGTGGCGCTGTCCGCCCGGCACAGCGAAATCCTGGCCCTGCTCAGCACCCACCCCGAAGGGCTCAACGCCGAGGAACTGTGTGCCCTGCTGTACCCGGGGGACGCTTCCACCATGACGCTGCGGGCCGAGATGGTCCGGCTGCGCAAAGTCCTCCAGCAGCTCAACCCGGCCGCTGTTCCGGACTCACGGCCCTACCGGCTGCCGCTGGACCTGGTGCCGGACTCCGGCCAGGTCCTGAACTGCCTGCAGCGCGGCGCCCACCGAATCGCCCTGGAGATCTACCGCGGCGCCGTCCTGCCCCGCTCCGAGGCCCCCGGCATCGCCGAACTGCGGACCCGGGTGTCCTCCCTGCTCCGCGACGCGGTCCTGACGGACGGCAGCGCCGAATCGCTCCTGAGGTTTGCCGAGCTGCCCGAGGCGAGGGACGACGTCGAGGTCCGGATCGCGGCGCTGAAACTCCTGCCGCCGCGTTCGCCCAAGCGGGCCGCCGTCGTCGCTGACCTGGAACGGCTCGAGGCGGAACTCAGCGCCTGACCCGACGCAACCTCCGGGACTGACTGCTGAACTGACAGCAGAAGTGACCCGGATCACGTAGTTGCAACCTGACTGCAACCTCCTTGCTCCTAGGCTGAACGCAACGGTGGCGCCGACATCTGGCCGCCACTATCTTGCACAGCAAAGGAGCTAGCAATGACTGTTTACTCACAGCCCGGCACCGAGGGCTCGAAGGTCACCTTCAAGGACCGCTACGAGAACTGGATCGGCGGCGAATGGGTCGCCCCGGTCAAGGGCCAGTACTTCGAGAACATCACCCCCGTCACGGGCAAGGCCTTCTGTGAGGTGGCCCGCGGCACCGCCGAGGACATTGAACTGGCGCTGGACGCCGCCCACAAGATTGCGCCGTCCTGGGGCAAGACCTCCGTCGCCGAGCGCGCCGCGATCCTGAACAAGATCGCCGACCGGATCGACGAGAACCTCGAGATGCTCGCGGTCGCCGAATCCTGGGACAACGGCAAGCCGATCCGCGAAACCCTCAACGCGGACATTCCGCTCGCCGCGGACCACTTCCGCTACTTCGCCTCCGCCGTCCGCGCCCAGGAAGGCCGGCTGTCCCAGCTCGACGACGACACCACCGCATACCACTACCACGAGCCGCTCGGCGTCGTCGGCCAGATCATCCCCTGGAACTTCCCGATCCTGATGGCCGTCTGGAAGCTCGCCCCGGCCCTGGCCGCCGGCAACGCCGTCGTCCTGAAGCCGGCCGAGCAGACCCCGTCCTCGATCTTGGTCCTGATGGAACTCATCGGCGACCTGCTGCCGGCCGGTGTCCTCAACGTCGTCAACGGCTTCGGCGTCGAGGCCGGCAAGCCGCTGGCCTCCAGCCCCCGGATCCGGAAGATCGCCTTCACCGGCGAAACCTCCACCGGCCGGCTGATCAGCCAGTACGCCAGCCAGAACCTGATCCCGGTCACCCTGGAATTGGGCGGCAAGAGCCCCAACATCTTCTTCAACGACGTTGCCGACACCGACGACGCGTTCTACGACAAGGCACAGGAAGGCTTCGCCCTCTTTGCCTTCAACCAGGGCGAAGTCTGCACCTGCCCGTCCCGCGCCCTGGTCCAGGAAGACATCTACGATTCCTTCATGGCCGACGCCGTGGCCCGGGTCGAGAAGATCATCCAGGGCAACCCGCTGGACACCGAAACCCAGCTCGGCGCCCAGGCCTCCAACGACCAGCTGGAAAAGATCCTGTCCTACATCGACATCGGCAAGCAGGAGGGCGCCAAGATCCTCACCGGCGGCGCCCGGGCCGAACTGCCCGGCGACCTGGCCGGCGGCTACTACGTCCAGCCGACCATCTTCGAAGGCCACAACAAGATGCGGATCTTCCAGGAGGAAATCTTCGGCCCGGTGGTGTCCGTGACCCGCTTCAGCGACTACAACGACGCCATGGGCATCGCCAACGACACCCTCTACGGCCTCGGCGCCGGTGTCTGGTCCCGTAACGGCAACGTCGCCTACCGCGCCGGCCGCGAGATCCAGGCCGGCCGCGTCTGGGTGAACAACTACCACGCCTACCCGGCGGGCGCTGCCTTCGGTGGCTACAAGTCCTCCGGCATCGGCCGCGAGAACCACTCGATGATGCTGGACCACTACCAGCAGACCAAGAACCTCCTGGTCAGCTACAACGAGAACAAGCTCGGCTTCTTCTAGGCCGCACCAAACCCGGGCGGGGTGGATCGGAAAAGATCCGCCCCGCCCGCACCACCTGTGCACCTACGGGGAAGGACGCCGCCTCACTGCACACGATTTTCAGCCCCACCCATGCTTGATGACGCAAGGATTTCGCTATGACGACGACAACGACGACGACGACCATGCAAGCCGCAGTAGTAACCGAATTCGGCAAGGACCTGCAGATCCAGACCCTCCCCGTTCCCGTTCCGGGCCGGGGCCAGGCCCTCGTCAAGGTGCTCACCACCGGCGTCTGCCACACCGACCTCCACGCCGCGGTAGGCGACTGGCCGGTGAAGCCGAGCCCGCCGTTCATCCCCGGCCACGAAGGCGTCGGCGAAGTGGTTGCCCTCGGTGAGGGCGTCACCGACCTCGCCGTCGGCGACCTTGTCGGCAATGCCTGGCTCTGGTCCGCCTGCGGCGATTGCCAGTACTGCCGCACCGGTTGGGAGACCCTGTGCGAAGCGCAGCAGAACGCCGGCTACAGCGTTGACGGCTCCTTCGGCGAGTACATGCTGGTGGACACGCGCTTCGCGGCCCGGATCCCGGCCGGCACGGACCCCGTGGAGGTGGCCCCGGTGCTCTGCGCCGGAGTGACCGTCTACAAGGGACTCAAAATGACCGAGGCGCGCCCCGGCCAGTGGGTCACCATTTCCGGCATCGGCGGGCTCGGCCACATCGCCGTCCAGTACGCGGTTGCCATGGGTCTCCGTGTTGCTGCCGTGGATATCGCCGATGACAAGCTGGCCCTGGCCAAGAAGCACGGTGCGGAACTGACCGTCAATGCCCTGCACGAAGATCCCGCCGAAGTCATTCAGCGCGAAACCGGAGGTTGCCATGGAGTCCTGGTCACGGCGGTGCACCCGTCAGCATTCGGCCAGGCGATCGGGATGGCCCGCCGCGGCGGAACGATTGTGTTCAACGGCCTGCCGCCGGGTGACTTTCCGGCGCCAATCTTCGAGATTGTGCTCAAGGGCCTGACCGTCCGCGGCTCCATTGTGGGAACCCGGCAGGACCTGCAGGAGGCCCTGGAGTTCTACGCCGAGGGCAAGATCCACCCCACCGTCTCCACCCGGGAGCTCTCCGAAGTCAATGCCGTCCTCGACGAGATGAAGCACGCCAAGATCGACGGCCGCGTGGTCATCAAGTACTGATCAGAAAAGGACTCTGATGCCATCGACAAAGCTCGACGCCGCCGTCACCCTTCCCGGGGAGGACTTCTCCCGGGTGGCGCTCACCCCCGTGGCGGTGGAACTGCTGCGCAAGCTGTGGCTCCAGCACGGACCGCTGATGTTCCATCAGTCCGGCGGCTGCTGCGACGGGTCCTCACCAATGTGTTACCCCGCGGGGGAGTTCATCACCGGCGACTCGGATGTGCAGTTGGGCCTGTTCGACATTTCCGACGGTCTGCAGCCGCAGACGATCGAGTTCTGGATGTCGAAGGAACAGTTCAACTACTGGAGCCACACCCACCTGACCGTGGACGTGGTGCCGGGCCGGGGAAGTGGTTTCTCGGTGGAAGCGCCCGAGGGCAAACGGTTCCTGATCCGGTCAACGCTGATGGACTGGCCGGTCTAAACCGGAACGGGTTACGCGCGAGCGGGCCGCGCAGGGGAACCTGCGCGGCCCGCTTTTGCGCGTCTCACCATGTGGGATAAAAATGGCCGTCCAGTGGATGGACACTAATATAGGTAGGTCTGTTTCCACCAAGCTATCGAGATTGTGGACTTTTCTATGAACCTCTTCCGGACCAAGTCGATCGAGCAGTCCATGTCGGATGCTGATGAACCCGGACGGCAGCTGAAGCGCTCGCTCAGTTCCTGGGACCTGATGATCATGGGCGTCGCCGTTGCCGTCGGCGCCGGCATCTTTTCGGTGGGCGCCAAGGCTGCAGCAAACTTCGCCGGCCCTGCCGTCACCCTGTCCTTCGCCATTGCCGCCGTCACCTGTGCGCTGGCGATCATGTGCTACGCCGAGTTCGCCACGGCCATCCCCGTGGCCGGCTCCGCCTATGTCTTCACCTACGCCACCATGGGTGAGCTGCTGGCCTGGATCATCGGCTGGAACCTCATCCTCGAGCTGTTCACCGCCGGTGCGGTGATCGCCAAGTACTGGGGCATCTACCTCAGCAAGGTCTTCGCGCTCATGGGCGTCGATATTCCGCCGTCGATCTCCCTGGGCGGCGTGGACCTCTACTGGGGTGCCTTCCTGATTGTCGCCGTGTTCACCGTGCTGCTGGTGATGGGGACGAAGCTGTCCGCCCGCGTCGGCAACATCTTCACGCTGGTCAAGATCGGCGTCGTGCTCTTTGTGATCGTGGTGGGCTTCAGCTACGTGAAGTTCGAGAACTACGCTCCGTTCGTTCCGACCTCCGAGCCGACCGGGGGCACCGGCGCCGCCGACGTCATGAAGCAGTCCTTCTTCGCTTTCCTTACCGGCGCCGCCCCGGCACAGTACGGCACGCTGGGCATCTTCGCCGGTGCCGCCCTGGTCTTCTTCGCCTTCATCGGTTTCGACGTCGTCGCCACCTCGGCCGAGGAGGTTAAAAACCCGCAGAAGACCCTGCCCCGCGGCATCTTCGGCGGCCTCGCCGTCGTCACGGTCCTGTACATCCTGGTGTCCCTCGCGCTGACCGGCATGGTGTCCTATACGGAACTGGCCAAGGCCGAGAACCCCACGCTGACCACGGCGTTCGAGGCGGTCGGCAACACCGACGCCGCCAAGATCATCGCCTTCGGCTCGCTCGTGGGCCTGACCACCGTGATCATGGTGCTGCTCATGGGCCTCTCCCGGGTGGTGCTGGCGATGAGCCGCGACGGACTGCTGCCGCGCTCGCTGTCCAAGACCAGCACCATCCGTGCGACGCCGGTCCGCCTCCAGGTGATCTGTGGCGCCGCCGTGGCCGTTGTTGCGGGGCTCACCAACGTGGACCTGCTGGAGGAAATGATCAACATCGGCACGCTGTCCGCGTTCGTGACGGTCAGCATCGGCGTCCTGGTGCTGCGCAAGAAGCGCCCGGACCTCACGCCCGCGTTCCGGGTGCCGTTCGGCAAAGTGCTCCCCATCGTCTCTGCCGTCCTGTGCCTGTACCTCATGACCAACCTGGCCGTGGAGACCTGGATCTTCTTCGCCGTCTGGCTCGTGATCGGCGTGGTCATCTACTTCTCCTACGGCCAGCGTCACTCCCGGCTGAACGAAAGGTTCGCCGAGGCCAAGGCCTCGGTCGATGGCCCCGCCGATAAGAGCGCAGCCGTTGCCGACGCCAAGGCCGCTGCCAAGGCGGGAGCCAGCGCCAGCTAAGGAGTCGACCCCGCTCCCTATGATGGAACCATGGCCCGCCCAGCACGACCGGAACGCAAGGCAGAGCTGTTGGCCGCGATCCTGGACTACCTCATGGACAAGACCCTCGGGGAGCTCACCTTCCGGAGCCTGGCCGAGGGCCTGGGGGTCAGCAGCTATGTGCTCGTCTACCATTTCGGCCACCGCGAGCAACTGGTGAACGAGATCATCCGCACCATTGAATCCCGGCTGGACAGCATCCGGGCCACGGACGTGCGGGACATTGACCGGGACGTCTGGCGGGAGTTCCTGCTCGAGTCCTGGCGCTGGACCATGGCGCAGCGGAACCGGCACCTGGCCCGGCTTGAATTCGAGGCGACGGCGCAGGACATCGTGGCGGCTTCACCCCGCGGAACGGCCCAGGAACACTTCAGGATGCTGCACGAGAAGGCCCGGGACTGGCTGATGCTCCAGGGCATCCGGGAGGAGTTCGCCGACACCGACGCTCGGCTGTTCACCGCCGCCTTCTACGGGCTGCAGTTCGACTTCGTCGTGAACAATCAGCCCGGGCAAGCCAGCCGGGCCTTTGACCTGATGCTGCTGGTTTTCTTCAACAACCTGGACCGGCGGCTCGCCGCTGACGGCCAGCACATCTGACCTGGCGCAGCTGCGGGGCATCCGGCCACACTCGGGTGCTCCGCGTCACGGTGCCGCGTAGCGGCCGATCCAGTCCACCAGGGGCCGCAGCTGCTCCCAGCGCCGGGCCACCTCCGCGGCTGCGTCCGGTGTCGAGAGCCAGCCCGGCCGTCCCACGTGCAGTCCGGCCGCCAGTGACTTGTGCTTCAGCAGCTCGGCGCGGGGATGGTCCTTGGCGAAGCCCCGGGGAACGGTTTTCAGGGTCTCTCCCTCCACTGCGAAGCCGCGGGCCTCGACTTGCGCGACGATCTGCTGCAGGACTTTTCCGCTGGAGGGGGCATCGACGGCGCTGCGGAAGCGTGCCAGCTGGGCCGGTGTATGGGTGTGGTAGCCGCCGCCGATGAGCAGGCCGTCAGCGTCGAGCTGGATGTAGAAGCCCATACCTGCGGCAACAGTGGCGACGGCGCCCTGGGCAGTCTTGTAGGGAGACTTGTCCAGCGAAAACCGGATGTCCCGGTTGGGGCGGAAGAGCTTGGCCGTGCCGAACTCAGGCTCGAGGGCGGCGAGCAGCCCGGTCAGGGGTTCCTTGACCGCGGACTCATAGGTGAATTTGTGTTCCAGCCACCAGTCGCGGTTGTTGTTCTGCTCCAGCTCCGCGTAGAAATCGAAGGCGGCGTCAGGGATGCCTGAAAAAGGGGTCATATGAGCACCCTAGGGACATCGCGTGCCTCACCGCGAGCGGCGCCGGCCCTATGTGGAAAGTCGAGGACACCCGCCACGGTCACCGTGGGGCGCCGAGGATCTGGTTCCCTCACATCCCATGGACGCCCCCGTCTCAGAGTTGTAACAATGAGCCGAACGTGGTTGACCTCACATTAGGTTTAGAACAGACTTAATTTGAACGTCTGTTCGAACAGCGAACATTTGGGGCTGGGGGCTTGTCACTCCCATGCCAATGGGCACATAGGAGTGAACATGAAACGTCGTTTTATTGCCGTCTTGGCAGCCGCCTCCGTTCTGGGATTATCGGCCTGCGGAAGTGGCTCGCCCAGTTCCACGGGAGGCGGAACCGCCACCAGCGGCGGAGATTCCGGCCTGACCAAGGTCAGCGTCGGTGTCATTCCGATCGTGGACTGCGCACCCATCTACCTTGGCGACAAGCAGGGCTTCTTCAAGGAAGAGGGACTCCAGCTGGACATCCAGACCGCAACCGGCGGCGCGGCGATCGTCCCCGGCGTCGTCAGCGGCAGCTTCGACTTCGCCTTCTCCAACCTGATCTCGGTCATGGTCGCCAAGGACAAAGGCCTGGACCTGAAGTTCGTCGCCAATGGTGCCTCCACCACCGGTGAGATCGGCAAGGACATCGGCGGCGTCGTCGTACCCGCGGGCTCGGACATCCAGTCCGCGAAAGACCTCGCCGGCAAGACCGTCTCGGTGAACAACCTCTCCAACATCGGCGACACCACGATCAAGTCCGTCGTCGAAAAGGACGGCGGCGATCCCAACAGCGTGAAGTTCGTTGAAGTGGCTTTCCCGGACGCCCCGGCGGCCCTGGCCAACAAGCAGGTGGACGCGGCGTGGATCCTCGAACCCTTCCTGTCCAAGGCCGTGGCTGAAGGCGGCAAGGTGGTGTCCTGGAACTTCGTCGAGATGGACCCGGAACTGGACATCGCCGGCTACTTCACCAAGGCTGAGACCATCCAAGGCAAGGCCGAGCTGACGCAGAAGTTCACCCGCGCCATGAACAAGTCGCTCGAATACGCGCAGCAGCACCCGCAGGAAGTCCGCGACATCGTGGGCACCTACACCAAGATCGACGAGGCTGCCCGGGCTGCGATCACGCTGCCCCGGTACCGGGTCGAATTCAACAAGGACGCGTTCAAAGTCCTCGGCGACGCAGCCGCCAGCTACGGCACGCTGACCAAAGCCCCGAACGCAGACGAACTGCTCCCGTGAGTTCAAAGACTCTGGCCGCCGGTGCTGCCGCTCCCGACGTGGAGCGGCAGCACCGGCAGGTCCGCAAGGTACCAACAAAGCAACTGCTGGGCGTCGCGGGGATCCTCGGTTTCCTGCTCACCTGGGAGCTCATTCCCCGGCTCGGCATCATCGACGCAAACTATTTGCCGCCCGCCAGTGAGGTCATTGCCGCGCTGGTGGTCGATTTTGGACTCACCGCCTTCTGGGTTGCCGTGGGCGAGACCATGAAGGCCTGGTTCCTGGGCCTCGCGATGGCCGTGGCGGCAGCCGTGCTGCTGGGCTTCATCATCGGCTCCAGCAACTTCCTGCGGAAGGCCACCAACTCCACCATTGAGTTCCTGCGCCCGATCCCGTCGGTTGCGCTGATCCCGCTGGCCGTGCTGCTCTTCGGCGTGAAGATCGAGTCGTCGCTGCTGCTGATCGTGTACGCCGCCTTCTGGCAGGTCCTGATCCAGGTGCTCTACGGCGTGGCCGACGTCGATATGGTCGCCAACAACACAGCCAAGACCTACGGCCTGGGCAGGATGGCCCGGATCCGCTACGTCGTCTTTCCCACCGCCCTGCCCTACCTGATGACCGGGGTACGGCTCGCCGGCGCGGTGGCGCTGGTCCTGGCCATCACCGCGGAACTTGTGATCGGATCCCCCGGGCTCGGCCGCGAAATCGCCCTGGCCCAGTCGGGCGGTGCCATCTCCGGCATGTACGCCCTGGTGCTCGCCACCGGCCTGATCGGAGTGCTGATCAACATGCTGATGCGCTTCATCGAAAAGAAGACCCTGGCCTGGCACTCGTCGGTCCGCTCCGAGGTGGTCGTATGAAGACCCTGAAGAATCTCGGCTACATCCTGGGCCTGCCGGTGATCCTGATCCTGATCTGGTGGGCCGCCACCCTGGGGACGGTCAACTTCTTCGTCCCCACCCCGGACAGCCTGGTCGAAACCTTCGGTGAGGTCTGGTTCGGCGAGCGTATCTTCACGGATGTGCTGCCCAGCATCGGGCGGCTCACGGTGGGTGTCCTCGCGGCGATCGTGATCGGCGTCGTCGGCGGTGTCCTGATCGGATCGGTCCGATGGCTCCGGTCGCTGCTGGAACCGACGCTGGAGTTTTTCCGCGCCATCCCGCCTCCGGTCCTGGTGCCGGTCCTGATGCTGCTCATGGGCATCACCGACACCATGAAGGTCGTCGTCATCATCTCCGGCTGTGTCTGGCCCGTGCTGCTGAACACGATCGAGGGCGTCCGCGCAGTCGACCCGGTGCTCTCCGACTCCGCCCACACCTACGGTATCGATGGCTGGGCCCGGGTCCGGTACCTGGTGCTGCCGTCCGCCAGCCCGCAGATCATGGCCGGCGTCCGCCAGTCGATGTCCCTCGGCTTGATCCTGATGGTCATTTCCGAAATGTTCGCCTCGTCCTCGGGACTGGGCTTCACCATCGTCCAGTTCCAGCGTTCCTTCTCCATCCCGGAGATGTGGTCCGGCATCGTGGTGCTCGGGCTGCTGGGTGTGGGCATGTCATTCATCTTCCAGTGGGCCGAGCGGAATATCCTGCGCTGGTACCACGGCCAGAAAGAGGTAGAAAATGCAGCCTGACGCAACTCACGCGGGCCCGGAAGCGATGCTCTCCGTCCGCGGGCTGAAGAAGGTCTACCAGACCGACGGCGGCGATGTGGAGGCCGTGCGGAACCTCACCTTCGACCTGCGCGCGGGGGAACTGGCCTGCCTGGTGGGGCCCTCCGGGTCAGGCAAGACCACGCTGCTCAAGTGCATCTCCGGGCTGATGGCCCCGACCGAGGGGGAAGTCCTCCTGGACGGCAAACGCGTCGTCGGCCCGCCGAAGAAGATGGCCGTGGTGTTCCAGGAATACGGACGCTCGCTCTTCCCCTGGATGCGGGTCCGGGACAATGTGGAACTGCCGCTGAAGAACCAGGGCGTCCCGAAGGCCGAACGCGACAAGCTCGTCGATGAGGCCCTCGAGGCGGTGGGCCTGTCCCACGTCCCGCGGTCCTACCCGTGGCAGCTCTCGGGCGGCATGCAGCAGCGCGTGGCGATCGCCCGCGCCATCGCGTACCAGCCCGAGGTCCTGCTGATGGATGAGCCGTTCGCGGCCGTGGACGCCCAGACCCGGGCGGACCTGGAGGACCTGATCCGCACCGTGTGGAAGAAGCTGGGGATCACGGTCCTGTTCGTCACCCACGATATCGACGAATCCGTCTACCTCGGCGAGCGGGTCATCATTCTCTCCAGCTCCCCGACAGTGATCCAGGAAGACATCACCATCGACCTGCCCGCGGACCGCGACCAGCTGGAGACCCGGTCGCTGCCGCGCTTCACCGAACTCCGCCACCACGTCTACGAGCAGATCCAGCTCGCCAAAAAGGGCCACCGCCCGGCCGCCGCGGGAGGCTCCGGCGCGGGCCCGACGCCGGCCACCGCCTCGGGCGTGGATCTCGCCTAGCAAGTAACGCCAATAACGAAAACACCCCGCCGCGGTTTGATCCGTGGCGGGGTGTTTGGGTTCGAAGCTGATCAGCCGATCTTGTTGGCTGCCTCAGCGTCGGAGAGAGAGGCTGTGCCCAGGTTGGCCCGCAGCTTGGCGCCGAGCTCGGCGTCGACGTTGGTCCAGTACTGGATGGCGCGTTCCTTGATCTCGGCGTTCTGCACGCCGCCCACGGCACCGGTGATGGTGTCGAGGAAACGGGCCTTCGCCGCGTCATCGAAGACCTCGCGGTACAGCGTGCCGGCCTGGCCGAAGTCGCTGTCCTCGGAGTGCAGGGTCGCGGCGCTGCGGACCAGGGCGCCGTCGAACTCCCAGGAACCTTCACCGGCGCGGGCCGGGTCGGCCACGGGGCCGCCGAAGGAATTCGGGGCGTAGACCGGGGCGGTCGCCGGCTTGTAGCCGTGGCGCAGCGAGCCGTCCTGCGAGTAGTTGTTCACCGGCGAGACCGGGCGGTTGACCGGCAACTCGTTGTAGTTGGTGCCCACGCGGTAGCGCTGTGCGTCCGGGTAGGAGAACACCCGTGCCGTCAGCATCTTGTCCGGGGAGATGTCGTGGCCCGGAACGACGTTCGCGGGCGACAGGGCAATCTGCTCGATTTCGGCGAAGAAGTTCTCCGGGTTGCGGTTCAGCTCGAAGCGGCCCACCTCGACCAGCGGGTAGTCCGCGTGCGGCCAGACCTTGGTCAGGTCGAACGGGTTGAAACGGTAGGTCTTGGCATCCTCGTACGGCATGACCTGGACGTGCAGGTCCCAGCTGGGGAAGTTGCCCTCGGCGATGGACTCGTACAGGTCGCGGCGGTAGTAGTCGGCGTCGGCGCCGGCCAGCTGCTCAGCCTGCTCGCTGGTGATGTTGTGCTCGCCCTGGTTGGAGCGGAAGTGGTACTTGACCCAGAAACGTTCGCCTTCGGCGTTCGTCCACAGGTATGTGTGCGAGGAGAAGCCGTGCATCTCGCGCCAGGAGCGGGGCAGGCCGCGGTCGCCCATGAGGTAGGTGACCTGGTGGGCGGACTCGGGGGAGAGGGTCCAGAAGTCCCACTGCATGTCGGCATCGCGCAGGCCGGAGCCCGGGAGGCGCTTCTGCGAGTGGATGAAGTCCGGGAACTTGATGCCGTCCTTGATGAAGAACACGGGGGTGTTGTTGCCCACGATGTCCAGGTTGCCCTCAGGGGTGTAGAAGCGGGTCGCGAAACCGCGGACGTCGCGCCAGGTGTCGGGGGAGCCCTGCTCGCCGGCCACCGAGGAGAAGCGGATGGCCGTGCCAACCTGGGCGCCCGGCTGGAAGGCAGCCACGCGGGTGTACCGGGAAACGTCGCCGGTCACCGTGAAGGTGCCGAACGCGCCGCCGCCCTTGGCGTGCACAATGCGCTCCGGGATCCGCTCGCGGTTGAACTGGGCGAGCTTCTCGACCAGGTAGCGGTCGTGCAGCGCGGTGGCTCCGTCGGCACCGGTGGTCAGCGAGTGCTCGTCGGACGCGACGGGGGCGCCGGTCTGGGTCGTGGTCGCGGTGTGCGGGATGGGCGCGGAAAGGTTCGCAGTCATCTTTCTCCTTTGTTGATTTCTTGCTGTTCAGATGTGGAGGGAAGTTTTTGGGTGCGCTGGCAGTCCTGGCAGATGCCCTGGTACAGCACATCGGCGATCTGGATGGTCATCGGCCTGGCGTTCTCGTCCCAGCTCGGCGTCAGACACGGCGCGTGGCCGACGGCGCATTCGACGTCCTCCACCCGGCCGCAGCTGATGCAGACGGCGTGGTGGTGGTTGTCGCCCACCCGCGTCTCGTACAGGGCGGGGGAGTGCGGGGGCTCAAAGCGGCGCAACATCTCCAGGTCGGTCAGATCGCCCAAGACCACATAGACGGACTGTGCGGTCAGTTCGGGGAGATCCTGGCGGGCCGCGGCAAGGATGTGCTCGGCGGGGGAATGCGGGTGATGCTCGACGGCGGTGAGGACTGCCAGCCGCTGTTTGGTCACCCGGCGGCCGTGGGCACGCAGGGCGGCAGCCCATGCTTCGTGGGGGCCCGTCGATTCCGTCATGCCCCCATTCAAGCATTTATTATGAGTCGATCATAATAAGGCGCGGCTTATGACAGCGTTCCCGGTGGCCTGCCGGCGGGCCGCGCGTCGGGCACCGGGTGCACCGGTCAGGCACTCCGGCGCCACTAGAGTATCCGGGTGGGGAAATATCTGGCGGACATCACGCCCTTGCGCGAGAGTCCGGCGTTCCGCCGCCTGTGGCTGGGATCCGCCGTCGCCGCCCTGGGCAGCCAGTTGACCCTGGTTGCCGTGAGCCTGGAGGTCTACCGGCTCACCCAGGACAGTCTCTACGTGGGACTGCTGAGCATCTTTGCCCTTGTCCCGCTGGTCTTCGGCGGGCTGCTGGGCGGCTCGATCGCGGACGCCCACGACCGCCGCAAGGTGGCGCTGCTGGCCTCCTCGGTGCTGTGGCTGACCACCGCCTGCCTGGCCCTGCAGGCCTGGCTGCAGCTGGGAAATGTCTGGCTGCTGTACGTCCTGGTGGCGGTGCAGAGCGGAGCGCAGGCCATCAACCAGCCGGCCCGCAGCGCCATTATCCCGCTGCTGGTCCGCAAGGAGCTCCTGCCCGCCGCCAATGCGCTGAGCATGATCAGCTTCGGCCTCACCCTGACCGCCGGGCCGCTGCTGGCCGGGCTGCTGGTGGCCACTGTCGGCTTCGCCTGGACTTACACGATCGACGTCGGCACCTTCGCCTTCGCCTTGTGGGCGCTGCTGAAGCTTCCCGCCATGCCGCCGGGCGAACATGCGCGGCCCGCGGGGCTGCGGTCCGTCGTCGAGGGCTTCCGTTTCCTGGGCACGCGCCCCAACCTCAAGATGACCTTCATCATCGACCTCGTCGCCATGATCTTCGCCCAGCCCCGGGCGCTGCTGCCCGCGATCGGCGCCGTGATGATCGGCGGCGGCGAAACCACGGTGGGGATCCTGCTGGCCTCCACCGCCGTCGGCGCGTTCCTGGCCGGCCTCTTCTCCGGCCCCCTCGGGGCGGTGCGGCGGCAGGGGGCCGCCGTCGTCTGGTCCGTCATGGGCTGGGGCGCCTCGATTGCCGGCTTCGGCCTCGTCGTCGTCCTCGCCGGGAACTCCGGAGCCGGAGGCGTGACGTGGTGGCTGCTGCCGGCGGCCCTGTGCTGCGGCCTGGCCGGCATCGCCGACTCCGTCAGCGCCGTCTTCCGCACCACGATCCTGCAGGCGTCCACCCCGGACCACCTGCGTGGCCGGCTGCAGGGCGTCTTCATTGTGGTGGTGGCCGGCGGGCCCCGCGTGGGGGACGTGCTCGCAGGCGGTTGGACTAAAATTCTGAGTGAAGGCTGGGTCCTGCTTTTGGGCGGCCTGGTGTGCATCGCGGCGGCCTGGGCCGTGGCGCACTGGCAGTCGGGCTTCCTGAAGTACGACGCGCGGAACCCGGTGCCGTAGCGGGACGTCTTCCGGGTGAGAGTCCATGGGACGACTTCTGGAGGAACAGTGCATCAGCACCACAACGGACTGAAGACCGCGGCCCTATTCGGTGTGCTGTGGGCCGTGCTGCTGGGACTCGGCGCGCTGATGGCCTCCAGCATGCGCAGTGCCGCACCGATCTGGATCATGGCCCTGATCGGCGTCGCCACCACGGCCTACGGCTACTGGAACAGTGACAAAATCGCCATCCGGGCCATGCAGGCCTATCCCGTGACGGAGGCCCAGGCGCCGCAGCTCTACCAGATTGTCCGGGAGCTCTCCGCCACGGCGCAGCAGCCGATGCCGCGGATCTACCTCTCGCCGACGATGGCCCCGAACGCCTTCGCGACCGGACGGAACCCGCAAAACGCCGCGGTGTGCTGCACCGAAGGCATCCTCCGGCTGCTCGACGCCCGGGAACTGCGCGGCGTGCTGGGCCACGAACTGATGCACGTCTACAACCGGGACATCCTGACCTCCTCGGTGGCCGCCGCCGTCGCCGGCGTCATCACCTCGGTGGCGCAGATGTTCCTGATTTTCGGCGGCGGCGGGGACCGGCGGAACGCCAATCCGCTCGCCGCGATCGCGATGGCACTGCTGGCACCGTTTGCTGCCTCGCTGATCCAGATGGCCATCTCCCGCACCCGGGAGTTCGACGCCGACGAGGACGGTTCCAAGCTCACCGGAGACCCGCTGGCGCTCGCCTCAGCCCTGCGCAAGATCGAGCAGGGCGTCCAACTCGCGCCGCTGCCGCAGGACCAGCGGCTGGTCAACGCCTCGCACCTGATGATCGCGAACCCGTTCCGCGGCGGTGGTGCCGCGAAAATGTTCTCGACCCACCCGCCGATGAGCGAGCGGATCGGCCGGCTGGAGCGGATGGCAGGCAGGCCGCTGGGCTAGCCCTGCGGGTCTAACCGGGGTGCCAGGGGTCCCCGGGGAGACTCTGCGCCGCGGAGAGATAACTAGCTGCGGAAGTTCACGAACTGCAGGTCGGCCTCGTCGAAGCCCTTCAGCAGGTTCATGGTCTCCTGCAGGTCGTCGCGGGACTTGGAGGTCACGCGGAGCTCGTCGCCCTGGATCTGCGACTTGACGGATTTGGGGGCCTCGTCGCGGATGAGCTTGTTGATCTTCTTCGCGAGGTCCTGCGCGATGCCCTCCTTGATGGTGGCCTCGAGCCGGAACTCCTTGCCGGAAGCGTACGGCTCACCCGTCTCGAGGGACTTCAAAGAGATGCCGCGGCGGATGAGCTTGGACTGCAGCACGTCCAGGACCGCGAGGACACGCTCTTCGGAGTTGGCCTTCATGAGGATCTTCTCGCCGCTGAAGTCGACCTCGGCGCCGACGCCCTTGAAGTCGTAGCGCTGGACCAGTTCCTTCTGGGCCTGGTTCAGCGCGTTGGCGACTTCCTGCTTGTCGACCTTGCTGACGACGTCGAATGTGGATTCGCCTGCCATGACTGTCCTCCTGGTGGTTGGGGGGTGCCCGGTGAGGGGCCGTTGTTTCTGCAATCCAGCCTAGTACGGATGCCCCTGATGTGAAGGCCGGCGGGACATTGTCGCCTTCATAGTCCCGTTCACAGTCCGCTCAAAGCTGAGTCAGGGCGGGAACGAAGTTTCGGGGGGCAGAGTTGCAGGAGTTGGAAGAGTCGCTCGAAAGGTAGAGCTCATGCAGAACAAGCCCGGCCGGAATGTGATCCGCTCCACGGCAGCTGCCGCCGGCGGTATCGCCGCCGCCGCGTCCTCGATGGCGGCCGCGACGCTGGCGGCCTCCATCATCTTCAGCCCGGCCGCGGATGCCTCGTCGCGGCTGGACGGCGTCCACGCCGATCTAGCGCGTGCCGTCCAGCTGAACCAGATCACGGAGGAGCAGGCTGCGAAGTTCGAGTCCAAACTTGCCAGCCGCATCCTGGGAGAAGCCTGATTTTCCGGGGTTTTTGGGGCCCAAAAGCGCCGATTCGATTCTTCGGCAGAAGTTCTGTAAAGTTGTCTTGCCCGCGGTTACTGGAAGCGGAACGGACTGGAAACAGGCGTTCTGACGATGGAAGCCGCGAGTGATCTTCTTTTGAAGTTCGGCAGATTACCCGAGCGGCCAAAGGGGGCTGACTGTAAATCAGCTGGCAACGCCTACGGGGGTTCGAATCCCTCATCTGCCACCCTTGGAAAAGCCTCCGGAACCAACAGGTTCCGGAGGCTTTTTCTTTTCCTGCCTCAGACCGGAGTGCCCGCCAGGACCCAGTTTCCGCGCCTGTTTCGGACGCGGCGCGCGGATTCGGACGGCGGCACCCCGGATCCGCGCAGCGCGCGTCCGGAAGCGTAGCGGAACTTGCTGCGCGTCCCGACTCGGGGGCCGCGCAAGCAGGAAAACCCGCGCCAGAGGCTGTAGCGGAACGTGCAGAGCGTCCCGCCGGAGGTGGCATCCCGCTATTGGCGGCGCTCGGCGAGGGCAGCGGCCAGCGCCGTGGCGGAGCTGGTGCTGCTGTTGATCCGCCAGTCTGTTTCCTTGTTGAAGTTGAACCAGACCACCGCTGTGACGTCGGACTGCGCTGCAAGGTAGCTGATCAGTGCCGTGTTCCAGTCCGCTTTCGAGCCGCCCTGTTCCGCGGACGATGTTTCTGCGATGAGCACCTGTTTGCCGGGCGCGAGCCGTCTGAGTTCGGCCAGGCCTGGGCCAAAGAGTTCCGTCGGCGAGATCCAGCTGCTCCAGGCCGCCGACGTGCCCCAGTTGTACCCGTCGAGTGCCACCGCGTCCACGTAGCCGGGGCCGGGGTACAGGCCGGCAAGCGGGGTCGACCCGAAATAGGGGACGTTGGGATTCCAGACCCACGTGATGTTGGCGGCGCCGGTGGCAGCGACGACGTCGTGAACGTGCCGCCACGCGGCGGCGTAATCACCGGGTCCGTTGCCGTTGACGCCCTCGGACCACGGGTACCAGTTGCCGTTCATCTCGTGCCCGAAGCGCAGCATCACCGGATGCCCCCAGGACGCCAGCGCCGCGCCCCACTGCCGCAGATAGGGGTCGAAGTCGCCGGCCGTGACGCGGTCGAGGGCATAGGCGGGCTGTTCGGTTCCGCCGCCCCAGGCCCAGGGCTCCCACGTCAGCAGGGTCGTGGCGCCCCGGCTGCGGGCGGCGTCCAGCTCCGGAACGGGCGGGGCCTGGTTGAAGTCCTTGTAGGACAGGATGACGGACGGCACCTCGCCGGCAAGGGACGCGGCCTGGTCCAGTTCCGCCGATGCCAGCGGCCCGCCCGGCGTGCCGACGCCGAAGCGCAGCGGCGCGCTGCTGATGGCCGGTGGCGGCGGCGCAGTGTCGGTCACTGGGGCCGCGACGACGGTGAAGGCCGCCGAGGCCTTGACGGTCCCGGCAGTGGCCTGGACGTCAAGGACCGGCTGGGAAGTCTGCGGGATGACGACGGCGGCGCTGAAGTATCCGGAGGCGCCCACCTTGAAGGCGGCGGAGCTGGTGCCGGCGCTGAGGATCCCGGAGCTCTTTTTCGGGAAACCGGTGCCGGTGACGGTGACCGTGGTTCCCGCCGGGCCCTGGGCCGGACTAAGGCTGATGGCCGCGGCTGCGGCCTGCGCGGGGACCGCTGCCAGCGACAGGCTCACGACCACCAGCGCCAGGATGCACGCCAGGCTTCTTATCGGCTTCATCGAAAACTCCTCGGCCGGGCGCCGGGTACGGCGGGGCATCGTGACGGTACCCGGCCTCCACCGGAAGCCGTAGTTTCCAGTGTCCGCTACGGCCGGCCCGCCCCGGGGGCTAAAAAGACGCAGGACATCCCGAGGATTGTCCAAGCATTCCGCTTAGTTGTGCAGTGGGGACTTTGACAGGATCCAGGTGTTCGTCCCGTCCTGGCGCTTGAACGTCACGGTGGTGACGAGGGCGCGGATGAGCGCGAGGCCGCGCCCGGATTCAGCCTCGCCGTCGGGCATGGCCGCTTCCGTATCAATGGGGTCGGGGGAAGCTGCGCCGAAGGCGCTGACCCGCGCCTCGAGCCTGATGGGCGTGACGCTGATGTCGACCCCGAGTTCCACCGGCTCCGAGGATTCGGGAACGGCATGCTGCACCACGTTGCTGGCAGCCTCGATGACGGCCGTGGCGAATGTCATGCGGTCCATGTCCGGAACAAAGGAAGCGTCGTCCCACAGCCCATCCAGCTCGGTGTGCACGGCCTCGATGACTTCCGGACGTGCCGCCTGGCGCAGCGTCCGCCGGGCGAGGACGTCAGTCATCGCCGAAAGCTTCGGCTGCGGAGGGGTACGACGTCAGGACTTTGTCCATGCTGGTCAGGCCAAGGACCATTTGAACCTGGGGCTGGACTGCCGCGATCCGAAGGTCGCCGCCGGCCTGCCGGGCGGCCTTGAGGCATCCGATCAGGGCTCCGAGGCCGGAAGAGTCCATAAACGCCGTCTCTTCCAGGTTGATCACGATCCTCGAGGAGCCCGCCGCAACAACTTCCGCAACCATTTCCCGCAGTTTCGGCGCTGACACCATGTTGAGCCGGCCGGCGGCCGTTATCTCGGCGTAGCTGTCTTTCACTTCATAGCTCAGGTCCACGGATGGCCCTTTCTTTGGATGACTCGGTGGTGCTGTCGGTCTCATCGTGGGAATCGCCACCCGGGTACCCGCGGTACCTGACGGCCCGGAACAGGATACTCATGACGATGAGGTCAAACACCACCCAGAGTACGTTGACCAGTGTGCCGATCGGTTCGGACATTCCGGCAGCAAGCCGCCCAATCCCCACGACAGCCGCGATGACCAGCAAGACGGACACCGCAATCTGCGGGCGGATCAGGCTCCACCGCGGGCCGCCAGACTGGCGGTCCTTGGGGGTGACGGCGAATCCGAGCGGGCGTCCGAACCAGACGTTCCGGGCCGCCGTCGTGCAGGCTTTGATCCAGGTCGGGAACAACGCGAGGCTGTACTGCTGCCCGCGCCACGTGGGGATACCCTTCCCGGCGATGGCGAACAGGAGCTGGTTCACCACCATGAACGGTATGAACCGGACAAAGAAGTCGGTGCTGAGGCTGGTGACGGGCAGGATTCCGAAGAGCAGATAAACGATCGGTGCGGCGAAGTAGACGACGGCGGCGAAGCCGCTGAGGTAGGTCCACATGGTCGCAAAGTACATGAGCCGCTGGCCCAGCTTGAGTCCCCGCTGGACCAGCGGGTTTTCCCGCAGGAACACCTGCATGGTGCCCTGGGCCCAGCGGAGCCGCTGGGTCAGCATGGTGCCGATGTCCTCCGGTGCCAGCCCGTTAGCCAGGACTTCATGGTGGTACACACTCTGCCAGCCCATGGCGTGCAGCCGCATGGCCGTTGCCATATCCTCGGTCACGGAGATCGTGGCCAGCGGCATCACAGGCTGGGCCTCGTCGGTCCGTTCCACCGACAGGGCGTCCAGCACCGCCTGGACGGACTCGATGGCACCGAGCGGGGACCAGTCACGGGCCGCCATCCGCTGCACCGCATCGTCGGTCACCACGGGCACGCCCGCTTCACCGATCTCCACCGGGGACATCGCTGCGATTTCCTCCAGATCGGCCTGCAGGGCGGACACGTCCGCCAGCACCAGCGACTGGACCGCCTGGTCCACCCGCCGCCGCGCCCGGTAGGTGATCTCGCTCAATGACCCGCCGGCGTCGAGCTGGCGGCGGGCCTCCTGGGTCGCCGCTTCGACTTCGTCGAGGGTCTGCTGCAGGAGGACGGATTCGCTGGAGGCTGCTTTGCGCGCCTTCCGGATAGCGGCCTGGGAGGCGCCGAGGGCGCGCCGGACGCTCTTTTCCGTTTCCTTGACGTAGCCAACCAGCCCCAGCTGCATCAGGGCTTCCCGCCGGAGGACGGCGTTGGAGCCGCAGAAGAAGGCAGCATTCCAGCCGTCCTTGCCCTGCTGGATCGGGCCGTAGAACAACGGAGCCTGGCTGCCCAGGGGATCGTCCGCCGGGACGTTGATGAAGTACTGGGGTGTCTGGACGAGGGCAATCCTGCGGTTGTTGAAGTAGCCCAGCGTCTTGTCCAGAATGTCCGGTTCGGGGATCTGGTCCGCGTCCAGGATGAGCAGGAACTCCCCTGAGGTCATCATCAGCGCGTTGTTCAGGTTCCCGGCTTTGGCGTGCCGGGGCATCCCGCTCCACGCCGCACTGCGGGTCACGTACCCCAGACCGTGCGCGGCGGCCAGGTCCCGGAGTTCGGGCCGGTCACCATCGTCAAGAATCCAGGTGCTGTGCGGGTGCCGGATCTGCTTGGCGGCCAGCGCCGTCGTCATCACCAGATCCAGCGGCTCGTTGTACGTCGTGATGAAAACGTCGACAGTGGCGTCCGCAGGAGCCGGTGACGGCGGGGTGCGGGTCTTGAGCCGCCAGACCGTCATCCCGAAGAGCATCACATCGATGAGGCTGTACGTTTCGGCGACGACGAGCGGCACGGCGATCCACCAGGCGTCCCAGTTCAGCGACGCCAGCCAGCGCCAGGCAATGTAGTTCACCCCGGTAAGCACCGTCAGTACGACGACGAGCCGGACCCAGAAGGGCCTCATGGGGTTTCACCGGCGTGAGCGTTCAGGTCGCCCAGGTCGTCCCGCCGGACGGCCAGGATGGTCACGTCATCGGGGTTGGGGGTTCCCTGTGCCCGCCGGCGCACGGCATCGACGAGCTCTTCCGCGGACCCCGCGCAGACGGCGAGCCGTCCGATCTCGTCAACCGCGGCGAGTGTTCCGTCATAGAGGTCCAGGACTCCGTCGCTGAAGCTGACAATCATGTCGCCGGGGCCCAGCCGTGTTTCCAGGGACTCCCAGCGGGTGTCGGGGAGCAATCCGACCGGGAAGTTGTCAGAGACGAGCCTCTCCCAGGTGCCCGCCGCGCGGACCACCAGGGTCAGGCCGTGGCCGGCGTCGGCGAACAGGATCCGCCCGTCGGAGGCCCTGAGCCGGGCGTGGAAGAGCGTCGCGAAGGTTCCCGCCTGGCTCAGGTCGGTAGCCAGGCAATCCTGCGTAAGGGTCAGGGCGGTCGCAGGGTCACCGCTGTTTCGGGCACTGCGAATGACGGCCCGCGTCGTGGCGGCGATCATGCCGGCGCCGGCTCCCTTGCCCATGACGTCACCGAGGGTGAAGCCGAGCCCCTCTTCGATGAGGTACCAGTCGAAGAAGTCCCCTCCGACGGCGGTGGAGGGGATGCAGGCGCCGGCTGTCTGGTAGCCGGGGAGGGGAGCGGCGTCCTTGGGCAGCAGGAAGCGCTGGATCTGGGCGGCGCGGCTGAGTTCGGCAGTGGCGGCGGCCGCCTGCTCGCGCGCGGTGTGGAGCCGGCGTCGCGCCCGTTGCGCCAATTCATTGACCACAAGGGCGCCCAGGACGAAGATCATCGTGCTGAACAGCCCGCGGAAGAGCTCGTTGGGGTTCGCGTCGATGCTCGACCCGAGAGCAAACGGGACCATGATGGCCACTGTCGCTCCTACAGCCGCGTAGGCCACGTGGCGGCGGCCCTGCATAGCGGCGAACCAGAGCACCGGCAGCAGGACAATCGAGGCATAGATGGAGTGGCTTTCCCCCGTGCCGTGCCGCAAGGCTCCGGCTGCCAGGAAATCCAAGGAAGGGACAATGATGGCAAAGCGTGCCAGCTCCGGTTTGCCCGCCACGGCGGCGAAGCCGGTGGCCGCTGCCGTCAGCACCGCCCCGGCTGCCAGCGCCGTCCAGTCACTGACCGTCAGGGTCGCGATCGCGCTGCTCATCGCTGCGGCGACGACAAAGAACAGCGCGAACGGCAGCTGTTTCCGAAGCGGCGACAGCTCGTCCACACCCGTCATAATGGCCGCCATCCGTGGCCGCTGCCATGGTTGTCCGTCCACACCCGTCACGACGGCTTCCCGCATTGCCGTTGCCGCCACTGATTCCCCTAAATCCAGACTTCCCCAGCTCTTGTCCCCATGAATCCTACCGATCCTTTGGCGCTGATAGCTCCAGCGAGACGCCTGGCGGCCTTGGACCGGTGTCGGAGCTTAGCTTCGGCCCGGCGCGCGCTGGAAAAGGACGGCCGTGATGTCGTCCAGGACGACGGATTTTCCCCGCCGGTCGCACAATTTTTTTACGGCGGCGTCCGCGTCGTCCTGCGTCCGGCAATCCGTCATGGCGGCGGCGAGCAGGCCGAGGTCGCCGCCGTGGAGGTCGAGGAGGCCGTCGGTCGGAATCAGGACCGCGTCTCCGGGAGACAGCGCGATGGGGCGCTGGTTCCAGGCCGCACCGGGGACCAGCCCCAGCGGTGGTCCTGTGGGGGGCAGGCGCTCGACGGTGCCGTCGGCGCGCAGGATGTGGGTCAATCCCTGGCCGGCGTCCGCATAGAGGCCGGTGCCAGTTGCAGGGTCGATGACAGCGTGGAAGACCGAAGCGAAGGACCCTGCGCGGGCCAGCGTCCCGTCGATGCGGTCAGATACGTCCCGGAGGAGGCGGGACGGGTCCGCGTCCCAGCCGGCGTCAGCGAACGCGGAACGCGCCGCACCTGCCACGAGCCCGGGACCGACACCCTTGCCCATGGCGTCGCCGACGGTCATGCGGAAGAGTCCGGACACCGTGGTGCCGAGGTCGTAGAAGTCCCCGCTGAGCCCGAAGGCGGGATAGAAGCAGACTCCCAGCGAATAGCCGGCCGGGGCGGGCGGAGTGATCGGCAAGAGAGCTCTTTGCGTGCGGGCTCCCTGGTCAATGTCCCATGAAAGGTTCATCTCACGCTGGATGATCTGGGTCAGGTCCTCGAGGATTCTTTGCTGTTCCGCACCGAACGACCGGGGCGACTGGTCGATGATGCAGAACGTCCCAACATGGGTGCCGCCCGGTCCGGTGAGAGGGTGGCCCGCATAGAACTTGATGTGGGGGTTGCCCGTCACGAGCGGGTTGTTCCGGAAACGTTCGTCGGTGAGGGCGTTCTCCACGATCATGGTTTCAGAGGACTTGAGCGTCTCGGCGCAGAAGGCGTCGCCTCGGTCCGATTCGCGGGACAGCGGGCCGACGAACGATTTGAGGTACTGGCGGTTCTCGGCGATGAGCGACACGCTGGCTGCGCTGACCCCGAAAAGGCTCTGTGCCAAGCGCGTGATCCGGTCGAAGCGTTCCTCAGAAGGTGTGTCCAGCAGGCGGGTCCTAGACAGGTCCTCCAGCCGCGCCCATTCCGGGGCGTCAGGACCCCGGAGGCTGGTGGGGGATGGGTGTTCCGTGCTTGTCATACGTCCTCCAACGTTGAGGGGGAGCATCCTTCACGGACCTACTCGTCAGAGTAGCCGGGTCGTCCCGAAGCCGCGGCGGGCGCTCAACCTCGGATGAGCTTACCGCCCATCGCGGGGGGAGCAGGGAAGCGCCCTCTTTCCAGCGGCGGCTGGACGGTATATTAAGCCGGCGTTCCCGCTTCAGACCAGGATGGTCCCGACTGCCCGGAGGCCGGCGATCGCTCCAACGATGGTGGCCGGATGGTTCCAGGTGGACACCACCCCCGTTGCCGGGCCAGCCGGGGCCGAGGCGACGCCATCCTGCCAAGCCTTCAGGATGGCGTCCCGGCCGTCGTCGTGTCCGAGAAACGTACCGCACTCTCGCCTCATTGCGGGGGTCCAGCCCGTTCGATTGGGGTCACCCGAAAGGGATGATGTGGGTACCCCGCCGCGGGCGTTGTAGTGGTCTATAGGACACGCCCCCGGGATCACCCGATGCGGGTGGTGGCGCCCCGGCAGGCGACGTCCACACTTAGACGAGCGTGCCGGACAGGGCGCTCCAATCAGAACGGAGGAAAGCCAGTGACAACCACGCCGGAGACTGAGGTCCACGGGCCGGTCGACTTTGTGCTCCTCGAGTTCCCCATGGCAGGGCTGACGGGACGGGCGGGTGACGAGCTCATAAGGCTCGTGGAGCAGCGTGTGATCCGGCTCTTCGATCTCCTCATTGTCATGAAGAACGAGGACGGCGCGGTCGAGGTGCTTGAGCTCACCGACCCGGGCAGTCCCGCGGAGGCGTTCGCATATTTCGATGGCGCGCAGTCCGGGCTTCTCGGCGAGGAGGAAATCGCCGAAGCAACAAGCGCGCTTATGCCAGGGACCCTCGCCGCGCTGATTGTCTTCGAAAACATCTGGGCGGCACCATTTGTGGCGGCCGTTCGCGACGGCGGGGGCGAGCTCGTTGCGAGTACGCGGATCCCTGCGCCGGATGTGATGGAGGCGCTCGAGGCCCTCGAGGCCAAGCGGCCCGTAGCCTGACACACAAAACGCGATGCGAGAGGAGAAAGATCATGGGACTGCTTAGGGGTATGGCGCGGACGGCAGTCGTTGCCGGGACGGCATCTGCGGTCAGCGGCCGCGTCCAGCGCAGGCAGGCTTCGAAGTTCGCCGAGAAGGATGCCGCGACCGCGGCGAGGCAGCAGCAGGCCTACGACCAACAAGTGGGCCAGCAGCAGCAAGCGGCGTACCAGCAACCGGCTCCGCCCCCGGCCGCCGCGGGCGGAATCTCCAACGACGCCATCCAACAGCTCAAAGAGCTCGCGGCGTTGAAGGAGCAGGGGATTCTCACGGAGCAGGAGTTCGGGGTACAGAAGGCGAAGATCCTCGGCGGTTAGACCGGCTGGCCGGCCCGCTCGAACCGATAAATCACCCCCGCGCTGCCCCGGAAGGCAGCTGCGGGGGTGCTTCCCTGCGGCTTCGGCTTTAGCTGCGGACCCGTTCCGGTCAGCTGACTTTGGTCTCGGCGAGGATGGCGTCGATCTGCGCAAGGGCCTGTTTCATGCCCTCTTCCATGCCCATGGCGAGCACCTTCTCCAGGGCATCTGCGGAGTCGAACGTCGACACCATGGTCATCCGCGTGCGGTTGTCGATTGCCTCAAGCTCCATCACAGCGTGGCTCGTGCCCATCGCGGGGACCGGGTCGCCGTTTTCGTCGGCGAATCCGTCGTCGAACTCCAGGCGACGTGGGGCCTCGATGGCGGTGAACCGCCACCATCCCCGGCTCTTCTCGCCGTCAGGGCCGGTCATGTAATAGCTGGCCTTCCCTCCGGCCACGAAGTCGTGGCTGTCGAAGGTCGCGGGCCAGGTGGGCGGGCCCCACCAGCGTTCGAGCTTGCGCGGGTCTTCCCAGACCTGCCAGACCCGCTCGACGCCGGCATCGAACTCGGCGACGACGGTGAAGCTCAGGGCTTCGGCGTTCTTGTGCGAACTGATTACGGTCATGACGGAACTCTCTTCCTATCCCTCTGCGAGAATGTCTGCGATCCGGTCAGCCCGCTGCCGCCAGATCGATTCGTACTCATCGAGCAGCCGTCGAGCTCGCTGTAGGCCATCGTGGTGGGCCCGCACGATCTGCTCCCGTCCGCGCCGTTCCTTCGTCACGAGGGAGGCGCGCTCCAATACCGCCACGTGCTTTTGTACGGCGGCGAAACTCATGGCGTAGTGCTCCGCCAGCCCTGATACCGAATACTCGCCGGCCGTCACGCGGGTGACGATGTCCCGGCGGGTGGCATCCGCGAACGCCTGGAACAGGCGGTCAAGGTCAGCGTCTCTCAGCTCATCTACAACCATTTGGTTGTAGAATATTCCGCACGTACGGCGGTGTCAACAGTTTTTGAGAGCGCTATTTGGCCATGCCGGGGTGCACCGCGACGAACTCGATCGCGTTGGCGGGCTGGACCGTCTTTTTCGGTGCCCGGGAATATCCCTTCGCGTCGAGGTGATTCTCTGCCCGGTACACGGCGAGGGCCTCGTCGTAAAGGGCGTTGAGCTGCTGGCCGGTGAACTCCTCCGAGGAGCCATCATTGAAAGTCACGGAAATGACGGTGCTGCCGGGAAAGTGCCGCTTCATGCGGATGAAGCCTTCGGCGTCCTGCTGGAGATTGATCAATGCGGTCCTGCCTTCGTATTGGGGACTTCCAGTCTCCCGCACGTCCTTCGGAACGCCCGCACGGCGGAGCCTGACGGAGCGGAAGGCCCCCCGTGGAGGAGCCTTCCTTGGTATTCCGGTTAGACCTTCTCGCGGGTCCGGTCAGTTGTTGCCGGCTCCTCGACGGTGAATTCCCGGCTGCGGCGGGGGAACGCCCAGAACTTGTTGCCAGACGACTCCGCCCGGGGCTCCGGACGCACCTCGGTTTCCTTTAGTTCATCCTTCTCGATGTCCCGCCGGAACTCCCTGTTGTACTGATAGCACATCACTGACCTCCTAATCGTGACTGCCCTTTAATCCTCCTCCGCCTCCCGCCGCGCGTCGATACCTTGCTTGCCGAACCGGGGCCGGCCGGTCAACCCCTACGCGATCCCGAAATCGTACGGCGCGGTACCTTCGCTGTCGTGACGGGGTCCGGCGCTGGCGGTGCTACCGTCCGGCCGTATCCACAACGCAGAAGCGGTTGCCCTCTGGATCGGCCAGAATGACGTAGTCCGCATCGGCGGGACGCTTGCTCCATTCCACCCGGCTCGCACCGAGACGCAGGAGCCGGTCGACGTCGCGGTCCTGCTGCTCCGAATAGAGGTCGAGGTGGATGCGGGGCGGGATCTGGACCGTCGACGGGACACGGTCCAGGGAGATGTTCGGGCCGGCCCCATTCCGCGGCTCGAGAACAACGAAGTCTTCCTCGGGAGGCCGCCGCGGCGCGTAGTCCAGCGCGGCAGTCCAGAAATCCAGTTGGCGCTGGAGATCATCGACACGGATGACGATGGAGCCAATGCTGATCATGGGACGCGGCGCCCTAATCCTTGCCGAGGAGCTGGTCCGTGGCGGCATCGGGAATCCCGTCGAAGTACTTCGCAAGGACCTCCTGGAAGACCTCCTGCCGGGGGTCCGCCCGGAAGAAGAGGGTCATCGAGGAGTGCAGCTTCCGCTCGTCGGTGCCGCCGAAGATCTGCCTCGCGGTGCGCCCCTCGAGACCGGCCACTGCTCCGGCGCATTCGGCCAAGCGTGGACCAAGTACCGGGTGACCCAGATAAGCCTTCGCTTCATCGAGAGAGGTCACGGCATACTTCCGGGCGGTCGGGCTCTGCCCGAGCCCGGCGATCTGCGGAAACACAAACCACATCCAGTGGCTGCGCTTGGAGCCCGCACGGAGTTCGTCGAGGGCACGCCGGTAGGTTCCGCCGGAGTCCTGGGCCGTAACGAACCGTTCCAGATCGAAGGGATCCTCCACTGCGTCCTCCCCGGCTCCGCGGGGACTCATTCCTCGAACCGTGCCGTCATGTCGGTATCGCCGGCGATCGAGGCCACGACGGCCGCCGCGACGTCGCGGATCTTCATGTTTCTGTTGTTGGAGGTATTCCGAAGGATCTTGAACGCCGATTCCCTCCCGCACCGGTTCTGGGCCATGATGGCCCCGACAGCTATGTCGATGGTGGTCCTCGACTGCATGGCGGCGGCAAGGTCATCCCGGGATTCGCCGAGCTGTGAGATCCTCAGGGCCAGCACGAGTGCCCGCGAGGCTTCCGCGGCAAACTGGTGCGCCTGCTCCACCTCGTCGTTGGAGAATGCCTCGACCAGCGGCGAGTAGAAGCTGATGACCGCTGTGCTCTCGCCGTCGAGGACGAGCGGGATCCGAAGCGTGCTGGCGGATCCCTCGCCGGTGCTGCCCGCTGCTGAGGAAGGTTGCTTCCGCCGGTCGACGGTGATCCCGCAGGACACGTCGCGTCCCGGGTAAGAGACTTCCTCCGCCGCCAGGCCGGACAGTTCGGCCAGGAAATCGTCGACGCCGGAACCCGCTTGGGTGCTCTCAAGCAAAAGATCCAACAGCGTGCCGGCGCTGCCGTTGACGTTTTGCGCCGTCGACGAAAAAGCACGGTCCTCACGCATAGCTGCCCCCAATTCCCGGCCGCACGCTGATAGGACGGCGGCTTTCTCCCATCCTATTGCGGGGGGTCCGCCGAAGGTAGGGATGCCCCCTGCAGGATATCCGCGGCAATCGCATGGAGCTTCGTGTCGGTCGCCCTGGCGGCCAGGTGGAGCAGCTCCATGGACTGTTCCCTGCTGTAGCGGTTCTGCACCATGATGAGGGCGACGGCGGCGTCAACAACGGCGCGGGACTTCAAAGCGGACCGGAGATGCTCCGGGTAAATCTCCGGGGGATGGACCTTCAGTGCCAGCCGCAATATTCGGGACATAAATACGGCGTGGCGCTCCACCTCCCGGACAGTGTCAGTGTCAAAAACGCCGCTCGTGCGGGAATAGCAGTTCAGCGCCGCGGCGGAACCCGGATCCGTGGCGATCGGCACGGCCAGGACCGACCGGATTCCCTCGCCGGATACCGCGGAGGCGTAGTGCTCCCAGCGGTCGTCAGCTGCCACATCAGGAACCAGGACGGTGGTTCCATGCCGCAAGGCCGTCAGGCACGGGCCGTCGTCGAAGGCGTATTGCTTCTCGTCCAGCCGTTTCGCGTCCTCGCCGCTGCTGGCAACGGTGGCCGGGGAGCCATCCCGTTCCACCGTGATCGCACACAGCATGGGCTCCGGACCGCCGAGGCGGGTCGCGGAGATGGTGGTCAGGCTCAGAAGAAACTCCGTATGCTTGGAGCCTGCGGCGATGCGCGCCGGCTGGCCTCCTGCCGGTTTGGACCTGAGGTGAAGATGACCGTGGAACTGCCGTTGGCTGACGAGATCACCGCTGTTTTCGCCCGGGCCACGAAGCTGTTGCTGACCGAAGAGACGGTAGCCCACGCCCTCCGGCTAATCACCGACGCCGCGACAGCGGCGATCCCTGGCGCGATCGGTGCCGGAGTGTCCCTGATCAACAGCTCGGGTCAGCGGCACACCACTGCCGCGTCCGACACCGTCGTGGCTGAAGCCGACGCACTTCAGTACGAGCTGGGGGAAGGCCCGTGCATCACGGCCTGGGCGAGCGGGGAAACGGTCCTGGTCGAGGATCTGGCCTCGGACCGCCGCTGGCGGCGCTGGGCTCCAGCCGCGGCCTCCCTCGGAATTTCATCCTCGCTGAGCTGCCCCCTGTTGTCCGGCGGTCTTGCACTGGGAGCGGTCAAGGTCTACTCCGACGGCGGACAGTTGGCCGGCAACGGCGCGGTCCGTCTGGCCGAGCTCTTTGCCGAACAGGCTACGCTCTTTGTGATCCACTCGCACGCCCGTGAGGCTGCCCGGACGCTGAGTGACCGCCTGCAGGAATCCCTGGCGCAGAGGGACACGATCAGCATGGCCAAGGGCCTGCTGATGGCGCGGAACGGTACCAATGATGACAGGGCACTTCGGGACTTGATGATGCTGTCGCGGCAGGCAGGGAAGCCCCTGGCCCTGGTCGCGGCAGAATTGCTGGCTACGGCCAGACCCTTCGAAAACTAACGCAGGACGACGGCATGGCCTTGGGCGACGAGGAGAGCGAACAGCGGCGGCGATTCGCCGATTCGCTGCGCCATGCCGACGTCGGCATTGAAGAGTTGTGGCTGAGGTACTTCACCCTCGGCGGCCACGCCGGACAGTTCGAGGTGGAGGCCTACATCCACGGCGCCATGGCTTTGCCCCCGTTGCAGCGCGACATCCTCGCCCACGCACTGAACGAACGCCTGGATGAGCTGTACTCCGGCACGCCGCGGGCCCCGTACAGCGTCGATGCGCCCGACAAATCGCCCGACGACGGCTCCGGTGATTGGTCAGACGAAGGGTCCGGAAAAAAGTCCGACGACGAGTAGCCGCCGCATTGCTAGAGTCAGCAAAAGGGTGAGTGATCCCGGGCCGGCCCGCCGCTGATTGACGGGTCGAGGAAAGGCGGGTGGCGTGTTCGCATTCTTCACCGACACAAGCCTGGTGGAAGCCGGACTGCTGCTCGCGACGTTTGTGCTGTGTTCCCTGATCGGTATCGAACGGCAGGTCCGGCAAAAGAGCGCGGGCTACCGGACCCATGTGCTCGTGGGACTCGGCTCGTGCGCCTTCACCCTCGTGTCCGCGTACGGCTTCGCCTTTGTGATGGAGCCCGGAGCCGTCCTGGACCCGTCCCGGATCGCGGCCCAGATCGTCAGCGGGATCGGCTTCCTGGGCGCCGGCGTTATCTTCAAGGGCCGGGACGTGGTCCGTGGCCTCACGACGGCCGCCACCATCTGGGTAGCTGCCGCGGTCGGAATGGCCTGCGGGGCCGGTATGGTCTCCCTGGGCGTCGTGCTCACGATCTTCCACCTCATCACGCTGTTCGTGATTGCCCCGCAGTCCGCAAAATCCCCTCCGTGGACAGAAACCGCGTGATGCACATCGAATACGCTGATGGCCAGGGCGTGTTGCGGCAGATCCTCGAGATCGCCACCACCATGGGGTTCAGTTCCTCGATCCTGCGCACCCGGAGGACCGGGGACGAGCAGAAACCGATGGTCTCGATGGAGGTGCGGTTCTTCGGCCGCCATCCGCTGCGCAACCTGGTCCTTCCCCTGATGGACCTGCACGGCGTGGCGAGCGTGACTGTCCGGGGCACCGATTCGAGCGAAGACGACGACGACGACGATGACGAAGACTGAGGCGCCTTGCGGGGCTCCCGGATGACCGGGACCAGCAGGGCGCTGGCGGGCAGCGTCCGGATCCGGGTGTTGAAAGCCTCCGACGCGGAACTCATGTGCGCCGCCTACCGGCGTAACCGCGAACACCTGGCGCCCTGGGAGCCGCTGCGGGCCGAGGAATTCTTTACCGTTGACGGCCAGATGGTGAGTGTCCAGTCCAAGCTGGCCCTGTTCATCGCGGGATCCGACCTTCCGTGGGTGCTGACGGACGGGGACAACATCGTGGGCCTCATGACGCTCAGCGGCATCGTCCGCGGGCCGTTCCTCAGCGCCCACCTCGGGTACTGGGTGGACAAGGACTATAACGGGCGCGGGATCGGCTCCGCGGCAGTCGCTTTCGCCGTCGACGCGGCCCGGGACGAGCTGGGCCTGCACCGGCTGCAGGCAGCGACCCTGCAGCACAACGCCGCCTCACAGAAGATCCTTATACGCTCGGGGTTCACGGAAATCGGTGTGGCACCGGCCTACCTCAACATTGCCGGGGGCTGGCAGGATCACATCCTCTTCCAGCGCATCCTGTACTGAGGTGCCGGGACCCGGCGGAAACCGGCACCCCCGGCCGTGCGAGACTCTCTGGGTGACTGATGAATCGCTCGGTGCCCTGCACCATGTTGAACTGTGGGTGCCGCACCTCGGCCGCGCCAGGGACGAATGGGGCTGGCTCCTGACCCGGCTGGGCTACCAGGATTACCAGGACTGGCCGGACGGGTGCAGCTGGCGGCGGGGGCCGACCTACATCGTCGTCGAGGAATCCCCTGCCCTCAGCAGCCGGACGCATGACCGCACCGCTCCCGGCCTCAACCACCTGGCCTTCAGCGCCGGGACCCGGCAACAGGTCGACGCGCTCGCCGCGGCCGCCGTCGGGCACGGCTGGTGTGAACTGTTCCCGGAGAAGTACCCGCACGCCGGGGGCCCGGACCACTTCGCCGCCTACCTGGTGAACTCGGACGGCTTCGAAGCCGAGCTGATCGCCACGGACTGACGCCGCGCCCGGTCGGCTCAGCGCACCATCCGCAGGATCCGGACCGGGGTGCCGGCCAGCTCATGCACCGCGGTGGCCCCGTCCGGGACGAAACCGTTGCGCCGATAAAAGGCGAAAGCGCGGGGATTCTGCTCCGCAATCCAGAGGTAGGCGCCCGAGTCGCCCACGGCTGCGTCCAACAGTAGCTGCCCCGCCCCCGAGCCGTACTGGCTGGCGAGCACGTAGATGCCCTCCAATTCCCTGGGGCGGGGTCCGTCGTCATCGCGGCCGGCGCCCGCGCTCGCCCACCCGACAATCTCCTTGCCCGCGCAGGATACCCAGATGTCCGAGGTGGCAGCGGTGATGATCCCGCGCCATCTGGCCTCCCGCGGGCCTTGTTGCAGCCCGGCCAGGGATGAGGCGGGCAGCAGATGGGCGTAGCTCTCACGCCAGGCCTGAAGGTGCACCCGGGCAATGCCGGCGGCGTCGTCCAGCACGGCGGCCCGGACGGTCGGCTCTGGTGTCATCCGCACAGCGTAATACTCATTTCCTGCCCCACGTCGCAGCGAGCCGGGTACGTTGAAGCCATGAGCATCTTCTTGGTAGGCGGCGGCCCGGATACCGTGACGACTCCCGTGATCTTCGACCAGTTCATGGCGGAGGCCCGGCAACAGGCTGGGGGCAGCCGGCCGCCGCGGATCGCTGTGGTGCTGGTTGACCACGGAGGCAGCGCCGAATACTTCCTGCCGGCCTATCTGGATCCCATGCACAGCCGGACGCCAAGTGAGGTGACCACCGTTCTGCTCCACCGCAGCGAAGACGTGGACCCGCAGATTGCGCCAGAGCGGGCCATCGTCGGGGCTGCCGCATGCGGACCCGGGGGAGCAGCGGGTGATCGGGGCCAACAACTGCTGGCTGGTCCGCGGTCCCGGACACAAAGCCACGGTTTCGGTCCTTGGCAGCGTTGTTACTCACGGGTAACATAGTCCCCATGCATCTGCTCCTCCGCACGCTCGTCCTGCTGTTCACGTCCTCCCGCCGCTCCCCGCTGAGCATCTGGGACACGTCGTCGCTGCCGCTGAAAGTCCTGCCCACAGACATTGACATCGCGATGCATGTCAACAACGGCATGTATTTCTCCCTGATGGACCTGGGCCGGTTCGACCTGATGGCCCGCAGCGGAACCTGGAAGGCCATGCGCCGCCGGGGATGGAGCCCCGTGGCAGCCGGGGAGACCATCGCCTTCCGCCGGTCCCTGCAGTTGTGGCAGCGGTACACGATCGAAACGAAGATCATCGGCCTGGACGAGAAAGCCATCTACTTCGAACAGCGCATGGTGGTGGACGGGGAAATCTACGCCCGCGCCTTCATCGCCACCCGCCTGGTCAGCAAGGGCAAACCGGTCAGCCAGGAGGACATCCTCCGCGAATTCGGGGCGCCTCCGGCGGATCTTGAACTGCCCGAATGGATCCACGAATGGCGCGAAACGAACGCCCTGCCGGGCGCGCGGCGCCCGGCACCCCACGTCTGGGCCTAGGCGGGTCCGGGCCCGCGCCTGCCTGCGCCTGGGACCCGGCGTCGCGGGTTCCCGACGTCCCTAGGTCCCGACATCGCGCCGGCTTAGCGCTACCGCGCTGAGCGCCATGAGCGCCGCGGAAATTCCCCACAGCCAGCCCGCGGCCGCCCAGTCCGCCCCGTTGGCCACCGGGTTGTTGCCGTACGCCCAACTGTAGGGCGAGAGGTTCAGGAGCCAGTCGACCTCCTGGCTTTGCCGGCCCACGGCGTTGAACACATAGCCCAGGACGCTGACCCCGGCACCGGCGGCCAGCCCGTAGGTCTTCCGCCCCGTCACCGCTCCGGCGAACAGCGCCGTGGAGCCCGAGAGCATGCTCAGCCCCGCGAACAGCACCGAGGCGTCGAAAAGGTTCTCCGGCCTGATGTTCAGCTGCGCGGAATCGGTCAGCAGCCGGATCAGCACAAACACCAGGGCCACGAGCAGCAGCACGCGCAGCAGGACGGCCAGCGCCCGCTCCAGGATCACCTGCGTGCGGGTCACGCCGTGCGCCAGGGTCAGTTCCAGCTGGCCCGACTCCTCGTCCCCGCCGACCGCCGCCGCACCCCACGCCACCGAGGCGATGGTCATCAGCATGAAGCCGATCAGCCCGAACATGGTGGCCTGGGTGTAGCCGGGTCCCGAGGTGATCTGGTCGTAGTTGAGGGCCTTGATCATCTCCGGCGGGAAGGCATCCATCACGCCCTGCATCTCCGGGCTTCCGCCGATCGAGGGATAAAGCGGCAGGTAGATGAAGATCGTGGCGGCGAGCCCCGCCGCCCACCCGAGGGTGGAACGCCAGGAGTCCACGAACGCCCGCCTGAACAGCGGCAGCGGTTTCCTCATGCGCCGTGTCCCTTCCGTCCGCGGCGACCGCGGCGACCGTTGCCGTTGCCGCGGATGGTGCCGTAGAGCTCAAGGACCGATTCCTCGAGGTCCGGGTCCTCCAGTACCAGTTCGGTGAGTTTGAGGGTGGCCAGGACCTGGAGCAGCGGCTGGATCGCACCGCCCAGCGTGGCGGACAGCTCGACGCCGTCGCCCGCCGGCAGCACCTCGAGGTGCCCGATCCCGGGCACCCGCGCCAGCAGCGCGCCGGCGTCGGCCGCCGAAATCCCGGTTGCCGTGAGCCGCACGTGCCGTACCGCGCCTTCCCGCAGGCTGGCCACGGTGGCGACGGTGATGATGCGGCCATCGCGGAGGATTGCGACCGTGTCGGCGGCCTGCTGGACCTCGCTGAGCACATGGGAACTGAGGAAGACCGTCTGCCCGTTGGCCTGGGCCTCGCGGACCATGGTGAGGAATTCCTGCTGGACGAGGGGGTCCAGTCCGCTGGTAGGTTCGTCCAGCACGAGCAACTCGGGATCATGCATAAAGGCCTGGACGAGTCCCAGCTTCTGCTTGTTGCCCTTGGAGAGCTTGCGGGTGTGCCGGTCCAGGTCCAGTCCGAGCCGTTCGGCGAGGGCATCGACCCGGCCGGGCCTGACGGGTCCGCTGATGTCCGCGTAATGCGACAGCAGCTTGCGGCCGGTGATCCGCCCTTCCAGGAACAGTTCGCCGGGCAGATAACCGATCCGGCGGCGGAGCGCAGGGCCAGCGGTCCGGGGGTCCTCGCCGAGCACAGTCGACGATCCGGCGGTGGGCCGGATGATGTCCAGCAGGCACCGCATGACGGTCGTCTTGCCCGCGCCGTTGGGCCCGATCACGCCGAAAACGGAGCCCCTCTCGATGGCGAAGCTGACGCCGTGCAGTACTTCCCGGTGGCCGAACTTCTTGGTCAGGGAGTCGACCGTGATGGCCTGGCTGGTGGTGTTTCCCGGGTCTGGGGGCATGGCGCCGATGGTAAACCGTAGCCGCCGTGCGGGCTAGGGTCCTAGGACCCCGGACCGGATGGCAGGGTGCGCCGGAGGGCCGTCACATGGATGTGCCAAGAGCGAAATGCGGGGGACAATCCGGGGCTGCTCGCGTACCGTTGACCCATGGCTACCGTAGACATTACAGGTGAACAGTTCGCATCTACCGTCGAGGACAATGACATTGTCCTCGTCGATTTCTGGGCCGAATGGTGCGGCCCGTGCAAGCAGTTCGGCCCCACATACGCCGCAGTTTCCGAGAAGCATCAGGACGTCGTCTTCTCCAAGGTGGACACCGAGGCCGAGCAGCAGCTCGCCGCCGAGGCCGGCATTACGTCCATCCCGACGTTGATGGCGTTCCGCGAGAAGGTGCTCGTGTTCTCCCAGCCGGGCGCATTGAATGCCCAGCAGCTGGAGCAGGTCGTGGACGCCGTCAAGGCCCTCGACATGGAAGAAGTCCACGCACACGTGGCCCGGTCCCAGGCCGAGGCCGCCGCGGCCGGCAAGCAGGATGGCAGCCAGATCCCCGAGGCCTAAGCGAGTCCCTGACCGGCATACAGCAACGCGGGGTCACTCCGCGCCCATGATCTTCTGATTAATGGGCGGGGAGCGACCCCGCGTTGTCTGTTCTGGGACTTGGTTAGAGCTTGACGAGCCGCACCGGCTCGGCCAGCAGGGCGCTGAGGGATTCATTGAGGTCCTGGACGGCTGTGCCCTTGGAGTGCTTGTCCAGGTCCTCCTGCGAGGCCCACTGTTCGGTCAGCACCAGCTTGTCCTCGCTCGCCTCGGTCAGCTCGTACCGGATGCAGCCGGGCTCGTTGACCACCTCGTCAATCGCGATCTCCAGCGCGAGCTTCACACGGAAGAACTCGCCGTCGTTGGGGATGAAGATGGCCTGAAGGTCAATGGGTGCGCTCATGGTTTTCACAATACCGGGCGGGGGCATTGTGTCCCGAAGATTTCGTAGGACATCCAAGCTTTGGTCTTCTTTTGACGGCCGAGTGTTGGTAGCGTCACATCATGCTTGCATACACAGCCGGGGACACTGACGTCCCGCTGCTCGGGGAAACCATCGGCGACAATTTCGAGCGGATCGTGGCCAGATTCCCCTATCAGGACGCACTGATCGAGGCTGCGGCGGTGCCGGGGGAAGAGGCGAGGCGCTGGAGTTACACCAAGCTGAACGACGACGTCGACCGCGTGGCGCGCGCGCTGCTCGCCCTGGGAGTGGCCAAGGGTGAACGGATCGGCATCTGGAGCCCGAACTGCGCCGAGTGGACCATCCTGCAGTACGCGACGGCCAAGGTCGGGGCGGTCCTGGTCAACGTCAATCCGGCGTACCGCAGCCATGAGCTGGAATTCGTGGTCAAGCAGAACGGCATGCGGATGCTGGTCGCGGCGCCGTCGGACCGCAACAGCGACTACACCGGCATGGCCCGGCAGGCGCTCGCCGAATGCCCGGAGCTGCGCGAACTCGTGTTCCTGCCCGACGCGGGCCTGCCCGGCCTCACGGCAGGCGTCCCCGAAACGGACGCCGAGCGGACGTTCGCGGAGCTGCTCAAGCGGGCCGACGACGTCGCCCATTCCGTGCTGAAGGCGCGCATGGCCGAGCTGGACCCCCACGACGCGATCAACCTGCAGTACACCTCCGGCACCACCGGCTTCCCGAAGGGGGCCACGCTCTCGCACCACAACATCCTGAACAACGGCTACTCGATCGGTGAGCTGATGGAGTACACCGAGCACGACCGGGTGGTGCTGCCGGTGCCGTTCTACCACTGCTTCGGCATGGTGATCGGAAACCTGGCCGCCCTCAGCCACGGCTGCGCCACCATCATCCCGGGCCGGGGGTTCACTGCCGCCGCGGCGCTGGAAGCCGTGCAGGACTTCGGCGGGACGTCGCTGTACGGCGTGCCCACGATGTTCATCGCCGAACTCGCCCTGCCGGACTTTGCCTCCTACGACCTCTCCACCCTGCGGACCGGGGTGATGGCGGGCTCGCTGTGTCCCATTGAGGTGATGAACCGCGTCATCTCGGAGATGAACATGGCGGACGTCGCCATCTGCTACGGCATGACGGAGACCTCGCCGGTGTCCACGATGACCCGCAGCGTGGACACGATGGCCCAGCGCACCCAAAGCGTGGGCCGGACCATGCCGCACCTGGAAAGCCAGGTGGTGGACCCGATGACCGGCGACGTGATGCAGCGCGGCGAGATCGGCGAGCTGTGCACCCGCGGGTACTCCGTCATGAAGGGCTACTGGAACCAGCCGGACAAGACCGCCGAGGCGATCGACGCCGACGGGTGGATGCACACCGGGGACCTGGCCCGGATGGACGAGGACGGCTACATCGTGATCGAGGGCCGGATCAAGGACATGGTGATCCGGGGCGGCGAGAACGTCTATCCCCGCGAAATCGAGGAGTTCCTGTACACCCACCCGGACATCCAGGACGTCCAGGTGATCGGCGTGCCGGACGAGAAGTACGGCGAGGAACTGATGGCCTGCGTCATCCTCAAACCCGGTGCCGCCCCGCTGGATGCCGGCAGCCTGGCCGAGTTCTGCCGGGGGAGGCTGGCGCACTACAAGATCCCGCGCTACGTGGACGTGCGGGAGAACTTCCCGATGACCGTCTCCGGGAAGATCCGCAAGGTGGACATGCGGCAGGAGGCCGTGGCCCGGTTGGGCCTCTAATACGCGCTCCGCTGGACCGTTCGGATGCCCACGACCAGCCCGACGGCGGCTGTCGCACCGGCGGCGGCCAGCCCGAGCAGCGTGTCCACCCCCACGGCCCCGGCGAAGAGTTCACGTTCGGCGTTGACAAGGTACGTCAGGGGATTGAACAGGCTCGCCGCCTGCATCCAGTCCGGCCCCGCCTCGATGGGCAGCATAATGCCGGACAGGATCATGAGCGGAAACAACAGGGTCTGCTGGACCGCCCAGAAAATCCACTCCTTGCTCTGGGAAACCAGCGCCAGTGAATAGGACAGGGCTCCGAGGCCGATGCCGAAGGTCCCCAGGATGACAAGCCCGAACAGCACGTGAAGCGGGTAGAAGTCGAAGCCGAAAGGCACGCACACGATGGCGATCAGGAGGCCCTGCACGACCAGCGGGGCCCACTCCTTGAGCGCCCGCCCGATCATCAGCGAGGACCGGGACAGCGGGGTGGCCAGGATCCGCTCGTAGGAACCGGTCATGAGTTCGTACTGCAGATTGGAGCCGGTCATGGAGGTGCCGAACAGGGCAATCATTACCACGACGCCGGGCAGGAACCACTGCAGCGTCGACTGGCCCCCGAAGGCCGGCGCTCCCACGGCGGATCCGAGAAGAGGCCCGAACAGGGCGAGAAATATCAGCGGCTGGAGCAGGGAGAAGACCAGCGAAAAGGGGTCCCGCAGGGGAAGCAGCATCTCGCGCAGGAAGACGTACCAGATGTCCCTCAGCAGCTGCCCGGTCCCGGGCCGCTTCAGGTCGGCGTCGGGCCGCGGGCCGTTCCCGGGCATCAGACCTTCGCTCCTTCCCGGAGGCTCCGCCCGGTGAGTTCAAGGAATACGTCATCCAGGGTTGGCGGCTTCAGTTCCAGTGAGAGCGCGGGTGCGCCGGCGTCGTCCATGTGCCTCAAAAGGTCCGGGGCCAGCCGGGAGCCATGAGTGAGCCGCAACCGGAACCGGACAACACCGTTGTCCTCTGATTCGTCGAGTTCGCCCTCCGTGGCGGTCCGCCCCAGCAGTCCCCGCACCGCGGCGGCCGATCCGGCCGCCACTTCCACGGACAGCAGATCGCCGGCGAGATCCGCCTTGAGCCGTGCGGGAGTGTCATCGGCGATGATTCTCCCGTGGTCAATGACGACCACCCGCTCGGACATTGCATCCGCCTCGTCCATGTAATGGGTGGTCAGCACAATGGTGGTGCCGTGTTCGGCACGCATGCGCATGATGTGCTCCCAGAGATTGGCCCTGTTCTGCGGATCCATGCCGGTGGAGGGTTCGTCGAGGAACAACAGCCGGGGTGAATGCATCAGCCCCAGGGCCACGTCCATCCGCCGCCGCTGGCCGCCGGAGAGCTTGATCACCGTCCGTTTCGCGAGGTCGGTCAGATCCAGGGACTTGAGCAGCTCATCAGCCCTGGCCAGTGCGTCCGCCGTGTTCATACCGTAGAAGCGGCCCTGCATGACCATCTCGTCGATGACCCGGAAGCTGTGGCCGCCGCCGTTGCCCTGGCCGATGTAGCCGATCCTGGCCCGCACACCGGCAGGATCCGTTGCGACGTCCAGGCCCGCAACCGCGGCGCTGCCGGACGTGGGCTTCAGCAGGGTTGTCAGCATACGCAGGGTGGTGGACTTGCCCGCGCCGTTCGGGCCGAGGAACGCCACGAGTTCGCCAGGGGCCACGTCAAGGTCGATGCCTTTGACCGCCTCGATGGTGTCCTTCTTGACGACGAAGTTTTTCGTGAGCTTCTGGGTGTGGATCACTGGTACTCCGGGAGTGTGAGGCCCAGGCGCCGTGGCTGCCGGGCGCCATGCGGCCACGCTATACCCATCAGGCAGGGCCGTCCACAGCCAGGGACTGCCCCGGTCCTGAGGGAGTTCCTAGTGGCCGCGGTGGTCCTGGATGGTCATCCGCGGGCCGAAGGTCGGTTTGCGGAAGCCGCTGAGCCCGATCATCCGGACCACCCGCTGCCGGTGCCCGGCCCATGGGGCCAGCAGCCGGAGCATCCCGGCGTCGTCGGTCCGGCGGCCGGTCAGCGCCGCCCCCACGTACGCCGCAAGGTGGTAGTCGCCCACCGCAATCGAGTCCGGGCAGCCGTGCGTGCGTTGCACGACTTCCGCGGCGGTCCACACGCCGATGCCGGGAATGGTCTGCAGCTTCGCGGCGGCCTCCGCGGCCGGGAGCCCGGCGAGCCGTTCCAGCGCGACGGCGGAGCGCAGCGCGCGCATGACGGTCGCCGACCGCTGCGGACCGACCCCGGCCTTGTGCCATTCCCAGGACGGGATGCGCAGCCACTGCTCGGGGGTGGGCTGCACCAGCAGGTTCGCCGGGGCAACCGTACCGGCGCCGGGCGCCGGGGTGCCGAAGCGGTACATCAGGTAGCGGTAGCCGCGCCGGGCCTCGATCACGGTGACCTTCTGCTCCAGGATGGTGGGCACCAGGGAGTCGATCAGGCGGCCGGTGGCGGGCAGCCGCACGGCGAGGTTCCGGCGTCGGGCCTCAACAACCATCCGGGGGAGGGTGGCGTGGAACGCGGGCTCATCAAAGGCGGACCAGTCGTCGTCGCGGCCCAGCATCCGCGGCGCGGACGCGGCGGCGTCGGCGGCACCGGGCCCCCAAGCGCGGACGTCGACGGCGGGACCCGCCGGCGGACAGTCCGACGGACAAGCCACCGTCAGCCGGAGCGTGGCCGGACCCGACGGCGTGGTGAACGCCATCCAGAGGCCATCCGGCGCGGTGCGGATGGACGGATCGCCGAGCCCCCGCAGCAGCGTCCCGACGGTCTGCATCAAGTCGAAGGGACCGCCCGGCAGCCATCGCAGCGAGGCGTCCGCCGCGGCGGCAACACCGGCGGGGACGTCTGCAATGGTCATCTGACCATGATTCCACGAACGCCTGACAGCGGCCGTCACTGCCTGTTGGAAGCAGGGGCCGGACGGCCCTTAACTCCGGGGTCGACCGGGACTAGACTCCGGCTGTGGTGTGGAGCGCCCACGCCTGGCCTTGGGCCGGACCCCTGTTCCTTGGAGAGTGTGATGGCTGGCGGAGTAGTGCATTTCGAGATCCCCGCGGACGACGAGAACCGCGCCCGGGAGTTCTACAGGTCGGCGTTCGGCTGGAGAATAGATGCCATGCCGGAGATGAGTTACGCCATGCTCATGACGACGCCAACGGATGAGACGGGCATGCCCTCCGCACCGGGCTCCATCAACGGCGGCATGTTCCGCCGCGAGGGGGAACTCACGTCCCCCGTTGTCACGGTGGACGTGGAGGACATCGACGCCGCGCTGGAGAAGATCAATGCCCTGGGCGGCAGCACTGTCCAGCCGCGGCAGGAGGTCGGCACCATGGGCTGGGCCGCCTATTTCCGGGACACCGAAGGCAACATCATCGGCCTGTGGCAGAACGCCGCGCCGGAGGGAGGCGCCGCCACCGCAGGGGCGAACGGGGCGAACGACATCGGCGCCTGAGTCGCCCCGACGTGCCCGGGGCCGCCCCCGGCGGGAGGAGACGGTAACTTTGTACCTATGAAGTACGCCCAGTCCGTTCTGGACCTCATCGGCAATACGCCGCTCGTCAAGCTGCACCACGTTACCGACGGCATCGGGGCCACGGTCCTGGTGAAGCTGGAATACCTGAACCCCGGCGGATCCATCAAGGACCGCATTGCGGTGAAGATGATCGAGGAGGCCGAACGCACCGGCAAGCTCCTGCCCGGCGGCACCATCGTGGAACCCACCTCCGGCAACACCGGCGTCGGTCTGGCCCTCGTGGCCCAGCAGAAGGGCTACCGGTGCATCTTCGTGGTGCCGGACAAGGTCGGCGAGGACAAGCGCGCCGTGCTCCAGGCGTACGGCGCGGAGGTCGTGGTGACGCCCACCGCCGTTCCCCCTGACAGCCCGCAGAGCTACTACGGCGTCTCGGACCGGCTCGTCACCGAGATCCCCGGCGCCTACAAGCCCGACCAGTTCTCCAACCCGGCCGCCCCGGCCAGCCACTACGAATCCACCGGCCCGGAAATCTGGCGCGACACGGACGGCAAGATCACGCACTGCGTGATCGGCGCCGGCACCGGCGGCACCATCACGGGCACCGGCCGGTACCTCAAGGAAGTCTCCGCCCACCGCGCGGAGTCCGACGGCGGCGTGGTCAGGATCATCGGCGCGGACCCGGCTGGTTCGGTCTACTCCGGCGGTACCGGCCGGCCGTACTTCGTCGAGGGTGTCGGCGAGGACATGTGGCCCGCCAACTACGACAAGTCCGTCCCGGACGACGTCATCGCCGTCAGTGACGCCGACTCCTTCGAGATGACCCGGCGGCTGGCCCGCGAGGAAGGCCTGCTCGTGGGCGGCTCCTCCGGCATGGCCGTCGTCGCCGCACTGAAGGTCGCCAAGGACCTGCCGGACGACGCCGTCGTCGTCGTGATCCTGCCGGACTCCGGCCGCGGCTACCTCGCCAAGATCTTCAACGACCAGTGGATGCGCTCCTACGGCTTCCTGGCCAGCGGCGACGAGGCCTCCGTGGGCGAGATCCTCAAGGCCAAGACCGGGGAACTGCCGGACCTCGTGCACATCCACCCGAACGAGAGCGTCCGCGACGTCATCAACATCATGAACGAGTACGGCGTCTCGCACATCCCGGTGCTGTCCCAGGAACCGCCGGTGGTGATGGGCGAGGTCCTCGGCGCCGTCGACGAACGCACCCTGACCGCCAAGCTGTTCCGCGGCGAGGCCAAGCTCTCGGACAAGATCTCCGAACACATGGAGGCCCGGCTGCCGGTGATCGGTTCGCTCGAATCGATCTCGACGGCCCGCGAACTCCTCTCCGACGCGGACACCCTCATGGTGACGTTCGTCGGCGCTCCGGTGGGAATCCTGACCCGCCACGACCTCCTCGCCTACCTGAGCAACTGACCGCCGCCACTGACCTCAGTATCTGACCCCAGCAACTGACCCGGCAGCCGGACCGCCCTCCCGGGGCGCCGGCCGTCGGCCGAAAGGAACGCACATGTCTTTGCCAGAAAGCTCCGCCGCGAAAACCCCCGGCTTCAACACCCGCGCCGTGCACGCCGGCCAGGAGTTCGAGCCGCGCACCGGCGCCGTCGTCCCGCCCGTGCACTTCTCCTCCACCTATGCCCAGGAAGCGATCGGCGTGCTGCGCGCCGGCTACGAGTACGGCCGCGGCACCAACCCCACCCGCGACTCGCTGCAGGAGCAGCTGGCCGCGCTGGAAGGCGGGACCGCCGCGTTCTCCTTCAGCTCCGGCCTCGCCGCCGAGGACTCCATGATCCGCGCGCTCACCCGCCCCGGTGACCACATCGTCCTCGGCAACGACGCCTACGGCGGCACCTACCGGCTGATCAGCCGGGTGCTGGGGGAGTGGGGCATCGGCAACACCCCGGTGGACATGTCCAACCTCGACGCCGTCGCGAAGGCCGTTGCGGCCAGCAAAACCCGCCTGGTCTGGGTGGAGACGCCCTCGAACCCGATGATGAAGATCACCGACATCGCGGCCCTCGCCAAGCTGGCGCACGACGCCGGTGCCCTCCTCGTGGTGGACAACACCTTCGCCTCGCCCTACCTGCAGAACCCGCTTGCCCTCGGCGCCGACATCGTGGTGCACTCCACCACCAAGTACATCGGCGGGCACTCCGACGTCGTCGGCGGCGCCATCATCGTCAACGACGCGGAGCTGGCCGAGAAGATCGGCTTCGTGCAGTTCGCCGTCGGTGCCGTCTCGGGCCCGATGGACGCCTTCCTGACCACCCGCGGCCTCAAGACCCTGGGCGTCCGGATGGACCGGCACAGCGACAACGCGCAGGCCGTGGCCGAATGGCTGCTGCAGCGCCCCGAGGTCGAGGCCGTGCTGTACCCGGGACTGCCCTCCCACCCGGGGCACGAGCTCGCCAGAAAGCAGATGAAGAAGTTCGGCGGCATGATCTCCGTGCAGTTCAAGGGCGGCGAGTCGGCAGCACGCAAGGTGGCCGAATCGACCTCCGTGTTCACCCTGGCGGAGTCCCTCGGCGGGATCGAATCACTGATGAACTACCCCTCGGAAATGACACACGCCTCGGTCAAGGGCACCGAACTGGCCGTCCCGGTCAACCTGATCCGGCTCTCCTGCGGCATCGAGGACGTCGAGGACCTCATCGCCGACCTCGAACAGGCCTTCGCGCAGATTGACTCTGCGCCCGGCAAGTCAGGCAGCTAAGCACCCGTGACCTCCACCTCCACCAGGGCCACGCCCTCCACCATGCGCGGCTGGCTCGCGACGGCGGCCGGCGCGCTCGCCGTCGTCGTCGCCCTGGTGGTGCTGTACTCGGCCTACATCCCGCTGATGAACGATTTCGAGGTGTACTTCTACGGCGGCAGCCGGGTGCTCCAGACCGGTGAGACCGGCGTCAACGAGCTTTACGCTCCGCGGGACGGGCTGCCGTTCACCTACCCGCCGTTCGCGGCGCTGCTGTTCGCGGCCATGGCGACGCTGGGCCAGAGCGGTGGCAGCCTCGTGTTCATCACCACGGCGCTGCTGGGCGCCGCGATTGTGTCCGCCTGGCTGGCTCGGCACTACTTCCGCCTCGGAAGCTGGCGGAACGCGTTTGCCGACTGGCGCTTCCGGGCCGTGGCCCTGGCCGGCACGGCCGCGATCCTGCTCCTGGGACCCTGGCGGGACACCTTCGACTTCGGCCAGATCAACATCATCCTGATGGGCCTGATCCTTGCCGACTTCGCGCTCTACGGGAAAGCCCGGGCCGGGGAGATCCGCTGGCCCGCGGGGCTGCTGATCGGCATCGCGGCCGGGATCAAGCTGACCCCGCTGGCGTTCGGGCTGTATTTCCTGGTCCGCCGCGATTTCAAGGCCCTCGGCTGGATGGCGGCCGGCTTCTTCGGCTCGATCGGCCTGGCCTGGGCCATCCTGCCCACGGCCTCGCTCACCTTCTGGACCAAGATCCTGCCGGACACCGGACGGATCGGCGGGCCGGCGTACGTGGACAACCTCTCGGTCAAAGGCCTGCTGCTGCACCTGGGACTCCCGGACTCCGGCCTGACCAGCATGCTGTGGCTGGTGCTCTCCCTGACCCTGGCCGCGGTGGCCGCGCTCGTGATCGCGTGGGCGGTGGCCGCGGACGAGAACTTCGTCGCGGTCTCCGCCACCGCCGTGCTGATGCTCCTGATCAGCCCGGTGTCCTGGTCCCACCACTGGGTGTGGATGGCCGTGGCCCTGCCCTGCATGGGCTTCGCGATCCACCGGGTGCCGTCCCGGAACGGACGGATGCGCCTCGCCGGGTGGATCATCGTCGCGTTCTCGGCCCTGGCCTTCTACCTGACGCCCAAGTACCTGTCGGTCATGGCCGGGGCGGCCGAATGGGGCAAGGACCCGCAGACCCAGTGGCAGCTCATCGTGGCCAGCCTGGGCGTACTCTGCGGGATCGCCATGTTGGTGTACTGGGCGCTGGCTTACCGCCCCTCCCGCGTCGCGCTCCGCCAGCGGGCCTAGCGCGTCCATCCGGCCTGCCCGGCGGATCGGGAAAAGGCTGGCTTTCTTGAAGATAGTCAGCTAGTTTGGTCGGCATGGCACTTCGATCCGACTGGTCCCAGCGGAACTGCAGTATGGCCCGCGGCCTGGACATCCTCGGCGACCCCTGGGGCATGCTGGTCCTCCGTGAGGTCTTCTTCGGCAACGGCCGCTTCGACGCCATGAAGTCCCGGCTGGGGGCCGCGGATTCCGTCCTCACCAAACGCCTCGCGGCACTCGTCGACGCCGGGCTGCTCATCCGGCAGCCCTACGACGACGGCGGCCGCACCCGCCAGGAGTACGTGCTCACCGCCAAGGGCGAGGACGCCCTGCCGGTGCTCAACGCCGTCGTGCTCTGGGCCGAAAAGCACCTGCCGGCTCCGTCGGAACAAGCGCACATGTTCGTGATCCACACGGGCTGCGGCGCGCGCACGACGTCCGCGGACAGCTGCACGGCGTGCGGGGAGCGGCTCACGGTACACAACACGAGTTGGCACAGCCTGACCCGAACCCCGGAACCCGTGGCCCTTGCCGCCGCCCCGGCCCCGCCCTCGACCGGTCCCATCACCCCCGCGAACGGATCCGCCGCATGAGCGCCCCCGAAACCACTCTGCTGCCCGCGCCCAAACGGCGGATCCACCCGGCCTGGATCGTCGCCGCAGTTGCCTTCCTCGCGCTCGTCGGTGCCGCGGGCTTCCGCGCCGCGCCGGGGGTGCTGATGGTTCCGCTGCAGAGCGAATTCGGCTGGTCCACCACGGTGCTCTCGGCCGCGATCAGCATCAACCTGGTGCTCTTCGGCCTTACCGCACCCTTCGCCGCGGCCCTGATGGAACGCTTTGGCGTCCGCGCTGTCACGTCCGTGGCGCTGGTGCTGATCGGGGCCGGCAGCGCCCTGACCGTGCTGGTGAATGAGTCCTGGCAGCTCCTGCTGACCTGGGGGCTGCTGATCGGCCTGGGGACGGGGTCCATGGCGCTGGTCTTTGCGGCGACCATTGCGAACACCTGGTTCGTAAAGAGCCGCGGGCTGGTGATCGGCATCCTCACCGCAGGCAGCGCCGCGGGGCAGCTGGTCTTCCTGCCGTTCATCGCCGCCCTCGCCCAGGACCCGGGGTGGCGGCAGGCGTCGCTGCTGATCGCCGCCGGAGCCCTGGCCGTGGTGCCGCTGGTGCTGAAGTTCCTGAAGAACTCACCGGCCGACGCCGGGGTGTTGCCCTACGGAGCCGAAGCTGAGCCCGAGTCCCGGTCCGGGGCGGGCGCCGCCGCCGGAGCCGGGGTATCCAACCGGAATGCCGCCGTCCGTGCCCTGCAGGTGCTCAATCGCGCCAGCAGGGTGCGGACCTTCTGGGCCCTCGTCGCGGGGTTCGCGATCTGCGGCGCCACCACCAACGGCCTGATCGGCACCCACTTCATTCCCTCCGCCCACGACCATGGCATGTCCCAGACGACGGCGGCGGGCCTGCTGGCCATCGTCGGGATCTTCGACATCGTGGGGACAATCGCCTCCGGCTGGCTGACCGACCGCTTCAATCCCCGGATCCTGCTCGCGGTCTACTACCAGTTTCGGGGGATTGGCCTGCTGGTCCTGCCGCTGCTGCTCAGCGCGACCGTCCAACCCAGCATGATCGTGTTCGTGGTGATCTACGGGCTGGACTGGGTTGCCACCGTGCCGCCGACGGCCGCCATCTGCCGCGAGGTCTTCGGCGCGGACGGCAGCGTCGTGTTCGGCTGGGTTTTCGCCGCCCACCAGCTCGGTGCGGCCGCCGCGGCACTGGCCGCCGGAGCCATCCGGGACGCCACCGGGCAGTACACCTACGCCTGGTTCGGCGCCGCGGCGATGTGCACCATCGCCGCCGTCATCAGCGCGGCCATCCGCAAGGACGCCGGCGCGAAGGAGCCTGCGCCCGTTCCGGCCTAGCCGGCTGCGGCATCTGCGGGAAGCCTGCCGCTAGGCTGGTCCGCATGGAAGCCACCCCGCCTGCTGTGCCCCCGGCTGCTGTGCCCCCGGCGCGCCGCAAGACCGCCCTCGTGACCGGCGTCGGCCGGCTGGCGGGAATCGGTGCGGGCATCGCGCGACGGCTGGCGGCCGACGGCTGGGACCTCGTGCTGAGCTACTGGCAGGACTACGATGCCCGGATGCCGTGGGGCGTCCAGCCCGACGACGTCGAACGGCTCACCGCGGAACTCCATGCCACCGGCGCCGCCGTCGTCGCGCTGCCGGCAGATTTCCAGGACCCGCAGGCCGTGGACCGGCTGATGGAGGCCATCGCGGCGGAGGCCGGTCCGCTGCAGGGGCTGGTGCTCAGCCACGCGGAATCCGTGGACTCGGGCATCCTCGACACGTCCTTGGAGAGCTTCGAGCGGCACTTCGCCGTCAACGCCCGTGCCAGCTGGCAGCTGATCGCGGCGTTCGCCCGGCAGACCCCGGCCGGGGGCGGCGCGATCGTGGCCATGACCAGCGACCACACCGCCTTCAACCTGCCCTACGGCGCGTCCAAGGGCGCACTGGACCGGATCGTGACCGCGGCTGCGCGGGAACTCGGGCCGCAGGGGATCAGCGCCAACGTGCTCAACCCCGGTCCGGTGGACACCGGCTGGATGGACCGGCCGCTGCGCGAAGAACTCGCCCGGCGCCAGCCCGGCGGCCGGCTTGGAACCCCGGCGGATGTCGCCGGGACGGTGGCGTTCCTGCTCTCGCCCGACGGCCGGTGGGTGTCGGGCCAGCTGGTCAAGGCCGACGGCGGCTTCTCCGCCTGACCGCCCCGGGCTAGCGGAAGGCGGCCAGTCCGGTGATGTGCTGGCCCAGGACCAGGGTGTGGACCTCGTCGGTGCCCTCGTAGGTCCTCACGGACTCGAGGTTGGCGGCGTGCCGGAGCGGCGAATAGTCCAGCGTGATTCCGTTCCCGCCCAGGATGGTCCGGGCCTCGCGGGCGATCGCGATCGCCTCACGCACGTTGTTCAGCTTCCCCAGCGAGATCTGCTCGGGCCGCAGCTTCCCGGCATCTTTGAGCCGCCCCAGCTGGAGCGCCACGAGCGTGCCCTTCTGGATCTCGAGCAGCATGTTCACGAGTTTCTCCTGGGTCAGCTGGTACCCCGCGAGGGGCTTGCCGAACTGCAGGCGCTCCTGCGAATACTTCAGTGCGGCCTCGTAGGAGTCCCGGGCCGCGCCCATCGCACCCCACGCGATCCCGTAGCGGGCCTCGTTGAGGCAGCTGAACGGGCCACGCAGCCCCCGGGCCGCCGGGAGCAGGGCCTCCGGACCCAGCCGGACGCCTTCGAACGTGACATCACACTGGATCGAGGCGCGCATCGAGAGCTTTTGTCCGATCGGCGTCGCGCTGACCCCGGGGGTGCCGGCGGGGACCACGAAGCCGCGGACACCATCGTCGGTCATCGCCCACACCACCAGCACGTCGGCCACCGAGGCGAGCCCGATCCAGCGTTTGGTGCCGTCCAGGATCCAGCCGGCGTCATCGCCTGAGCCGTCGCGGCGGGCGAAGGTCTTCATCGAGGCCGGGTCCGAGCCGGCGGTGGGCTCGGTGAGCGCGAAGCTGCCGATCAGTTCGCCGGCGGCCATCCGGGGGAGCCACTCCTGTTTTTGCTCCTCGGAGCCCCACTTGTGGATGGCTGTCATGGCCAGCGAGCCCTGCACGGAGACGAACGTCCGGATCCCGGAATCGCCGGCCTCCAGTTCCATGGCCGCCAGGCCGTATTCGACGGCGGAGCGGCCCGGGCAGCCGTAACCCTCCAGATGCATCCCGAGGACGCCGAGTTCCCCCAGCTCGGGGGCCAGCTCCAGCGGGAAGACGCCGTCGTCGTACCAGCCCGCGATGCCCGGGCGGATCCGCTGCTCCGTGAAATCGCGGACCCGCTCCCGGACGGCCAGTTCCCCGGCGCTCAGCAGGGAATCGATCGCCAGGACGTCGGACAGCTCTGTTCCGTCAGATCCATGGGGAAAATCAGCCTCGTTGCTCATTCCAGCATCCTACGGTCTTGGCGCAGCAGCCCGCCCCGGACTTCCCGCCCAGTTACTTCCGGACACCGCCCCGGCTCCCGGCCAACACACCGGTGTCGCCGGGCATTTGCGGGGTGCGCGGGAAAGCAACCGGGCAGGAGCGTCGGGCGGCCGCGGGCGCCCAGGCCTACACTGGTGCCATGGACACCGCTTCTGTAGTTGCCGTCTGCCGCGTACACCAGTTGCTGGCTGACCCCGGAAGCGTGGGCGTGACAGCGATCGACAAACGGCCCGTGGCCGGGCCGGTCAGGGTGCACAGGCTCGGGCTGCGCGGGGATGTCCAGGCCAGCCGGATCCACCACGGCGGTGAGGACCAGGCGCTCTACGCCTACTCCCAGGACGACGCCGACTACTGGGCCGCGGAGCTTGGCCGTGGACTCCCGCCGGGGATCTTCGGCGAGAACCTTCGCGTCGCCGGCATCAGCGCCACGGACGCCATCATCGGCGAACGTTGGAAGATCGGACTCGACGTCGAGGTCGAAGTGACCTCGCCCCGCACCCCCTGCGCGACCTTCCAGCGCCGGATGCGTGAACCGCACTGGGTCAAGCGGTTCGGCGACGCCGGGCGGGTCGGGACCTATCTGCGGGTGGTGCGGGTGGGCAGCATCCAGGCCGGCGACCACATCCACCGGATCTTCGTCCCCACCCACGGGGTGACCATCGGCAAATGGTTCAGCGACCCCACGGCCGAGGACATGGAGGTCCTGCGGGACGCCGACGCCGACGGCGAGATCCGCCTCCAGCCCGAGTACCGCGGGGAGTTCGCGAAGCTCCAGCGCCGCCTCGGGGTGTAGCCGGACCGGCGCCGGTGTGCCCAAGCTCACCGCCGTCGTGGGCCCCTGCGTTACCCATGGGCGGATCCATGCCCTACAATTGAACTATCCCCCACTCCGGAAATCCCTTATTTCCTGCCCAATTATTGAGGCAAGACTGGTAAGTGTTGGGGCCCGCGCATTGAGATGCGGGCATTTTCATAGGGAGAGCCGGCTAAAGAAAACGCTGTACAGACTGCTGGGATAGCAGCCAAGAGATGCAGCGGGAAGTCCTGCCACGGGATTGCGAAAGCGCCGGGCTTCTATGTGACCGGCCGGTCAAAGTATGCCCGGCGATTTCGGTCACGCGTACTGCGGCTCCGCTCACCTCGGGTTGTGCCGCTTGGCCCCTATGGATGAGGATATTTCACCTATGCCCGAAAATCAGAACAACTCCGTCGAAACCGAAACCGAAACCGTCAACATCGACGTCGAGACTTCTGAAACGGCTGCCCCCGCAGCCGGCTCCGCCCCGGTATTCACCGAGGCTCCTGCGAACAACGACGCTCCGGCCGCTGCCGAAGCCGCACCGCAGGCCGACGCTCCGGCTGCTGCCGAAGCCGCACCGAAGGCCGACGCCCCGGCTGCCCCCGCGAAGGAAGAAGACGCCGAAGAAGAAGGCGTCAAGTTCGTGGACCTCGGCATCGACGGCCGCGTCCTTGCTGCCCTGCAGGACGTTGGCTACGAGAAGCCGTCCCCGATCCAGGCAGCGACCATTCCGCTGCTGCTCGAAGGCCGCGACGTCGTGGGCCTCGCCCAGACCGGCACCGGTAAGACTGCAGCATTCGCAGTACCGGCGCTGTCCCGTCTGGCCGAGCTCCACGACCTCAACGGCCCGTCCCGCAAGACCCAGGCCCTGGTGCTCGCTCCGACCCGTGAGCTCGCCCTTCAGGTCGCCGAGGCCTTCACCTCCTACGCCAAGCACATCGACGACTTCACCGTCCTCCCGGTGTACGGCGGCTCCGCCTACGGCCCCCAGCTCAACGGCCTGCGCCGCGGTGCCCAGGTTGTTGTCGGTACCCCCGGCCGCGTGATCGACCACATCACCAAGGGTTCCCTCGACCTGTCCGAACTCCAGTACCTGGTACTGGACGAGGCTGACGAGATGCTCCGCATGGGCTTCGCCGAAGACGTGGAGCAGATCTTCCAGCAGACCCCCGCGGGCCGCCAGGTTGCCCTGTTCTCCGCCACGATGCCGAGCCAGATCCGCCGGCTGTCCAAGCAGTACCTGAACAACCCGGCCGAGGTGCAGGTCAAGTCCAAGACCACCACGGGCGCCAACACCCGCCAGCGCTACCTGCAGGTCATGGGCCCGCACAAGCTCGACGCGCTGACCCGCATCCTCGAGGTCGAGCCGTTCGAAGGCGTCATCGCCTTCGTCCGGACCAAGATGGCCACCGAGGACCTCGCCGACAAGCTGCGTTCACGGGGCTTCCAGGCCGCCGCCATCAACGGCGACATCCCGCAGCAGCAGCGTGAGCGCACGGTCGAGGCCCTGCGTGACGGCAAGATCGACATCCTGGTCGCCACCGACGTCGCGGCCCGCGGCCTTGACGTTGAGCGAGTCAGCCACGTGGTCAACTACGACATCCCGCACGACACCGAGTCCTACGTGCACCGCATCGGCCGCACCGGCCGTGCAGGCCGCTCCGGCGACGCGATCCTGTTCATGACGCCGCGGGAGAAGTACCTGCTGCGGTCCATCGAAAAGGCGACCCGCCAGCCGGTGGAGCAGATGCACCTACCCACCGCCGAGTCGGTCAACACCCTGCGCCTGGGCAAGTTCGCGGAGAAGATCACCGAGACCCTCGCCTCCGAGGACGTTTCGTCGTTCCGCGACCTCATCGCCTCCTACGAGGAAGAGCACAACGTTCCGGCCGCGGAAATCGCCGCCGCACTGGCAGTGATGGCCCAGGGCGGCCAGCCGCTGCTGGTCAAGGAACTGCCTGCTGCTCCTGAATTCCAGAAGCGCGAGCGCGCCAAGGACGGCTTCGGCTCCCGCGGCCCGACCCGCACCCTGACCGAGGGCAACGCCACCTACCGGATCGCCGTCGGACGCCGTCAGCGCGTCATGCCGGGTTCGATCGTTGGCGCCATTGCCAACGAAGGCGGCATCTCCTCGGCCCAGATCGGCGGCATTGACATCCGCGCCGACCACTCCCTCGTGGAGCTCCCGGCCGACCTGAGCGCCGACCAGCTGAAGGCCCTGTCCCGCACCCGGATCGGCGGCGAGCTGATCCACCTCGAGCTGGACAACGGCCGCAAGCCCTCCGGCGAACGCGGCAGCTACCAGGGCGGCGGCCAGGGCGGCAGCCGCGGCGGAGACCGTGGCGGTTACTCCGGCGGCGGCGACCGAGGAGGCAACTTCAAGGGCAACGGCGGCTTCAAGCGGGAATTCCGCAAGAACGACGGCGAGCGGTCCTCCGCTGACCGTGGCGGACGCTCCTTCAGCGACCGCAACGAGCGCGGCGTAGGCACCGACGCGGCCCGCAAGCCGCGCACCAAGTGGTAACCATCAGCCGCTAGGCACTGCACCACCCTGAAAACGGGCCGGCCCACCAGCCGGCCCGTTTTCGTTTAAGTTCCCTTGGTCACATCCGCGCGTCCGGTGGTGCCGCGGTGCTGCGCCCGCGGGGTTCCCAGGCGCCTGGGGCCCCGGATTTCCGCCGATTTTGACGCTTTCAGGACTGCCTCTGGGCCGATTTGTTGGGAGCGGAATCTTCCGGTAGAGTATTTACTCGTTGCCCCCCTAGCTCAGTGGTAGAGCGCGTTCTTGGTAAGAACGAGGTCACCGGATCGATTCCGGTGGGGGGCTCTGAATGAGGGCCTGTGTCAAGGCGGTTTTTGACCGGCTTAGCGCAGGTTTTCCTCATTTATGGCGGCGTAGCTCAGTTGGTTAGAGCGCACGACTCATAATCGTGAGGTCGGGAGATCGAGCCTCCCCGCCGCTACCAGATAAGACCCCCGGAATCCTCAAGATTCCGGGGGTTTTGCTGTATTGGGAGTTCATCATTTTCCGAGAGCCATCTCCTGGATTCGCCGGAAATCCTTCCGAGTCTCTGTGGAGTGGCTGTTAAATGGCTGCTACCGACCAGATTCGCCGCTGGGCTACAACGCGAAGCAGGGGGTATCCACGCAGGCCCGACAGCGGGCGTCCTGCGCCCTCTCTGGGCGGCTGTGGCCACACCCTGAAGCTTTCGGGACCCGGTGCGCTTCAGGGGCTGTTAGAGCGCCCCGTGAGGGCTGCAGGCATCAGCGACCACAATGGTTTCAGACGGCTGCTCATGGGATCCAGGTTTGCCGGAGCCAACCACTACTGGGTCAGTACGAGTCCCACGCGGGATTGGCGTGGGCTTTCGACGAGACCTTCTCGTCGTCCGAGTCTCCTAGGCGAGCAAGTAATTCGGCAGGGAGGGCAGGGTTTGAAGCCAGAGCTTCGAGAACTTCGACGTACGTCTCCACCCATAAGTTGGCTGGACTGTCTGCGGGGAGGGAATACTCGTGGGGCAGGAACTTATAGCTGCCCAACTCAGTGAGAACAGAGACAGGCGTCCGGGGATTGCTCGCCAAAGCCGCCCACACATCAAAGTCCTTTGTGCCCGCTGCGGCCTCGAGGAACTGAACGGGGCAGTTCCAATGGTCTAGGTGTATTAACCACGGAGGTTAGTGACGCGGCTTGCCGGTGGCTGACCCTTGAGTGAGGTGTGGCCTCGGTGATGATTGTAGTCATGGAGCCAGGCAGGGAAAGCGGCGACGCGCTCGGTCTCTGAGGTGTAGGGGCGGGCGTAGGCCCATTCCTCGAGCATCGTGCGGTTGAAGCGCTCTACTTTGCCGTTGGTCTGGGGCCGGTAGGGCCGGGTTCGTTTGTGTGTGATGTCCGGACCCAGGGCGTCTTTGAAGGCGTGGGAGCGGTAGCAGGAGCCGTTGTCGGTGAGGACGCGCTTGACGGTGATGCCGGCGGCGTTGAAGGCCTCGTTGGCGCGTTCCCAGAAGCCGGCGGCGGTCTCTTTCTTCTCGTTCTCGAGGATCTCGGTGTAGGCGAAGCGGGAGTGGTCATCCACGGCGTTGTGCAGGTAGGCGTAGCCGGGGCGCCGGTTCGCCGCGGTCCCTGTCTTGTTTTTCCTGCCCGCGGCCCGGTCCATGACGCGGTGGCCGCCGCCATCGGGAATGCGTCCGAGTTTCTTGATGTCGACGTGGATCAGGTCGCTGGGCTTCTCGTGCTCGTAGCGGCGGACCACCCGGGCCGTGGCACGGTCCAGCCAGGACAGTTTCGCCAGCCCGAACCGGGAGAGGACCTTGTGCACGGTGGATGGCTGGAGGCCCAGCAGATACCCGATCCGGGCCGGCCCCCACCGCCGGTTCACGCGCAGGGTGATGATCCGCCGCTCCCGCCGTTGCGGGGTTCTCGAGGGAGACCTCAGCGGGCGGCTGGAGCGGTCCTCCATCCCGTCCTCGCCGTGTTCACGATAACGGTCTGCCCAGCGTGCCGCTGTCGGCACGGACACCTGGAACCGCTCGGCGGCCCGGCGCAGCGGCCACCCGTCATCGACGATGCATCTGGCCAGCTGCAGCCGCCCCCGGGGAGCGAGAAAAGCATTAGGGTGGGACATGAAGACCTCCGTTTGTGGAACTGGACTCTAGACAAGCCCCACTCCACCCGGAGGTCTTCTTTTTGTCACCTATCCACGCCGCCTGTCACTAACGTCCGTGGTTAATACATCTAGGGCATTCGTACGCACCTGCTCATCGGGATCACGGAGCAGTTTAAGAAGCAGCGGGAGAGGGAGCATTACGTTCGTGGCGAGCACCGCACGAGCGCCTTCATGCTCTGAATTCGCTATGGCCTCCAGGACTCTAAGAGTGGCGGACGGGTTGGACGCCACGTCGACTGTCGGGTCCGTCTGCGGATGAAGGTCTATCAACTGGAGCATGACGTCCTCCGGGCAGGCCGGATTTTGAGCCAGGAACACATCAGTATGCCGGTTCTGCCCCGCCCACTCACGGAACTTCGCTGCGGGAAGATTCGGATTCCGAGCCATTGTGCGCCCAACACTTGGAACTGGGTCCTCCAGCAGGAGTGGAAGGAGGTCCTCGGGGCAGGAACTATTGCCGGCAACATTAGCTCGGACGTCAGGGTTCTCGTCCAGTGCAAGCGTGTAGAGGATTGGGGCCGGGGTGGCCGAATTCAATGCGACCGCCTGTCGAATTTGCTCGGATTGATGGCGTGAGAACTTGGTGAGCAGCCGCACATCCCCTGTCGCCTGGAGGTGCCAATACAATTCGTATGTCCCCATGTTCAATCCCTTTCCAGCGTCTGACTTCCTGCTCGCCAGTGACTCCGGATTCAGTGTTCCATAGGGAACCGAAAGCCCGGTCGTGCCGAGCTCCACGGCCGCTTAGTTTCAGGGAAGTGAACAATGGGGCGTGGGAATATCGACTAGTAGTCGTTGTAGTAGTCTTCCCCGCCGTATTCGTCCATCATCACGCGGTTGTAATGCGATCGCTGCTGTTCCTGAAGCTCTTCGATGGTGGTGCTTTTGTCGAGGGAGAGGTCCAGCTGCGTTAGAGGGAAGGTCCATTTCTGTTCTACGATGCCGCAGGCTTCCACCAGAGTGGGCGTCATTTCCCTTCCCTCTGGCATCAGGGAGCGCAAAACCTGAGTATTCCGAACCCGGCAATATTCCCATCGCGTTGAGCTATCAAAGGGTGAGTTCTTCCAGGCAAAGGCGACAGCCCGGGCACCGGCCTCTGTCAGCATCCCTGTGGTCCGCATCGCAAGCACCAGTCTCGTTATCCGCTGGGGCGCATAGGCCACGTCGGGATCGCCTCCGGTCCACTCGTATTTGGCCGGCTCCGTTTCCTCGTAGTCCACGTAGAGTGCGGTGTCGCGTCGGCGCTGCAGTTCATTGCGGAGGATCCAGTCTGCATCATTGGGCCCATCGAGATAATGGCTCGGGCGGCAGTCGTCGACGTAGCCCTCGACTTCTGCGTACAGCGACGGATTTCCTTCATGTACGTAGGCGTAAATGCTACGCGCAAGGTGGTCGTAGAAGTACTTGCAGGCTCGGGTGAGCTCCTTTTGGTTGTGCATGCACCGAGCCATGTCCAGCAAAATCAGCGCCTTTGCCGCCTCTTCCGTGCAGATGATGTCAAGTGCGGCCGCGCCGCGGACATCGTCGGCGACGTTGAGGAGCCGCACAGACTGGGCCAAGCCAGCAACATGGTCTCCCAGCCGAGTAAGTCCTTCTCCGATGACTGGGAAGCGTTGTTCCTGCTTCAGCTCGATGAGCCGAGCGATCCGACGTGGGTGCATCGTTGTTACCGAGCGGCTTGGGGTTCGAATGGCGCGAACGCGCCGCAGCACTGCCGCCGGGTAAGGAGTTGTGCGGGATGAGGCATACAGACGCTCATGTCTGCAGCTCCTCGTAGACCAGCTCGCTCAGCATTTTCAGCAGCGCCGTCATTTTCGTCTTGTCGCCCAGCGCCTGGAGGCTCAGGTTGTAGTGGCTGTCCATGGAGTTGGACACTGCGTCGGTGACGGCCTTTTCCAGGTGCGGGCTGCTGCCGAAGTGGCTGCGGGAGTTGTTCTGCGCCTGCTTTTGCAGCGTCTCGTTCTTCACCAGTTCCCGTCGCACGCCCTCGACGAAGTGCGCTACCGCGTCGAGTTCTTCGCCTTCGAAGGGCAGGTTGGCCTGCTGGATGATTTCTTCCCACGTCGCCAGGACAGGATCCTTGGCCTGCCCGGTGCCCACCTCGGTCGGCGGTTTCAGTAGTGCGTCCTCGCCTGAGAGCTGCAGTTGGGCCTGTCCCTTGTCCTTGAGCGCGTACTTCGCCAGCACGACGCCGGAGAGGTCCAGCGCCACCTTCGCGTCGTTCACGCGGAGAACTGGCAGGAGGTGCTTGTAGTAGATCGATCGCTTCTCCAGGTCCGTGTCCGCGAAGTCGACGATCTGGGAGAGGAAGTCGTAGGCGCGGACAAACGAGCCGAGGTCCTTCCGGAACAGGTCCAGCTCGTCCGTGGCGGCCTTGTCGCCCTCGGCGGCTGCGGCGTTGTACCGGGTGTTGAAGCGTGACTTCGCCGGGGCCACCCAGCCGGAGAGTGCGTTGTTGCCGGCCTCCAGGACATATGACTTCACCAGCCCGTCCACCTCGGACTCAAGGTAGATCTGTGCGGCGTCGAGCTTGGCCTGCAGATCGTGCACGACGTTTGGGTCGGAGACGCCTTCGAGTGCGGCCTCGCGGAAGTAGGGCTGGAAGGACGCGAGGATCTCGGCCGGGTCGTTGACGAAGTCAAGCACGAACGTCTGGTCTTTGCCGACGGCGGTGCGGTTGAGACGGGAGAGCGTCTGTACGGCCGAGACGCCGGAGAGCTTTTTGTCCACGTACATGGCGACGAGCAGTGGCTGGTCAAAGCCGGTCTGGAACTTGTTGGCCACCAGCATGATCTTGTACTCGTCGGTGGCGAACGCCTCGGGCAGTGTGCGCCCCTTGAGCCCGGGATTCATTTTGAGCTCGGTGAAGGCCTCGGGGCCGGAGTCGTCGTCGTTCACTTCGCCGGAGAAGGCGACCATGGTGCCCAGCCCGGAGTAGCCAGCGTCGTGGATGTACTTGTCGATAGCGAGCTTGTACCGCACGGCTTCCTTGCGGGAGCCGGTGACCACCATGGCTTTGGCCTTGCCGTCGAGGCGCCAGGCGACGTTGGCGCGGAAGTGCTCCACGATCACCTGGACCTTCTGGCTGATGTTGTAGGGGTGCAGCTTCACCCAGTTCATGAGCGACTTCAGCGCCTCGGATTTCTCCACTTGGGCATCGTCCGAGTCGTAGTCCCGACCCTCGTGGGTGAGCCGGTAGGCCACCTTGTAGCTGGTGTAGTTCTGCAGCACGTCCAGGATGAAGCGTTCCTCGATGGCTTGCTGCATGGAGTACAGGTGGAACGGCTGCGGCAGCCCGTCCGGAGCCTTGCGGCCGAACAGCTCCAGCGTCTTGGCCTTGGGCGTGGCGGTGAAGGCGAAGTAGCTGATGTTCTTGGCGTCGGCACGCTCGGCCATTTCGGCCGCCAGATAGCTTTCGACGTCGAACTCGCCGCCGTCGTTGACGTCCGCCAGTTCCTCCGCGGAGAGGACCTTCTTCAGCTTGTTCGCGGTGGATCCGGTCTGCGAGGAGTGGGCCTCGTCCGCGATGATGGCGAAGTTCCGGCCCTTCAATGCCTGGGATTCGGCGATGGCCTTCAGCGCGAACGGGAAGGTCTGGATGGTGACGATGATAATCGGCGTCCGGGCCACCAGAGCCGCGGTGAGTTCGGCGGATTTGGAGCCAGCGTTGCCTCGGATGGGAACGACGACGCCGGACTTGTGTTCGATCTGGTAGATCGCGTCCTGTAATTGGGCATCCAGCACGGTCCGGTCCGTCACGACAATGATGGAGTCGAAGATCTTCTGATTGCCGGGGCCGTGCAGGGAGCTGAGCTGGTGTGCGGTCCAGGCGATGGAGTTGGTCTTGCCGGACCCGGCGGAGTGCTGGACCAGGTAGCGGTGGCCTGGACCTTCGGAGCGGGCCGTTTCGATGAGCTGGTTGACCACGTCCCACTGGTGGTAGCGGGGGAACAGCAAAGATTTCCGGACTTCCCGCTCGCCCGTGACCGGGTTGGTCTTGTCGCTGATCTGCAGGTGCAGGAACTTGCCGATGATGTTCAGCCAGGAGTCACGCTGCAGCACCTGTTCCCAGAGGTAGCTGGTGGCCGAACCCTTCGGGTTGACGGGGTTGCCGGCACGGCCGTCATCGCCGAGGTTGAAGGGTAGGAAGTAGGTGTCCTTGCCCTTGAGCTCGGTGGTCATCTGGATTTCGTCGTTGCTGACGGCGAAGTGAACCATGGCGCGTCGGCCGAAGGACAGGAGCGGCTCGTCTTTGTTCTTGCCGTTGCAGGGGAGCCGGTCCTTGCGGTACTGTTCGATGGCGTCATTGATGTTCTGCGTGAAGTCCGTCTTGAGCTCGATGGTGGCGACCGGCAGGCCGTTGACGAACAGCACCAGGTCGATGCTCTTCATGGTGTCGACCGTGGAGTAGTGCACCTGCCGGAGCACCCGGAGGCGGACCTTGCCGTACCGCTCCAGGGTCTCCGGGTTCAGGCCCATGGCCGGCTTGAACTGGCACATCTCAAACTTCGCGGCGACATCCTTGAACCCGGTGCGCAGCACGGAGAGCATGCCGGCCTCCTTCGCCGCCGGCTTGTCCAAAACCTTGCAGAGCCGATCCAGGAGCAGCCGCTTCGCCACCTCGTGCTCGGCGGGGGAGTCCGTAGGCTTCAGGACCTTGGCCAGCTGCTCCGGCTGGGTGTCCGCCAGCCACGCGAAGACATCCTCCGGCACAAGCGCGCGGCTTGCGTCGTAGAGTTCGCCGGCCTTGCGGTGCGGCTCGTAGATCCATCCCTCGGCGGCAAGGGCTTGGCAGATCTCGTCCTCGAAGGTCACTTCATTGTGCTGCGCCATACGGGTCCCCCTAGAAACTGTCGAAAAAGTCCTGGTCCAGCTTTTTCACGACTACTGTCCGGTCGACCTGGACACCGACGCCGTACTCGAACATGAGCGACGCCAGCCGCTGCCCATCGATAAGAATCAGCGTGTAGTGTGCGGTGTCGCGTGCGACAGCTCGCGCTCCGGTGGTGAACGTCGAGGTGGTGATGAAGATCCCCTTGGTAGCGCGGAACTGGCCCAACGCTCCGCTGAAGGCCTGCACCTCGGGTGCTCCGACATTGTTCCCCTCCGAGTAGCGTTTGGCCTGGAGGTAGACCCGATCGAACCCGAGCGCGTCCTGCCAGACAATTCCGTCGATGCCCTTGTCGCCTGATCGCTGCGTGGGCTTCAGGTTGTCTTCGCGGTCTGTTCCGTAGCCAAGCGCTCGCACGACAAACGGAATGAGGCGTTCGAAGGCGTCGGGAGAGAGTTCGAGCAGATTGCGGTAAATCTCGTCGATGACAACTCGATTGAGCTGGTCTGCAGACTGCTCGAGGGCCTCGGACGGATCGGCGCCGACTCCAACTTCGGAGAGGGCGGCAACCGGTTCGAGACCGGGAAGGACCGTCTTCTTGGGCGCCTTCGACGTGTTCTGGTACGCCCGGTACGACTCGTATTCCAGCAGCGTCTGATAGGTGATTTCCGCAGTAGAGGACACCCGGCGAAGGCCCTCGTCGCTGATCTTGTACTGCCCGCGCGCCTCGCGCACGAGCAAACCGGCCTTCATGGAGTCGAAGACCGCCCAGTTGATCCTGTTGGCCCAACGAGCCTCACCGGAGGACATGACTTCCGCCATGTCCTCTTCGGTCAGACGGGTGCGCTCAGCCACGGCCGTCCTGATCTCGGCATTCCGGCGGATATGGCCATCCGACATGACCCGCAGAACCGGATCAACGAATCCATGCCACTGAGGCAGAGTCATAGTTTTGAAGCTCCTTCTCGAACGTCAATTTTGCCGGTGACTGCAGCGGAAATGAGGGCGGAGCGACGCTCTCCTAACAGATCAAGGCTCCGCACTACACGTTCTTGTAGTGTGTCCATCGCTGTGAGCTTCTCTCCAATTGCCGTTGCGATCGCCTTTTGATCATGAAGAGGCGGGACTGGGAGGTGGAGGAGTGCGAAGTTTGCGAACCGGAGGGCTTGACCGTCCCGAACAAGATTGCTAGTCGACTGCAGGCCAGCGATATATCGATTGCATTTGAAGAGCCACCGGAAGTATTCGACGTCTACTGATGGGTTAGGGACGAGCATCACGTATGCGGAACTGATCTTGCCGCGTACGCGCGAAAGCTCAAGGCCACCTTGGAAACTTCGCATGCTGATAACGAAATCGTCAGGCTCTACGTGCTTAAGAATCTCTTCGCCCTTGATAACCGAAGTTACGCGGTTCCCCGTCATTGCAACGAAGCTTGCTTGCGTCAGAATCCCGTATGCCTGCGACGAAGTCAGCTGTTCGTCGTCAGCGCGAGCTCTTTCGCCTCTCTCACTGAATATGCGACGCGATCCCAATACATCCCAGTGTCCGGGCACCTCGCCGAGCCAGGGGATGCCGGAGGGTTTGGTGGGGGCCGTTGGGTCGAGGCCTTTGGTGACGGCGTGGGTGATGACGGCCTGGCGCTTCTCGGCGAGCAGCTTGATGAGCCGCTCCTGCTTGCCGATCAGTTCGTCGATCTGTGCGGTTTCGCGGTCGAGGAACTCAGAGATTGCACTCTGGATCGCGTGGCTAGGGAACGGCATTTGAAAAGAACGAAAGTCATTCTGGCTCAGGTTCTGCATGCTACTGCTGGTGCCAACACATATGGCGGCAACCTGGTCGCGATATTCCCGCGTTTGCATCCACCAGTAGACAAATCTTGCGACTGCGGCTTCGGACGTCCGCACTTGCCAAAGCCGATCCGGAAGATACAGATTGTCATAATCACGCTGAGTGTGGCCAGCAGCACCCACAAGAGCCGGCGTGTTCATGCGACTGACGATCAGCCTGTCGGAACGGACTGGACAGGACGCGCGGTCAAGCTCGTCTGGATCCACGACTTTGTTTTCCGTTGCATCGAAGTATCCGTTGGAAACACAACTAGTCTTCAGCACGCCTACTTCGTCTTCAGCGGATGGGAAGTCCATCGCATTTACGCTGGTGCCGCTTTCGATCGCTGCCACCGCACGGCGGACTGCCAATTGAGGGTACGTCACTTCTCGACCTCGGCCAACAGAGTCGTGATCTCGCCGATGAGCTTGTTGAGGTCGGCGTCGATCTCGTCCAGCGACCTGGGCGCTACGTACTTGTAGAAGTGCCGGGTGAAGGGGATTTCGTATCCGACCTTGGTCTTGGTTTCGTCGATCCAAGCGTCGGGGACGTGGGGGAGGACTTCGCGTTCAAAGTAGGCCGTGATGTCCTGACGCAGCGGGACGTTTTCGGTGTCGCGGAGATCCGTATCTGCCTCGGGTGTTCCCTTCGGGCTCTGGCAGACGTCGGCTGTTTCGTCGCGTTCGGAGAGCCCAGCCAGGATCGTTTTCAGGACCGGGGCGCCGAGCTTGAGCCCGGCGCCGGCAAGAGCCGACTTGAGGACCTTGAGGAAAGCCTCACGGTTCTTCCAGAGCTTCGGCTCGTCTTCGCCGAGCCGGGTGAGCGTCTTTTCGAGCAGCTGCCGGTCGTCGTCGGACATTTTCTCGACCGGCTTCTGCGCCAGAACGGCGTCGATCCTCTCGGGCGTACAGGCGAAGTTGAGCTTCAACGGGAGCTCCACCGTGATGGTGGAGTAGCCGAAGTCCTGGTTGGTGAAGATCTTGGAGGTCTCGCCGTCGTACTCAAAGGCGCCGTAGAGCTGGACGATCTTGGTGATGTCCTTGGGTCCGAGTTCCTTGCGTTTGGAGCCAAGGCTCTTGCGCATCTTCTGAAAGAAATCCACGCCGTTGATGAGCTGGATCTTGCCGACGCGCTCCGAGTGTTTCTGCCTCTTGCTGTTGGAGAGGATCCAGATGTAGGTGGCGATGCCAGTGTTGTAGAACATGTCCGTGGGCAGTGCGATGATGGCCTCAACGAGGTCGTTCTCAATGACGTATTTGCGGATTTCGGACTCGCCGGAGCCAGCCCCGCCGGTGAAGAGGGGCGATCCGTTCAGGACGATGCCAATGCGGGAGCCGCCGTCGTGCGCGGGACGCATCTTGCGGATCAGGTGCAGCAGGAACAGCAGCGAGCCGTCGCTGACGCGAGGCAGGCCCGGACCGAAGCGGCCGTCGAAGCCGTGGAGTTCGTGTTCCTTCTGGATCTGCGGCTGGATTTTCTTCCACTCGACGCCGAACGGCGGGTTGGAGAGCATGAAGTCGAACTGCTGGCCGATGTTCTGGTCGTTCGCGAGGGTGTCTCCGACGGAGATCTTGGAGATGTCCTGGCCCTTGATGAGCAGGTCCGATTTGCAGATGGCGTAGGACTCGTCGTTGATTTCCTGGCCATACGCGACTAGGGAGGCGCTCGGGTTGAGGGAGTGGAGGTGTTCCTGGGCGACGGTGAGCATGCCGCCGGTTCCGGCGGTGGGATCGTAGATGGACCGGACGATGCCTTCCTTGGTGAGGACGTCGTCGTCGTAGTTCAGCAGGAGCTGGACCATGAGCTGGATGACCTCGCGCGGGGTGAAGTGCTCACCGGCGGTTTCGTTGGAGGCTTCGGCGAAGCGGCGGATGAGTTCCTCGAACATGAGGCCCATCTCGATGTTGCTGATGGTCTCTGGGTGGAGGTCGATCGCGGCGAAGTCCTTGGTGACGTGGTAGAGCAGGTCCGAGCTGTCCAGCTTCTCGAGCGTCTTGTAGAACTCGAAACGCTCGAAGATGTCCCGGGTGTTCTCTGAGAAGCCCTGGACGTAGTTGAGGATGTTCGCCTTGATGTTGGTGGGGTCATCCAGGAGCTTGGCGAAGTTGAACTTGGAGGTGTTGAAGAAGCTGTGGCCCGAGGCCTTCTGCAGGAAGGTGTCCAGCGGGATGTTGAGGTCCTTCTTGGCTTCCTGCTCGGCGAGGACCGCGTCCTTGGTGGAATCCAGGACGCAGTCGAGGCGGCGGAGAATGGTGAAGGGGAGGACCACCGACCCGTACTGCGCCGGTTTGTAGGTGCCCCGCAGAATATTTGCGATGCTCCACACAAGGTTGGCGTTGTTGTTGCCGGCCACTGCTCCCACTTTCCTTTGCTACGGGCAGTGGGGCGTCAACGCTCGAGGCTGGCACAGCCAAGGCAGGGTCCCCATTGCCGTGCAGCTTTCATCGATCTCGCACGTACTTGCCTTGAATTGTATGGGGAGGGAGGTCGTTATCTAACAAAGGCTGTCGCATAACGGCGCTGAGCCAGAGTCCGGCCCGCGAATAGGGCATCAGCCGCGAAACCCTCTGCCAGTACTCAAGACAACGAACTGACGGCCCCGCCCCTTGGTGCAGCCGACTACGGAAACTCACAAACATCGATGAACTGTCGGAGTGAGTCAGGAACCGTCCCTATTCTGTATGATCGGAAACCGTGCGTAGGGCTACTGCCGCACACAAGGTGGTATGGAAGCAATTGCGTTTGTCGTGTCCTTCGTGGACTCATCCGTCGCCATCAGCCAGACATCCTTGTTGTGTGCCTGGGCTTCTGTGTCTCCTGGGCAATCGCTCGACACCAAGGCCGCCGACGGACTTGCACAGAAGTCGACGCCAAAGGCCCGTGAGTTCTGCCTCCCGACGTGATGCGGTCGTTCAAGATCCGCGTAGCATCTATCCTTTACAGAATTATGTCTATAGAGAAAAAGCCGTGGTGGCATGACCGGCGCCTAGTAGTTGGGTTGCTGATTGCGTTTGGGGTGGCGCTATTCCTCGGCTCTTTCAGATGGTTCACCCTTCCCACGTCTCGATACTTCTGGCCCAAGAGCGCCGATGATTGGTCAGCATGGGGGACGTGCCTCGGTGCAGTCGGAACGATCCTTGCTGTTGTCTACGCTGCCAGGACTCTGAAGTCCACCTCTGAAGCCCAGCTTGAAGAACGCCGTGATCGACGGTTGGAAATGGATTTCTTGGAGGCCAAGGAGGCTGAGGACGCCATCAAACTGCGCCCGGATACTAGGGCCTTTCCTCGGGAGAGCGATGAGTGGGGATATAGCGCAGAGGCTTCTGGGGCACGGATTCTCGTGCAGAACTTCTCCGAGCACCCTTTCCGGGAAGTGCAAGTTTTCGTACCCAATGACTCCTTGACTGATGGCGTGACTCTGTCCAACATCGAATTCTGGGAAACCGATCTAGAACACGATGACGAATACGGCCGGAGACTTGGAAAGTGGTCGGTGATCGAACCTCCCGCGCCGGCCATTCCGGAGTCGAACCTATTCACCTTGGGCACGGTCCTTCCCGGAAAATGCCGTAGCGTTTCATTCGATTTCTCATCGGAATGGTCTGAGTGGATGCTTGACTGGGACCACAGGAGTTCTGATGCCACAGACCCCTTTGGGCGCACGAAGCTACTAGGCATTACGTTTGTAGACCGCAACGGTAGGACGTGGCAAAGAACGTCGCGTGATGGTGGCAAGATATCGAGGATTCGCGGCTTGGTGCCTTAGATCAGGCGAAAAACACGTTCCGGAGGTTGCCCGTTGACGGGAAGCCCAGCCTGGGGCGCTCGACGGAGATCCAGGAATCCAAGCCGGAAAAATTGGCATACCATGGGCTGCCGGAAATGTTGATGCGTGAACCCTTTCTGTTGCGACGCTAGGGGGCATGGGCAGTCAAGCCCATTAGCCGCAGAGCTCGAGTATCAACGGCGCGCAGGGTCCGATCGCCGATGCTGCACTCCTCCGCCGGGGGTGAAAGCGCAACGAAGGATTGTGGATTCGAAGCCTCCTCGAAATCCTTCGTATGCGATAACGCGAACCGCAGCCAGAGCAGCGAGTCAGCTTGTGGTGAGGGTCCGCTTGGGCCCACGTTAGCGGGGCTGGGGAGGTCGGTCCCAGCGGAATTGGATTGTACGGCCGGGAATTAGCGCTGTTTCGGGCTCGACATTCGGTTCCGCCGGTATCAGGGACGAGTGCGGAATGAGTTGGGGAGTCGCGCCAGCCTTGTACTGGAATATCTGAGTGTTAGTCAGCCGAAGCATGTGTTTGGCTCGATCGGCATCGAGGGCAAGGTTGAATGCGAATGGTGAGTCGATGAGTGCAGACTTGTATCCCCACCCCGTGGCTTCAACAGGGAGGAAATGAAACTCGAGTGCGATAATTTGCGCAGCTTCGTAGCGGGGATTGTCTGGGTCGTGCCCGGAATAGTTGAACACCGAGTTGAAGAATCCGGCCAGGATCGACAGCTTGCGCTGCTGCCGCACGGAGAGTTTTGCTTGTGCCCTCATGGCCCGGATATCGATCACGACGATCGGTTCTGTGGCAATGAACTGACTGACCGCCACATAGTCGCCGTCCCTTGGCTTGGCTTCGACCATGGCGAGGTGAGCGGTCTCCGCGGCCAAGTATAGGATGCGCTGTCCTGCGCGGTTGACTCTGCCGGCCGCACCGCCATCGGGACGGGCCCAGACGCCGGCCACGGACCGTACTTCAAACGGGTCACTAATGTTTGCTCGCACCCGGTAAAGCGGTGCCCTCAAGGCAGGCACTGTAACCGCAGTTATTGGCAATGATATCGAGCGAAACCCAGGAGGATACAGGATCGTGAGCAGCCGGTTGCGGATCTCATCGGACGATGCGGCAACGTCGATTTCCGCTTGGAAGGCCGCTATCTTCTCCAATAGCTGACGGACATCGAAAGCGTCCAGATATTCGCGGACGTCGAGTGTTATCTTGCCGTTCGGTGGGCTGTTCGTTTGTGCGGGCTCTTTATGAATGACCTGTTCGCTCCAATCTCCGAGCAGGCTGGGATCGCCGGAGCGACGGATGGCTTCGATTAACTCCAGCCGGGCTGTAGCTTGATGGACTTGGAAATCTGGAGTCGTTTCGCCTCCCATCGGGATGATGCGGATGTCTTCAGGCACACGTGGTCCTTCTTATAGAGGAGTGGGCCCCGCATCCACGAAGTGAAGGTGGGGCCCTAGCTTAGCGAGCCATCCTACTACTCGCCGAGCGGCAGGCGCGTCCCAAAAATGATGCTTGCTTATTTTCTTTCTGCCGGTACCTACATGGCCTCAAGTGCGTCCATCTCGGCGGCGTCCAGCAGTGTTGTTGAGTTTTCCCCGGTTGCCCGGGCCAGATCGTCCAGGGATTTGAAGTGGACACGGGCAAGGGTGATGGCGACCAGCTGGAGGTAGGCGGTGCCGTTGCGTTGTTCCAGGTCGCAGAGGTATTCACGCATGAGCCACTCTAGAGCGCCCGGGCCTTCGGATTCTTCCGCGGCGAGCCGCGTCAACGTGAGGACCGCCAGGTCCGGGTTGTCGTAGATGAGTCCCACGGGCCAACGCTACCCATCCCGATGGCGCGGTCAAGAGCCGGTGCTAGCGCCAGCGGAAGAATTCCAGCGCGGGAAGCAGGGTAGCGACGTCGGCCTTGAGATGATCAACCGGGCGGGTCCCCGCAATGTCTCCGGACGGCGTGACCATCCAGACGGTGAAGTAGTTGTGCGGAAGTAGTTGTGCGGGATGTCCAGTTCCATCGCCCGCTGAAAAAGCTCAACGACCTGCGGGCGGAGCTGCCCGCCGGGGAGGTACAGGAATCCCGGGCAGAAGGTCCCGTCGTCAATGAAGACAGGGACGAGCTGGCGCATGACCGGCTCAGGGTCTTCCATCAATCGGAGAGTCGGCGGCGGACCAGTTCCAGGGAGGGCGTATGAAGTCGTTGCTGATCTCGTCCGGCGTATTGTAGCTGATAGATCTGATTCTTCCGAGGCCTATCAGTTTTCATGCCCGAATCCTGCCATCATGCACTGACGGTCTGGAATATCAGTCGAGAAATTACGTCGTTAAGCTGACCAGAATAAGATGACGGGGCGGCTGTCACAGTCCTGGCGGTGGCGGCCAGGCTTGCATCCAGACCCTATAACTGACGGGTCGTGAGAATTGGTCGGGGAACATCTGAGTCTCTGTCTTACCGCGACGTCTGGTGTCGTGCCGCTTCCGGTTTATTGGACTAAGGGGTAGACCTCTTTGACCAATAGAGCGCAAAAGCGCCAAGTGCCAGTAATACCAGGGCCGCACCCGTAAGCGGTCGTTGGTTGCCCGGCAGGAAGAGCTGGCCGACGATCATCAGTGAGGCCAGCGCAAGAAGTGAAGAACCAGCGGTAAGGATGGAAGGATGGGCGGCGCGGGGCGATACGTCGTGGGACACAGACGGCTCGGAAGTCTTTTCTGCTCTCGTAATCAAGTCTGCCGCTGGCTTGTTCATCGCTTGCATGGAACCGTCCAGCCTGTAGTGGAATAGGGCGATATCCATTTCGTTTGCGTATGCAATGGCCTGTTCCGTGTACTTAGAACCCGTGAAGAAGAGCATGAGAGCCCCCACGTGACGGCCGCGAGCTCCAACCAGAAGCTGAAGGTAAGGTCGACCGACGTCGCGGGCCTCATACTTCACCTGCGCCACGGCTTCTCGCGACCGTATGTCGAGTCCAGCGTCTGCGCCGGGAAGCGTCAGCTGGGCATCCGTGAATCCCCAAGCTCGCATCCAGTCCCGGGCATTCGATTCTGCTGCTTCCCAGGACGTGATCTGCCGCAGTGCAGGTGTCTTCATCTCAATTGCTTCGATAGATAGTTCGGGCACCTGAGCGCGTCGACGGCACCCTAATGGGCAAATTGCTACCGGTTCTACGGGACCTCATAGGCTCAGCATATTGGTTGCCGGCGATTCACTCACAGCCCCATCCGTATGCTTCCCGCCCACTGGCACCTAGCGGTCCCCAGTAGCGTCTGCTTCGGCGGCGTCGAGCAACGCTGTTGAATCTGCCCCCGTAGCCCGGGCGAAGTCGTCCAGGGATTTGAAATGCTCCCGGGCGAGTGTGATGGCCACCAGCTGCAGGTAGGCAGTCCCGTTGCGTCGTTCCAGGTCGTTCAAAATGCGAGCATGCGTGCCTCCAGGCCGGATTCTTCGGCGGCGAGCCGCGTCATGGCGAGGGCCGCCACATCCGGGCTTTCATAGATGAGTCCCGTAGGCCAAAGCTGCGCACCCCGCCAGGGCAGTCAAGGGCCAGTTCTGATGCCACCGGAAGGATTCCAGCGCGTGCAGTGAGGGAGCGGGGCCGGCTTTGAGGTGGTCAACGGGACGGGAGCCCGCAAGGTCTCTGGAAGGGCTGACCATCCAGACTGTGAAGTAGTTATGGGGGAAATTCAGTCCCATCGCCCTCCGGAAAAGCTCTATGACGGTCGGGTGGAGCTGTCCGCCGGGGAGGAACTGGAATCCGAGGCTGAAAGTGCCGTCGTCGATGAAGACGCGGACGGGCTGCTGCATCACGGGTTCGGGGTCTTCCATGAGCTCTGAGAGCCTGCGCCGTGCCTGCTGCAGGATCGGCAGCGTGAATTCCGTCCTAATCGCTGCCACGTCTGGTCGTTGATGGGATGGCCGTTCACTCCTCTTCCGCTGTTTCGTCGGCGTCGCTGATGCTGACCAGGAGCCACTGGGTGGAGAGCGGTTCCCGGCGGAGCGTCGCGGTCCAAAGGGCTGAATGGTTACCGGAGCGGACCTGTACCCGCCAGAATTCGGTGCTGACCAGGTCGCCGCTGCCGACGGCTGCTGTGCGCCGGGTGTCCCACCAGGCGTCGCGTCCGTACCAGTGCTGGGAGTCCGTGTCGGGATCGACCAGCCAGATCCGTCCTTCGTGGCGGATGGCGAGGGGTTTACCTGCCGGGTCGGTCCGGACCTGAAGATCGTTGGTCTGGGCTGGGGCTTCGATGGTGCTGGTCATGGGGGTACGTTCTTTCGTGGTGCTGTCGTGCGGGTGAAGTTTGGTTAGGCGGCTTTGACGAGGGGGAGTTCGTCCCAGTGGGTGGTGTAGCGGGGGGAGAGCATGTCCCGTTTCATGGTCCAGTCCGGTCCGCCGCGGATGCCGCCGTGGCCCAGGCCGATGGAGCCGCGCCCGTAGCGGCGGGTGATGTCTTCCAGGAGGGTTCCGACGTGGCGTTCCTCGTGCGGGTTTTCGAACAGGGCCAGGGGTGCCTGGTTGCCGCTGGGGCGCAGGTCGGTGACCATGATCCCGGCCCTGGCGTACCTGATGCCCTCGCAGATGCGGGGCAAGAGTGCGTGCGCGGCCTTGGTCAGGATGACCGGGTCGGCGGTGGGAATGGGCAGCGGGACGCAGACCGAGGGGTAGGAGGTGTCTTTCGGGTTGAAGTGGGAGGTGCCGGCGAACGCGGTGAGGACCTTGGCCTGGAGCCCGTGTTTGGCCAGCCGTGCTGAGGCCTGCTGGCCGTAGACGCTCATGACCTGCCGGATCCCGCCGGCGGTGGTGATGGGGGTGGCGAAGGAGCGGGAGAAGATGAGCTGGTCCCGGCCGATCCGCTCTTCCTCCATCGGGATGCAGGGGGTGCCCTGCAGTTCCAGGACGGTGCGCATCATGACGACGGAGAAGCGGTCCCGGATCATGACCGGGTCCGCGCGGGACAGATCAAGGATGGAATGGATGCCCAGGGCATTGAGGCGTTTGGTCAGCCGGGTGGCGACACCCCAGATCTCGATCACGGACAGGCGGCGCATCAGCCCTTCCCGCTCGGCGGCGGGGACGGAGTCCCAGTGGCAGACGCCGTCGAAGGCCGGGTTGTTCTTGGCCCATTTGTTGGCCAGCTTCGCCAGCGTCTTCGTGGGTGCGATCCCGACGCAGACCGGGACGCCGACATTGCGCCGCACGGTGGCTTTCATGTCCCGGCCCAGGGCCAGGAGTTCGTCCGGGTTGCCTTTGACGCCGAGGAACGCCTCGTCGATGCTGTAGACCTCCAGCCAGGCGGAGTACCGGCCGAGAAGTTCCATCACGCGGGCGCTGATGTCCCCGTAGAGCTCGTAGTTGCTCGAGAGGGCAACGAGTCCCCATTCCTTGGCCCGAGGGGCGAGTTTGAACCACGGCTCACCCATGGCGATGCCGAGGGCCTTGGCTTCGGGGGAGCGGGTGACGGCGCAGCCGTCGTTATTGGAGAGCACGATGACGGGCCGGCCCTCCAGGGACGGGTCGAACGCCCGCTCGGCTGAGGCATAGAAGCAGTTCACATCCACGTGCGCGATCTGCGGCTGATGCCGCATGAGAGCTGGCTTAGACATTGCTTGCCCCCTGCCGGCAACGTTCCCGTTTAACGCAATAGCGCATCTTAAACATGGTGAAGGCACCGGGTCGCGACGCCCCAGATGACGAGATCGGATAAGGACGGGACCCGGATGTCCGGGTAGGCCGGGTTCTCTGCCTGCAGTACGACCCCGGTTCCGGTGATCCGCAGCCGTTTGATGGTCAGTTCGCCGTCCAGGACCGCGACGACCACGGACCCGTCCACCGGTTCCAGGGCCCGGTTGACGATCAGCTCATCGCCGTCGCTGATGCCGGCGCCTTCCATCGATTCCCCGGACACCCGCACGACATAGGTACTGGTGATGTCTTTGATCAGGTGCTCGTTCAGGTCGATTCGGCCATCGAAGTAGTCCTGCGCCGGCGAGGGATATCCGGCCGCAACAGCGACCGGAGAGATCAGCACCGACAACAACGATGCGCCCGCATCTATCACACGGGGACCAACAACAACGCCCACAACACGCCCCTATTCGAATATATGTTCGATTTAAACTATAGCTGTAGGGGGCGACAAAAGAACCATCACCGGCGCCTGGCGCCCGCCGTATCCCGCCACACTCTTCGAGCGGCTCAAACCCAGGTGTCTACGTTCCCAGCGTGCACGAAACTCGACCCTCCGCGCCCTCGCCCACGAGATCGCCGCCGCCCGCTCATGGACATGGTCGGCTAGAGCAAGCTCGTAAGCGCCCGCCACACTGTGCGCGCAGACGGGCTAATGCCGGACTACTACGTCGAATTGAAGGGGCCATCCACGCCGTAAGGGCGGGCACCGCATGCCGCCGTCCGCATCGACGGCCTAAGCCCAGCGCAGCTTCGAAGCCGAGCCGCCCGTGCTCAAGCGCTCGGGGCCAATCACGTGTCGGAGTCCTTCACACGTGATCGTGGGGCACAATGGCGGCATGACTGAACCCTCGGCCTATGAGCTCGATGCATGGCGCAACGTCCAATGGTTCCAGGGCCGCCCCCTCTCTCGAGTGATGAGGGACGCCGGCGAGCAAGTGGCCAGCGGCGCTGCGGAACTCGGCAAACGTGCGTCGAAGTACTTGGAAGAACGCCCAGGAGCCCACGCCGCCGTTTCGCATGGGCAGGAAATGGTCGCCAAGGGCGCTCAGACAATAGGCACCGGGGCCCGCAAGGCCGCCGATGCCATACCCGACGGCATGGCCAACTGGAGCGGCGCTGCTTTTGCGTCGATGCGGCAGACGGTGGCACGGGCCTCACGGGCGGGACTCTCACCCAAACAGGTCGTGAAAAAGCACAGGAAACGCGGACACGACGTTGCATCACTTCCCGACCTGCGACGCCTCGACCTCGAGCAGATCGACGCTGTCCGTGGACGGGGAGCGAGCTGGGGCTACCCGATAGCCGCGGCAGCCTCGGGAGCAGCTGCAGGGCTCGCGATCTCCGGAGGAGAACTCGCCATCCCCCTCACCGGCGGAGTCGCGGCGGCGCCTTCGGGCGCAGTAATCGCCGGCGCTTTCGTTGGCGACGCCGCATTCGTTCTGGCACTCGGTTCCCGCTGCGTCGGCGAGGTATCGCTGCTCTACGGCTACGATCCGGAAGAGCCCGCCGAGAAGCTCTTCATCATGTCAGTCGTCAATGCCGGAACGGCTATATCAGCCGGCGCGAAGTCCGCCGCAATGGCCGACATCTCGCGGCTCACCCAAGCACTCGTCCGCAAAAAAACCTGGGAGATTCTGGACCAGTCAATCGTCGCTCAGGTCTCGAAACAGTTCGCCAGGGCATTCGGCGTTCGCCTTACCAAGCAAGGGCTCGGCAAAGTCGTACCCGTAGCCGGGATCCTCGTTGGAGGCACCCTCAACTGGACCACCTTGGAGGGGATCGTTGACGCCGCCAACACAGCGTACCGGCGGCGGTTCCTCCTAGAGAAGTACCCACACCTTGGCGACGAGGAAGCGCCCGGACTGTTTCCTAATGTCGACCAGGACAGCGCGGACGAAGTTGACGAGGCGATCAGCGTGATCAGCGAGCTCGCCGTGGCGGGTGGACCCGTCCTCCACTGACCTGAGGCAGTTCACACCAACAAAGCATTCACCGAGTCGCGACTGCCGGGCCGCCTAATATGTCCGCGGCCCGGTAGCTGACGGTGTCCCCGATGGACGCCTATCCCGGTGGGATAACTCTCGTGCCCACGCGCGGTTTCTGTCCGGCGTATAAGGAAAGCCTCCGCGCGAGTCCAGGACTCAAGCGCGGAGGCTCCGGTTCTCCAAGCTGGGGGGGCTGGAGAACCACTCTCAGGGTACTCGCAGGCGTGACGTCCTGCCCGCACGGCTGCCGGGAGGGCGCGGCCTTCGGGTCACCGCCGGCGTGGGCAACCCCGGGTTCTCCCGGCCCGCCAACCCGGAACTGCATCGTCGAGGAGCTTGATCTTGACGGGGTCGAGTTCGCGACGGTGGCGTTTGTACCGCTGGGTGTGGATCCACACGCCCAGCGCGTGTTCGCGCTCTGATTCATAGTCGTGGTGGCGCGGCCAGTCGTTGCCTTCCCTCCTGAACTCCACGAGCTCGTCCAAGCGCTGGCGCCAGCGGGCTTCGTCCGCCGCTTCCCTGCGGTTTTCCAGCCACCCGGGCGCCCGGGCAAGACCGTCGCTGTAGGCCGGGTCCAGGGTGCCCTCGGCGGCTTCGCGCCGGCGACCGGACAGCCAGCGCGCCATCGACCTTTCGTCCCGGTCGCCGGAACGGCCTTCAGGGAACCGGCCTTCGGCCGAAACCCAGGCGACTCTTCCATGCGGGCAAGATCCTTGGGCGAGGGGCAAGGAACGGGTACGGCGCCAGCGGCAGTCTGGTGCTCGGCCTCGAGTCCCGGATCCTGGCGGCGGGCGATCACCAAGTGGTAGCCGACGGCCGCGGGCGGAACGCGCACGAGGGCAGCGATGCGTTTCCGGCTCAGTCCGAGCCGGTACATCAGCACCCATTCCGAGTCAGGAGCGCGCCGCAAACGCCTGTCCATAATGGACCCGTCCTGCCATGGCCGCCGGGTTGGGAGTGCAGCCAACACCGGTCTACTGCTGCGTTCTCTGGCGTCCCGCTGGTGCCGTCGTCGCCGGGCGGTGGGGCCAGGCGTCGCGGTCACCGCAGACCTACCACGGGTCAGCATGTGGGTTACGGCATCCAGGGCGATTTTCACTACAGGACGCATACCAGGGGCCAGACGACCCAAATCGCTGCACGGCAAGGCGGTGCAAGGGACCGTACAGTCAGTAATCCAGGTTCATGAACAATGGGTTGGGGGATGAAATGATTCCAACACCGAAATGCAATCCGTGGTGCACGGACCCAAACCGTAGGCGGGATTCCTGCTACACGCGTATGAAACCTTAGGAAATTATCGAGTGTCTTCTGAGTTGCACCATCTCCATGGCCGCCAATGCCACAAGTCGTAAGTGCACCGCCAGCCTGGAAGTAGGAATTCTGCTTTCGTTTGGGCAATAGACTTCCCCTATGACGATGCCAGCAGACGCGATTGATCAAGCACAGGAGATGGAATCTCCCGCTCCACAGGGAACACACCTGAGAATCACCTGGCGCACGGTTGCAGTGCTGTCAGCACTTGTGATGATGGGTCTCCTGATCTCGCTTATCACGATCGCCACAAGTGTCGGTGCTGACTCACTTGCCACTACTGCGCTAGCACTTGCCGTCATTGCATTCGGTGCCCAACTAATTGTCTATGTTGCTCAGGTAGCTGATTCTTCCGAGACCCGCAGGCAAGCTTTGGAGGTCAATGCCGCCACTCAGGCTTCCCTTGCCCGCATTGGTACGACGGTGGCGAATTCTGACCAACTTCTTCGGGACCAGTATGGCGAGGTCGTCAAAGAACTCACAGGGAACCTGCGACGAGCGAGTATCCAGAGTAAGGAATCGGATTCTCCGCTCGACTTCGGGGATGCGGTTGGGATCCTGAGGTCGCAAGCGCATGGTGCCCAGCCGGTCAATCGATCTGCCTCTTCGCGATTCCCTGACGTGGATGACATGGAGGACGACGACGGGTACTGGGAGCCGTCTGAGTTGGACTTGTGGCCGGATCCTGAGGAGATGGATGAGATGCTGGATGCGTACGACATCCTTCGGACTCTGGACCCGATCTCAATCGGACAAATCAACAGATTCGCCACGGACGAAAAGATCAGTCTTCAGCTCGACGTCCTACCGGGCATGGTGTTCACCAGCGCGGAACAGGCGCCATTCACAAGCGCCCTCATGAACGCGGGCCTAGTTGAGCGAACAGGACGGCACCCTCGCGGGCGTCCTCCCAAGGGTGGCCACCGACCGGAGTTTGTGGTCCTCACGGACAAGGGCAGGATGGCCGCGCGTTTACTCAGTCCGACTGGAGCTGCCCCCTCACACATCAGGGCTCTTGTCTCTTTGGACACCACGCCGTAGGCGTGGGTGGGGGAGCCGCGCAGCGACGCCCAATTCACTTGAAATAGCAATATAACTGGGTGGCTGGTTACGGCTCCTAAACATGATGATGGCGACATTCATGCCGGCACCGATGCCTCCTACATTGTGCTGATAGACGCCTGCCAAGGCGACGGTTCACAGCTTCCGCCGCGGGCTACCCGCCCATGGGTCGCCGACCGCCCCGGTACGGCCTGTTCTTTGCAGCCGCGCCTGGCGGGAGCAGCAGCTCAGTAACCGGCACATCAAGCACGTCGGCGATATCCCAAAGTCGCTCGTAAGCCACACTCTTCTTGCCCCACTCGATGCCGATGATCATATTCCGGCTCAACCCGGACTCCAGGGCCAGAGCCTCCTGGGACAGGCCCTGGCCGAGTCGGAGTTCGCGTATCCGAGCACCGACCATCGACCTGCGGTCAGCCCACCGGAGTGTCTGCTCCTCGGAGGACTGGTGCGGGCGGGTGGGCATTTATCCATGTCAACTGACATTGTCAGTCTTGTCTGCTCTACTAGTGATACATGCATCTAATAGGGTCCATCTCGTTGCGAGAAAGTCGGTGCGGACTATGGAAACCCGCCACCGGATGCCATGATCCGGGCGTACAAGTTCCGCGCGTACCCGACCTCGAAGCAGTTGGACGTGCTCGTGGCGATGCTGGATGACCACCGGTCCCTTTACAACGACGCCCTGCAGGAACGCAGGGAGGCGTGGGGGCACTCCAAAACCAGGGTCAGCTTCCCTTGCCAGTCTGCCCAGTTGACGGCCCGGAGGACGAACAATCCTTCAGAGGCACGCTGGTCCTACGCCGCCCAGACCCAGACACTCCGTAGGCTGGAGAAGGCCTTTCAGGCCTTCTTCCGGCGGGTCAAGGCCGGAGAGACGCCGGGCTACCCGCGGTTCAAGCAGGCCGGCCAGTTCCATACCGTGGACCACCGCAACGGGGACGGCGCCAAGTGGGATTCGCACGCTACGCAGACTCGGGCCTACTTCAAGGGCGTCGGGCACGTCAGGGTCAAGCAGCACCGCGAGGTCATGGGCCGTGTTAAGACGGTGTCAGTCAAGCGGGAGGGGCGGCGCTGGTTTGTCCTCCTGACGGCCGAGCAGGACCTGCCAGCCCCGCTCCCGCCCACCGGCGCCGTCATTGGCATCGACTTGGCCACGGGACCCAATGGCCTGGCCTATACGTCCCTGGGGGAGCGGATCGACAACCCGGCCTACGGCAAGGCTTCACTGCCCCGGCTGGCTGAGGCCAACCGGGCCCTGGCCCGCACGAAGCGGGGATCAAACCGCTGGCGGAAGGCTCGGGAGCGAGTCGCCGACGTGCAGCGAAAGATCCGCAACCAGCGGCACGACTACCTCCACAAGACGGCACGTCGCCTCGTGGAGGGCAACGACGTCATCGTGGCCGAGGCCCTCAACACCGCCGGCATGGTCCGGCGCCCAGCGCCCCGGCCCGACGGGTCCGGCGGCTATGAACCCAACGGAAGGAGCGCCAAGGCCGGACTCAACCGGTCCATCCTCGATGCAGGCTGGGGAGTATTCCTGAACATGATCAGCGCCAAGGCTGAAAGCGCCGGACGCCAGTTTATTCGGGTCAACCCTGCCTACACTTCCCAAACCTGCAGTGAATGCGGGCACCGCGACGTGGCCAATCGGAACGGCAAGGAATTCATCTGCCTTTCGTGCGGGCACGAGAATGACGCGGACGTCAATGCGGCGAAAAACATACGTAGGGCCGGGCTGGTCCTGCGGGACACGGCCTAAAGCCGTATCACGAGAAGCCCGCACCTTGGGGAGTGGTCACACACCAAGAAATTCTTGCTCTCCCCAGCAGCGGACATGGTCACAGATGTATAACCACCGGATTTTCAGCAGATGGTCAGCCCTGGCCCCAACGGGACCAGCGTAGACATCCCGGACAAGGGCGCCGGTGACGCCGCGGAAGCGCGGGCAGGCGGCCCGGGCCAGCACCTAGTCCCTTGGTGGTTGGCGCCAAATCGACGGCACGGGCCTCCACGCCCTTGAGATACAGCCACCCGCTTGGCAGCGTCAAAATTGAGCAACGCAGGGCCTGTGAGGGGTGCCCCAGCCCCGGTCGCGTAGTCGTCGACCATGTCGAAGCGCCTGCCCCAATCACCCTCGGACCTGCTCGGACACCTGCGTCTCTCGCGATGATGCGCCGGGAGTCATGGCTCCCCTACGGCTCTCCATCGTCGCGATGGCGCCGCGGGCCCACCTGCATCTCTTGCCACGAGACGACGTACCCGTCACCCCGAGGGCTGCTCGAGCGATCCCGCCTGGCCCGGCCCCAAAGGCAACGAAGGTCGCGATTTGCTGGCGGCGACCGAATGCAGACTGCGCCGATCCATCCGACTTTTTCTTCGAGGGACTGCGGAGCAAATGATCCCGGTAGCTTTCCATCTGCTCGGCGCAACACAAAGTCTCCGGACGTCTGGTCCTGCGGTTACGGCCGGTCCTCCGGCCAGTCCGCCATCCGGTTCATTCCCTATACAAGCAGGCCACCCTTTGGGGATGGCCCTGCAGTTGTGTGGTTAGTGCCGTCACTCCGTCAGTCGGCCTCTGATGGCCATATCTGCGATGGCCACCGCCAGCACCACACACCCATATAGGACCATGGCGATGCCTCCGATGGAGTTCGTGACCACCAGCACCAGCAGGACAGCCATCAGGGCCACCCATAGCCAGCGAAGGGCGAGGACTACCGTTGTGCGCTGCATCCGATCACCATCCCGTGAACGTTGGATTGCCTGAAGGATACGCCCGTGTCGTACGACGCGCACTGGGCGGTGCAAAGGTGCCCGTGAAGCAGATCAGGCGTCCGAGGTCCCGCGAGACGACCACCGGACCACCGCCTTGGACGGACGCTATTCAGCGACAATGACGTAGGTGATATCGACGTTGAAATAGTCAACGTCGGCACCTGGACGGCGGCCCGGTCGGGACGCTAGCCGGGCAGGCTGGGGGCCTGCCCGGTACTGGACCAAATTGGCTGTGAGCGGTTGGCAGCTCCTGTCATTGGACCGTAGGTCAACCCCTATGGACGGGTGGGGGTGACCCCCCACGCGTCCTGCCGTCCCGCCCGGCGGTCATAGCGCCTAGGGGCGCGTACGGGTTTAGAAGCGATTAAATATGATTTATTACCCCATCATGTCTGCCGGGGCGAACGACGCCCCGGCTGCATCTGGCTCACTCCTTTGGCGACCCGTCGGCCCACAAGGCCGACAGGTCAGGAACCGAATCCGTCCACGTCCGCGACACTTGACGTGTCGAGGACGTCGCAACACGTCCGCATGCGGGTTGCCCTTGGTGGGCAACCGTGCCGAATCAAACCGGAAGCGCCGTGGTCGCCCATGCGACCACACGGCCGTCGTGTCATTCGATCGTCCAGAGGAAGATTTTGGCATCAGGGCGAACCGGGCCACAGCCCTGATGCCGGCAGCGGCAATAAAGTTCGCAAGCCTTCCGGCTATAGCTCTCTTTATTTAGAGTGGGATTTTTAGAATGGCGGCACTTCGCCCTGCCAAGGTTGCCAGGGAGGAGGGGTCCAGCACTCCGGGTCGAGGCTGTCCCACCATGCAGATTCCTCGGCAGTCCAGGAATGCCCGGTCAAAGGACGTCCCGGTTGCACTTCATCGGCCCCTGGGATGAGCAACGTGTGGACTGAGCTCTTATCGAACCTCGCTTCACTCTTCAAGAGACCCGCGGCGCGAGCCCTTTTGAAGTGCTCGGTGATGGTACTCACATCCCGTTTCCCGGTGAGGAGACACAGGCCCGCCCTGTCAATGGTCGTTTGCCTGCCGTCGGAGTTGTCCGCCACCGCATGCAACGTGTTCTTAACTGGTGTCTTCAGCAATGACTTGTCGACTGCCTCCCGGTATGCCGCCATAGTCCAGGACGGGACCGTGGGTTTCGCCATTGCGGCCATTGCGCAGCGTTGCACATACCAGGAGCGGATAATACTTTCTGCCTCCCTAGCTGCAGCTGTGGTGGCTGCGACGGACGTATCTGACAAGTAAATCTCCGATGATTAGTGGGCGGCGATCAGCACAGGGCCGCACATGGACCCTGTTTGGAAGGAAGATGGCATGCGCCACTGCGGCGCGGAGAAATTGGTAGTGGTAACACCGCCACTGAGGACGGCAGCAAATCTGATCTTCAGTTACTGAGGACGGCCCCTTAGGAAGCTGCCCGCCGTGATACGGCTGGTTCATCCCGGACGGTGGTGGCAGTATTCATCCCCGTCATGCGAAGAGTCCGGCTCGTCTTGTTCGTTTCGCTAGTGACTACGGGGGCGCCCTACGAGCGCATTTGATGACACAGTCAGACGAGGCCGCGCGCTGGTGCCGTGCACGAGTACCGTTGTCAGAAATTCCTTGCTCAGGGCCGCTACGGGCCCACTGCGGGTCAGGCCGACCAGGAGAACTTAGCCCCGCGGCGAGGGGAGTTGGAACGCCACTGATTCGGCTCTGCTACCGGGAAAGTGTCGACGTGCGGCTGGCACGTGAGGCACGGCGGATTGACCTGGGAGAACCCCTGCTGGTGGCCCCAGGCTGCCTGGGCGGCACAACGGCCGCAGAGGCCCAGACCCTGATAGTGGCGCTTATTGGCGTCAAAGGACCTAGCCTGCCGAAGCGTTTCCACAGAATCATTGGCGGTCCGGGACTTGGATTTGGTCACAGTTTTCCCCTTTGTGTGTGAGTGGTTGTAAATAGCGGCGGCCACCGCAGCAAATCGTTGAGTTACGCGGAGCTTGCTCCGCCCTTCGGGCTGCGCGGCGCTCCGCTCCCCTGGACAGCCGGATCAATATTCCGGTTGCTGAGCGGTGCCACACCTGCCCGGTGACCCTGCCCCTCAAGGGCAAGGGTCATAGCTTCCTTGACCACGGAATGGTTGGTCAGGGATGGTGTGGTCTCGTCCTGCCTTGCTGCGGGAAGGGATGACCCTGCCCCGAGGCAAGGTCATCCCGTCTCCGTCCCGTCATGGGTCACCAATGGACTCGGAGATCCAGGCGTACGGAGGTAGAACACCGGTCATTAATGGGGTAGTTAGGCCCCGACATTGTCGGCGATGGCTTCGCCGCCCTTTTGGGGGCGTCGAAACCGTAAGGTAGATCGAATTGAGGTAGAAGTTGGGGTAGTTAGGCGCCGACTTTGTCGAGGGTCCAGGGGCGAATTTCCGGGGGGACCCACAGAGCGACTTTCCATGGGTACCCCGCGGTTGCTGAAGGCTGGGATTCAGGAGCCAACTTGCTGACGTCCGGCTTCGAAATCGTCGACGAAGTCCATCACCACGGTGGCGGTCCCGGCGCATCCTCGGCGGGGCTGTGCGTCCCGGTATCGTCCACGGCAGGAATCGTGATCGTGTACATGATCGACGTATTGCTCCGCCGATCCTTGCGCAGGTAACCCTTCAACTCCGCCGTCCCGGTGTGCTTGGAAACCACGGCCTCCGACAGCCCTGTAGCCGCCGCAAGCCTTTTCACGGAAGGCCACGCCCTTCCCGTGTCATTGTCAGCAAAGGTGCTGAGTGCCCAGCAGGTGGCGCGGACGCCCGAAGGAAGGCCGGATTCCGCAATGGCCTTGGCGTACTGCAAAGGACGCGCCGGCCGACTCAGGACTTCGTTCACAGGTCTCCCTCCGGAATATGAAGCGACCACCCGTAGTTCCGGCCGAACCGGTCGTCGATGTTGCGGTCGATGTATCCCTCCAACGAGAGTTCTGACATGGTCTCGAGCACGGAGAGATCCCTCCTGTGGCGCCCGAGCGCGGCATTGATCCGTTGCCAGTCGGTGAAGGCCACGCGGCCGATGCCGACGGAACGGGCCATCACACTTGCCACCCCGGGCGCATCAGGCGGCAGGCTGCCGTCGCAGTCGACGGCTTCGAGCCAGCGGTCCAGATAGGGGTTCGCTGCGGCGAACGGGGACTTGTTGCCGCCACGGTATTCGGCATTCGGCGGCTCGGTTGACTGCGGCGCAGGACCGGCCTCAGCCGGCGGTCCGGTCAGTGGGATCATGGGTACCTCCATTTGTTGGGTCAAAATGGGCGCGACAAAGGTAGGGATAGGCCTGTCGGGATGAAGCGCGATGATCGAGCGGATGGAGTACTAGCCACCATTGGTGGCGGGGATTGGTCTGGCGTACGGCCGCTGGGGAGCGGTATTGGCCTCTTTATATGCGTTTTTGGGACCGGCGCCGCCATAGTGAATGTGGCGCGTGGCCAGCAAGCTTGGCCGCTTGGTTTCTTCTAGCGGGTGATTTCCTGCTGTCGCATCCATTCCTCGACATCGGAGAGGCGGTAGACAATTTTGGATCCGACACGCAGGCGCCTGGGACCGTCGGTCAGGTGGGTGGCAAGAAACTTCTCGCTCACGCCCATGAATGCCGCCGTCGTACGGCGATCCATGTACAGGGACTGGGACATCTGCTGTGCCTTTTCGACAGTGGCTTTGACGTGAATGGGGATAACGGACAAAAAATCTCCAGCTGGTAGGGCCGTCGGTCGAAAAGAGGGACCGGCGACGAGATGCGTGTTGCGTGAATAAAGAGGGCAGCGGTTATTGCGTCAGGTGAAACGGAACCAGGAAGGAGGATCGCTTCCCCTGGGTCGGGCTTTGAACAGACCCCGGCGGTCCGGGATCTGCAGAGGACCTTGGAGAAGGCCTGTTATGACCATTGTGTGGAGCTTCCCACCGTTATTTGGCTCGCGAATGCACGACTTATTGGCTAGTGTTGCGGCATGGCAATCAACAAGCTTCCCGGCGGGAAGTACGAGCACGACTACCGTGTCGATGGCAAACGCCGATATAGGCGCTTCAGGACGAAGGCGGAAGCGCAGGCGCACGAGCTGCAGATCAACACGGCAAAGGCCGGCGGCACCCTCATGGATACCCGCAAGGGGGGCAAGATCCGGTTTCATGATCTGTACGAAGAGTGGATAGCCCACGTTGCAATGGTGGGCGCCAGGGGTGCGCGTCCTGCGTCGCCCGTCACGGTGGCAGGGTACAAGCGGGTTTACGAGTCACACATGAGGCCGCAGCTTGAGCACCGAACTCTCGCCACCATAACGCTCACAGTCATCAATGACTGGCTAAATACGTTTGCCACCAACGACGCACGGCAGCGATCGTACCGGCAGTTGGGGCGGATGCTCGAGTATGCAGTGGGTAGTGGCTACCTGCCTGCTAATCCGGCCCGCAACGCGACGATCAATCATGTCCCGCAACCTGAGCCGGTCCGGGAGCCCGCCGCGCTAACGGTTGAGCAACTCCAGGCGTTCGCCGAACAGGCTGCAGCTGGTGGACGGTACGCGGACTCATCACACGATGTGTACAGACTCCTGATCCTGTTCGCTGGCACGACGGGCCTGCGGTGGTCGGAAATCTCGGGCCTGTTGCCCGGTGCTCTGACATTTGGTGAAAGGCCGCAGGTAATCGTTCGGACAACCTTGGTTCCCGTGGACGGGCGTCTGGAGTTCAGGGAAACAACCAAAGCCCGCAAGCCCCGCACAGTTCCGATTCCAAGATCTGTGGCGGCGCTGCTGGAAAGTCATTTGGAACGGTCGCACGATGGTGGTTACGTGTTCGCATCTCCGTCAGGTAAGGCGCTGCGGGCGTCCAATTTCGCCCGCCGAACCTTCCATCCGGCCGTCGCCAGATGCCGTGCCGCAGATCCCAACTTTCCGAGGATTGTTTTTCACGACCTGCGACGGACGGCCGTTTCTTTGGCGATAAGCGCCGGTGCGCATGTGAAAGTGGTCCAGCAGATTGCCGGCCACAGTTCGGCTGTGACTACGTTGGATGTCTATGCACAGCTGTTCGCAGACGACGCCCACGCCTCAGCCAGGGCTGTTGACGCGTTGCTGAGCCCTGCCAGGGTCTAGTTCCTAGAGTGGCTGCCGGTAGGGACCCATAAAGCTAGTGGCTGTTAAATGGCTGCTTATGCGTCCAGAATCCCTTTAGCAGCAAGGATTCACTGGCCGACTCATAATCGTGAGGTCGGGAGATCGAGCCTCCCCGCCGCTACAGAATGACCCTTCAGGCGCAGCCTGCGGGGTCTTTTTGTTTTAACCGCCGTTGCGCTATCACTTTGGGTGCCTAAACAGGCCTTTTGGCCGCGTTAAGTGATAGGGCAACGGCGGGGTTGTGGGACAGAATGGGTCCATGACGCGAATCGCAATCATTGGCGGCCACGGCAAAGTGGCTCTGGAACTGTCCCGCATCCTCTCCGGGGAGGGGATGGACGTGACGTCGTTCATCCGCAACCCGGACCACCGGGAGGAAGTCGCGGCAACGGGCGCCACTCCTGCTGTCCTGGACGTTGAACATTCGACGACGGCGGAGATCGCCGAGGCGCTCAGGAACCAGGACGCCGTGGTCTGGTCGGCCGGTGCCGGCGGCGGAAGCCCCGAGCGGACCTATGCGGTGGACCGGGATGCCGCCATCCGGTCGATGGACGCGGCGGCCGGGGCCGGCGTCGGGCGGTACATCATGGTCTCCTACCTCGGCGCCGGGCCGGATCACGGCGTCCCCGAGGACAACAGCTTCTTCGCGTACGCCGAGGCCAAGGCCGCCGCGGACGCGTACCTGCGCGGCACGGACCTGGACTGGACCATCCTGGGCCCCGGAGCGCTCACTGACGGGCCCGGCAATGGCCTGATCGATGTCAACCCGGCGGACAACTCCGGAGGCCAGGAAACGGCCCGTGCCAACGTGGCCCTCGTCGCGGCGGCAGTACTGGGACTGCCCTCCACCGTCGGGCGCACCATCGAATTCCGGGACGGCACCCTGCCCCTGGCGGCCGCCCTGGAACCTGTGAGCTGACTGGCCAGCGGGAACGCGCGGCTGCGCCGCCGCACCCCGACAGAAAAGGGCCGGATCATTGATGATCCGGCCCTTTTCACGAGCTTTCGAGGCGCCTCGGCGGCTGCCCCCGCACCTACGACACCGAAGCGGCGAAGATGCGGGGGATGTAACCCTCGTTCGTTTGCATGCCTGTTCCCGAATAGGCCCAGAGCGAACCGTCGGGCCGGCGGGCCACCATGTCCGGGAAGCTGTCCGCGGTCAGGTTTCCCGCGCCCAGGACGGTGTCAAACACGTGCCAGCCTGTTCCGATTCTGCGCGGGGCGGAGAGCTTTCCCGTGCCGTCGCCGGGGTACATCCACAGGGTGCCGTCGAACTTCCTGGCGACGACGTCATTTCTTCCGTCCGCGTTGAAGTCCCCGGCTCCGAACAGCTGGTCGAAGACTTCCCAGCCGTAATCACCGATCCTGATCGGCGAGGAGTATCCCTCGTTGGTGCCGCTGATGGTGCCTGTACCGCGGTACAGCCACAGCGAGCCGTCGGATTTCCTCGCCAGGAGGTCATTCTTTCCATCCCCGTTGAGGTCACCGGTTCCGGTCAGGGCGGTGAAGGCGTTCCAGCCGGCGGTGCCGATTTTCTTCGGCGCCGTGTAGCCGGGGTCGCCGGCGTCGACACGGCCGGTGCCGGGGTAGATCCAGAGGGTACCGTCGGGCTTCCGGGCGATGAGGTCGTTCTTGCCGTCCCCGGTGAAGTCCCTGACGCTGATCAGCGCATTGAACACTTCCCAGCCGCCGAGACCGATCTTCCGCGGCACTCCGTAGGCGCCCTTGCCGTCGCCGGGGTAGAACCACAGGGTGCCGTCCGGTTTCCGGGCCAGGAGATCGGCAACCTTGTCGCCGTTGAAATCTTCGACGGCGCTCAGGTAGTCGAAGACCTCCCAGCCGAAGTCACCGATCTTCCGCGCGCTGCCATAACCCTCGTCCCGCATGGCGGTGCCGGCGTAGAAGAAGACGTTTCCGTCGGCCTGGCTGGCCACGAAGTCCGCGGTGCGGTCCCCGTTGGCGTCGCCGGTGCCCAGGACCGTGGTGTAGATATCCCAGCCTGAGCCAATCTGCTGGGGCAGGACGAGTTTCGCCGGTCCTGAGTTGGAATAAAGCCAGAGGGACCCGTCAGGGCGCCGGGCGGCCAGGTCGTTGGTTCCGTCGCCGTTGAAATCGTGGATCGGGATCAGCTGGTCAAAGATCTCCCAGCCGTAGTCGATTTCGCGGGGCGTTCCCGGCCGGCCGGTGCCCGTTCCCGGGTACAGGACCAGCACGCCATCCGGGCGCCGGGCCAGGATGTCCGGCTTGGCGTCGCCATCGAAGTCGCGGACGCCCAGGAGCACATTGAAGGCATTCCAGCCGAAGTCACCGATCTTGACCGCTGCGGCGTACCCCTCGTTGCTGGCCGAAACGGCTCCCGTCCCGGCGTAAAACCAGAGCGAGCCGTCGAACTTCCTGGCGACGAGGTCGTTCCTGCCGTCACCGTTGAAGTCGCCGGTGCCGAGGATGCTGTTGTATATTTCCCACCCGGTGCCGATCCGCTGGGCGGCCCGGGACTTGCCGCTGCCGTCGCCAGGGTAGAGCCACAGCTCGCCGTTGACCTTGCGCTGAATGAGATCGGCGATTCCGTCGCCGTTGTAATCGCCCGGGGCGACCAGCAGGGGCTTGGCCGGGGGCATCGCATCAATCGTGATCCCCGCACCGGAATCCGAGATCCAGTCGATGGTCACCCGTGTACCGGCGTGGGAGGTAAAGGTCTGGCCGGCCTGCCACGCCTGGTTGTAGCTGTAATAGCCGTTGAAGGTGGTGGTGCTGGGCTGCAGGGCGATGGAACCTGAGCCGTAAGCCTGGACCACCTTGACCCCGCGGTTGCCGTTGAGGGCCGTTGCCGCGTCGTTGCCCACCGGAAGACGAAGTTCCAGGTAGTAGGTCTCCCCGCTGATGGGATCGGTGAACTTCACGGCGCGGTGGTCGTCCGCGCTTCCCCAGGCCTTCAACTGGTAGGAATTCTTGCCCACCGCTTTCCCCAGATCCCTGACCTCGTTTCCGGAACCGAATCCGCCAAACTGGTACGTGGGGGAGCTGACCACCGGCTGGCTGAGCTGGGAGACACCCATCAGGTCAAGGTTGTCCTTGTATTCCTCGATGCTGCAGGTGCCGTTGGCGAACGATCCGTCCGCGTTGCTGGCCGTGTCCACGGCTCCATTCGAGCACCTGAGCCGGTTGGCGTGCATGAGACCCAGCACGTGCCCGAATTCGTGGGCCAGGACGCTCTTGGTCAGGTTTGCCGGAAGCGGCATGAGGACGCGTCCGCTGGTTCCGTTGTAGCTCCAGCCCGCGCCGTACGCCCCATCGGACAGTGTGGGAGTGGACACGAACACCACGAGTGCCGTGTAGGAACTGGGGACCCATCCGATTTCGGCGGCGATCGTGTTCATCATGGAGGAATAGCTCTGCGTGGAGGTTGCCTTGCTCGACCTGTTCTCGACCGTGTCGACGCTCATGGACAGCCTGCCGTTCGACATCGCCTGCCAGTACTCGCTGCTGGTATGGATCGCTGCCCGGGCGTCCGACTCAGAGATAGCCGCCTTCTTGTCCGCCAACTGGACCATCACCAGTTTTACCTTGATATCGCCGCTCCGGGCGATGGAGTAGGCCTCGGTGGCTGCCGAGTGCTGTTCAGCCCCCTTTGGCCCGTGTCCCTCAGTGCCGAGGCTGGAGGTGGGATTGCTGCCGCCAACGACCTCAATGAACAGCGGCTCCGGAGAAGTCAGAGTCTGCGATTCCACCGTTGCCGGGGATTCCATCGGTGCCGTCGGCGCGGGCGACGGCGTGGCTGACGCCGTCGCCGTGGGAAGGGGCGTGGCCGTCGATGTGGGTAGGGGCGTGGACGTCGCCGACGTCGTCGCGGGCGTGGCTGATGCTGTCGACGTGGGTGTCGGCGTCGGATTAGCGAGAGCCGGCGAGAGCGTCACAGCGGTGAGCGAGGCGAGAGTAACAACGAACGCTGTCAGCAGCGCCGTCGTCTTCCGTATTGAGTTCACGTTTTGTGTCTTTCATGAGACCGCCGCCCCACTGAAAGCTCAGCAGGACGGCCGGGAGACCGGGAAGTGAGGTCAGTCTACGGACGCCGCGCCGCCAGGAACGGGAACCTGCACCAAACTTTCGTCTTTAGTAGCGAATCGTTGCCTAATCTTGAGCTATGCCCGAGCAGGCGCCGGATTGTGTGCCCCGCCACATCGAGCGGGTGCCCTACCTCGCGAGCTCCAGCTCCGGCGCGTTCGCTTCGACGTAGTCCAGGGCATGCCGGACGGCGCCGACCGTGACAATCGCGTCGCCCAGCGGCGAGACTGTCACACGCGGGGGAGTCGCCGTGAACCGGGGGAGCAGGGCCGTGATGCCCGGCAGGAGCATCCCGGCGGATTCAGCCACCGCCCCGCCGATCACCACCTGCTCCGGGTTCATGAAGCTCGCCACGGAGGCGATGACCCGTGCCATCCGGTCCGAGATGCGCGCCAGGATGGCCAGCGCGGCGGGATCCCCGGCGGCGGCATCCTCAAAGACACGGCGGGCGCTGGCCTCACCGCCCGCGGCGGGACCGCCGTCCGCTGCGGACCACTGCCGGGCGAGGCTGGCGATGCCGTCGCTGGAGCCGACGCCCTCCACGAGGTCCAGGTAGCCCATTTCACCGGCTGCGCCGCCGCGGCCGTGCAGCAGCCGCCCGGACTCCATCACCCCGGCGCCCAGCCGTTCCCCGGCCAGCAGCACCACAAGATCGTCGACGCCGGTGCCGGAACCCCGCCAGCGTTCACCCAGGGCGGCAAGGTTCGCGTCGTTCTCCAGCAGCACCGTCCAGCCGTGCAGCTCCTTCAGCGCCGCGCGGAGCCCGACGTCGAACAGGCTCCAGAAATGCTGGGTGACCAGCACGTTGCCGTCACGGTCCACGGGGGCGGCGATGCCGGCCCCGACGGCCAGGACCTTGTCCGGGACGGTCCCGGCGGCGGACAGCGCCCGGCGGCAGGCACGGTCGACGACGTCGATCCGTTCCTCCGCGGGGATGTCGGTGGCCCGGAAACTCTCGCTGGACCGGCCGAGGATGGTGCCGCGGAGGTCCGCGACCGCCGCGGTGGTGGTGGCTGCGCCGATGTCGAGGCCCAGCACAAACCCGGCGCCGCTGTTGAGCTCGAAGCGCCGGGCCGGGCGGCCCTTGCGCGGACTCCCGGGCTGTTCCTCGTCGCGCGTTTCCAGTTCACGGATCCAGCCGCGCCGGATCAGGTCCTCGCAGACGGCGATGACCGATGCCCGCGTCAGCCCGGTCCTGGCCATCAGCTCTGTCCCGGTGGCCACGTCCGTGGTCCGGATGACGCCGAGCACGGAGCGGGCGTTGACCCGGCGCAGCAGCTGGGGCGTGGCGGCGGCTGCGTGCGGCATCAGAATCTTGACCTCCCCGTGAGTCCGGACCCATAATTGATCCGGCAATATATTTAGCTTGTATCTAAATTATCAGAAGCACCGCTCCGAACCCGAAGGATCATCCCTTGTCCAACACCGCCACGCTGGCAACCCTGTCCGGTTCCGATCTCGCCGCCGACCCCAACTGGTGGCGCCAGGCTTCCGTATACCAGATCTACCCGCGCAGCTTCTCCGACTCCAACGGCGACGGACTCGGTGACATCAAGGGCATCACGGCGAAGGTCCCCTACCTGAAGGAACTCGGGATCGACGCCGTCTGGCTGAGCCCGTTCTACCCCTCAGCCCTCGCGGACGGCGGCTACGACGTCGATGATTACCGCGACGTCGACCCCAAGCTGGGAACGCTGGCGGACTTCGCAGAGATGTCCGCCGCCCTGCACGCCGCAGGCATCAAGCTGATCGCCGACATCGTCCCCAACCACTCCTCGAACCGCCACGTCTGGTTCCAGGAAGCCCTCGCGTCCCCGCGCGGCTCCGATGCGCGGGAACGCTACATCTTCCGCGATGGCAAGGGCGAGAACGGGGAGATCCCGCCGTCGGACTGGGAGTCCGTGTTCGGCGGCCCGGCCTGGGAACGCATCACCGAACCGGACGGCACCCCCGGCCAGTGGTACATGCACATCTTCGCCAAGGAACAGCCCGACCTGAACTGGTCCAACCGGGAAATCCGCGACGACTTCCTCAAGACCCTGCGCTTCTGGTCCGACCGCGGCGTGGACGGTTTCCGCGTCGACGTCGCGCACGCCCTGACCAAGGACCTCACCGAGCCGCTGCTGTCCAAGGTCGAGCTCAGCGAGGCCAACAGCGGTACCGACGGCTTCGACGACGGCTCGCACCCGTTCTGGGACCGCGACGAGGTCCACGAGATCTACGTGGAATGGCGCGAAGTCTTCAACGAATACAACCCGCCGCGCACCGCGGTCGCCGAAGCCTGGGTCCACGCCAGCCGCCGCGGCCGCTACGCGAGCCCGGAGGGCCTGGGCCAGGCGTTCAACTTCGACCTCCTGCAGGCCGACTTCGACGCCGACGAGTTCCGCGAAATCATCACCCGGAACCTCGCCGAGGCCACCGAGTCCGGCGCCTCCTCCACCTGGGTGTTCTCCAACCACGACGTCGTCCGCCACGCCACGCGCTACGGGCTGCCCAAGGGCGGCGGCAAGCACGCCAAGGGCCAGGACGGGAAGGGCTGGCTGCTGGCCGGCGCCCCGCCCGAGGAGCTCGACGTGGAGCTCGGTTTGCGCCGTGCCCGCGCGGCCACCCAGCTGATGCTGGCGCTGCCGGGGTCCGCGTACCTGTACCAGGGGGAGGAGCTGGGGCTCCAGGAAGTCACGGAAATCCCCGACGCCGAGCGGCAGGACCCGACCTTCTTCCGCAACAAGGGCGTGGAGATCGGCCGGGACGGCTGCCGGGTGCCGCTGCCCTGGGCCGCCGAGGGCAGCTCCTTCGGCTTCGGCGACGGCGGGGCGCACCTGCCGCAGCCGGAGTGGTTCAGCCGTTACGCTGTGGCCGCCGAGGACGGCGTGGAGGGCTCCACGCTGGAGTTCTACCGCCGGGCGCTGAAGCTGCGCCGGGAACTGCAGACCTCGGAAGAACTCGAATGGCACAGCACCGCCAGCCCCGAGGTGCTGCACTTCAGCCGCCCCGGGGGCTGGCAGACCGTGACCAACTTCGGTGACGAGCCCGTTGAGCTGCCCGCCGGAACGGTGCTGCTCAGCAGCGGACCGCTGGAGAACAACCTCCTTCCGGGCAGCACCACCGTCTGGCTGCGGTGAGCACCCAGCCCGGCCGCGGACCCGTCCCCGCCCAGGAACTGATTTACGGCTGCATGGGCCTGGGCGGCAGCTGGTCGCCGGAGCCGCACTCGTCCGCGGATGTGGACGAGGCGGCTGCGGCCGTCGACGCCGCCCTGGCGGCCGGCATCACCTTGTTCGACCATGCCGACATCTACCGTGGCGGCAAATCCGAAGCTGTGTTCGGCGAGATGCTCGCGCAGACCCCGGGGCTCCGGGACCGCATCCGGCTGCAGACCAAATGCGGCATCCGGCTCAACGAACAAGGCCTGGAGACGTACTACGACCTGAGCCGGGACGCCATCCTGGCCCGGGTCAACGAGAGCCTGGGCAGGCTCCGCACGGACTACGTGGACGTGCTGATGCTGCACCGCCCCGATCCGCTGATGGACCCTGCCGAGGTTGCCTCCGCCGTCGGGCAGCTGATGGCCGAAGGCAAGGTCCGGGCGCTGGGCGTGTCCAACATGTCCGGGGCGCAGATCGAGGTGCTGCAGGACCGGCTCGAGACGCCGGTGGTCGCCAACCAGCTGGAGATGAGCCTGTTCAAACGCGCCTGGCTGGAGAGCACGGTGCTGGTCAACCATGCCGAGGGCACGGACTACAGCTTCCCGCACGGCACCGTGGAGCACTGTGTCCGGCACGGGATCACCCTGCAGGCCTACGGGTCACTGGCCCGGGGCCTCTACACCGGGGCCCCGGCAGCAGCGCCGTCGGCCGCGGAGGAAGCGACCGCCAGGCTGGTGGCGCAGCTGGCCGCGGAGAAGAAGACCACCGGGGAATCGGTGGTGCTGGCCTGGCTGATGAAGCACCCGGCCGGAATCGCCCCGGTGATCGGCACCGCCAGGCCGGACCGCATCCGCGCCTGCGCGGACGCCGCCGAGGTCGCCGCGGGCATGACCCGGGCCGAGTGGTACCGGCTCTGGGTGACGGCGCGCGGCAGCAACATCCCGTAGACGCCCGCCGTCCCGACCAGCTGGCAGTGCAAGCCGTGATGAGCGCCGAAAACGGCTTCTGCTGCCAGCTGGGTGGGCGTGGACGTGATTTTGGTCGTATTGGTCGCCCCGGAGGGCCGGATCGCTTAGCCGCAAACGCCCCCGGGCGGCTAGCGTAGATACATGACTTCCACCACCACCGCCGGGACCGTCCGGCCCCAACGCAACATCCCTGCTGAAATCGCCCGCTCCTGGCTGCTGGTCAATGCCATGAAAACCGAACTCTTCGACCAGTCGGCCTCCTCCCGCGCGGACGCCATCATCCTGGACATCGAGGACGCGGTGGACCCCTCGCAGAAGGACGCCGCCCGCGGGCACGTCGTGGACTGGCTGACCGCCGGCGGCAGCGCCTGGGTGCGGATCAACGACGCCACAAGCCCCTTCTGGGCCGACGACCTTGCCGGGCTCCGCGGCACCCCGGGCCTGCTCGGTGTGATGCTGGCCAAGACCGAGTCCGCGGACCAGGTCACCGAGAGCTACCACCGCATGGACGGCAAGACGCCCGTCATTGCACTGGTCGAGTCCGCCGTCGGCATCGAGGAAGCCAACAACATCTCCAAGGCCCAGGGCGCGTTCCGGCTGGCCTTCGGCTCGGGCGACTTCCGCCGCGACACCGGCATGGCGGCCACCCCGGAGGCCATGGCCTACCCGCGCGCCAAACTGGTGGTGGCCAGCCGCGTCGGGAACCTGCCGGGCCCCATCGACGGCCCCACCGTCGGCACCAACCACCCGATCCTCCGTGAGCAGACCGGGATCACCGTGATGATGGGCATGACCGGCAAGCTCTGCCTCGCAATCGACCAGACCCACGTCATCAACGAGGTCATCAGCCCGACGCCGTCCGACGTCGCCTGGGCCACCGACTTCATGGCCGACTTCGAGGCCAACGGCCGCGTCATCCGCGACGGCTCCGACCTGCCCCGTCTGGGCCGCGCCGAGAAGATCATGAAGCTCGCGGTAGCCTTTGGGGTGCAGCCGGCCCTGTAGCCCGCCCCGAACCAAGGAGACCCCGTGACCGATACCTGTTATCTGGTCCACGGGGTCTTTTGGGATGCCGGGCCGGCACCGCAGGACCCCGACGGCGGGTGCCCGGCGATACGCCTGCAGGACCCCGACGGCGGCTTCACCGAACTGCCGCTCGACGCCGGCACCCGGCTCGGCTTCCGGCTCGCCGCCGCGGGCAAGCGCTGCCTCGGGCACCACAAGGTCCACGGGCCCGCCGACCGCGACCACATCCTGTGCCCCGACCGGGCGCCGGCCGTGAAGGGCAGCCAGTGTGAGCGGTGCTTCGTCGTCGACGATTCCCGGCTGATCCACGATTTCCACCGCGGCGCACGCGTGCCGCCGGGGCTGCGTGCCTACCTGATGCAGCCGCACTGGCTGTACATCGCCACCTTCGCCAACGGTGCCAGCAAGGTGGGCACCGCGGCGAACCTGCGGAAATGGAAGAGGCTCGCGGAGCAGGGCGCCGTCGCCGCCCGGTACGTCGCCCGGGCCGACGACGGCCGGGTGGTCAGGAACCTCGAGGACCTGGTGACCCGCGACGCCGGCATCCCCCAGCAGATCCGCTCCGCCGCCAAGGCCGCAGCCCTGACCGGACCGGCGCCCGCCGTCGCACTGGATGCCCGGAACAGAAAGCTGGCCGCGGATGTCCGGGGGCTGCTGGCCGGCGCCGGGGGCGGCGGCTTCGACGTCGTGGATGAGCACTGGCGGCGGCCGGGGTTCTCGGATGCGGTCTGCGCGCCGGCTGCCCGGCACGCCTACCCGCAGGAACTCAGCGCAGGAGTCCACGGGTTCCGGATTGACTCGCTGAGCGGCAGCGTCGCACTGGCCCGGCTCGACGGCGCCGATCTTGAATTCGTCGTGAACCTCGGCCAGCTGAAAGCTCGGACCATTGTGCTCGGCGACCACGGCACCGGCGTCCCGGCAGTCCAGGAGTCCCTGTTCTGAGCCGCCGCCCGGCAAGGCCCGGCCCCAGCCCCGCCGTGGCGCCGGCACACTAGACTGGCACGGTGCTGAAAGAATTCTGGGACTCCGCGCCAACCACCTACAAGGTGCTCGTTTTCAGTGCCATGGGCCTGCTCGGCGTCGGCATCATCCTGAACCTGGTCGGCAACAGCTCCGGCAACCAGGACCTGGCCGTCGCCTCCCTGGCAGTGATCGGGCTCGGCCTGGTCCTGCACATCGCCGGGATCGTGGTCCGCGGCCAGTCGATCCGCAAAAACCTCAAGCGTTAGCGGCGGCGTTCCGCAGCACGTGGCTGCGGGCGTGCGCCACGGCCTCGGGCAGGGATGAGAACAGGTGCTTGTGGTGCCGCAGCGAGCGGATCACCCCGACGTTGGTCACGAGCTCCAGGTGCTGCGGCTGGACGCCCTTCAGCAGGACCGTCACGCCGCGCAGCTCCAGAGCCGAGATGACCTCCACCAGCGTGTGCGCCCCGGTAGCGTCGAGCATCCGCACCTGTGAGAGCCGGATGATGGCCACCTGGATGTCCTTGACCTGGCTGATTTCCTGCAGGACCCGCTCCGCGGCGCCGAAGAACATGGCCCCGTCCAGCCGGAAAATCGCGATGTGCTCGTCGCCGTCCTCGCGCGGTCCCGGGATCTCCTCGCGCTTCACCCCGCTGAGCGAGGCGAACTTCCGCAGCGTGAAGATGGCCGCGGCGACCAGGCCGATCTCGATGGCCACAATCAGGTCGAAGGCCACGGTGATCAGGGCAGTCAGGACAAACACAAACGCGTCGGCGCGGGTGGAGCGCATGATGGCGGTGACCGTATGCTTGGACACCATGCGCGTGGCCGTGACCATCAGGATCCCGGCCAGGACGGCCAGCGGGATCCTCCCGACCAGGCCGGCCGCCAGATAGATGATGGCCAGCAGGACCAGGGCGTGCACAATCGCGGAAAGCCGGGTCTTGGCGCCCGAGCGGACGTTGACCGCGGTCCGGGCGATGGCGCCCGTGGCGGGCATCCCGCCGAAGAACCCCGCGGCCACCGAGGCGAGTCCCTGCCCCATGAGCTCCCGGTCCGGGCTATAGGCCCCGGAGGGCCTCCCGTCCGGCCCCACCATGCCGGCGGCCACCCGCGCGGAGAGCAGGGATTCGATGGCGGCCAGCATCGCGATGGACACCGCCGGCATCAGCAACCCGCCCAGCAGCGCCGGATCCAGGGACGGGATCGACGGTGCGGACAGGGAATGCGGCAGGGCGCCGATCCGGGGGATGTCCAGCTGCAGCAGCTCGGCGGCCACGGTGGCCAGCAGCACCGCGATCAGGCTCGCGGGCAAAGCCTTGTTCAGCTTCGGGAGCAGGAACATCACGGCGGCCACCCCCGCGACGACGCCGAGCGTCTGGAGAACAGTGGGCAGCGTGGCCTGGGAGGCGCTCTCGAAGGCGCCCAGCAGGGTGTTGTGGCCCGGCACTCCCTCGGTGCCGGTGGCCAGGGGCACCTGCTGGAGGAAAATGATCGCGGCGATGCCGAGCGTGAAGCCTTCCACCACCGGCCAGGGGATGAACGCCACGGCCCGGCCCAGTCCGCTGATGCCCAGGATAACCACCAGCAGCCCGGCCATCAGGGAAACCAGCGCGATGCTGCCGACACCGTGGATGGCGACGACCGGCGCCAGCACCACGACCATCGCGCCGGTGGGGCCGGAAACCTGGACGTGCGAGCCGCCCATCACCGCGGCGACCAGGCCGGCCACAACGGCGGTGATAAGCCCGGCTTCGGCGCCGACGCCGGAGCTCACGCCGAAGGCCAGCGCCAGCGGCAGGGCCACAATGCCCACCGTGATGCCCGCCAGCAGATCCGTTTTCCAGGTCGAGCCCAGCCCCTCGTAGTCACGGCGGGAGGGCAGGAACCGGCTGAGCTGGCCCAGCACGGCACTCATGAGGCGGAACCTTGCAGGTGCTCGCTGGGGAGTCCCTGGGCGAGTTTGAGCTGTTCGTTGGAATCGGACAGGGTGTCGAGAAGGAAGGTCCGGGCGATGGCCAGCAATTCGGCGATCTTTGGATGGGCCAGCCGGTAGGTCACGGCGTTTGCGGACCGGGACGACGTGACCACACCATGCCGGCGCAGGGTGGCGAGGTGCTGGGACAGATGCGAGGCCTCGAGGCCCGTCTCTGCCAGGAGGAAGCTGACGGGCGCCGAGTTGTCCGGCGCCGCGGACAGCAGTTCGAGCACACGGATCCGCGCCGGATGGGCGAGGGCCTTGAACAGGTTCGCCTTGATCTCGTACAAGGGGGTTTGCGCTGGGGAAATCATCGCTGCCTGGGCTTTCTCGTCCGCGGAGCCGGGAACCGGCTGTGAATTGATGAAATGATGTTTTCATCATACCGCATGATCGCCAGCCTGTGCGGCTCGCGTCATCGGCGCTGGCGGCCGGAGGCCTGCCGCTAGGCTGGAACCCATGACTATCAATCCGGATCTGCAGGGGCGCAGCTACCCTGCCAAAGAGGTGTACGACGTCGGCCGCGAGAAAATCCGCGAGTTCGCCCGCGCGGTCAAGGCGACCCACCCCGCCCACTTCGACGTGGAGGCGGCCACGGCGCTGGGGCACAGCGACCTCGTGGCACCCCCGACCTTCGCCATCATCGTGGCGCAGCGGGCTGACGCCCAGTTGATCGAGGACCCCGAGTCCGGCATCGACTTCTCCCGTGTGGTCCACGCCGACCAGCGCTTCATCCACCACCGCCCCATCGTCGCCGGCGACCGGCTGGTGGCGGAGCTGCACGTCGACGGCGTCCGGTCCATGGGCGGGGGAGCCATGATCACCACGCGTTCGGAAATCTTCGCCCTGGCCGCCGGCGCAGCGGCCGGTACTGCCGGCGACGCGGCGCGCGAGGCCGTCGCCACCACCACCTCGTCCATCCTGGTCCGCGGAGAGGGACAGTAGCCATGACACCCACACTTTCGGAACTCACCGTCGGCCAGGACATCGGCAGCCGCAGCGTCGGCGTCACCCGCACGGACCTGGTCAGGTACGCCGGCGCCTCCGGCGACTTCAACCCCATCCACTGGAACGAAGCCTTCGCCACCGGCGTCGGGCTGCCCGGCGTGATCGCGCACGGCATGTTCACCATGGGCTCCGCCGTGCAGCTCGTCACCGACTGGGCCGGCGACCCTGCCGCCGTCGTCGATTTCCAGACCCGCTTCACGAAACCGGTCCCGGTGTCCGACACCACGGGGACGGCCGAGGCCGGCACCATGGTCGAGGTCAGCGGCGCCATCGGAGCGATCGACGCCGACAAGGGCACCGCCCGCGTGGACCTCACCGTCACCTGCGCCGGCCAGAAGGTGCTGATGAAGGCCCAGGCCGTCGTCAGGCTGGCCTAGCTGCATGGCGATGCCGTGAGCGTGGCCACGGGCCAGTCCGCGGAGGTCACGCACTGGCGGAACGCCGTCGTGGCCGCCTACGCGTTCAGCGGCGTCGCCTTCGCGACCTGGGTCTCCCGGCTGCCGGCCATCCGGGACGGGCTGGACCTCACGCCGGGGAATGTCGGGCTGCTGCTGCTGTGCATGACCCTCGGCTCCTTCATCTCGGTCTCCGCATCCGGTTTGATCGTGCTGCGTTTCGGATCCAAGCAGACCATCCGGATCGGCAGCATCATGGTGGGCGCCGGGCTGGTCCTCACCGGCCTGGGAACCTCGGTCCTGGTCAGTCCGCCCGCCGTCGCCGCCGGGCTGGCCGTGATCGGCCTGGGCACGGCCAGCTGGAACACCGCCTCCAACGTCGAGGGGGCCGCGGTGGAACGCGCCGTCCGCCGGCACATCATGCCGCGGCTGCACGGAGCGTTCAGCCTGGGCACTGTCGCCGGCGCCGCGGCGGGCGCCTGGGCCGCCGGCGCGAGCGTTCCCGTCGTGTGGCACTTCGCCGTGGTGGGGCTGCTGGTCGCGGGCTCCGTGGCGACCGCCGCCTCCTGGTTCCGGGCAGACATCACTCCGGTCGAGGGCAGGCAGAGCTTCCGGCCGGCCAGGCCCGATACCTTCGAGGACCCCTCCACCGGGCCCATCCCGATCATCCGGCAGGAGACAGACCGGGCCGAGGCCCCGCTGGACAACAAGCGCCAGATTGCCCTGGCCTGGCGGGACCGCCGGACGCTCCTCCTGGGGGTGCTCGTGTTGGGGCTGGCCCTTGCCGAGGGTGCGGCGGGGGACTGGGTGGCCCTGGCGCTCGCCGATGGCCACGGCCAGTCCGACGCCGCAGGCGCCGCCGGCTACGGACTGTTCGTCACGTTCATGACCGTGGGCCGGTTTGCCGGCACCGTGGTGCTGGACCGCTTCGGCCGGGTCCCGGTGATGCGCTGGTGTGCGGCCCTTGCCGTGCTGGGCCTGGGCCTGTTCGTTTTCGCCCCGGTGCCGTGGGTTGCGTATGTGGCCCTCGCGGTCTGGGGGCTCGGTGCCTCGCTGGGCTTCCCGGTGGGCATGTCCGCCGCTGCCGACGATCCGCTCAAGGCCGCCGCGCGGGTGTCCGTGGTCTCCACGATCGGCTACGGTGCGTTCCTCTGCGGTCCGCCCCTGCTGGGCCTGCTGGCCGAGCACGTCGGCATCCTGCACTCCCTGCTGGCCGTGATGGTGATGCTCGTGGTCAGCTTCCTGCTCTCCCCGGTGGCCCGGAAGCCCGGGTAGCGCGTGGGCCCTGCTTAGGGGAGTCAGGCGTTACCCGGCTAGGCTGGTCGGGTGACCCAGACACTGCTTTCCGACCTGACCACGGCCGCCGTCGGCGGCCCCGCCGGCAGCTTCATCGAGGCCCGCACCGAGGCAGAGATCATCGAGGCCGTCCGCTCAGCGGACGCCGCCGGTGAGCCCCTGCTGATCATTGGCGGCGGCTCGAACCTGCTGGTGTCCGACGACGGGTTCCCCGGCACCGTGCTGAAGATCGCCTCGGAGGGGTTTACCGTCAACGCGGAGGACTCCTGCGGCGGCGTCGCGGTGGTGGTCCAGGCCGGCCACAACTGGGACGCCCTGGTGGAGCACGCCGTGCGGCACGCCTGGTCCGGCATCGAGGCGCTCTCCGGCATTCCGGGCGCCACGGGCGCCACACCGGTCCAAAACGTCGGTGCGTACGGCTCGGACGTTTCCCAGACCATCGCCACCGTGCGGACCTGGGACCGGCAGCGCAACGCCGTGCAGACCTTCACCAATTCGGAGCTGAAGTTCGGCTACCGCGATTCGATCCTCAAGCAGACCACCGTCAACGGCTCCCCGCGCTACGTCGTGCTCACGGTTGAGTTCCAGCTGCCGCTGGGCCGGATGAGCGCCCCCATCCGCTACGCCGAGCTGGCCCGGGCGCTGGGCGTCGAAGCCGGCCGGCGGGCCTATTCCAACGACGTCCGGCGTGAGGTGCTCCGGCTCCGGGCGTCCAAGGGCATGGTGTGGGACGCCGCGGACCGGGACACCTACTCCACCGGTTCCTTCTTCACGAACCCGATTGTGCCGGCAGCCGTGGCCGCCGGGCTGCCCGACGACGCGCCGCGCTACCCGGGCGGCGCGGACGGGCAGACCAAACTCTCGGCGGCCTGGCTGATCGACGAGGCAGGTTACGGCAAGGGATTCGGGCTCGAGGCGGGCAGCGTCTCCGGCGGCCGGGCCTCCCTGTCGACCAAGCACACCCTGGCCATCACCAACAGGGGAAACGCCAGCGCCGCGGACCTGCTGGCGATCGCGCGGGAGGTGCGCCGCGGCGTCGTCGAACGTTTTGGGATTGAACTGCACCCGGAACCGCTGCTCATCGGCGTGGAGCTCTAGGAAACGGACGCCCTCAGGTCCTGCGGCGCTGCCCGACCCTGCTGAAGAGCAGGAAGGTAAAGCCGGAAGCGGCGGCGCCGAGGAAGAACACCTGGCAAAACGCCACGGACTGCGCGCTGGGGCCGCTGCGGAGCACCAGGCCGGCGAGGGCGAAAACGACTGCCCCGGCCAGCAGGGCCAGCGAGCAGAGCAGGAAACTTTGCACGGTGTCCGGGAATCCCTCGACTTCCAGCCGCTCCGGTGCGGCAGGTGATTCACGGGCGGCCCGGACGGCGTGACGCGGCTGCACCGAGGCGGCCGTGACGAAACTGGTTACCGCCACGGCCATGGACGCCACAGCCACGAGTTGCAGGGTGCTCATCATGGGCGACAGCCGTGTCCCGCTCGCAATGGCAACGGCGAGCCCGGCGCTCATGCCGGCGGCGCTGGACACCCAGCCCAGCAGGGCAAGCCTCCGGCTCAGGGGCCGCAGCAGCGGCCACATCTCACGCAAGGTCATCCATCAAGGGTAGGGAGTCCGGCTGAACGGCGGCTGGGAACCACCGTTCAGTAGCCTTAGTATGGGTGCATGGCAGCAACGGCGCGTGCCTGGCTGAGCCGGGGGATCCTGGGACGGCTGCGGCTGGCCTCGCAGGGGCTGGCCGGGTCCGGATTCCGCAGCGTCCCGGAGGCTGTGCACTGGATGACGGCCATGCAGGCGCAGGATCTGCAGTCTGCCCTGTGGGCCGTGGGCCAGCGGGTCCCGGGGTCCCGCATCGGCGACGTCCGCAGCGCCCTTGACCGGGGCGAAATAGTCCGCTCCTGGCCGATGCGCGGCACCCTGCACCTGCTGGCGCCCGAAGACCTCAAATGGATGCTGGCCATCACCTCCGATCGGCTGATCCGGGGAATGGCGGGGCGCCACCGGGAACTCGACATCACTCCCGCGGACGTCGACGCCGCAGCGGGAACCGCGCTGCAGCTGGTCTCCGGCGGTGCAGCCGCAAGCCGGGCGGAGCTGTTCCAGGCCTTCGAACGGGCGGGGCAGTCCACGGCCGGCCAGCGCGGCATTCACCTGCTGGGGAGCCTGTGCCAGCGGGGCTGGCTGGTGCAGGGCCCGCTGGCCGGCAACCAGCAGCTGGTCGTGGCCTTCGGGGACTGGATCACGGAGTCGCGGACCCTGGACCGTGCGGAAGGCACCGCCGAGTGGCTGCTGCGGTACCTGCGCAGCCACGGCCCCGCCACGGAGCGTGACTTTTCCTGGTGGTCCGGGATTCCCCTGACCGAGGTCCGCGCGGCCCTGGCCCGGGTTAAGGACCAGTTGGCGGAGCTGACGTTCGAGGGGACCAGCTACTGGCTCTCCCCGGAGACGGCCGCGCTGCTGGACGAAGGCGTCCCCGCGGGGCGTCTGGTGCTGGCACTGCCCGGCTTTGACGAGTTCCTGCTCGGCTACACGGACCGGTCGCTCGTTTTGCCGCCGGAGCATGCGGACAAGATCGTGCCGGGCGGCAATGGAGTCTTCCGGAAAACGATTGTTTCCGGCGGCCAGATCGTCGGCACCTGGGACGTGTCCCGCAGCGGAAAGGCCCCGGTGGTCGTGCCCCAACCCTTCGACGAGGTTAACGGGCTGCGGCCTGCCGCCCAAAGATCCTTTGAGCTGCAGTCCGCGAAGTACCGGAGATTCCTCGGCACCTGACCGGGGGTGGGTAAGCCCCTAGAGCTTGCCGGTTGCGATGTTGAGCATACGGCGCAGCGGTTCGGCCGCACCCCACAGGAGCTGGTCGCCCACGGTGAAGGCGCTGATGTACTGCGGGCCCATCTCCAGCTTGCGGATGCGACCCACCGGAATGTCGAGGGTGCCGGAGGCTGCCACGGGCGTGAGGTTCGCCATGGAATCGTCCTTGGTGTTGGGCACCACCTTGGCCCACTCATTGTCGGTGTCCAGGAGCTTCTCGATCTCGGCGACGGAGAGGTCTTCGCGGAGCTTGAGCGTGAGTGCCTGGGAGTGCGAGCGCATGGCGCCGATCCGGACGCACAGCCCGTCCATGATGATGTGCCCCTCGCCGGAGGTGCCGAGGATCTTGTTGGTTTCGACCCCGGCCTTCCACTCTTCCTTGGACTGGCCGTTGCCGAGGTCCGCGTCGATCCAGGGGATCAGCGACCCGGCCAGCGGCACGCCGAACTGGGTGGCGTCGATGTCGGTGCGCTGGTGGGCCAGGACCTTGCGGTCAATCTCCAGGATGGCCGACGCCGGGTCGTCCAGTTCCCTGCTGACCTGGGCGTTGAGCGTGCCGAACTGGCTCAGCAGTTCGCGCATGTGCCGGGCACCGCCGCCGGAGGCAGCCTGGTACGTCATGGAGGTACCCCATTCGACGAGGCCGTTCTTGAACAGCCCGCCCAGGCCCATCAGCATGCAGGAGACGGTGCAGTTGCCGCCAATGTAGTCCTTGACGCCGCCGGAGAGCCCGGCGTCGATGACGTCCCGGTTGATCGGGTCCAGCACGATGATCGAATCGTCGTTCATCCGGAGGGTCGACGCGGCATCGATCCAGAGACCGTCCCAGCCGCGGCTGCGCAGCTCGCCGTGGACCCGTTTGGTGTAGTCCCCGCCCTGGGCGGTTACGATAATCGGCAGCTTGGCGAGCGTCTCGACGTCGAACGCATCCTCAAGCTTGCCGGCATCGCCCCCGGCAGAGCCGGCGATGGAGGGGGCGGCACCTCCCGCGTTCGAGGTGGAGAAAAATACCGGGTTGATGTTGGCGAAGTCGCCCTCGTCCTGCATGCGCTGCATCAGGACGGAGCCGACCATGCCACGCCAACCTACAAGTCCAACGGACGGAGTAGCTGCTGTAGTCATTGGCCCAGTTTAGACTTTGCCGGCTCCGCGGCGCAGTCGGTTACGTCACCGCTTAGTTCAACTGGCGCGGACTGGGATCCGGGATGCCCCGCTCCCGGCGGATCTTTCGGGCCCGGAATTCGGAGAGCGCCAGCCGCGCGGCGTAGACCAGGCCGGCGATCCCGCCGATGGTCAGTACGAGTGCCCCCCACAGCGGGTCCTGGCCGTTAGCAGCGGGAGCGGCAATAAGGAAGATTGAGAATGCCGTTACCCCGGCGAAAAAGACGCCGAGGGCCAGCATTCCCGGTGCGGTGGTAACGATGGGTCCCGAGCCGGCCCGGGCAAAGCCGATCTCATCCGCGGCGTAGCTGTGCAGCCTGCCGCCGTCCATCGTCCGGGTCAGCAGGCGCTTTTCGCCGGCAGCCACGGCCTGTTCGTGCCTGGCCCTGGTCTGCTCGTCCTCGTAGCGGCGGGCCGCGTCATTGTCCATCGTGGTCAGTCTTTCCGGATTGAGCGGATGCGTTCGAGTACCTGATCGTCAGTAAACCCGGCGATCTCCTCGATCGCTCCGGTGCCCCGGCCGCTGTAGCCGACGCTCCACGAGCCGCCGGCGCGTTTGAGCAGCAGCTGCCCGCCGTCCGGATCTTCGAGGCGTTTGAGGGTGGCGCCGCCGTCGGGGTGGTCTTCCAGATGCTTGCGCATGATGAAGAAATTGGCCTCAGCGGCGGAAATGTCCGGGTCCTGCGCCATGGCGAACCAGCTCAGGAAGGCGCGGGGCTGCAGCAGGATCCGGAAGTCCGGCGATTCGACGGTGAGCACGCTGTCTGCCGACTCGGGCGTCAACAAGGTGATCTGCATGCGGCGCTCGGCCGATGTCAGGGCACGGGTCACCGCCGCCACCGGGCCGCTGACCGACAGGGTTCCGTCAGGCTCCACCGTGGCCGCTCCGCGGGCCACCAGCGAGGAGGCACCGGCCGAAAGGATCATCGGATCCTCGAGTTCGTTGGCGATGCGGAGGGCTTCGGCGCTGGCGGTTGCCGCGGGCCCGTGCTGCAGGTTCAGCAGCGCGATCAGTTCGGCGAAGCCAAAGCCGATGGCGTCCGGGTGGCCCGCCTGCACGGGCGCGGGGGCGGTGCTTGTGTCAGTCACGATGTGAATCTCCTCGTTGTTAAAAGCCAAAGAAATCGCCGACGGCTTCGGCGCCGTCACTCACGGAATCGGCAACGGCGCTGGCGCCGTCACTCACGGAATCGGCCACGGCGCCGGCGCCGTCGGCGATTTGGCCGCCCACGTAGTTCACCGAGTCGTGGACGATCGGAACGTTGTCGTAAATGGCCAGTCCGGCGCTGGCCACCATGCAGATGGTCCCCGCGGGCGGCGGCAGGAAGGAGCCGGCACCGATCAAGGCCTTCGTCCCGGAATAGGCTGCTGAGCTGTACTCGCCGTCTTTGGCCGCGTTGACGGCGTCCAGGCTGTCCAGCCCCACGCCGAGCACGCCCAGGCCCTTGCCGAGGCCGTCGAAGGCCTGGAATGCCTTGGTGCCTTCCGTGAGGTTGAGGGCTTCGTGCCAGCGCCCCTCAAACAACTGGTTCGAGACGTTGAAGAATTTGCTGAATTCGTTGGAGTTCTGAAAGGTGCGCCAGGCACTGGCGTCCAGGAAGTCGCCAATTCTGGATTTGTGCAGCATCGCACCGATGTCGAACAGCCCGGAACGGAGATTGGGCAGCGCCTTGACCAGGTTGTAGATGTCCCAGCCGCCACGGAACGGCGAGTCCGGACCGGTCAGCCAGTCCGGGCCCCAGGGGTCGTTGCGGGTGCCGCTGCCGCCCGCACCTCCCGGGGCGCTTCCCGGCGTGCCCGGCGTACCTGGAGCCCCGGGAGCGCCTGAACCGGATCCGTTGTTGCTGGCCTTCTCCTGCTGCTCGGCGTGGGTCATCAGCCGTTTGGACTCTGCTTTGAGCGCCAGCGCGGTCTTCTGTATCAGGGCGCGGTGGCTGCCGTTCCACTCGGAGGTGAAGCGGGCGCCGTCGGCTCCCTTCCAGGCCGTGTTGCCGTTGATGGCCGACGTCAGCGTCGTGGACTGCTGCAGCAGCGTCTCGGACGTCTTGCCGAACTTTTGCGCAAGTGTGCGCAGTTGGGCGACGTCGGCGCCCCACAAGTTTCCTGCCATAGCGGCATCCCCCTTTTACCTGCATCAGCCTAACCGGCTGCGACCGGGACCTGGTGTATTCCGGCGTGAGTATCTAACCGGCCCCAATGTAGCCGGAACAGCGGCACCCGGCGATGGGGTGATCTCCCCATCGGCCGGAGCCGGAGCCGGAGCCGGAGCCCAGCAGGCGGCTACTCGCCGCTGTGCTCCGTGAGCAGCGCGTGCTTGCGCTTCCGGAGGGCGTAGAACGCTCCGAAGGCGAAGGCCTGGGTGACCACCACAAGCACGATTGCTCCGACGATCTTGTTGCCGCCCAGGATCATGGTCAGTCCCACGATCGCGGACAGCAGCGCCAGCAGCGGAAGCAGCATGTAGCCAAGGACAAAGAGGGTTTCGGGTTTCTTCAACATTGGCTCAGTGCTCCGTCCGGCGCCACACATTGATGCGGTAGCGGGTGCCGTTCCCGGCGGTTTCCCAGCCATCGGCCGGCAGGCTTGCGCCCATGGTCCAGTCGTAGCCCAGGTCCGGGGCGAAGGTGTCGCCCTCTGTCGTGGCGTCGATGGTGGTGATCACAGCGACGTCGGCGAGGTCCATGGACTGCGCATAGATGTTCCCGCCACCGATGATCCAGACCATCTCGTTGCCCGGCGCGAACTGGGACTCCAAGAGCGCATCGTCCAGGGATTTGACCGCGATGGCGCCTTCCGCCGCGGGCGTCCCGCCCCACTCTTCCTGCCGGGTGATCACGATGTTCGTCCGCCCGGGCAGGGGGCGGTACTGGTCGGGGAAGGATTCCCAGGTCTTGCGGCCCATGATCACCGGGTGGCCTGTGGTGAGCCGGGTGAAGTGCCGCATGTCCTCGGGCAGGCGCCACGGCATGCCGCCGTCCTTGCCGATGACACCGGTGCTGGTCTGGGCCCAGACGACGCCGAGCCCGGTAAGGGCCGCCAGTGCGTCGGTGAAGCCGGCGGGCTGCGTGCCCTGGATTTCGTCGTTGCTCATACGGCTATCGGGGCCTTAATCGTCGGGTGGTGCTGGTATCCGACCACCTCGAAGTCATCGAGGGTGTAGTCGAAGATGGAGGCAGGCTTGCGGGTGATCTTCAGCTGCGGGTACTCGTAGGGCTCGCGGGCGAGCTGCTTGAGGACCTGGTCCATGTGATTGTCATAGATGTGGACGTCGCCGCCGGTCCAGACGAATTCGCCGGGTTCCAGGCCGGTCTGCTGGGCGATCATGCAGGTCAGCAGGGCGTAGGAGGCGATGTTGAACGGAACGCCCAGGAACGTGTCCGCGGAGCGCTGGTAGAGCTGGCAGGAGAGCTTGCCGTCGGCCACGTAGAACTGGAAGAACGCGTGGCACGGCGGGAGGGCCATGTCCTTGAGCTCGGCGACGTTCCAGGCGGAGACGATGTGCCGGCGGGAATCCGGGTTGCTCTTGAGGTTCTCGATGAGCTCGGCGATCTGGTCGATGTGGCCCCCGTCCGGGGTGGGCCAGGAGCGCCACTGGACGCCGTAGACAGGGCCAAGTTCGCCGTCGGCGTCGGCCCATTCGTTCCAGATGGTGACACCCTGGTCCTGCATCCACTTCACGTTCGTGTCCCCGCGGAGGAACCAGAGCAGCTCCACGGCGACGGACTTGAAATGCACGCGTTTGGTGGTGACCAGGGGGAAACTCTTGCTCAGATCGAACCGCATCTGGCGGCCGAACACACTCAGGGTGCCCGTCCCGGTACGGTCCGATTTGTGCGTGCCGTGCTCCAGCACATCGCGCAGCAGGTCTTCATAGGGCGTAGGAATGCTCACCGTCCCAGTCTACTGAGAACTCGCTGCCGCACCTTATCCGTCTTGCTGGCTGAGCTTCGCCCGCAGGATCGCGAGCAGCGCGGCGTCGTCGAAGCCGGCGCGCCGGCCCTCGGCAATGTAATGCTCGACGGCGGCGGTCACCTGGGCGGCGACGGCCCCCGGCGCGGGAGTGTTGGCCAGGGCCCGGGACGGTTCCTGCGTCGCGGGGGCAGGCGAGCCTGCGACGACGGTGCCGTTGCGCCGCCTGGTGTCGATCAGTCCCGCTTGCTCGAGCTCCCGGTAGGCCCGGGCGACGGTCCCGGCCGCGATCCCCAGGTCCGCCGCGAGGCTCCGGACCGTCGGCAGCCGGGTGCCCGGCGCCAGCGCTCCGAGGGCGACCAGCGACGCGACCTGCGCCCGGATCTGTTCGTACGGCGGTGTGGCCGAGCCCAGGTCCACGGAGATCCCGGCCGTCACGCGGAGACTTCCGACCTCGGCAGGGGAGCCGGGGCAGGCCGCGCCGGACCGCGCACCGGGATGACGGCGATGACCGTGGCCGCGACGCCCAGCACTGCGCCGGCCGCGATCGCCGGCCACCAGGTTGTCGCCGCGTGGTCGGTCTCCCCGAACGCCGCCCGGCCCAGCACCGCCCCCCAGGCGTTGCTTCCGGTCAGCAGCAGGGCAGCGGCCTGGGCGGTGAGGGTCGCCGCCAGGGTCCGCACCACCCGGTGGACGGTGATGGCACGCAGGGCCACGTCCAGGCCGGCCGGGGCGCCGGCAACACCCTGGCGGCGCCTGGCCAGGACGAGCGCCGGCACGGCGACGGCCCCCACTCCGGCCGTGAGCAGCCCGGCCGGAACCCAGCCCGGGCCCTCGGCGAGACGGGCCTGCCCCAGCGCCGTGACAACCAGGGCGACGAGGAAGACCAGCAGCCCCAGGACAGCCGTGGTCAGCAGGGCGGGGCTCACCGGCTGCCGCGGCCAGGGGCGCGGCGCATCCGGGCGTCCGTAGTTGTGCTGCAGCAGGAGCTCGCCGGCGGCAATAACAAGCAGCACGGAGACGGCCATCAACGCCACGACGCCGGCAAAACCGTAGCTGGCGGTGGCCATGAGGGCCTGGGTGAGAAAGAGCCCGGCCAGCAGCGGCACGGCGGCCGCCAGCCCCAGCAGCGCCCCGAGGGAGGAAACGAGCCGGGCCGCCGGGTGCTGCCCGTCGGAAGAGATCCCTGGTTCCGGGCGGTTCCGGACGCCCAGTCCAGCGGCCGCGAGCCGCGGAGGCCGCCACCACCACATAACGAACAGGACCGCGGCGCACGCGAGGCCTTCCGGGTTCGCCCACGATGTCATCCCCTGGGCCGGATCGGGCCGGGCCGCGAAGTTCCCCGCGATGGCTGCCAGCCCGGCCGCCACCGTGGACACCGTGCGCAGCAGCCGGTTCATCGCGATGGTCCGCAGCACCGCGTTATCGGCCGCGTCGAGGGACTCCTGCTGGCGGCGGCTGGCGATCAGCCACAGCACCAGCCCCGTCCCGCCGGCCAGCACCAGCAGGGCGCCGCCGAGCCAGCCAGCCACTTCGGGCCCGGGGATCCGGCCGTCACCGCCGCCGTTGTAATAGCTGGATTGGCCGTCGCTGACCTGGGTGGGTGCCACGGCCGCGAACCCGGGGAGGGTGGCCGTCCGGGCGATCGCCGCGGCGGCGCTCACAAAGATGGCGGCCGTGGTCAGGCCCAGCCGGCGGGGCAGGAAGTCCCGGATGTGCCGGACTGACAGCACGGCCTGCCGCTGCATCCGCCGGGGACCCGGGTAACTGACCTGGCCGATGGCGTGCACTGTCAGGCAGCCCAGAACCGGCCACAGCAGTGCCGGCATGATCATCCCGGCGCTGGTCAGCCCGCCGCCGGAGGACGGATTGGCCGGAATGATGCCCAGGTTCATTGCCCCTTGGAGGGAGCTTGCCAGCCAGCCGATGACGCCCACCCACAGCGCGTGCTCCGACACCGACGCCGGAGAGGTCCCGGTGCGCGGCGCCCAGATTACCCAGCGCAGCACAACGTAGACGACGACGGCGGAGAGGAGCGGGCCAAGCAACAGCAGCGGCGGCAGCTCGGACTGAAGCGGCATGAAATCCCCCAAAGATTCTGCGGCAATGTATCAGGTGCTTGATACAAACTATGGCCGGCAAGGGGGAGGGTCAAGGACCTCAGTCGTCGAAAGGCCTGAACCGCTCGACCGCAACCACCTTGTCTTTGCTGTGGTGCGCCACGTGGCACACCACAATCTCGCCGGGAGCAAGGAACGGGTCCGAGTCCGGCAACAGGGCCCGCAACCGGGACCCCATGTGCTTTCCCAGTTGGGCGAAGACGGTGGGGAGGGCGGGGCGGTGGGTGCACAGAGCCACGGCCCGCTGCTTGTCGAACAGGGCCTCGACGGCGGCGGCGGTCTTGTGTGGATGGCGGCCGTGCCGGTGCTCGGTGAGGGCTTCGTTCAGCTTGACCTTCGCATCGGAGGCCTTGGCGTAGGGGGCGATGGTGGCCACACACCTCAGCCACGGGCTGGAGACAACGCGCTTGGGTTTCCAGACCTGCAGCAGCCGCCCCACCGCCTGCGCCTGCCGCAACCCGGTGACAGCCAGGGGCCGTTCCCCTTCGGCCTTGGACCACGAGGAGCGCGGCTTGGCCTTGGCGTGGCGCACGATCACGAGCGGCCAGGTCTTCAGTTCGCCGCGGGCGTGGGCGGCCGCCAGGTGCTCCAAGGGGGCCACATCGCTGGGGTTGCTCAGCAGCCGGGCCGCCTTCTCCGGCGAGCACCACATGACGCTGTCCACTTCCTTGCCGTCCGGCAGGAGGGCGGCTCCGTCGACGTCGACGGCCCAGTAATGGACCACCTTCAGCCCGGCGGGGACGTGGTAGTGGATGGCGGGCAGCGGAATGCCCAGGGTCGCCTTCAGGCCGATTTCCTCTTCGACCTCGCGGGCGGCGCACTCGGGCACCGTCTCGCCGGGGTCGATCTTGCCCTTGGGCCAGGACCAGTCGTCATACCGCGGGCGGTGGATCAGCGCGACCTCGACTTGGTCCTTGTCGCCCGGGGCGACGCGCCATGGCAGGGCGCCCGCCGCGACCACCGCAATTGCATCGCCGGGATGGTCTGTCTGGTCGGCGACCAGTGAATCGCTACTCAATGCCAGAGCCCCTACCGCAGCCCGGACGAGCGCTGGCGCGAGCGGGAATTGAGCAGCCAGGACTGGATGTCTTCGAGATCCTGACCGTCTTCGGTGAGGTGGTGGCGGGTCCATTCCGCCTCGTTGTTCAGGTGCCAGCTGGCGGTGCCGGGATCCATGTAGCGGCGCAGCAGGTCCATGACATACGTCGTGTCGTCCCCGCTGGTGAGCTGGACGAGGGCTTCCACCCGCCGGTCCAGGTTGCGGTGCATCATATCCGCCGAACCGATGTAGACCACCGGGTCCCCGGCATTGGCGAAAGCGAAGACGCGGGAGTGCTCCAGGAACCGGCCCAGCACGGAGCGGACCGTGATGTTCTCGCTGAGGCCGGGCACCCCGGGGCGCAGGGAGCAGATGCCGCGGACGATGATGTCCACGGGAACGCCGGCCTGGGAAGCCCGGTACAGGGAATCGATGATGGCTTCGTCCACCATCGAGTTGACCTTGATCTGGACCCGGGCGGTGAGGCCTGCCCGGGCGTTCCGGATTTCGGTTTCGATCCGGTCGATGAGTCCTGAACGGACCGACCGGGGAGCCACGAGCAGCCGCTTGAAGGTCGACTTCGGGGCGTAGCCGGAGAGCTGGTTGAAGAGCTTGGAGAGGTCCTCGCCCACCTGCTCGTTGGCCGTCAGGAGGCCCAGGTCCTCGTAGTAGCGGGCCGTGCGCGGATGGTAGTTGCCGGTGCCGATGTGGCAATAGCGGCGGAGGCCATCCACCTCCTGGCGCACCACCAGGGAGAGTTTGCAGTGTGTCTTGAGGCCCACGATGCCGTAGACCACGTGCACGCCGGCCTGCTCCAGCTTCCGGGCCCACGAGATGTTGGCCTGCTCGTCGAAGCGGGCCTTGATTTCGACCAGGGCCAGGACCTGCTTGCCGGCCTCGGCGGCGTCGATGAGGGCGTCGACGATCGGGGAGTCGCCCGAGGTGCGGTACAGCGTCTGTTTGATGGCCTGGACCTTCGGGTCCGAGGCCGCCTGTTCCAGGAACGCCTGCACCGAGGTGGAGAACGAGTCATAGGGGTGGTGCAGCAGGATGTCCCGCCGCCGCATGGCCGCAAAGACGTTCGCCGCCTTGGACGTCTCCGACTCGTTGAGGTGCCGGGAGGTGTGCGGGACATGCTTGGGGTAATGCAGGTCGGCACGGTCGATTCCGGCGATGACCGAGAGCCCGCGGAGATCCAGCGGGGCCGGGACCGAGTAGACCTCGGACTCCTCCACGCCAAGCTCGCGGATCAGCAGCGCCCGGATGTTCGGGTTGATGTCGTTCGTGACTTCGAGCCGGACCGGCGGGCCGAAACGGCGGCGCAGCAGTTCCTTTTCGAGGGCCTGCAGCAGGTTCTCGGCGTCGTCCTCTTCGACCTCGAGGTCCTCATTGCGGGTGACGCGGAAGGTGTGGTGCTCCAGCACTTCCATCCCGGCGAAGAGCTGGTCCAGGTGGACGGCGATGACTTCCTCGAGGGCGATGAAGCGTGCCACCCGCCCCGGCACGGAGCCGGCGCGCGGGCCGTCGACCGAGATCAGCCGGGGGAGCTGGTCCGGGACCTTGAGGCGGGCGAAGAGTTCCTTGTCGCTGATCGGGTTGCGGACGACGACGGCGAGGTTCAGAGAGAGCCCCGAGATATACGGGAAGGGGTGGGCCGGGTCCACGGCCAGCGGGGTCAGGATCGGGAAGACCTTCTCGGCGAACATCGCGCTGAGCTGGTCCTTGGCCTGGGAGTCGAGTTCCTCCCAGTGCATGAGATGGATGTGCTCATAGGCCAGCGCCGGGCGGATCTGCTCGGCGTAGACGCGGGCGTGGCGCTGCTGCAGCCGGTGGGCCTCCTCGCCGATCTGCTCAAGGACCTGCATCGGGCTGAGCCCGGCGGGGGAGGGGACGGCCAGGCCGGTGGCGATGCGGCGCTTCAGCCCGGCGACACGGACCATAAAGAATTCGTCCAGGTTGGACGCGAAGATGGACAGGAAGCTGACGCGTTCCAGCAGGTGCAGGTTTGGGTCTTCGGCGAGTTCCAGCACCCGGGCGTTGAACGAGAGCCAGCTCAGTTCGCGGTCCAGGAAGCGGTCCGGGCTGAAGTCGCCCTCCGGTTCCAAGTTGGGCGCGAATTCCGGGATGTCGATCCGGTCCTGGGTGGCACGTGAGGCGGGCACTTCGGAGGAGCCGAATTGGGCACGCGCGGGTCGGACTTTTTTGTCCGACGTGGCGGCCTCAGACGTGGCTGTCCGGGCAGAATCCCGTTGCATGGTCTCTCCTAATGCTGGCTCGATTTAGCTTCAACCTTACAAGCAATCATCCGGCTGTCAGCTTTCGCGGAGCCCAGATTTCCCCGGGCGTGGAGAAGATGTCCGCCGACTGGATTAACGCCCTTCCAGCGGGGCGTACATAACGTCGACGTCCCAGCGGGTGAAGCCCAGCCGCCGGTACAGCGAAACGGCCGGAATGTTGTCCGCATCGACGTAGAGCATGACGGCGTGGAGGCCCTGGTGCTGCAGGTGACGGATGCCGGCCACGGTCAGCGCTTTCCCCAGACCGGTGCCCTGCGCCTCCGGGGTGACGCCCACGACGTACACCTCGCCGATCGCCGGGTGGTCACCGTGCCGGGGATGCACCTTGGTCCAGTGGAACCCGAGGATCCGGTCCGAGGCATCGACGGCCAGCAGGAAACCGGCGGGATCGAACCACGGCTCGCCCATCCTGGCGAGCAGGTCGCCCCGGGTCATGTTGCCCTGCTCGGCATGGTGCGCGAAGGCGGCCCGGTTCGCGGCGAGCCAGGCGTCCTCATCCTGGCCCGGGACGAAGGCGCGCAGGCTCACTCCGTCGGGCAGCGGGACGTCGGGCAGCTCCGCCGTCGAGCTGGCGAGCCGCATCTTCCACAGCTCGCGGACCGGGCCGTAGCCGTAGCGCGCGGCGAGGTCGGCCGCGGCTTCGTGGTTGCCATGGGACCAGGCCTTCAGGCCCGCGAAGCCGCGGGTCGCCTGGAGTTCGCCGACCAGCCTTTTCGCCACGCCCTGGTTGCGGTAGCTGGGGTGGACGGCAATTTCCAGCACCCCGGTGCCGTCCGGTTCCTCGATCACGACGGCGACCCCGGCCAGATCCTGCGCCGTCGCCGGGTCGGATTTCTCGTCGGGGCAGTAAAGGGCGAGGGTCAGTGCGGTGGGTGTGCCGGCGGCCCCGTCTGCGTCCGCGGCACGCAGGGTCACGAGTGTCTGCTCGGACAGCGGCGGATTGCCGTCGGATTCCTCCGCGGCGTCCGCGAGGGCTTTGACGTCCTTCAGGAGCTGCGGATCCGCAGCTCCTGTGGCGGAGAGGACGGGCCAGTTCTCAGGGTGCGCAGGACTCATGGTGCAAGGCTATACGGTGCCGCCGGGGCGGGGCCGATTTTGTTGTTCCGGGACTCTTACGTATAGTCGTTAACTCGTCCGGCTGTTCGGTCCAGAACTTGTTTCTCGGTGCCGCCGGCTTGGACACAAGGGGGATCCACCACTGGGGTGGCCTCGATACGTTCGACCCGTATGTCCTCCACTGAAACAGCAAGGCCCCGGACTGGTGTCCGGGGCCTTTTGCTTGTTCCCTGCAGTGCTATCGGGCTGCACTCGTGAGGTCCGGGCAGGTGCCCGGGCCTGCTGCACGTCAGGCCTCGGTGAGCTCTTCCTCCGGATGCCGGACCAGGGTCAGGCGGTAACCCACGTTGCGGACCGTGCTGATCAGGTTCTCGTGGTCAGCGCCGAGTTTGGCCCGCAGACGCCGGACGTGGACGTCCACCGTCCGGGTGCCGCCGTAGTAGTCGTAGCCCCAGACTTCGGTCAGCAGCTGCTGGCGGGTGAAGACCCGGCCGGGGTGCTGCGCCAGGTACTTGAGCAGTTCAAATTCCTTGAAGGTCAGGTTCAGCGGTGCGCCGTTGACCCGGGCGGTGTAGCTGGCCTCATCGATGACGACGCCGGCGGCCCGGATCTCCGTCGGGGCGTCGTCCTGGTCCGGCACGGCCCGGGCGACGCCCAGGCGGATGCGGGCCTCGACCTCGGCAGGTCCGGCGGACTCCAGCAGGATGTCATCGACCGCCCACGCCGAGGACACGGCGGCCATGCCGCCCTCGGTCAGGATCAGCATGAGAGGGGCGCTCAGGCCGGTGGCCTTGAGCAACTGCGTCAGGGAGCGGGCGCCGACGAGGTCTTTGCGGGCGTCCAGCAGGACGATGTCGCAGGGGTCGGTCTCCAGCAGCGCCGTCGGCTCGGCGGGGAGAATATGGACCCGGTGGTTCAGTAGTTCCAGCGCAGGCAGGACGTCCACCGATGAGCCGGTGCTGTTCGTCAGTAACAGGATGTGCGACATGTTTCCTCCAAGGGGTGTCCGCGCATCGTTGGGCGTCTGTAGCTGTGTCTGAGTATACCCAAAGGCCCCTTGCCGGACATGCTTCCGTCACCTGCGTCAGGTTCTTTTGCGACACAAAACGGTCACATAGGGCAGGATTGATCCGTCGGGGCCTGCCGCCCCCATGACGAAAGACCAGGTCGAATTGGGGTCCGCAGTGAGCGAAAGAACGACGATGGCCGGAAGACGAATGACGGATATACACATGTCGGGTATGCAGTGAGGGATTGGTCCATCGGCGCCATCGGCCTGGCCGGACTCGCCGCGATTGTTGGCGCGTCCTACACCTCACCGGAGGCACTCCTGGCGGTGGCGGTGCTCATCGCCGCCGGCGTCGGAATCGGCTGGCCGCATTTCCTGGGCATCCCGGCCAAAAAAACCCTCGCCGTCCTGATCGGCCTGCCGGGCATCGGCGCCGCCGTTGCCGCCACCTACCTTCCCGCCCCGGGTTTCCTGGACTGGACGCCGTCGTTCATGGCTGCCGGCGTGATGGCAATCTTCGTGATGCAGCTGATCCGCGGCACCGGCCAGGCGCAGCGCCTTGAGTCCACGCTCGGTTCGTCCGCCGGCGTTATGTTGTCCTGCCTGGGCGCCGGCTGGATCGCGTGCTCCCGCTTCAATGGCGTCCGCGAGATGGTTCTGGTCGCCGCGATCAGCGCTGGGGTCGCCCTGCTGGCGGGTCTGATCCGCTGGCCGGACCGGGTCGTGGCGCCGCTGGGCGTCGTCGCTGCCGGCCTGGCCGGACCGCTCGCGGGCCTCGTCTTCTCGGACATCGCCGTGCTCCCGGCCGCGATCGTCGGGGTGGTGGTGGGTGCCGTGCTGGTGAGTTTCCGCCGGTTGGTCATCCTCCGCGGTGAATCGCTAAGCTTTGCGGCAGCCCTTGGAATCGGACTGGGCCCGGTGTCCGCCGTCGGTTCGCTGGCTTACTTCATAGACAAACTACTCATCTTCTAAAGCGCTAGGATGGCATCATGTCCGTACTTGCATTTGAAATCTTCTTCCTTGTCCTCCTCGGCGTTGCCAGCCTGGCCATGGCCTGGTTTGCCGGTTTCGTGGTGTACCGCCTCTTCAAAGGCCAGAAGTAACAGCCAGAAATTACTAGCCGTCTTCGTTTCCAGAGGTAGCTGCTGTGCCGATTGAAATACCTACAGATCTGACCCCAGAAATCGTTCCGCTGTCCTGGCTCATTGGTGAGTGGGAGGGCCGAGGCCGGCTGGGGGCCGGGGAAGAGGATTCCGAGCACTTCGTGCAACGCGTCTCCTTTACACACAACGGCCTGCCGTACCTGCAGTACCGTGCCGAGAGCTGGCTGACCGACGACGAGGGAACCAGGTTGCGTCCGTTGACGGTCGAAACAGGTTTTTGGGCCCTGGAGCGCAAGCAGCGCGAGGAAGACGGCGGCCCGGGGCTGATCCCGGCGGACATCGTTCCCGTGCTCAAAAGCGCCGACGAAGTCGAGGCCCTGCGCAACAAGGACGGCGGCTTCGACATCTCCGTCTCGATCTCCCATCCCGGCGGGATCTCGGAGCTGTACTACGGCCAGATCAAGGGCCCGCAGATCCAGCTCAGCACCGACATGGTGATGCGCGGCAGCCACTCCAAGGAGTACACGGCCGCCACCCGGATCTTCGGACTTGTGGACGGCAACCTGCTCTGGCGCTGGGACGTGGCCACGGGCAAGACCCCCGCGGGGGGCAGCGGCCTGGAAGCCCACGCGTCCGCCATCCTTCATAAGGTCACCTGACGGACGTCACGCGGCCCGCCGCCGGACCCGGGCGCGTTGTAAGGGTCTCACTGATTTTCCTTTGTCCGTAGCGACCGCAGGGAGCGCCACAGTGAATACGACAGCTGCTAAGTCCGGGAGGTCTGCCGATTTCAGCGACCTCAAAGCCGTGTACTTCAACGGCACCCTCAAGAAGTCCCCGGAGACGTCCAACACGGAGGGCCTGATCGAGGTCAGCCGCCGGATCATGGAAAAACACGGCGTCAGCACACGGGTCATCCGGACGGTGGACCACGATATCGCCAGCGGCGTCTACCCGGACATGCGCGAGCATGGCTGGCTGACCGATGAATGGCCGGAGCTGTATCCGGCCGTCCAGGAAGCAGACATCGTCGTCGTGGCCGGACCGATCTGGCTGGGCGACAACTCCTCGCAGACCAAGAAGCTGATCGAACGCCTCTACGCGCACTCCGGTGAGCTCAACGACAAGGGCCAGTGGGCGTTTTATCCCAAGGTGGGCGGCTGCCTCATCACCGGCAACGAGGACGGCATCAAGCATTGCGCCATGAACGTCCTCTACAGCCTCCAGCACGTCGGCTTCACCATCCCGCCGCAGGCCGACGCCGGCTGGATTGGCGCCGTCGGGCCGGGCCCGAGCTACCTCGACGAAGGCTCCGGCGGTCCGGAAAGCGACTTCACCAACCGCAACACCACATTCATGACGTGGAACCTGCTGCACCTGGCCCGGATGCTGAAGGACGCCGGCGGCATCCCCGCCTACGGAAACCTGCCCGAGGCCTGGAAAGCCGGGACAAGGTTTGACTTCGAGAATCCGGAATACCGCTAGCCCCTAAGGACTTCTACTTCATATGACTATCAAGAGCCCCCTGCTGACGCGCCCTGGCGCCGTCGAAGCCGGCGGCGCTGACGCCGGCGTCGCCTCCCACTACGGCGAACCGCTGCGCGAACAGCGGGCGCTGGCCGCCGGCACCGCCGTCGTGGATCTGTCCCACCGCGGAGTCGTCACCGTCACCGGGCCGGACCGGCTGAGCTGGCTCAACACGCTGTCCTCCCAGCAGCTCACCAACCTGGCGCCCGGGCAGTCCAGCGAACTGTTGCTGCTGAGCGTGCAGGGCCGGATTGAATTCGACGCGCGGGTGGTCGACGACGGCGCAACCACGTGGCTGCTCGTCGAGGCAGCCGAGGCCGCTCCGCTGGCCGAGTGGCTCAACAGGATGAAGTTCATGCTCCGCGTTGAGATCGCCGACGCCTCAGCGGATTGGGCTGTGCTGGGAGCCACCCGCCCGGTCCCGGAGTGGTCCGGCCTGCTGGTCTGGGAAGACCCCTGGCCGCATGTCGGCGCCGGCGGCTACTCCTACGCGGTGGTTGCGGAGGACTCCCACCCCGGGCTGGACCGGCCGTGGTTCGAATACCTTGTCCCGGCCGCCGGGCTGGAAGCCACGGTCGGCGACCGTCCGCTCGCCGGGATCTGGGCCGCCGAGGCGCTGCGCATCGCAGCCTGGCGCCCGCGCTGGGGTGCCGAAACCGACGACAAGACCATCCCGCACGAACTCGATCTGCTCCGCACCGCCGTGCACCTGAACAAGGGCTGCTACAAGGGCCAGGAAACCGTGGCGCGGGTCCACAACCTGGGCCACCCGCCGCGCCGGCTGGTGTTCCTGCAGCTCGACGGCTCACAGCACACCATGCCCGCCGTCGGCAGCGAGGTCCGCTCCGGCGACCGCAGAGTCGGCACCGTGACCTCCGTGGCGCAGCACTACGAGATGGGGCCGGTGGCGCTGGCCGTGGTCAAGCGATCGGTCGCGCCGGAGGACGTCCTGACTGTCCTCGACGGCGACGAGCCCTACACCGCGGCGCAGGAAGTCATTGTGGCTCCCGACGCCGGCCAGGTCGTGGGCCGCCAGACCGGCTTCCTGCGGGGAACGCGATGACCAACAACAGCACCGGACCCGACGACGAGACGCTGGCCCTGGCCCACAAGCTCTTTGACGCCGCCCGCCAGGGGGACTCCGGGCTGCTCGCCGGCTACCTCGCTGCCGGCGTCCCGGCGACCCTGACCAATGAGGCGGGGGACACCCTCCTGATGCTGTCGGCCTACCATGGCCACGCCGACACCGTCCGGCTCATCCTCCAGCACGGCGGAGACGCCAACAGCGCCAACGACCGTGGCCAGACGCCGCTCGCCGGAGCCGTGTTCAAGGGCTACACGGAGGTGGCGCAGGTGCTGGTGGACGCCGGGGCGGACCCCGACGCCGGTACACCCTCCGCCCGCGCGGCCGCGCAAATGTTCGAACGCAACGACATCCTGGCACTGCTGGGCTGACTGCACCCGGAACGCCGGGTCCGGACGCGCCGCACGCCCCCCGGCATCCCCTTCAGCCCCTAAGGAACCCATGGAAAACGTCGCCAGGCCGTGGCCGGCACTCTGGTCGCTGGTGATCGGCTTCTTCATGATCCTGATCGACACCACCATCGTTTCGGTGGCCAATCCCCGCATCATGGAAGGCCTCAACGCCGATATCAACTCGGTGATCTGGGTGACCAGCGCCTACCTCCTCGCCTACGCCGTCCCGCTGCTGATCACCGGCCGGCTGGGTGACCGGTTTGGCCCCAAAAAGCTCTATCTGTCCGGTCTTGTGGTCTTCACCCTGGCCTCGCTCTGGTGCGGGCTCTCCGGCGACGTCCAGACGCTCATCATGGCCCGGGTGCTCCAGGGCTTCGGGGCGGCGATGATGACCCCCCAGACCATGGCGGTCATCACCCGGATCTTCCCGCCGGACCGGCGCGGCGCGGCGATGGGCATCTGGGGCGCCACGGCCGGCGTCGCCACCCTCGTGGGACCGATCCTCGGCGGCGTCCTGGTGGACGGACTTGGCTGGGAATGGATCTTCTTCATCAACGTCCCGGTGGGCATCGCCGGCTTCTTCCTCGCGCTGCGCTATGTGCCGGCCCTGAGCACCCACCCGCACAAGTTCGACATCCCCGGCGTGCTGCTCAGCGCCGTCGGGCTGTTCCTGCTGGTGTTCGGCATCCAGGAAGGCGAGACCTACAACTGGGGCACCATCGCCGGACCCATCACGGTGTGGGGGCTGATCATCTCCGGAATCGCCGTGCTGGTGGTGTTTGTTGTGTGGCAAAAAGTGAACAAGGGCGAGCCGCTGCTGCCGCTGTCCCTCTTCAAGGACCGCAACTTCTCCCTGGCCAACATCGGCATCACCACCGTGGGTTTCACCGTGACCGCGTTCACGCTGCCGCTGATCTTCTACTACCAGATGGTCCGGGGCCTGACCCCGACCCAATCCGCGTTGATGATGGTGCCCATGGCGGTGATCTCGGGTGGGCTGGCCCCTGTGGTGGGCAGGTTCATTGACCGCGTCAACCCGAAATACATCACCGCGGCCGGCCTGGTCCTGATGTCCGTGGCGCTGTTCTGGAACGCCTTCCTGATGCACCCGGACACGCCGATCTGGCTGTTCCTGCTGCCCAGCGCGGTGCTCGGCTTCGCGAACGCCGGCATCTGGGCTCCGCTGAGCACTACCGCCACCCGGAACCTGCCGCCCCTGCAGGCCGGCGCCGGCGCCGGCGTCTACAACACCACCCGCCAGATTGGTGCCGTCCTGGGCAGCGCCGCCATCGCGGTGCTGATCCAGGCGAGGCTCGCGGCGGAACTCCCGGCAGCTCCGGGAGGGGCCGGGGAGGCCAGCCCGATGTCGTTTGGCGGTGCCCTGCCCGCTGCCCTGCAGGAGGGCTTCTCGACGGCGATGGGCCAGTCCATGCTGCTGCCCGCCGCGGTGATCCTGCTCGGCGCGGCGGTGGCGCTGTTCTTCGCCAAGCCCCAGCCAATGCAGGGCTGGGGCACGGCCCCCGGCTCCCCGGCGAAGGCCGCCGCAGGCGAACCCGCCGCGGCCCAGCCAGGCTGAGGCCACCCGGCCTCCGGATCAGCCCAGCAGGACGCTGGTCTGGATGCCGCCGGCGGTGAAGCCCAGGCTGCGGGCGATGGCAAGTGAGCCTTTGTTGCTGACGTCGGAGCGCCACTGCAGCGTCAGCCCGGAGGCGAGTGCCTCATGGGCCGCGATGGAGGCTGCCAGGGAGCCCAGTCCCCGGCGGCGCCACTCCGGTGCCACCAGAACCCCCATTTGCGCCAGGATGCCCTCCCATTCGGTGTAGGCACCGCACGCCACGGGGGTCCGGCGGCCGTCCTCCGCATGCAGGATGGTGAAGCGGTGCTCCAGGCCCGCGAGGCCCACTTCGTTGACGTCATCCGGCGGGCAGGCGGCTTCCAGCTCGATCGCTTCCGGATGGCCGTGCGAGACGGTCAGCTCCTCCGCGGGCTGCCGGAGGGGCAGGTCGTCTGCGAAGAACAGCGCGGCGGCGCCGAGCCCGTGGCCGCCGTGGTCCCGGGTGATGGTCAAGAGCGTCACATGCTGCGCGAGTTCCTCGTCGGCCAGCCCGACGGCGGCGTCCAGGGCCCACTGCGGGCCCACCAGGGCTGAGTTGCCGAACAGCCGGACGAACTGGACGGCGCGGGCCGCGTCGTCGGCGCGCGTGATCCGGACTCCCGCGGCGGCGGCAAAGGCGCCGTCGTCGAGCCCCAGGCGGCGGGCCCACGCGAGCTGGATGATGTCGACCGAACCGGGCTCAAGTGTCATGCCTCCAGCCTACCCACGGGCGTGCCGACCCCGGCCGGGGGCTCAGCCGAAGAGGACCGCGGCTTCGTCGTAGCGGTACTTCGGCACGGTCTTGAGGTTGCCGAGCGCAGCGTCGAAGCCTACATGGACGATGTCGGTGCCGTTGAGGGACACCATGGTGCCCCAGCGTTCTTCCACGACGGAGTCAATGGCCGCCATGCCCAGACGGGTCGCCAGCACACGGTCGAACGCGGTGGGGACCCCGCCGCGCTGGATGTGGCCCAGCACAGTCGCCCGGGTTTCGATGCCCGTCAGGGCCTCCAGTTCCGGGGCCAGCCGTTCGGAGATCCCGCCCAGCCGCGGACGGCCGAAGGTGTCCAGCCCGCGTTCGGAGTGCGGTGTTTCCTGGTCATCCGGGACGAACCCCTCCGCGACGACGACGAGCGGTGCGCGGCCGCGGTCGCGCGCCGAGATCACCCATTCGGCGATCTGCTCCATCGAGGCCTTCTGCTCCGGGATCAGGATGGCGTGGGCGCCGGAGGCCATGCCGGCGTGCAGCGCGATCCAGCCCACATGGCGGCCCATTACCTCGGCGATCATGCAGCGGTGGTGGGACTCTCCCGTGGTGCGCAGCCGGTCGATCGCCTCGGTGGCAATCTCGACGGCGGTGTCGAAGCCGAAGGTGTAGTCCGTCGCGTCGAGGTCGTTGTCGACGGTCTTGGGGACGCCGACGATCTTCAGGCCGGCGTCGGTGAGCCGCTTGGCTGCGGCAAGGGTGCCCTCGCCGCCGATGGCGATGAGGGCGTCGATGCCCAGCCGGTCCATGTTGGCCTTGATGACCTCGGGCCCGCCGTTGTTCTCAAACGGGTTGGTGCGGGAGGTGCCCAGGATGGTCCCGCCCTGCTTGGCGATGCCGCGGACCATGGTGCGGGGGATATCGATGATGTCGCCCTCGACCACGCCGCGCCAGCCGTCAAGGAATCCCACGAATTCGTGGCCATGGACGGCGATGCCCTTCAGGACGGCGCCACGGATGACGGCGTTCAGTCCGGGGCAGTCTCCGCCGCTGGTGAGGATTCCAATTTTCATGTTTCGGCTCAAATCCTGGCTCGAAGGGTTACAGGCAGAGCGCCACGCTGAGCTCACCTAAAGTCTAGTGGCGCATGTGGGGCAGGACACAAACGATGACAACGCGAAGTGCCCCTGCCGGGGAGGCAGGGGCACTTGACGACATTGCAGAGGGGGCCTCAGGGGCGGTTCGGGCGCTTCGCTAGGAACGTCTCGAGGATGATGGCGTTCCGCTGGTCCGGCAGGAGCAGCCAGGCCGCGACATATAGGACGAAGGCTGGTCCGGGCAGCAGGGCGAAGAGCAGGACCGCGATCCTGACGAACGCAACATCCACGTTCAGCTTGGCGGCGATTCCGCCGCAGACACCGCCCAACCAGCGCTGCGGACCACGTTTCAGGCCAAGGCCCCGGACGGTGCTATAGAACTTTTCCATGGGTCAAGACTTCCTTGTCGATGCGTCTTTGTCACGTCCGCGGGCCGAGAGAAGCCCGCCGATCACGAGTGCCGCGCCGGCGCCAATCATCAGGCCGATCACCACATAGGTGCCGTTGAGCGCCACGATGCCGAGCTGGGCGACGATGATGAGGACGGCGAGAGCCACCACGATCAGCCCCCAGACGATGGTGCCGACGCGGGCCGGGGAATCCTCCGGCGGCTCCGGGGGACCGGACCGCAGGGGAGCGGCGGGGCGGCTGTCCTCCGTGCTGCCGGTCGGTGCGTCATAGCTGCTCATGTCAGTTCCCTTCCCTGATGGTGACGTTGCTGAAAGTACCGTCGATCTCCACGATCAGCGTCTCTCCCGGCTTGTCGGTGTTGTAGTTGCTCTGTTGGGTGGTCATGCCACCGTGGTTCTGGCTGCCCTCATTGAGGTTGCCCATGGTCATGTCGGCGCGGATCTGCACCGGAACGGTGTCCGGGATGACCACCGTGAGGTTGCTTGCCGTTGCGTCGATGGGGACCACCAGGTCGGCCCTCAGCGGCGGGATGACCGCGAGCCTCGTCAGGTCCACGGTCCCGGTCCCGGCTGTGATGTCGAAACCGGCCCGGGCCTGCTCGATGCTCACCGGTGACCAGTCGGCGTTCTGCGGGCGGAAGCGGTCGCCGTTCGGAAGCACGCTGTAAATGCCGCCAGTGATCAGGGCGACCACGGCGAAGAATCCGAGGATGCCCGAGGTGCGGCCCCTGAGGCCGGCGAAGAGGATACCGAAACCCAGGACCACCGCGGCGCTGGCCCAGACGACAGCGTTGCTGGAGGTGCCGAGGTCGATCACGTTCGCGACGTCGAGGGCCTTGAGGCCGCCGCCCACCAGCAGGGCGATGCCCGCGGTGACCGCGACGGCGGGGGCGCCGGGGCCGAAGTTCCGGTTCTTGTCCGGCGGGATGGGGCCGCCGCCGGGTACCGGCTGGTAGCCGCCCCCTGGGGGAGGAGTGGGACCGGCGGGCGGAGGCGTACCCCAGCCCGGGCCGGGAACCGTGGACTCACCGTAGCCGCGGTAGCCGGTCGCGGCGAAGGAAGCCGTCGGCGTTGACGGTGTAAACGAAGTTGTCGGCGTTGTCGGTGGTGTCGTGTTCGGCGGGTAGCCGGGGTTTGCCGGGCCGCCGGACTGGGGGCTCGAGGACATCGGGGTGACTCCGTTCCGGGAGTTGTTGCGCTGTGTCAGGTAGTAGATGAGGTAGATGGCGCCAGCTACCCAGACGACGGTCCAGATGAGGGCGCCGAAGCCGTAGCGGTCCCAGCCCCAGACCCCGGTGCCCAGGCTGGGGAAGCCGATGATGGTGGTGATCAGGGCACCGGTCATCCCGGATGACCAGCGGCCGGCGGCGGCCTCCTGGACATGGATGCGGCCGTCGGGTTCGGGCAGGAGGGCCCAGGCGATGCCGTAGAGGAGGACGCCGACGCCGGCGAAGACCGTCAGGACGACCAGGATGCCGCGGACAATCAGCGGGTCGACGCCCAGGCGCTGGGCGATGCCGCTGGCGACGCCCCCGACCCAGCGCTCGCGGCCACGGTACACGCCCTGGCTGCGGATCCAGTCGAAGAAATTCTGCGGCTGGCTGCCGGCCGGCGGGGGTGTCGGGCCGTAGTAGTGAGGCGGTGGAGGCGGCGGAGGCGGCGGCGTGCCACCTGCCCCGGCGCCGGGCCCGCCGCCGGACGAAAAGTCCAGGGGGAGGGTCGCGGAAGTATCCGGCGGACGAGTGGCGGAGGTGTCTGCCGAGGGAGGCTGGTCCGCGGCGGAACCGCGGGAGGCGTCGGCGCCGGCGCTGGCCGGAAAGTCCAAGGGGAGGGTCGCGGAAGTGTCCAGCGGAAGGGTGGCGGACGTGTCTGCCGTCTGCCCGGCTTTGCGGCCCGCAGGGTCGGGGCCTTCATCGGGGTGCTCAGTGTGCGGATTCATACTTCGATCCTCCCGTCCGCTTCGGGTCCGCTCTACTGGGGAACACCCTGAACTGTCCCTGAGTCACCCCCGGTTAGGGCTGCAAACGGGTCCGGGGCACCCTGATCCATGCTTGGATTGAGTCATGACAACCGCCGCTTCGCGCCCGCCGCTGGTCCGCGGCAGCGATCGGGTGATTGCCGGGGTCTGTGTCGGCCTCGCCCAGCACCTGGGCTGGCCGGTGCGTATGGTCCGCCTCGGCATGGCGTTGGCCGCGCTCGCCGGCGGCGCCGGCGTCGCCTTCTACGCCTGGCTCTGGATCATGGTTCCCACCGCGGACGAAAGCGCCAAGCGCGACGCGCGCCAGCCGGCGTCGCCGATTGCCCCGGCCGTCAGCGCACCGTTCGCGGCCCCCTTTGCCGGGCCCGCCGACCCCCTCACGGCCGCCTCGTCGCCGGGACCGGCCGCAGCTGCGGGCAACGCAGCCGGGGGAGCGGCGGCCGCACCGGTCGGGGCGGTTGCTGCCGACTCCTGGCGGAGCCGTGTCACCGGCATGCGCTACGGCAAGGAGATCCTGCTCGGGGCGGGTCTGTTGCTGGCTGCCGGCATCCTGATCGCCCGCCTGCTCGGTGTTGATGTTCCGCTCGGGACCCTCATCCCGGTGGCGGCCATTTTGGGCGGCGCCGCCATCGCCTGGATGCAACTGGACGAGACCCGCCGGGCCGGCCTCGTGGACAAGACCAAAGCCGACCAGGCCGGCGGCTGGGCCCGGCTTGCGGCCGGGTTGGCCCTTGTGGTGACCGGTGTCCTGGTCATGGTGTCCGGCTCCGGGTCCTGGGAACAGACCTGGCTGGCCCTGCTGTCCTCGGTGGCGGTGCTCGGCGGCGTGGCCCTGGTCCTCCTGCCCTGGGGGCTGAAGTTCTGGCGGGACCTGGAGACGGAGCGGGCCGGCCGGGTCCGCGCAACCGAGCGGGCCGAGATCGCCGCCCACCTGCACGATTCCGTGCTGCAGACGCTGGCCCTGATCCAGCGCCGCGCCGGCAACGAGACCGACGTCGTCCGGCTTGCCCGTGCCCAGGAGCGCGAGCTGCGGGGCTGGCTGTACCGGGATCCGGCCAAGGAAGCCGGGCAGCTGTCCGAGGGCATCAACACCGCGGCGGCGGAAGTGGAGGACTCCCTGGGCCACGCGGTGGAGGTGGTCACGGTGGGCGACTGCGCCATGACCGAACGCCACGAGGCACTGGTCCAGGCCGCCCGGGAGGCCATGCTGAACGCGGCCCGGCACGGCGGCGGCGCCGTCTCGGTGTACCTGGAAGTCACCGACGGCGCGGCGGAGGTCTTCGTGAAGGACCGCGGCCCCGGTTTCGATCCGGACGCCGTCCCCGCTGACCGGATGGGAATCCGCGAGTCGATTGTCGGCCGGATGAACCGCCACGGCGGCACGGCCACCATCACCAGCACCCAGGACGGCACCGAGGTGCGGCTCAGGCTGCCCCTCCCCACGGGAGTGCCCGCCGGCGCCACCACCAGCAACAGCAACGGAGAGGCAAGACTGTGAACAACACCGAAGCGAGGACCCCTGCCCGGGGGATCCGGGTGGTGATCGTGGACGACCACGCCATCTTCCGGTCCGGCCTGAAGGCGGACCTGGACCCGGACATCGTCGTAGCCGGCGAGGCCGGAACGGTGGAGGACGCCGTCGCCGTGATCGCTGCCGTGCGTCCCGACGTCGTTCTCCTCGACGTCCACCTGCCAGGCGGACTCGGCGGCGGAGGACGCGAAGTGCTGGCCGGCTCCGCGCCCCTGCTGGGCAGCACCCGGTTCCTGGCCCTGAGCGTCTCGGACGCGGCCGAGGACGTCGTCTCGGTGATCCGGGCCGGGGCCCGCGGCTACGTCACCAAGACCATTTCCGGAACACAAATATCCGACGCCGTCCGCCGCGTCGCAGGCGGGGACGCGGTCTTCTCGCCCCGGCTGGCGGGTTTTGTGCTGGACGCCTTCGGTACCGCCCCGGCGGACATTGCCGACGACGAGCTGGACAGGCTCTCCGCCCGCGAGCTCGAGGTGATGCGGCTCATCGCCCGCGGCTACAGCTACAAGGAAGTCGCGAAGGAGCTGTTCATCTCGATCAAGACCGTGGAGACCCACGTCTCGGCGGTGCTGCGCAAACTCCAGCTCTCCAGCCGGCACGAACTCACCCGCTGGGCTGCCGAACGCCGGCTCCTCTAGCCAGGATGCGCTGTCACTTAGGGTCCTTATCGCGCCGGAATAAGGACCCTAAGTGATAGCGCATCGGGGGTTTGGGGCTGCTATTTCGCCTTGCCGAGGAAGTCCTGCAGCCGGGCGACGCCGGTGGCGAGGTCCTCGTCGCCCAGGGCGTAGGAGAGGCGCAGGTAGCCGGAGGGGCCAAAAGCCTCACCCGGAACCACGGCCACTTCGACCTCTTCCAGGATCAGGGTGGCCAGCTCCGCCGACGTCGACGGCCGGACGGGACCCTTCGCGGCGGGGAATTCCTTGCCGAGCAGGGCACGGACGTCCGCGTAGACGTAGAAGGCGCCCTTCGGCGTCGGGCATTCGACCCCTTCGATCGCATTCAGCCCGGCCACGATGGCTTTGCGGCGGCGGTCGAAGGCGACTTTCATCTCGTCGACGGCGGTCAGCGGCCCGGACACGGCGGCGAGGGCAGCCATCTGCGGGATGTTGGAGACGTTGGACGTGGCGTGCGACTGAAGGTTGGTGGCGGCCTTTATAACGTCGGCCGGACCGATCATCCAGCCCACGCGCCAGCCGGTCATGGCATAGGTCTTGGCAACACCGTTGAGGATGACAACCTTGTCGCCCAGCTCGGGGACGGCCGTGGCAATCGAGGTGAAGGGCATGCCGTCGTAGGTCAGGTGCTCATAGATCTCGTCCGTGACCACCCACAGGCCCCTGGCAGCGGCCCACTGGCCGATTTCCCTGACCTGCTCCGGTGTGTACACGGCGCCGGTGGGGTTGGAAGGGGAGACGAAGAGCAGGATCTTGGTGCGGTCCGTGAGGGCGGCCTCGAGCTGCGCCACCGTGACCAGGTATTCCTGCTCCGGTCCGGCGAAGACCTCGACCGGCACGCCTCCCGCGAGCCGGATGGCCTCCGGGTAAGTGGTCCAGAACGGCGTGGGAACAATGACCTCGTCGCCCGGATCAAGCAGTGTGGCGAAGGTGTTGTACACGGCCTGCTTACCGCCGTTGGTGACCAGCACCTGGGCTGCCTCGGCCTTGTAACCGGAATCCCGGAACGTCTTGTCCGCGATCGCCTGCTTCAGCTCCGGCAGGCCACCTGCCGGCGAATAGCGGTGGTACTTGGGCTGGCCGGCGGCTTCGATGGCTGCCTGCACGATGTAATCGGGGGTCGGGAAGTCCGGCTCGCCGGCGCCGAAGCCGATGACTGGGCGGCCCGCCGCCTTCAGCGCCTTCGCCTTGGCATCAACAGCCAATGTGGCGGATTCGGCTATGGCGGAAATTCGCTGTGAAATGCGGGCGGCAGGCATCGCGGGTCCATTCTTCGCTAGCAGCTTCGGTGGCTGTTTGTGGGATTCGACGGAACCTACTCTATGCTGTTCACCGGATCGTCCGCGGTGCCGGGATGGAAATGTGACTGCATGTTCATCAGGAGGTTTTTCCAGCTGGTTTGAGTGGCTGGATTTCTCTGCGAGGCGGGGGTCCGTGAGGGCCGGTTCGACGTAGGCGCAGTTGTTGCGTAGACTGGTTCTCCGGTGTTGAAAACACGATGATGGTCTGCGCCTCAGGGAAGTCTGGGGAATCGGGCCGGAACCGGTTTTCGATCCATAGGGTAGTGGCGCAATTGGTAGCGCAGCGGTCTCCAAAACCGCAGGTTGCAGGTTCGAGTCCTGTCTGCCCTGCGCAAGCTGTTTCGGTTTCTCCGGAACTAGCGCAGCAACCATGGTTCAGTTCAGAGCCGGGTATCCGACATTGCGAGGATGAGTGAGAACCAGGTGACCGAAACGGCTGCAAGCAGCTCCAGTGGCCGCCCCGCCAAGAATGCCCCCAAGGCAGGCTTCTTCTCTCGCATCGCGCTCTTCGTCCGCCAGGTCATCGGCGAACTGAAGAAGGTCGTTGCACCGACCCGCAAGGAACTGATCAACTACACCCTCGTGGTGCTGGTGTTCGTGGTCATCATGATGCTCATCGTCACCCTGCTGGATCTGGCCTTCGGGACCGGAGTGGGCTGGGTCTTCGGCGGCACGGGCCCCACGGACAGCTAAGGCGACCGGTCCGCAGACTGCGTGGATTACCACCGGGATTCCGGAGGTTCCGCGGGGTGTGCGGAATTGAGTCATTTAAATAGGCATGTTTAGCAATGAGGAAGCAGGAGACCAAGTGTCTGAGCAGGAGCTCGAGGTAACTGAGACTGAGCTGGATAAGAGCCAGGACGCCGCGGTGGAAGCCGGGGAAGAGTCCGAGGCTGTGTCTGCTGCGCCCGAATCCGACGTCGCTGACGAGGCCGTTGACACGGCAGAGGCCGCCGCTGACGATTCCGCCGAGGTTGACGAGGCAGACACAGCCGCCGGCGAAGAAGCCGACGACGAGTCGGGCGACGCGCTGGCCGCTGCTGCAGCCGCCGCCGAGGTCGATCCGGCCGACGAGTTCAAGGCCAAGCTGCGCCGCCAGGAAGGTGACTGGTACGTCATCCACTCCTATGCCGGCTACGAGAACCGCGTCAAGGCCAACCTTGAAACCCGCATCCAGACCCTGGACATGGAAGATTACATCTTCGAAATCCAGGTTCCGATGGAGGAAGTCGTTGAGATCAAGAATGCTCAGCGCAAGGTCATCAACCGCGTCCGCATCCCCGGTTACGTCCTGGTCCGCATGGACCTGACGGATGCCTCCTGGGGCGCCGTCCGCCACACCCCCGGCGTCACCGGCTTCGTGGGCAACGCCCACAACCCGGTCCCGCTGCGCCTCGACGAGGTCTTCTCCATGCTCGCCCCGGTCTTCGAAGAAGAGCAGGCCGAGAAGGGCAAGCCGGTCAAGCACGCTGCCGCGCAGGTCGACGTCGACTTCGAGGTTGGCGAGTCCGTCATCGTCAAGGAAGGTCCCTTCGAGACCCTTCCGGCCACGATCTCGGAAATCAAGGTGGACTCCCAGACCCTCGTGGTGTTGGTCTCCATCTTCGAGCGCGAGACCCCGGTCACGCTGGCCTTCAACCAGGTCAGCAAGATCTAGTCATCCCCACAGAATTCGCCCCGGACTGCCCGCTTTAGCAGCCAGGGGCGGCCGGCCGCCTCGCCATGGCGGCCAACAACCTGAGGCACGCTCCTGTGTCCCAGGACGTAATTGAGAGAAGGACCCTACATTGGCTCCCAAGAAGAAGGTCACCGGCCTCATCAAGCTGCAGATCCAGGCAGGTGCCGCTAACCCGGCCCCGCCGATCGGTCCTGCGCTTGGCCAGCACGGTGTCAACATCATGGAATTCTGCAAGGCGTACAACGCTGCGACGGAAGCCCAGCGCGGCAACGTTATTCCTGTTGAAATCACGGTCTACGAGGACCGTTCATTCACGTTCATCACCAAGACCCCGCCGGCCGCGGAGCTCATCAAGAAGGCTGCAGGCGTTGCAAAGGGTTCACCGACCCCGCACACCGTCAAGGTTGCCAAGCTGACCCAGGCCCAGGTCAACGAGATCGCCACCACCAAGATGGAAGACCTCAACGCCACCAGCCTGGAAGGCGCCGCCAAGATCATCGCCGGCACCGCCCGTTCCATGGGTATCACCGTCGAAGGCTAATAGCCTTTTCCGCCGGGCAACCGGCACCACCTAAACATTGAGATGTTGAAAATCCGGGACGGACAAACCGTCCGGAGTTCCAACTGTGGCAGGGCCCAGCGCGGTCCGCAGACCACAACTGCACAAGGAGAATAAGCAGCATGGCAAAGCGCAGCAAAGCATATGAGGCAGCCGCAGCCAAGATCGACGCGGAGAAGTTCTACGCGCCGTTCGAGGCAGTGACGCTGGCCAAGGACACCAACCCGTCCAAGTTCGACGCCACCGTTGAGGTTGCTTTCCGCCTGGGTGTAGACCCGCGTAAGGCTGACCAGATGGTCCGCGGCACCGTCAACCTGCCGCACGGCACCGGTAAGGTCGCCCGCGTCCTCGTTTTCGCCACGGGCGACAAGGCTGAGGCAGCAATCGCAGCCGGCGCCGACTTCGTTGGTTCCGATGACCTGATCGAAAAGATCGCAGCCGGCTGGACCGACTTCGACGCCGCCGTCGCGACCCCTGACCTCATGGGCAAGGTTGGCCGCCTCGGTAAGGTCCTGGGTCCGCGTAACCTGATGCCGAACCCGAAGACCGGCACCGTGACCGCTGACGTCGCCAAGGCCGTCAACGACATCAAGGGCGGCAAGATCGACTTCCGCGTCGACAAGCACTCGAACCTGCACTTCATCATCGGCAAGGTTTCCTTCGACGCCCTCAAGCTGGCCGAGAACTACGCAGCCGCTCTGGAAGAGGTCCTCCGCCTCAAGCCGTCCGCTTCCAAGGGCCGCTACATCCAGAAGGCCACCGTCGCCACGACGTTTGGCCCGGGCATCTCGGTTGACCCCAACGTCACCAAGGTCCTGACCGAGGTCTAAGCTTCACCCGTTTTACGCTAGGCAACAGGAAGACCGTCCCGCATCCGCGGGGCGGTCTTTCTGCGTTCCGGGGCACCGGTTAGGCTGTCCCGGTGACTGCCGCGCCGTACCGCATTGAACGCCTCCTGATTCCGGATGCCCTCGGTTCCCCGGACTCCGGTAACTTCCTCGAGTTCAGCAAACTCAGCGACGCCCTGGTGCTGGAGACCTGGGGCAACCTGGACCGCGCCACCCCGGCTGAGGCCCGGCTCCGCTACTGGAGGGACGACGCCTACAAGCGCCTGCAGCTTTTCTTCGTCCGTGTGGGCGGCCGGATGGTCGCGCGGTCCTGGATCCGTTACGAGCTCCAGGACAACCTGCGCAGCGCGCTCGTCCATGTGGACGTCCTGAACGACTTCGCCGGCCGCGGGATCGGACGGACCCTGCTGGCCCATGCCGAGGCCCTGGCGGCCGCAGACGGCCGCACCGTCCTGATGACGTTCACGGAGCACCCTGCCGACTTCGACGCCGAGGGCCCGGACGTTCTCCGGCCCGCCACCGGTACCGGCGCGCTGCCGGCATCCGCGCGCGCGGTCCGCTTCGCGCAGCAGGCGGGCTACCGACTGGAGCAGGTGGAGCGGTTCAGCTCCCTCGCCATGCCGCCGGCACCGGCCTTGCTGGACGCCCTGGAGCGCGAGGCGCTGGCCAGGGCGGAAGCGTACGAGCTGCTCACCTGGACCGACCATTGCCCGGAGGCGTATGTGGAGCAAATGGCCGTGCTGATGTCCCGCATGAGCACGGACGCGCCGACGGGCGGGCTTAGCTATGACGAAGAGACCTGGGACGCCGCCCGCGTCCGGCACGTGGAGGAGACCTGGAAGCAGGCCGGAAACACCTCGCTCGTCACCGCTGCCCGGCACCGCGAACGCGACGAACTGGCGGCCTACTCCGTGCTCGAACTGGCGCCCGGCAAACCGTGGCTGGCAGACCAGGACGACACCCTGGTCGCCGCCGGCCACCGCGGGCACCGCCTGGGCATGCTGGTGAAAATCCGCAACCTCCGCCGCCTGCTCGCCGGATACCCGGCGGTGGAACGGGTCAACACGTTCAACGCCGCGGAGAACGACCATATGCTCGCCATCAACGTCGCGCTCGGTTTCCGGCCCGCAGGCTACGACGGCGAATGGCAGCGGAGAGTCGACGCCACCGGCCGGGAACCGTAGTGGTCCCGACGCAGGTCACTGATGGAACGCCGGCGCAAACCGGCATATGCTGACGGTGGAGCCCTGCTATTGCAGGAAATCCGGTACCCGTAGATGGCAGAACAGCTGGGGATGATGCCCGTTATGGCAAACGACGTACGGATTGAACAGCTATGGATCCCCGATTCGCTGGACGGGCCGGACGCCGCCGACTTCATTGCCGCCGTCGAAGTGGGCCGCAAGGTGCGCATGCAAACCTGGGGCAGCGACGATCTGGCCTACGCACCGCGGGAGAAGTTGCTCGAAATGGCGGATCCCTACGAGCGCCAGGTGATTCTCGTGGCCAAGATTGGCGGGGAGATCGTCGGAACAGTTGATATCGCGCTGCCTCTCTCGGAGAACCTCGACCTGGCCGAATTCGACCTGGACGTCCTGCCGGAGTTCCAGGGCCGGGGCGTCGGCCGGCAACTGCTTGAGGCCGCGGAGCACTTCGCCCGCGACGAGGGCCGCCACACCATCCTGATTGACACAAACCATCCGAGGTCCTCCCTGGGGGACAATGAAGCCGGTCAGCTGGTGCCCGGCACGGGCCTAGGCTTCGTACCGGTGAACAGCCGGGAGGTGGAGTTCGCCCGCCACAGCGGCTACACCCTCCAGCACATCGAGCAATTCAGCGCCTGCGCGCTGCCGCTGGACAGCGAGCTCGTGGAGGAGCTGCATACCGAGGCCGAGGAAGCCAACGACGGCCGCTACCGCCTGCACCATTGGACGGACCGGTGCCCGGAGCAGTGGCTTGAGGCTGTCGCGGCGCTGGAAAACAGTGCGGGCGAAGACGGCGTGCCCGGGGTCGACGACACCGACATAGTGTTCGACGGCGGCATCCTCCGTGAGGCGGAAGACGTCGCCATTGCGCAGGGCCGCCGGACGGTGGTCACCGCCGTCGAACACATTAACAGCGGTGTACTCGTTGGCCTGACCACCATCAGCGTCCTCGCGATGCGCCCCGACGTCGTGTTCCAGGACGACACCGTGGTCCTGCGGGAGCACCGCGGCAACAAGCTGGGCCTGCTGATCAAGGTCGCTAACATGGAGCGGCTCTCCGAGCAGTTCCCGGATGCCCGGGTCCTCTACACCTGGAACGCACCCGAAAACCGGTACCTGCTCAAGGTCAACCTGCAGCTGGGGTTCAAGACCGCCGGTGTGACGGGGATCTGGCAAAAGGAGCTTCCGGATTTCAGCCCCAGCAGCAGCTGAACCGCACTCCCGTCGCCCGATTTGGAGCACACGCCCCGGGTCGCGTAAGCTGGGGGGACCAAAGACCGTCGGTTGTTGGAAATCCACTCTCCCAAGCAAGACTCACTTCTGCAGTCGCGCCGGGAGAGCCAGTGGATCTCCAGACGAAGGACCCTGAACATAGGGCGGCCGGCGCAGGTGAACGAAGCAAAGCTCCGCAGTCATGGACTGCGTCGAGACAAGCCCCGTGCATCTGCGCGGGGCGTTTTTAGTTTTTAGCTCTTTTGAGCGGGGACCGGGAAACACCGGCACTATCCCCGGAAGGAGGGTTATGGCAACGCCTAGCAAGGTTTCAGCAGTAGCTGAGATCACTAACGATTTCAAGGAATCGAACGCCGCTGTCCTGACCGAATACCGTGGGCTCACCGTTGCACAGCTCAAGCAGCTGCGTGTCTCTCTCGGCCAGGACACCAAGTTCTCGGTCGTCAAGAACACCCTGACCGCTATTGCAGCCAAGGAAGCTGGTGTCGAAGCATTCGACGGCCAGCTCGCCGGCCCCACTGCAATCGCGTTCATCAAGGGTGACGCAGTTGCCGCTGCCAAGAGCCTGACGGATTTTGCCAAGACCAACAAGCAGCTGGTTATCAAGACCGGTTACTTCGAGGGCAAGGCACTGAACGCCAGCGAAGTTGCTGCCCTGGCAGCACTCGAGTCCCGCGAGCTGCAGCTTGCCAAGGTTGCAGGCATCCTCAAGGCTCCTGCTGCCGCTGCTGTCCGCATCATCGACGCACTGCGCCTCAAGCTTGAAGAAGAGAACGGTGCACCGGCTGAAGCCGAAGCGCCCGCCGCTGACGAAGCCCCGGCCGACGCAGCAGCTGAAGCTCCGGCTGACGCCGCCGCTGAAGCTCCGGCCGACGCTGCAGCCCCCGAAGAGAACTAACTCTCTAAACCAGACTCCGGTGCGAAGGCACGGCTCCGGCCGCCGAGCACCACTATAGGAAGGACGCCACACCATGGCGAAGCTCACCAACGAAGAGCTCATTGAAGCTTTCAAGGAACTGACCATCATCGAACTCTCTGAGTTCGTCAAGCTCTTCGAAGAGACCTTCGAAGTTACGGCTGCTGCTGTTGCAGTTGCTGGCCCCGCTGCCGGCGGCGCTGCAGAAGAAGAAGAGCAGACCGCATTCGACGTCATCCTGGAGCACCCGGGCGACAAGAAGATTGCAGTCATCAAGGAAGTTCGCGCGATCACTTCCCTGGGCCTCAAGGAAGCCAAGGACGTTGTTGACAGCGCTCCGAAGGCCATCCTCGAAGGTGTCACCAAGGAAGCAGCCGAGAAGGCTGTTGCACAGCTCGAAGAAGCCGGCGCTCGCGTTACCCTCAAGTAACTCGCCGCTTCAGGACCTGTCCGGGAACCCCGCGTTCCCGTTCCGCTCCGGGAAACCCCGTCCACTCCGGTGGGCGGGGTTTCCTGCGTTAAGCGCCTAATGAAACCCTTCAGGACTGAGCACGGGCCGGCCGCACCTCCACCGGCCGCGCGGGGGAGGAGTTAACCCGGGGGAGTTAACCCGCGCGGGCCAGATCGGCCGGGTGGGTCAGTTTGGTTCGGAGATGTCCGCTACGACGGCTGCGAGGGCGGCGGTCATGGCGTCGGCGTCCACGAAGGCGCTGTAGCCGTGCTCCCCGGCACCCATGGATATCCTGCGTCCGGTGATGCTCCGGTCCGCATAAACCGGCCAGGCCACGGTGCTTCCGAGCGGGGTAATGGTGCCGCGCTCGTAGCCCGTGGCGGCCAGGGCCACGTCCGCGGTCGGAAGGGACAGCTTGTTTACCCCGATCAGCCCGCGGAGCTTGGGCCAGGAGATCTGCCGGTCGCCCGGAATCAGGGCGAACAGGAAACTGCCGTCCTTGTGTTTGACCACCAGGGACTTCACGATGTCCCCGGGCTGGATCCCCAGGATCCGGGCCGCCTCCACCAGGCTGTTCGCGGCCAGGCGCTCCACAAGCTGGACGCTGAGGCCGCGGGCGGCGGCGTCAGCCAGGAACCGCTCGCGGCCGGTGGCGCCACCACCATCGGCGGTCCCACCACTTTTCAGGCCCTGCCCGGGCAACACGGGGTCCGGCACGGCGTTCAGTCGCGGAACAGCAGGAGCGCTTCGCCCTGGCCGCCGCCGCCGCAGAGGGAAACCGCAGCTTTGCCGGCACCGCGCCGTTTCAGCTCGTGCGCCGCGTGCAGGGCAAGGCGGGCACCGGAGGCACCGATCGGGTGGCCCACGGCGATCGCACCGCCATGGATGTTGCACTTCTCCAGGGGGTAGTCGAGGTCCTTGAGCGACTGAACGGCGACGGAGCCGAAGGCCTCGTTGATCTCGATGAAGTCCAGGTCCGCGGCGGACCAGCCGGCCTTGTCCAGCGCGCTCTTGATCGCGTTGGAGGGCTGGGAGTGCAGCGAGTTGTCCGGTCCGGCCACCTGCCCGGGTTTCCCGACGACGGCGAGGTACTCAAGCCCGTTGTCCTCGGCAAACTTCCGCGAGGACAGCACCAGGGCGGAGGCGCCGTCGGACAGGGGAGAGGAGTTGCCGGCGGTGATGGTGCCGTCCGTGACGAACGCCGCCCGCAGCCCGGCCAGCGAACTGACGGTCGTGTCCGGCCGGATGCCTTCATCCGCGGCCAGGATGACCGGGTCCCCCTTGCGCTGCTTGACGCTGATCGGGGCGATTTCGCCGTCGAACACGCCGTCCTTCGCGGCACGGGCGGCGCGCTGGTGGGACGCTGCCGCCACCTCGTCCTGGGACGTGCGGTCGATCCCCAGCGTGAGGTTTTTGGTCTCGGTGGACAGGCCCATGGACTGCCCGTCGAAAGCGTCGGTCAGGCCGTCATGGGCCGCGACGTCGAGCGCCTGGATGGAACCGTAGGTCCAGCCCTGCCGGGAGCCGGGGAGGAGGTGCGGTGCGCGGCTCATGGACTCCTGGCCGCCGGCGACGACGACCGTGGCGTCGCCGCTGCGGATCATCCGCGCCGCATCGATCACCGCGGTCAGCCCGGACAGGCAGACCTTGTTGATGGTCACGGTGGGAACGTTCCAGCCGATGCCGGCGCCGATGGCGCTCTGGCGGGCGGGGTTCTGGCCTGCCCCGGCCTGCAGCACCTGGCCCATGATCACCGAGTCCACCTGCTCGGCCTTTACTCCGCTGGCGGCCAGCGCCGCGCGGATGGCGTGCGCGCCGAGCTCCACGGCCGTGAAGCTGGCGAGCTGCCCGTTGAGGCGTCCCTGGGGCGTGCGGGCGGCGGCGAGGATGACAACATCATTGTTGTCTGCAGAGTTGCTCATGGTTTTCTCTTCCGATCTTGAACGATGTACAGCAAGGTTATCGTGACCCCAGTCACGGAGCCATCTGCCGGCCGAGAGGGTGCCGCGATCCGCGGGCGTTATACCTCATCCGGAAGCCGGGGCCAGTGCTTGCAATCCCGGACGAAGTGGGGTAGACAAGTAGGTTGCTTTGCCGTATCGTAGATATTTGCGTCTTCCCTGTTTACCTTCAGCCTTCATATAGCGGTGGGCTTAGCCTGGCAGCTGCGCCGTCAATGTGCCGTCAACAACGGCACCAACATGGCCAGCGCGGGTCCCGGGTCATATAGCGGAACCGGATTGGTAGCACTGCGGAGTCACTCCGCAGGGTGCATAACGGGGGAGATCTGAAAACGCCTGAAGGTCTGTGGAAGGATCCCTCTTGGTCGCCTCGAGCACCTCTAATGTAAACAACGCTGCAACCGCTATCAATGCCGACAGCACCGACGGTGCAACCCGCCGGCTCTCATTCGCAAAGATTCACGAACCTCTTGACGTTCCGAATCTGCTTGCCCTGCAAACGGACAGCTTTGACTGGCTGGTCGGAAACGAACGCTGGCAGGCACGCGTAGCCAAGGCCGTCGAAGAAGGCGACCTCAGCGTCGCCACCTCGTCGGGTCTGTCCGACATCTTCGAAGAGATCTCCCCGATCGAGGATTTCCAGGGCACCATGTCCCTGAGCTTCTCCGAACCGGAGTTCGCTGATCCGAAGTACACCATGGCCGAGTGCAAGGACCGGGACGCAACGTACTCGGCTCCGCTGTACGTCAAGGCCGAATTCATGAACAACAACACGGGCGAAATCAAGCAGCAGACCGTGTTCATGGGTGACTTCCCGCTGATGACCGAGAAGGGCACCTTCGTCGTCAACGGCACCGAGCGTGTCGTTGTCTCGCAGCTGGTCCGCTCCCCGGGCGCCTACTTTGAGCGCACCGCCGACAAGACCAGCGACAAGGACATCTTCACCGCGAAGATCATCCCGTCCCGCGGCGCCTGGTTTGAACTCGAAATCGACAAGCGCGACCAGGTCGGCGTTCGCCTCGACCGCAAGCGCAAGCAGTCCGTCACGGTACTGCTGAAGGCCCTCGGCTGGACCGAAGGCCAGATCCTCGAAGAGTTCGGCCAGTACGACTCCATGCGCGCAACGCTGGAGAAGGACGCCACCGAAACCCGCGAAGACGCCTTGCTGGACATCTACCGGAAGCTGCGACCGGGCGAGCCGCCCACGGTCGAGGCTGCCCAGTCCCTGCTGGACAACCTGTACTTCAACTCCAAGCGCTACGATCTGGCCAAGGTTGGCCGCTACAAGATCAACCGCAAGCTCGGCATCGACCGCTCCCTTGGTGACAAGGAAGCGTCTGTCCTGCACGTTGAAGACATCGTCGCCATGATCAAGTTCCTCGTTGCCCTGCACGCCGGTGAGAAGACCCTCAGGGGCAAGCGCGACGGCCAGGACCACGAGCTGCGCGTTGAGATCGATGACATCGACCACTTCGGCAACCGCCGCATCCGCGCCGTCGGCGAGCTCATCGAGAACCAGGTCCGCACCGGCCTGTCCCGTATGGAGCGCGTTGTCCGCGAGCGTATGACGACCCAGGACGTCGAGGCCATCACGCCGCAGACGCTGATCAACATCCGCCCCGTCGTGGCAGCGATCAAGGAGTTCTTCGGAACCTCCCAGCTGTCCCAGTTCATGGACCAGAACAACCCGCTGTCGGGTCTGACCCACAAGCGCCGCCTGTCGGCTCTTGGCCCGGGTGGTCTGTCCCGTGACCGTGCAGGCATGGAAGTCCGAGACGTTCACCCGTCCCACTACGGACGTATGTGCCCCATCGAAACTCCTGAAGGCCCGAACATTGGCCTGATCGGTTCGCTGGCTTCCTACGGACGCATCAACCCGTTCGGTTTCATCGAGACCCCCTACCGCCTGGTGGCCGAGGGTGTCGTCTCCGATGAGGTCCAGTACCTCACCGCCGACGACGAAGCAGAGGTCCTGATTGCACAGGCCAACGCTCCGCTCGACGAAAACAAGAAGTTCGCCGAAGAGACCGTCCTGGTCCGCGCCCGTGGTGGTGGAGGCGAGCCCGTGCTGGTTCCCGCCGCCGACGTCGAGTTCATGGACGTTTCCCCGCGCCAGATGGTGTCCGTGGCTACCGCCCTGATCCCGTTCCTGGAGCATGACGATGCTAACCGCGCACTCATGGGTGCCAACATGCAGCGCCAGGCCGTGCCGCTGGTCCGTTCCGAGGCGCCGTTCGTCGGCACCGGCATGGAACGCGCCGCTGCAGTCGACGCCGGTGACGTCACCATCGCGAAGAAGGCCGGTGTGGTCACCGAGGTTTCCGCCGAGCTGGTCATCATGCTCAACGATGACGGCACGGAAACCAACTACCGGATCAACAAGTTCGCCCGCTCCAACCAGGGCAACTGCTACAACAACCGCGTTCTGGTGAGCGAAGGCCAGCGCCTGGAGGTCGGCGGCATCATCGCTGACGGCCCGGCAACGGACCAGGGCGAACTGGCCCTCGGTAAGAACCTGCTCGTGGCATTCATGTCATGGGAAGGCCACAACTTCGAGGATGCCATCATCCTGTCCCAGCGCATCGTGGCTGAGGACGTTCTTTCCTCCATCCACATCGAGGAGCACGAGATCGATGCCCGCGACACCAAGCTTGGTGCCGAGGAAATCACCCGTGACATCCCCAACGTGTCCGAGGAAGTCCTGGCTGGCCTGGACGAGCGCGGCATCATCCACATCGGTGCCGAGGTTGAAGCAGGCGACATCCTGGTCGGAAAGGTCACGCCCAAGGGCGAGACCGAGCTGACCCCGGAAGAGCGCCTGCTGCGCGCCATCTTCGGTGAGAAGTCCCGCGAAGTGCGCGACACCTCCCTGAAGGTTCCGCACGGCGAGTCCGGCACCGTCATCGGTGTCCGCGTCTTCGACCGCGACAACGACGACGAGCTGCCCCCGGGTGTCAACCAGCTGGTCCGCGTCTACGTGGCGGCCAAGCGCAAGATCACCGACGGCGACAAGCTCGCCGGCCGTCACGGCAACAAGGGTGTTATCTCCAAGATCCTCCCGATCGAGGACATGCCCTTCCTTGCCGACGGTACCCCCGTTGATATTGTCCTGAACCCGCTGGGTGTTCCGGGCCGTATGAACGTCGGCCAGGTGCTGGAAACGCACCTCGGCTGGGTTGCCAAGACCGGCTGGAAGATCGAGGGCGAGCCCGAGTGGGTCAAGCAGCTGCCGAACCTGCCGCGCGAGAGTGGCTCGACCACTGTTGCAACGCCGGTCTTCGACGGTGCGCGTGAAGAGGAAATCACTGGTCTCCTCGACTCCACCAACGTCACCCGCGACGGTGTCCGCCTGATCAACTCCTCAGGCAAGACCCGCCTGTTCGACGGCCGCTCCGGCGAGCCGTTCCCGGATCCGATCTCGGTCGGCTACATGTACATCCTGAAGCTCCACCACCTGGTGGACGACAAGATCCACGCGCGCTCCACCGGCCCGTACTCCATGATCACGCAGCAGCCGCTGGGTGGTAAGGCACAGTTCGGTGGCCAGCGCTTCGGTGAAATGGAAGTGTGGGCGCTCGAAGCTTACGGCGCCGCCTACACGCTCCAGGAGCTCCTCACGATCAAGTCGGATGACATCCATGGTCGTGTGAAGGTCTACGAAGCCATCGTCAAGGGCGAGAACATCCCGGAGCCGGGCGTTCCTGAGTCCTTCAAGGTCTTGATCAAGGAAATGCAGTCGCTGTGCCTGAACGTGGAAGTTCTTTCCACGGACGGAACCACAATTGAAATGCGTGACTCTGATGACGCAGTCTTCACGGCTGCGGAAGAACTGGGCATCGATCTGTCTCGTGCAGAGCCCAGTTCCGTAGAAGAGGTTTAGCAGGTGGGGTTCGACGGCGGGTTACCCCCCGCCGTCGAACGCCGCCTCCCTCTTCCCGTAACCCAAGACTTCAGAATTTAGAGAACAAGAGAGAACAGGGACCATATGTCCAGCGAATCCTCCTTCGGCCTCATGCAGATCGGCCTCGCCACCGCGGAAGACATCCGTGGCTGGTCTTACGGCGAGGTTAAGAAGCCGGAAACCATCAACTACCGCACGCTCAAGCCTGAGAAGGACGGCCTCTTCTGCGAGAAGATCTTCGGCCCGTCCCGCGACTGGGAGTGCTACTGCGGTAAGTACAAGCGTGTGCGCTTCAAGGGCATCATCTGTGAGCGGTGTGGCGTTGAGGTCACCCGCGCAAAGGTCCGCCGTGAGCGCATGGGCCACATCGAGCTGGCCGCCCCGGTCACGCACATCTGGTACTTCAAGGGTGTTCCGTCCCGCCTGGGCTACCTCCTTGACCTGGCACCGAAGGACCTCGAAAAGGTCATCTACTTCGCCGCCTACATGATCACGAGCGTCGACGCCGACAGCCGCCACGAAGAACTGCCCAACCTCCAGGTTGAGCACGACATCGAGAAGAAGCAGCTGATCGACAACCGCGACTCGGACATCGCCACGATCGCCCGCGACCTTGAGAACGAGCTTGCCCGTCTCGAGGGTGAAGGCGCCAAGGCTGCCGACAAGAAGAAGGCCCGCGACTCCGCTGACCGCCAGATGGCCAACGTCCGCAAGCGCGCGGATGCTGAAATCGAGCGCCTCGAGCAGGTCTGGGACCGCTTCAAGAACCTCAAGGTCGCTGACCTTGAAGGTGACGAAGGCCTGTACCGCGAACTGCGCGACCGCTACGGCATGTACTTCGAAGGCTCCATGGGTGCCGAAGCGATCAAGAAGCGTCTTGAGAACTTCGACATGCAGGCCGAGTCGGACATGCTCCGCGACATCATCGCCAACGGCAAGGGCCAGCGCAAGACCCGCGCCCTGAAGCGGCTCAAGGTGGTCAACGCGTTCCTGACGACCAACAACAGCCCGCTCGGCATGGTGCTGGACGCCGTCCCGGTGATCCCGCCGGAACTGCGCCCGATGGTCCAGCTGGACGGTGGCCGCTTCGCGACCTCCGACCTCAACGACCTCTACCGCCGCGTGATCAACCGCAACAACCGCCTCAAGCGCCTGCTTGATCTCGGTGCTCCGGAGATCATCGTCAACAACGAGAAGCGCATGCTTCAGGAAGCTGTTGACAGCCTCTTCGACAACGGCCGCCGCGGCCGTCCGGTCACCGGACCGGGCAACCGTCCGCTGAAGTCCCTGAGCGACATGCTCAAGGGCAAGCAGGGTCGTTTCCGCCAGAACCTCCTGGGTAAGCGCGTTGACTACTCCGGCCGTTCCGTAATCGTCGTCGGCCCGCAGCTGAAACTGCACCAGTGTGGCCTGCCGAAGCAGATGGCGCTGGAGCTCTTCAAGCCGTTCGTGATGAAGCGCCTGGTTGACCTCAACCACGCCCAGAACATCAAGTCGGCCAAGCGGATGGTCGAGCGCTACCGCCCGCAGGTCTGGGATGTTCTCGAAGAGATCATCACCGAGCACCCCGTGCTGCTGAACCGTGCACCCACCCTGCACCGTCTCGGCATCCAGGCGTTCGAACCCCAGCTTGTTGAAGGTAAGGCAATCCAGCTTCACCCGCTGGTTTGTGGCGCCTTCAACGCTGACTTCGACGGCGACCAGATGGCAGTGCACCTGCCGCTGAGCCCCGAGGCCCAGGCTGAAGCCCGCATCCTGATGCTGTCCTCGAACAACATCCTGAAGCCGTCTGACGGCCGCCCGGTGACGCTGCCTTCGCAGGATATGATCATCGGCCTCTACCACCTGACCACCAAGCGTGTCGGTTCAGCTGGCGAGGGCCGGATCTTCTCCTCCGTGGCGGAAGCCATCATGGCGTACGACCTGCACGAGTTGCACCTGAACTCCCAGGTCAAGATCCGTCTCGAGGGCTTTGTCCCTTACGCCGGCTGGGAAGCTCCGGAAGGCTACGAGCCGGGTCAGACCGTGCTCGTCCAGACCTCCCTGGGCCAAGTCCTCTTCAACGAGACCCTTCCCGCGGACTACCCGTGGGTTGAGAACGTTGCGGACAAGGGCGAACTGTCGACCATCGTCAACGACCTCGCCGAGCGCTACCCGAAGGTGGTCACGGCGGCAACGCTGGACAACCTGAAGGATGCCGGTTTCTACTGGGCCACCCGGTCCGGCGTCACCGTCGCCATCTCCGACATCGAGGTGCCCAAGGACAAGCCGCGGATCCTCGCCGGTTACGAGACCATGGCTGCCAAGATCCAGGGCCAGTACGACAAGGGCCTGATCGACGACGACGAGCGTCGCCAGGAACTGATCGAGATCTGGAACAAGGCAACGAACGAGATCGCCCAGGCGATGCGTGACAACCTGTCCCCGATGAACACCATCAACCGCATGGTGTCCTCCGGCGCCCGTGGTAACTGGATGCAGGTCCGCCAGATCGCGGGTATCCGTGGCCTGGTGGCCAACCCTAAGGGCGAGATCATCCCGCGTCCGATCAAGTCCTCCTACCGCGAGGGCCTGTCGGTGCTGGAATACTTCATCGCCACGCACGGTGCCCGTAAGGGTCTGGCTGACACCGCGCTGCGTACCGCCAACTCGGGTTACCTGACCCGTCGTCTGGTGGACGTGTCGCAGGACGTCATCGTCCGCGAAGAGGACTGCGGCACCGAGCGCGGTCTGATGACCGCCATCGCGGTCGCTGACTCCAACGGCGAGCTGGTCCTGGACGAGAACGTCGAGAACAGCGCGTACGCCCGTACCCTGGCCGTGGATGTCGTTGACTCCAAGGGCAAGGTACTGGCAGCGGGCGGCACTGACTGCGGCGACGTCGTCATTGCCGAACTGTTCGCCGCCGGCATCACTGAGGTCAAGGTCCGCTCCGTACTCACTTGTGAGTCCAGCGTCGGCACCTGCGCCCTGTGCTACGGCCGTTCGCTGGCCACGGGCAAGACCGTCGACATCGGTGAGGCAGTGGGCATCATCGCCGCACAGTCCATCGGTGAGCCGGGTACCCAGCTGACCATGCGTACGTTCCACACCGGTGGTGCTGTTTCCTCCAGCGGTGGCGACGACATCACCCAGGGTCTGCCCCGTATCCAGGAGCTCTTCGAAGCCCGTACTCCGAAGGGTGTCGCACCGATTGCTGAAGCAGCCGGCCGCATCACCATCGAAGAGTCCGAGCGCCAGATGCGCCTGGTCATCACCCCGGATGACGGATCCGAAGAGATCGCTTACCCGGTCCTGCGCCGTTCACGTCTTCTCATCGAAGACGGCGAGCACGTCAGCGTCGGCCAGAAGCTCATCAACGGTCCGGTCGACCCCAAGCAGGTTCTGCGCATCATGGGCCCCCGTGCCGCGCAGAAGTTCCTGGTGGACGAGGTCCAGGGCGTGTACCGCAGCCAGGGCATCGGTATCCACGACAAGCACGTCGAGGTTATCGTCCGCCAGATGCTGCGCCGCGTCACGGTCATCGAGTCCGGCGAATCGGATCTGCTGCCCGGCGAGCTCGCCGAGCGCAGCCGCTTCGAAGATGCCAACCGCCGTGTTGTGTCAGAGGGCAAGACGCCGGCTTCCGGCCGTCCCGAGCTCATGGGCATCACCAAGGCGTCCCTGGCGACCGAGTCCTGGCTGTCCGCAGCTTCCTTCCAGGAGACCACCCGCGTCCTGACGCAGGCGGCCATGGAAGGCAAGAGCGATCCGCTGCTCGGCCTCAAGGAAAACGTCATCATCGGTAAGCTCATCCCGGCCGGCACGGGTCTCCCGCGCTACACCGAGGTCACCGTGGAGCCCACTGAAGAAGCAAAGGCCAACCTGTTCACCGGCCCCAGCGCGTTCAGTGACTTCTCCTACGATTCCCTGGGCGGCGACGGAGCTCCTGAGTTCCACGCCATCCCGCTGGATGACTACGACCTGGGCAGCGACTTCCGCTAACGGGCAGGGCGGGCCCTTTCGTGTCGCGTTCCGCGCCACGTAGGGACCCGGCCGCCCTGCCCTTGGCAGTCATAGCCAAAGATGGTCCCGCACCGCAAGGTGGGGGACCATCCCCTTTTAACCCATCGACTGTTCCGGTACCGCCCTTTTGGGTCCCCAAAACGGCGGTACCGGAGCAGTCGATGGGGGAGGAAGGGCGTGGTTTCCCCGCCGATTAAGGGCTGGGGCCTGTCCGTGTTAGACTTGAGACTAATTGTTATTGTGGCAGTGGATGAGTGCGCCGGTTGCAGCTGAAAGGCTGGACCAGGACGACGTTTCCGGTTTGCAGGGTTCTTGTGCAACGTATGCCACATTTTCGCATGCCTAGGGGCAATTCAGGATGAAAGTCCGTGGGCCCCGGCGTGCGGTCCGACTATTAAGGCTTCGCCTCAGCTGCTCTGGAGAGAACTTCAAAGCTCGAGCGGCGGGGCGCAGCGACAAGAGAGCGGCTGCCAACGGCCGCTCCGGATAAAACGGAGAACACGAGAGTGCCTACGATTAACCAGCTGGTCCGCAAGGGCCGCACGCCTAAGGTCAAGAAGACCAAGGCTCCCGCGCTTAACGGCAGCCCGATGCGCCGCGGTGTTTGCACCCGCGTGTACACGACGACCCCGAAGAAGCCGAACTCGGCTCTGCGTAAGGTTGCACGTGTGCGCCTCAACGGTGGCGTTGAAGTTACCGCGTACATCCCCGGTGTAGGCCACAACCTGCAGGAGCACTCCATTGTGCTCGTCCGCGGCGGCCGCGTTAAGGACCTCCCGGGTGTCCGTTACAAGATCGTCCGTGGCGCCCTCGATACCCAGGGTGTCAAGAACCGTAAGCAGGCTCGTAGCCGCTACGGCGCAAAGATGGAGAAGAAGTAATATGCCTCGCAAGGGTCCGGCCCCCAAGCGGCCGCTAATTCTAGATCCCGTTTACGGCTCCCCGCTGGTCACCCAGCTGATCAACAAGGTGCTCGTTGACGGCAAGAAGTCCACCGCAGAGCGCATCGTTTACGGTGCACTCGAAGGTGCTCGCGCCAAGTCCGGCGGCGACCCGGTTGCAGCCCTCAAGAAGGCCATGGAGAACGTCAAGCCTTCCCTCGAGGTCCGCTCCCGCCGCGTCGGTGGCGCCACCTACCAGGTTCCGGTTGAGGTCAAGCCGGGCCGCTCCACCGCGCTTGCCCTGCGCTGGCTGGTTGGCTACTCCAAGGCCCGCCGCGAGAAGACCATGACCGAGCGCCTCCAGAACGAGATTCTGGATGCCTCCAACGGTCTCGGTGCCGCTGTGAAGCGTCGCGAAGACACCCACAAGATGGCCGAGTCCAACAAGGCCTTCGCACACTACCGCTGGTAATACTTCCCGGACGCCGCCGGCTCCACCGAGCCGGCGGCGAACGTGCAGTCCATCCGAAAGGGAGACACCGTGGCACAGGACGTGCTTACCGACCTTAGCAAGGTCCGCAATATCGGCATCATGGCCCACATTGATGCCGGCAAGACCACTACTACCGAGCGCATCCTGTTCTACACAGGTGTGAACCACAAGATCGGCGAGACCCACGACGGCGCCTCGACGACTGACTGGATGGAACAGGAAAAGGAACGCGGCATCACCATCACGTCTGCCGCCGTGACCTGCTTCTGGGAAAACAACCAGATCAACATCATCGACACCCCCGGCCACGTGGACTTCACGGTTGAGGTTGAGCGCTCCCTGCGCGTCCTCGACGGTGCAGTTGCCGTGTTCGACGGCAAGGAAGGCGTGGAGCCGCAGTCTGAGACTGTCTGGCGCCAGGCTGACAAGTACAACGTTCCGCGCATCTGCTTCGTCAACAAGATGGACAAGCTCGGCGCTGACTTCTACTTCACCGTCGACACCATCATCAGCCGCCTCGGTGCCAAGCCGCTCGTCATGCAGCTGCCGATCGGCGCCGAGAACGACTTCGTCGGCGTCGTCGACCTGCTCTACATGCGCGCACTGGTCTGGCCCGGCGACTCCAAGGGTGACGTCACCATGGGTGCCAAGTACGAGATCCAGGAGATCCCGGCTGACCTCAAGGAAAAGGCCGAGGAGTACCGTGCAACGCTCGTTGAGACCGTTGCAGAGTCCTCCGAAGAGCTCATGGAGAAGTACCTCGAAGGTGAAGAAATCACCGAAGACGAGCTCAAGGCCGGCATCCGCAAGATGACGATCAACTCCGAGCTCTACCCGGTCTTCTGTGGCTCCGCGTTCAAGAACCGCGGCGTCCAGCCGATGCTTGACGCCGTCGTGGACTACCTGCCGAACCCGCTCGACGTCCCGCCGATGATCGGTCACGATCCTCGCGACGAAGAGAAGGAACTGACGCGCAAGCCTTCCTCCGAGGAGCCGTTCTCGGCTCTGGCGTTCAAGATTGCGACGCACCCGTTCTTCGGTCAGCTCACCTTCATCCGCGTGTACTCCGGTCACGTGGAAGCAGGCTCCCAGGTGGTCAACTCCACCAAGGGCAAGAAGGAGCGCATCGGCAAGCTGTTCCAGATGCACGCCAACAAGGAAATGCCCGTTGACGGCGCTACCGCTGGCCACATCTACGCAGCGATCGGTCTGAAGGACACCACCACGGGCGACACCCTGTGCGACTCCAACAACCAGATCGTCCTCGAGTCCATGAGCTTCCCGGAGCCCGTGATCTCTGTTGCGATCGAGCCGAACACCAAGGGTGACCAGGAGAAGCTCTCCACGGCCATCCAGAAGCTCTCCGCTGAGGACCCGACCTTCCAGGTCTCCCTCAACGAAGACACCGGTCAGACCATCATCGCCGGCATGGGCGAGCTCCACCTGGACATCCTGGTGGACCGCATGCGCCGCGAGTTCAAGGTCGAGGCCAACGTGGGCAAGCCCCAGGTTGCGTACCGCGAAACCATCAAGCGTGCTGTAGAGCGTCACGACTACACGCACAAGAAGCAGACCGGTGGTTCGGGCCAGTTCGCAAAGATCCAGATCGCGATCGAGCCGCTGGACACGTCCGAGGGCGAGATGTACGAGTTCTCGAACAAGGTCACCGGTGGACGTATTCCGCGCGAATACATCCCGTCGGTTGACGCCGGTATCCAGGATGCACTGAACGACGGCGTCCTGGCCGGTTACCCGGTTGTCGGCATCAAGGCCACGCTGATTGACGGCGCATACCACGATGTTGACTCCTCGGAAATGGCGTTCAAGATCGCCGGCCGTATGGCTTTCAAGGAAGCCGCACGCAAGGCGAACCCCATCCTGCTCGAACCAATGATGGATGTCGAGGTCCGCACCCCTGAGGAATACATGGGTGAAGTTATCGGCGACCTCAACTCCCGCCGTGGCCAGATGCAGTCCATGGAAGATGCGCAGGGCGTCAAGGTCATCCGCGCGCACGTCCCGCTGTCCGGCATGTTCGGCTACATCGGCGACCTGCGCTCGAAGACCCAGGGCCGCGCTGTGTACTCCATGACGTTCCACAGCTACGCCGAGGTCCCGAAGGCATTTGCCGACGAGATCATCCAGAAGAACCGCGGCGAGTAGTCCCAAAGGCTCTCGCAGCAACAAACTCGGGTGCGTTTCCGTCAACGGAGGTTCACCCGGTGCAGATGGCCGGTTCCGGTCAGCCGCTTTTCCGGGCAAACCGGCCGGCCATCTGCACCGGCAGGCTCGAGGGACTAGTATTAGTTCCTGAATCTGCAATTTCATCAATCCAAAGCCCCCCAAGTAGACTTACTGAAGTTTCGCCGCGACAAGCGCGGTCGAAGGGTAAGTCATTTGAAAACGTTCTAGGAGGAACCTGTGGCAAAGGCAAAGTTCGAGCGGACTAAGCCGCACGTCAACATCGGCACCATTGGTCACGTTGACCACGGTAAGACGACGCTGACGGCCGCGATTTCCAAGGTGCTGTACGACAAGTACCCGACTCTCAACGAGCAGCGCGACTTCGCGTCCATTGACTCTGCTCCCGAAGAGCGTCAGCGCGGCATTACCATCAACATCTCCCACGTTGAGTACCAGACCGAGAAGCGCCACTACGCACACGTAGACGCTCCGGGTCACGCTGACTACATCAAGAACATGATCACCGGCGCTGCTCAGATGGACGGTGCAATCCTCGTGGTTGCCGCCACTGACGGCCCGATGGCTCAGACCCGCGAGCACGTCCTGCTCGCCCGCCAGGTTGGCGTTCCCTACCTGCTGGTTGCACTGAACAAGTCGGACATGGTCGATGACGAAGAGCTCCTCGACCTCGTCGAAATGGAAGTTCGCGAGCTGCTTTCGGCTCAGGGCTTCGATGGCGATGAGGCTCCGGTCGTTCGCGTTTCCGGTCTGAAGGCCCTCGAAGGCGACCCGGTTTGGGTCAAGTCCGTCGAGGACCTCATGGAAGCTGTCGACAACTCCGTGCCGGACCCGGTACGTGACCGCGACAAGCCGTTCCTGATGCCGATCGAAGATGTCTTCACGATCACCGGCCGTGGCACCGTTGTTACGGGCCGCGCCGAGCGTGGAACCCTCGCCATCAACTCTGAGGTCGAGATCGTCGGCATCCGCCCGGTCCAGAAGACCACGGTTACCGGTATCGAGATGTTCCACAAGCAGCTCGACGAAGCATGGGCCGGCGAGAACTGTGGCCTCCTGCTCCGCGGTCTGAAGCGCGACGATGTCGAGCGTGGCCAGGTTGTCGTCAAGCCGGGTTCCATCACCCCGCACACCGACTTCGAGGCTAACGTCTACATCCTCTCCAAGGACGAAGGCGGGCGTCACAACCCGTTCTACTCCAACTACCGCCCGCAGTTCTACTTCCGCACCACGGACGTAACCGGCGTTATCACCCTGCCGGAAGGCACGGAAATGGTTATGCCCGGCGACAACACTGAGATGACCGTTGCGCTCATCCAGCCCATCGCCATGGAAGAGGGCCTCGGCTTCGCTATCCGCGAAGGCGGCCGCACCGTTGGTTCGGGACGCGTCACCAAGATCCTCAAGTAATACTTGTTGATCTGAGCTGGATCCCTGATCGGGTTGGCCGTCTGACGGCTCCCGTGACGTAAAGAACAGCCCCGCTGCATTCGCAGCGGGGCTGTTCTTTTTTTGCGCCTCGGTCCCCAGTCCCGGCCGGCAGGGCCTAAGCCCCTTCCTGGGCCCCGACCTGGGGCCGGACGATGGGGTGATGAACGAGCATCCGCTGACCACCAACCGGTGCTATATTTCATCTAGTCATTGGATTTAATGGCGGCTGGGCGGGTTCGGGCAGCCGGAGTCACGAAGGAAATCTATGTCGACCGACGTCCCGCCCCTGCTGGTGATGCTCCTGGTGGCGGGCGCCCTCCTGATGGGCCTCCGCTGGGGGAGGGCGCGGGAACGCAGGCGTGCCGCTGCAGAGAATAGTCAGGCCTTCGCCGACGGCTTCCGGACGGGGCACCTCCAGGGCTGGCGGGACGGCCAGTCCGCCCCGGTGCCGGGGGCATGGACCATCCTGCCGGAACCGGCTGCGGCTCCACCCCTAGCCTGGCCCGCCCAGCCGGCCCCGCCGGCCCCGCCGGCCTGGCCAGCCCAACCGGCCCCGCCGGCCTGGACCGCACCGCAGGGACAGCCCCGACCCCTTCCCACGCAGGGGTCTTCCCCTCCGCCGCAGCCCCCGCGTCCGGCTCCTCCCCAGGAATCCGCCGCGGACCGGGCCGCCCGCAAGGAGAAGCGGGACCGGCAGAACATCAACACCACCCTCTACGTCGCGAGCCTCCTGCTGGTGACTGCCGGTTCCCTGTTCATCGGCACCGGTCTGCCCGAAGTCCTCCGGTTCGCCGGCGTCGTCGCCATCACCGCGCTGTTCTACGCCGGCGGGCTGGTCCTGCACTCGAGGGCCCCGCGCCTCAGGCCGGCTGCCGTCGCGTTTACGGGAACCGGCCTGGCCCTGATCCCGGTGGCAGGACTGGCCCTGTACAACTTCACCCCGCTCGGCGGCTCCGCCGCCTGGCTGGTCACCTCGTCCATCGGTACTGTGGCCTATCTTGCCGCGGCAGTCCGGATGGACAGCAAGGTCCTGGCCTACTTGTCCCTGACGTTCGTCGTGTCGACGGCGTGGTCCGGGATTTCGGTCCTGGGCGGAGCCCTCGTCTGGTACTTCGCGGCGCTGATCGCGATCGCGGTCGTCCTGACGTTGCTGGCCATGACCAGTCCCCGCTGGATGCCATCGGTGTTCAAGCCGCTCATGGACCTGCACCCTTTTGTGGTCCCCGCCGTCGCAACCGCCGTGACCTTCATTCCCATGCTTCTCGACAAGGGGGAGTACGCGCTCATCATGTTCCTGTGCGGCACGTACTTCGCCCTGGTGGCGGCGGTGCCGCAGAGCCGCTTCCGGGTCGCCCAGTACTACGGCGCGAGGTTGAGCCTCACGGCAGCGCCTGCGGCCGCGGTCTGGGCTGCCAGTGACAGCCTGCCGTGGATGCTGCTGACCGCCGTTGCGCTGGCAGCCCTCCAGGCCGTGCTGGTGGCCTCCGGGCTGAACGTCGTACCTGCCGCGCTGCTGGGGTCGTCCGTCCGGCGGCAGGCAGACGCCCTCGCCACCTTCGGGCTGCAGCTGCTCCTGACCCTGCTCTGGGGTGCGGCGACCCTGTTCGATCCCGCCGTCGACCCGGGCAGTGACGTCCCGGTGTGGCTGCCGCTGGTGCTGGCGGTGCTCACCGGCATGGCCCTCGCAGTGGGCCTGGGCGGCCTGGCGGAAGGTGCCCCGGTGGCTGCCCTGGTGCTGGCATCGACCTTCGGCGACCGAGCCGGCGGCTGGACCCCGGCAGGGTTCCTGCTGCTGGTCGCGCTGTTCTGGGCCGTGCGCTCCCTGCCGTCCACGGAGTCCCTGCGCCGGCACTTCGTTCTCGCCGCCCGCATCGCGGCCACACTGGCCGTTCCCGCGCTCGTTGCGGCAGCGACCGACGACGGCTCTGTTCCGGTGCTGTCCGCTTTCCTGCTGGCTCTCGTGGTGCAGCAGCTCGCCACGGCAGCCCTGGCCCGGGCGGGCGTGCTGTCGCTGGCCCCGGACGCGAGCCTGGCGGCATTCTCCCTCGCGGCACTCCCAGCCCTCGCAGCGCTGGCCTTCATGGACGACACGCCGGGGCGAACGCTCGCCGGCGCCGCCGTCGTGCTCCAGCTGCTGGCCTCCTTTGGCATTGGCTGGGCTCTCTCCGGAGAAACTGCGGCAGGAATTCGCTGGCGGCCGGGCGCCCGGGAACTGCTGCCCCTGGGCATGGCGGCAGCGCTGATCGGCCTGGCCTTTGCCGGTGTCTCGCTCCAGGCCGGCAACATCGGCCTGGCCCTGACCGTGATTTTTCTCGTGGCGACGGCCCTGCGCCGCGGCGCGCTGCAGCAACGGTGGAGCTACTGGTGGCTGACCCGGGCGGCCGGCACCGTCCTGGTCCTGACGGGTTTCCGGCAGCTGCGTCAGGAGACCGGTCCGCTGCTGCTTGGCGGCGAGGAGCTCATGGGCGCTTCGCTGGCGATGCTGGTGCTGGGGCTGCAGCTGGCCTTCCCCCTGCTGGCCGAGGTCCGGGGCCGGGCTCCCGACGGCGTTGTCGTCGACGCCGCCGCGGTACTGGCGCTGCAGGCCGCCGCGCTGGCTGTTCTCACGGCGGCCGGCCTGCAGTATCGGTCGTCCGGGGGCTGGCAACTGACCGCTGCCGTCGTCGTGATTGCCCTCAGCGCCGCGGCGGCGGGGTTCGTGCTGCGGGCCCGCCCACGCGCGGCGGTGTTTGCCCCGGCCACGCTGGCGCTGCTGCTGGCCCGTGCAGGTTCGGCGCTCGACGTCGAGCTGGTTCTGGGCATCTTTGCCGCCTTCAGCGCCGCGATGGTGGTGGCCGCCACCTCGCGCACTGCCAAAGGCGCATATTTCGCGTCGGCCCGGGTGCTGACCCTGGCGCTGGCGCTCGTCCTGACTTATGACGCGGCGGCCTCGGTCACCGTCGTATCGGTGGCCTTCGGGCTGGTCCTTGCAGCCCAGCATGTGATCCGCTGGCTCATGCGGCACCGCCTGTCAGAAGTACCGTTCCAGCAGGCCGCGGTGTGGATCACGCTCGCCGCCCAGGCCGCACTGCCGCTCGGTTACCTTGTGGCAGCGCCGAACGACGGCGGCCGCTGGGTGGTCCTGCTGCACGCGGGGCTGCTACTGGTCTCCGCGGCGGTGGCCAGCCGGGTGTTTGCGGCCCGCGGGGCGGCCTACCTGACGGTCTATGCCGCCGTGTTCGGCACCGTGGCGCTGGGGCCGCTGGTGCAGTTCGGTGGCGGCTCGTCTGCCGGCGGTGTGCTTGACCAGCCGGTGCTCAGCCACAACGGGGTCGTGGTGATGCTGCTTGTGCTCTCGCTGGCCGCCACCGGCTCAGGCCTGCGTTTCCGGCGGAACGCGCGGGCCGACGTCGAACGCTGGCTCTGGCTGGCAGCTTCCGGTGCCTTCGTTATGACCGCCATGCTGCTGGCGCCGCTCGCCGCTGACTGGCTGACCGGGGGATCTGTCCTGGTGCTGGCAGTGGCCTGTTTTGCGGCGTCTCACCTGGAGCGGTGGCCGGCGCTCTACGTGCCAGCCGTTGCGGCGTCGCTGTCCGGTGCCACGCTGTCAGCTTCCGAGCTGCTGGAAGCCGCGCCGGGCGCCTGGGGCAGCTACGTGCCCTGGCTGGCGGGCTGCGTCCCGGCGGCGGCAGCGCTGTATGCCGTCCGCTGGCTGCGCCGCGACGCGCTGGCCGGCGATCCGGTCCGGCGCTGGTCGCTGGCGGCTGCAGGGGTCCTGGGTGTTGGCCTCGCCGCGGCCGCCGGGCTGCGGTGGGACGAAACCGCCTGGGCCGGGGCTGCGCTCGTGGCCACGACCGCCGCGATGTGCTGCGCCGAAGTGCCGGCGGCAGCCCGCAGGGCCGGTGCGGAACTGGGACTGTTCGCTACGACCGCGGCGGTGCAGCGTGCGGTGCTGTTCACCGGACTCGACTCCGGCTCCGATTGGCCCGATGCGTTCTGGACCCTGCAGTGGCATGTGGTCCTGGCCGGGGTGCTGGGTGCCCTTCGCTTGATGTCGGGGAACCGCAGTGAGGCTCACCGCAGAACAGGCCCGGTGCTGTTGTCCGGCGGGGCCGGGCTGTTGACGCTGTCCGGGCTGGGGATCATCTTTGGCGGCGATGCGGGGCAGCAGCTTTGGGTCCTGGCGCTGATGGCCGTGGTGCTTATGGCGGGGCTGGCCTTCGGCGAACGGTTGTTTGTCTGGTGGGGTGCGGCAGGAGTGGCGCTGTGCATCTTGTGGGCGATCCGCCAATACACTTTCGCGCTGCTCGCCCTCATTGCCGCGGCCCTCATAGCGCTGGCACTCTGGCGGCTGAACAGCAGCAAGCCGGTCGCTGTCGAGCCGGCACCGCGCCGTGAGCCGGCGGACCATAGTTAGCAGGGGCAGCCCGCTGATATCGTTGCTTCCAACGAAGGGAGCTCACAATGGGCTGGTTGATTTTCCTGTTGGTGGCCGTTGCCGTCGTCGCCGCCGTCTTTTGGGCCAAGAAGCATTTCCGGAACGAGATTGAGCGGGCCAAGCGCATCACCCGGGCCAACCGGGAGAAATAGCGCGCAGGGGCGTACACGCCCTGTGGGCGGCCGGGCCACCGCGGGCCGGCCGCCGGCGTGTCCTTTCAGCTCATCCCTTGCGGGCCCTGCTGAGTGCCTGGTACCAGTAGTAGGAATCTTTGGGCGTGCGTTCCTGGGTGTCGAAGTCGACGTGGACCAGCCCGAAGCGCTGCGAGTACCCGGCCGCCCACTCGAAGTTGTCCATCAGGGTCCAGACGTAGTAACCCAGCAGTTCAACGTCCTCGGCGATGCCGCCGGCCGCGGTGGCCTCCAGGGCATGCCCCAGATGGGATGCGATGTAGCTGATCCGGTCCGTGTCCGCGATGGGGCCGGACACGTGCTCGGGCTCCGGGAAGCTGGCCCCGCTTTCGGTGATGTACAGCGGAGGCAGCGCCCCGCCATACCTGTCCTTCAGCTCGCGGAGCAGCGGGCCCAGGTGGTCCGGGGCCACCGGCCAGCCGAAACCGGTGGTGGCGTATTCCGGGAACGCCGCCATATGGAACGGCATCTTCAGCATCGCGTCGGCGGTGCCCGCGGGGCTCTCGCCCGGGCCGCGACCGGTTGCGACCTTCACGGGGTAGTAGTAGTTCAGCCCGTAGAAATCGAGGGGCTGGTGGATGGTCCGCAGGTCGGCGTCGGAGATCTTCCCCAGTGAACGGAACCACGGCTTGGCGATGAGCGGCACTTTCGGGTAGCTGCCCAGGAGGATCGGATCCGCATAGACCCGGTTCAGGACCAGGTCGAAGATGTTGGCCAGGAACCGGTCCGTCACCGATTTGGACGCCGGCCGGACCGGGGAATGCAGGTTGGTGACGCCAACAGCGCCGGTGACCCCCTCCGCGCGCAGCGCCTGCACGGCGAGGCCGTGCCCCAGAAGCTGGTGGTGCACGGCGGGCAAGGCATCGAAGAGCAGGTCGTGGCCCGGGGCATGGACCCCCAGGGCGTAGCCGTTGAGTGTGACTGAGACCGGCTCGTTGAGCGTTACCCACTGGGCGACACGGTCGCCGAAGCGGCGGCCGGCCGCCGCGCTGTACTCGGCGAAGCGTTCCGCGGTGGACCGCTGCAGCCAGCCGCCGCGGTGTTCCAGCGGCAGCGGGGTGTCCCAGTGGTACAGCGTGGCCATCGGGGAGATGCCGGCTTCCAGCAGCTGGTCGATGAGCCGGTCGTAGAAGTCGAGCCCTGCGCTGTTGAACGGACCCGTCCCGTCCGGCTGGATCCGCGGCCAGGAGAGGGAGAAGCGGTAGGAGTCGATGCCGAGCGTACGCATCAGTTCGACGTCTTCCGCGGTGCGGTTGTAGTGGTCGCAGGCGACGGCGGGGGAGTGGCCGTCCTGGATGGTGCCGGGTTTCTCGACGAAGGCGTCCCAGCCGGAGGGCCCGCGGCCGCCGGCCGCGAGGGAGCCTTCAATCTGGAAAGCTGCCGAGGCAACTCCCAGCTGGAAATCCGGGCCCAGGCGCGCGGCGAGGGCCTGAACTGCTACGGAGTCCTGCACGGTCATGCCCCCATCATCCCCACGGTGCCCGCTGAAGGCAATGACCGGAAGTCCAGTCCCGCCGTCGTCCGCCCCAGCGCCGCGTGACCGGCCGCGTGAACCGGCCGACGCCGGCGCGGTGGCGGCCTTGCCCCGCCCGGCCGTCGATTCGCTTCTGCCCGGCAATTCCGGCATACTAGATGAGTTGTTCAAGCGCTCTTTCGCGTCCCGATCCGGATAATGCCGGGTGTCAGGGTCCAAGTAGGAGACCAAACATAACCCACGCCCCAAGGAATTGCGGTCGAGTACGCGTGAAAAGCGCGACACGCCCGACCGCGGGGGTCGGTTACGTCGGCAGGTTGAGGAACCCGGATTTATCCGGATTCAGCTTGTGCGGCGGGTGGTAGTTACGACTTCAATTGCTTCGGCAGCCACATGCAACACGCAAGTAAACAGAGCAGCCCTCACTGGAGCAGCACTAACGAAAGAGAGTCAGGCGACATGGCGGGACAAAAAATCCGCATCCGGCTGAAGTCATACGACCACGAGGTCATTGACTCTTCAGCACGGAAGATCGTTGAGACGGTCACGCGCGCAGGCGCCACGGTAGTAGGCCCTGTGCCGCTGCCGACGGAGAAGAACATCTACTGCGTCATCCGCTCTCCGCACAAGTACAAGGACAGCCGTGAGCACTTCGAAATGCGTACTCACAAGCGTCTGATCGACATCATCGACCCCACGCCCAAGGCTGTTGATTCGCTTATGCGTCTCGACCTGCCGGCCGACGTGAACATCGAAATCAAGCTGTAGGGAGGTGCTGAGAGACTATGACCGCAACCCGTAACGTAAAGGGCCTGCTGGGCACGAAGCTCGGCATGACCCAGGTCTGGGACGAGAACAACAAGCTCATCCCCGTCACTGTGGTCCAGGCTGACTCGAACGTCATCACGCAGCTGCGCAATGCAGACACTGATGGCTATGTCGCCGTTCAGATCGGCTACGGCCAGATCGATCCCCGCAAGGTCACCAAGCCGCTGGCTGGTCACTTTGAAAAGGCAGGCGTCACGCCTCGCCGCCACGTCGTCGAACTGCGCACTGCAGATGCTGATTCTTACGAGCTGGGCCAGGAGCTCTCCGTAGAGCTCTTCGAAGCCGGCCAGAAGATCGACGTCGTTGGCACCACCAAGGGTAAGGGCTTCGCCGGTGTTATGAAGCGTCACGGCTTCCACGGCGTTGGAGCTTCCCACGGTGCACACAAGAACCACCGTAAGCCCGGTTCAATCGGTGGCGCATCCACCCCGAGCCGCGTCTTCAAGGGCATGAAAATGGCCGGCCGCATGGGCGCCGTTCGTCACACCACGCTGAACCTCACGGTCCACGCGGTTGACGTCGAGAAGTCGCTGCTCCTGATCAAGGGCGCCGTCCCCGGCGCCCGCGGCCAGGTCGTACTCGTACGCACCGCCGTGAAGGGAGCCTAGTTCAATGACTAGCACTGTCAAGGTTGACCTGCCTGCAGAGATCTTCGACGTACAGACCAACGTGCCGCTGCTGCACCAGGTCGTCGTTGCCCAGCTCGCTGCTGCTCGCCAGGGTACCCACAAGACCAAGACCCGCGCCGAGGTTTCCGGTGCAGGTCGCAAGCCGTTCAAGCAGAAGGGCACCGGCCGCGCCCGTCAGGGTTCAATCCGTGCTCCTCACATGACCGGTGGTGGCGTCGTCCACGGCCCCACGCCGCGTGACTACAGCCAGCGCACCCCCAAGAAGATGATTGCTGCTGCACTGCGCGGCGCTCTCTCTGACCGCGCCCGTAACGGCCGCATCCACGTCGTTGCTGAACTGGTTCCCGGCACCAAGCCGTCCTCCAGCGCAGCACTGGCAACTCTGCGGGGTGTCTCCGAGCGCAAGAACCTGCTCGTTGTCATCGAGCGCGCCAACGATGTTGCTGCACTCTCCGTGCGCAACCTCACTGATGTTCACGTTCTGTACGCAGACCAGCTGAACACCTACGACGTTCTCGTCTCCGATGACGTTGTCTTCACCAAGGCTGCCTACGAAGCATTCGTTGCTTCCAAGGCAGTGGCAAAGAACGAGGAGGATGCCAAGTGAGTGCAGCCACCATCAAAGATCCGCGCGACGTCGTGCTTGCACCCGTCGTCTCGGAAAAGAGCTACGGCCTGATCGACGAGGGCAAGTACACCTTCCTGGTGGACCCCCGCTCGAACAAGACCGAGATCAAGCTGGCCGTGGAGAAAATCTTCTCCGTCAAGGTCGACTCGATCAACACCATCAACCGTGCCGGTAAGCGCAAGCGGACCAAATTCGGATGGGGTACCCGCAAGAACACCAAGCGTGCAATTGTGAGCCTCAAAGAAGGCACGATCGACATCTTCGGCGGTCCGCTCTCGTAGCGGAGACCACTTTAACGAGGAAATAAATTATGGGAATCCGTAAATATAAGCCGACTACCCCGGGCCGTCGCGGCTCGAGCGTAGCGGACTTCACTGAAATCACGCGGTCGACGCCGGAAAAGTCGTTGGTACGTCCCCTCCCGAAAAAGGGTGGCCGTAACAACACCGGTAAGATCACGACCCGTCACAAGGGTGGTGGCCACAAGCGCCAGTACCGTCTGATCGACTTCCGTCGCCACGACAAAGACGGCGTCAACGCCCGCGTTGCCGAAATCGAGTACGATCCGAACCGTACGGCTCGCATCGCGCTCCTCCACTACATTGATGGCACCAAGCGGTACATCATTGCCCCGAACAAGCTGTCCCAGGGTGACACCGTAGAGGCAGGTGCCGACGCTGACATCAAGCCCGGCAACAACCTCCCGCTGCGCAACATCCCGGTCGGTACCGTAATCCACGCAGTCGAACTGCGTCCGGGTGGCGGCGCCAAGATGGGCCGCTCCGCCGGCGCATCGATCCAGCTCGTTGCTAAGGAAGGCCGTTTCGCCCAGCTGCGTCTGCCTTCCGGTGAAATCCGCAACGTTGACGTGCGCTGCCGCGCAACCGTCGGCGAGGTCGGCAACGCCGAGCAGTCGAACATCAACTGGGGTAAGGCCGGCCGTATGCGCTGGAAGGGCGTTCGCCCGACCGTCCGTGGTGTCGCCATGAACCCGGTCGATCACCCCCACGGTGGTGGCGAGGGTAAGACGTCCGGTGGACGTCACCCCGTCAACCCGAACGGTAAGCGCGAAGGCCGCACCCGCCGTCCCAACAAAGAGAGCGACAAGCTTATTGTTCGTCGCCGTCGTACTGGCAAGAACAAGCGATAGGAGCCTGGACACATGCCACGCAGCCTGAAAAAAGGTCCTTTCGTTGACCAGCACCTCTTTGTAAAGGTAGCCAGGGAAAACGAAAAGGGCACCAAGAACGTCATCAAGACCTGGTCCCGCCGCTCGATGATCGTCCCCGACATGCTCGGCCACACGATCGCCGTACACGACGGACGCAAGCACATCCCCGTGTTTGTCACTGAGTCGATGGTCGGGCACAAGCTCGGCGAATTCGCTCCCACGCGGACATTCCGCGGCCATGTCAAGGACGACCGTAAGGGCAAGCGCCGCTAGGCGCCTGCACTTACGTCAAAGACGAGAGAAGGAAAGCAATGGAAGCCAAGGCAATTGCGCGTCACATCCGCGTAACGCCTATGAAGGCCCGGCGCGTCGTCAACCTTGTTCGTGGTAAGCAAGCGAATGAGGCTCTGGCAATTCTGAAGTTTGCCCCGCAGGCAGCTTCGGAGCCGGTATTCAAGGTAGTTCAGTCGGCAATCTCCAACGCCCGGGTCCTCGCGGACCGCGACGGCGTGGCGTTTGACGAAGGTGACCTCATCATCAGCGAAGCGTTTGTTGATGAAGGCCCGACCATGAAGCGGTTCCAGCCGCGAGCCCAGGGTCGTGCATTTCAGATCAAGAAGCGCACGAGCCACATCACCGTGGTAGTCGCTACCCCGGAGAAAGAGGAGGCTCGCTAAGTGGGACAGAAAGTTAACCCGCACGGGTTCCGACTCGGCATCACCACCGATCACGTATCGCACTGGTTTGCTGACAGCACCAAGGCCGGCCAGCGGTACAAGGACTTCGTTCGCGAAGACATCCGCATCCGCCAGCTCATGTCCACGGGCATGGAGCGCGCCGGTATCGCCAAGGTTGAGATCGAGCGCACCCGCGACCGTGTCCGTGTGGATATCCACACGGCACGTCCGGGCATCGTTATCGGCCGCCGCGGCGCAGAAGCAGACCGCATCCGCGGCGAGCTCGAAAAGCTCACGGGCAAGCAGGTTCAGCTGAACATCCTCGAGGTCAAGAACCCCGAGATGGAAGCTCAGCTTGTTGCCCAGGGCGTTGCTGAGCAGCTGACTTCCCGCGTGGCTTTCCGCCGTGCGATGAAGAAGGCCATGCAGTCCGCACAGCGTGCAGGTGCCAAGGGCATCCGTATCGCTTGCTCGGGTCGACTGGGCGGCGCAGAAATGTCCCGCTCGGAGTTCTACCGCGAAGGCCGTGTGCCCCTGCACACCCTCCGCGCGAACATCGACTACGGCTTCTACGAGGCCAAGACCACCTTCGGCCGCATCGGCGTGAAGGTCTGGATCTACAAGGGTGACGTCACCGCCAAGGAACTGGCTCAGCAGGCAGCTGCTGCTCCGTCCCGTGGCCGTGGTGCCAGCGACCGCCCGGGCCGCCCGGGTGGCGCTGACCGTGGTGACCGCCGCCGTCGTACTGACCGTCCGGCCGCCGAAGCAGCTCCTGCTGCAGAGGCTCCGGCCGCTGAAGCTGCTGCTCCTGCAGTAGAAGGAGGACAGGCTTAAATGCTTATCCCACGTCGAGTCAAGCACCGTAAGCAGCACCACCCGGGTCGTTCCGGCGCTGCTACGGGCGGCACGAAGGTCTCCTTCGGTGAATGGGGTATCCAGGCTCTGAGCCCGGCATACGTCACCAACCGTCAGATCGAGTCTGCCCGTATCGCGATGACCCGCCACATCAAGCGTGGCGGCAAGGTCTGGATCAACATCTACCCGGACCGTCCGCTGACGAAGAAGCCTGCCGAAACCCGCATGGGTTCCGGTAAGGGTTCTCCGGAATGGTGGGTCTCAAACGTCAAGCCGGGCCGGGTTCTCTTCGAGATCTCCGGTGTCGAGGAATCGGTTGCCCGCGAGGCACTGCGCCTGGCGATCCACAAGCTCCCGTTGAAGGCACGCATTCTGCGTCGCGAAGGTGGTGAATAGAAATGTCAGTAGGATCCAAGGAACTTGCATCCGCACAGCTGGACGGTTTCGACAACGAGCGACTCGTTGAGGAACTCCGTAAGGCCAAGGAAGAGCTGTTCAACCTGCGTTTCCAGTCCGCCACCGGCCAGCTGGAGAACCACGGTCGACTGCGCGCGGTAAAGAAGGACATCGCACGCATCTACACCGTTCTCCGTGAGCGCGAGCTGGGCATTCGTGCCGAGGTTGCCGCACCGGTTGTGGAAGCCAAGGAAGAAAAGAAGTCCAAGAAGGCTGCAACCAAGAAGGCTGACAAGGCTGAAAAGGTTGAGACCGAGGAGGACGCCAAGTGAGTGAAAAGGACGAGAACGTGACGGAAACTGTTTCCGGCGCAGCTAAGGCTGACGAGCGCGGTTACCGTAAGACGAAGCGCGGCTATGTGGTCTCGGACAAGATGGAAAAGACCATCGTTGTCCAGGTCGAGGACCGTGTGAAGCACGCCCTCTATGGCAAGGTCCTTCGCCGCAACACGAAGATCAAGGCTCACGACGAAGAGAACAGCGCCGGCATCGGCGACCTCGTTCTCCTCGCCGAGACCCGCCCGCTCTCCGCTACCAAGCGGTGGCGTCTGGTGGAGATCCTCGAGAAGGCCAAGTAACACCTGCAGCTTCCCCGTCAGGGGATCTGCATCGAAACCCCCGTTCCCTTCTGGGAGCGGGGGTTTCTCCGTCGCCGGGGGAGTGCGCCGGCCTGTGCCGTGCTGTGGAGGCCCGGCTGTGATATGGGGATATGGCCGAAACGTGCTAGGATTTTGAGTTTGTATGGCGCCCTCTGTGCGCCGTCATCAACCTCGTAAACAATCGTGCCACGGCATAGTGCCCCCTAGCGCCCCGATTCGTCGGAATCCGCCTGGGAAGCAAATGTTTTTGGCACGGGAGTTTAGGCCTGGTCTGGCAAAATCCAGGCAGGTCAAGAGACACCCCGATCAACCGTTCCGCAAGGCTCATTCCGTAGGAAGATTTTCGGTCTGAGAACCAGCGCGACGCAAGGAGTAAATAGTGATTCAGCAGGAGTCGCGACTCAAGGTCGCCGACAACACGGGTGCTAAGGAAATCCTTACCATTCGCGTTCTCGGTGGATCTGGCCGTCGCTACGCAGGCATTGGCGACGTAATCGTCGCTACCGTCAAGGACGCAATTCCGGGCGGCAACGTAAAGAAGGGCGACGTCGTCAAGGCTGTCATCGTCCGTACCAAGAAGGAACGCCGCCGTGCGGATGGTTCCTACATCAAGTTTGACGAGAACGCAGCTGTGATCTTGAAGAATGACGGTGACCCCCGCGGTACCCGTATCTTCGGACCGGTTGGTCGTGAACTTCGCGATAAGAAGTTCATGAAGATCGTTTCTCTGGCTCCGGAGGTGCTTTAGTCCATGGCTAAGATCAAAAAGGGTGACCTCGTTCAGGTCATCACTGGCGCCAAGGCTGAGCGCGGCGGCGACAAGGGCAAGCAGGGCAAGGTTCTGCGCGTATTCCCCGAGACCAACCGCGTGTTGGTCGAAGGCATTAACCGCGTAACCAAGCACACCAAGGTCGGTCAGTCGCAGCGCGGCACCAAGACCGGTGGCATCGAAGTCGTCGAGGCTACGATCCACATCTCCAACGTGGCTCTGGTTGACCCGTCCACCAAGAAGCCCACCCGCGTCGGTTTCCGCACCGAGACCGTTGAGCGCGATGGCGTGAAGCGCGAAGTGCGTGTCCGCGTCGCCAAGAGCTCAGGGAAGGACATCTAATGACTGAGACTCTCGAGACTCCGGCAAGCAAGATCGTTCCTCGTCTGAAGACCAAGTACGCGGATTCCATCAAGAGCTCGCTCGTTGAGGAATTCAAGTACGAGAACGTCAACCAGGTTCCCCGTCTGGTGAAGGTCGTTGTGAACATGGGTGTTGGAGATGCCGCCAAGGACTCCAAGCTGATCGACGGTGCTGTCCGCGATCTGACCCTGATCACCGGCCAGAAGCCGCAGGTAACCAAGGCCCGCAAGTCGATCGCACAGTTCAAGCTGCGCGAAGGCATGCCGATCGGTGCACACGCAACTCTGCGTGGGGACCGCATGTGGGAATTCCTGGACCGTCTGGTCACGCTGGCTCTGCCGCGTATCCGCGACTTCCGGGGCCTCAGCGGCAAGCAGTTCGACGGCAACGGCAACTACACCTTCGGTCTGACCGAGCAGGTTATGTTCCACGAGATCGACCAGGATTCCATCGACCGCGTTCGCGGCATGGACATCACCGTCGTGACCACTGCCAAGACCGACGACGAAGGCCGCGCGCTGCTCAAGGCGCTTGGCTTCCCGTTCAAGACCGAAGATTAATCTAGCTACGTAAAAGGTCCGTTACGTGCCGGTTCCCCCCTGGGGATGACTGCACGGCGGAAACCGTTATGAGGAAGGGCAAGAGCCCACCATGACAATGACAGATCCCGTCGCAGACATGCTTACGCGTCTGCGCAACGCAAACTCGGCATACCACGATTCCGTGTCTATGCCGTACAGCAAGCTCAAGGCACGCGTTGCCGACATCCTGAAGGCCGAAGGTTACATCGCCTCCTGGAAAGAAGAAGACGCTGAGGTCGGCAAGAAGCTGACCCTCGAGCTCAAGTTCGGTCCGAACCGCGAGCGTTCAATCGCTGGCGTTCGTCGTATTTCCAAGCCGGGACTGCGCGTTTACGCAAAGTCCACCAACCTGCCGCACGTGCTCGGTGGCCTGGGTGTCGCAATCCTGTCCACCTCTTCCGGCCTCTTGACTGACAAGCAGGCCGGCAAGAAGGGCGTGGGCGGCGAAGTCCTCGCTTACGTCTGGTAACGGGAAAGGAAGAGAATAATGTCACGTATTGGACGTCTCCCCATCACCGTTCCTGCCGGCGTTGAGGTCAAGGTTGACGGCTCTGTCGTCAACGTCAAGGGTTCCAAAGGCGAGCTGAGCCACACTGTGCCCAGCCCGATCGAGGTTTCCCTGGAAGATGGCACCCTGACTGTCGCCCGCCCGAACGACGAGCGCGCCTCACGTTCGCTGCACGGCCTGACCCGCACCCTGATCGCCAACATGATCCAGGGTGTCACCGCAGGCTACGAGAAGAAGCTTGAAATCGTCGGTACCGGTTACCGCGTTCAGGCAAAGGGTTCTGACCTGGAGTTCGCTCTGGGCTACAGCCACCCGGTTAGCGTCTCGGCACCGAACGGCATCACCTTTGCAGTAGAGACCCCGACCAAGCTCTCTGTTTCAGGTATCTCCAAGCAGCAGGTCGGCGAGGTTGCTGCCAACATTCGCAAGCTGCGGAAGCCGGACCCCTACAAGGGCAAGGGCATCCGTTACGCAGGCGAAGTCATCCGCCGCAAGGTCGGAAAGGCTGGTAAGTAACCATGGCGATCGCAATTAACAAGAAGCGTACGAACAAGAGCAAGTCTGCCCAGCGCAGCCGCCGCCAGCTTCGTATCCGCAAGCGCATCTCCGGAACGGCTGTACGTCCTCGTCTGGTCGTCAACCGTTCCGCACGCCACGTATTCGTCCAGGTTGTCGATGACACCAAGGGCCTGACCGTAGCAAGCGCCTCCACTTTGGAAGCCGACCTTCGTGCATTCGACGGTGACAAGACTGCCAAGGCCAAGCGCGTTGGCGAGCTCGTCGCCGAGCGTGCCAAGGCTGCCGGAATCGAAGCTGTTGTCTTCGACCGCGGTGGTAACAAGTACCACGGCCGGATCGCCGCCGTCGCTGACGGCGCACGTGAAGGTGGGCTGTCACTGTGACCGAAAATAACGAAAAGGACATTCAGGTGACTGAAGCTGTAGCTGCTCCGGCAACTGAGACCGCTGCGCCTGCTACCACCGACGCCGCCCGTGGTGGCGCTCGTCGTGGCGAGCGTGGCGACCGCGGCCAGGGCCGTGGCGATCGTGGTGGCCGTGGTGGCCGCGACGGTGGCCGCGAAGCCGAAAAGAGCCAGTTCGTAGAGCGCGTCGTAACCATCAACCGTGTTTCCAAGGTCGTCAAGGGTGGTCGTCGCTTTAGCTTCACCGCCCTTGTCGTCGTCGGTGACGGTAACGGTATGGTCGGCGTTGGCTACGGCAAGGCTAAGGAAGTTCCTGCCGCAATCGCGAAGGGCGTTGAAGAAGCCAAGAAGTCCTTCTTCCGCGTTCCCCGCATCGGCAGCACCATCCCGCACCGCGTTCAGGGTGAAGCCGCCGCAGGCGTCGTTATGCTGCGTCCGGCTTCCGCCGGTACCGGTGTTATCGCCGGCGGTCCGGTCCGTGCAGTACTGGAGTGCGTGGGCATCCACGACATCCTCTCCAAGTCGCTCGGTTCCTCCAACGCCATCAACATCGTGCACGCGACCGTTGACGCGCTGAAGCGCCTCGAGGAGCCGGCAGCAGTGGCAGCACGCCGCGGCCTCCCGCTCGACGAGATCGCTCCGCCGGCAATGGTGAAGGCGCTCCTGAACCAGAAGGCAGGTGTCTGAGTTGGCTAAGAACGTGCTTGTCTCCGACGCAAAGTTGGAGATCACTCAGATCAAGTCCGCCATTGGCGGCAAGCAGAACCAGCGCGACACGCTGCGGTCCCTCGGCCTGAAGCGGATCGGACACACCGTTGTCCGCACCGCCGACGCCGTGACCGTGGGAATGGTCAACACGGTTCCGCACCTGATAAAGGTAGAGGAGGCGAAGTAAATGGCAGAGAAGAACACCGCCGAAAAGGCACAGGGCGCCGCTGCTGAGAAGCAGAACGCACTGAAGGTTCACCACCTGCGTCCCGCCCCGGGTGCCAAGACCGCCAAGACCCGTGTTGGTCGTGGTGAAGGTTCCAAGGGTAAGACCGCCGGTCGCGGTACCAAGGGTACGAAGGCCCGCTACCAGATCAAGGCTGGCTTTGCCGGCGGCCAGCTGCCGCTGCACATGCGTCTGCCGAAGCTGCGCGGCTTCAAGAACCCGTTCCGGGTTGAGTTCCAGGTTGTAAACCTGGACAAGCTCAACGAGCTGTTCCCGGAAGGTGGCGCAGTCACCGTGGAGAACCTGGTCGAAAAGGGTGCCGTTCGCAAGAACCAGCCCGTGAAGGTGCTTGGCACCGGCGACATCACCGTCAAGGTTGACGTCACCGTCCACGCATTCTCGGCCAGCGCCGCAGAAAAGATTGCTGCAGCAGGCGGAAGCACCACCGCACTCTAACGAGGCGGCGGGGCAGTTGCCCGTTGTGGAAACTCCCGGTACCCGGGGCTCAGGCCCCAGGTGCCGGGAGTTTTTCTATTTTCCCGGCCCTGCGATTGTCCGCAGGGCGCGTCCACCCGTTAGACTCGGTTGTTGGGTTTATTTGACCTATCTCACACGACTTTACTTATTACTCAGGAGGACGCTTGCTTAGCGCATTTGGCCGGGCCTTTCGCACGCCTGATCTGCGACGCAAGTTGTTGTTCACGCTGGGAATCATCACAATCTTCCGCTTGGGTGCCTTCATCCCCTCGCCTGGTGTGAACTACCAGAATGTCCAGCAATGCTTGCAGAACGGTCAGACCACGGGCGGCATCTACCAGCTCGTCAACCTGTTCAGCGGCGGTGCACTGCTCCAGGTGTCTGTCTTTGCCCTGGGCATCATGCCGTACATCACGGCCAGCATCATCGTCCAGCTGCTCCGGGTGGTCATTCCCCGCTTCCAGCAGCTGTACGAGGAAGGCGCCGCAGGCCAGTCGAAGCTGACGCAGTACACGCGTTACCTGACGATCGCCCTGGGCCTCCTCAACGCCACGACCTTGGTGTCGCTCGCACGCTCCGGCCAGCTGCTGCCGAACTGCCAGCTGCCGATCATCCCGGACGACAGCGTCATCACCACGATCCTCATCATCATCACCTTGACGGCCGGCACCGGCCTCATCATGTGGATGGGTGAGCTCGTGACCGAAAAGGGTGTCGGCAACGGCATGTCGCTGCTGATCTTCACCTCGATCGTTTCCAGCTTCCCCGGCTCGCTCGGCGCCATCTGGACCTCGCAGGGCCCGGGCACCTTCTTCATGGTCCTGGTCATCGGCCTGCTGACCGTGGCCGCCGTCGTCTTCGTGGAGCAGTCCCAGCGCCGCATCCCGGTGCAGTACGCCAAGCGGATGATCGGCCGGCGGACCGTGGGCGGCACCAGCACGTACATCCCGATCAAGGTGAACATGGCCGGCGTCGTGCCCGTCATCTTCGCTTCCTCGATGCTGTACCTGCCGGGTCTGATCTCGCAGTTCAACCAGCCCCAGCCCGGAGAGCCGATCGCACCCTGGGTGGAGTGGATCAACAACAACCTGGTCCGCGGTGACCAGCCGATCTACATGGTGCTCTACTTCGCCATGATTGTGTTCTTCACTTACTTCTATGTTGCGATCACTTTCAACCCTGAAGAAGTTTCTGACAACATGAAGAAGTACGGCGGCTTCATTCCGGGTATCCGTGCCGGCAAGCCGACCGCAGACTACCTGCAGTATGTGCTGGCCAGGATCACCCTCCCCGGTGCTATTTACCTGGCGTTTGTGGCACTTATCCCGCTGGTCGCACTGGTCCTGATCAATGCCAACCAGAACTTCCCGTTCGGTGGCACCTCGATCCTGATCATGGTCGGCGTAGGTTTGGAGACCGTCAAGCAGATTGATGCGCAGCTACAGCAGCGTCACTACGAAGGGCTTTTGCGATGACGAGAATGTTGATTATCGGACCTCCCGGCTCCGGCAAGGGAACGCAGGCGGAACGCATTTCGGAGCGCCTCGGCGTGATTGCGATCTCCACGGGGGACATCTTCCGCGCCAACGTCAAGGGTGAGACGCCGTTGGGCATCGAAGCCAAGAAGTACATGGACGCGGGCGACTTCGTCCCGGACAGCGTGACCAACAAGATGGTCCGCGACCGGCTCGGCGAGGACGACGTGGAGAACGGCTTCCTCCTGGACGGCTACCCGCGCACCACCGCGCAGGTGGACTACCTCGACGGGATCCTGGCCGACGGCGACCAGAAGCTCGACGTCGTCCTGCAGCTCACGGCCGACGACGAGGAACTCGTCACCCGCCTGCTGGGCCGCGCCAAGGAAACCGGACGCACTGACGACAACGAAGCCGTCATCCGGCACCGCCTCGACCTCTACCACGAGCAGACAGAGGCCGTGGTCGCCAAATATGCCGACCGCGGCATCCTGACCCGCGTCGATGGCATCGGCGGCATCGACGAGGTCACCGACCGCGTGATGCAGGCCATCAAAGAGGCCCAGACGGCCTAAGCGGCCCGCGAACCTCGAGGCCCCTCCCGGATGATCGGGAGGGGCCTCAGCCATTTGGCCGGCGGCATCCCCGCGCCGGCACAGCCCCATTGAAAGGAAGTTGCGGATGGCATTCGGCCAGCCACGCATCGAATACAAGACCAACGCCCAGATGCGCTCCATGCACGAGGCCGGGCTCGTCCTCAGCCGGGCGCTCGACGCCGCCGTTGCGGCCGCCGCACCGGGGAAGACCACCAAAGACCTCGACGCCGTGTTCGCTGCGGTGCTCAAGGACGCCGGTGCCACCTCGAACTTCCTGGGCTACCACGGCTTCCCGGCCACCTGCTGCACCTCGGTCAATGAAGAGGTCGTGCACGGTATCCCCGGCGACCGCGTCCTGCAGGACGGGGATATCCTGTCGATCGACGGCGGCGCGATCCTGGGCGGCTGGCACTCCGACTCGGCCCGTACCGTGATCGTGGGTACCGCGGACCCGGAGGACCAGCGGCTCTCCGACGTCACCGAGGCCGCGATGTGGCACGCGATTGCCGCCGTCGCGACCGGGAAGTTCATCGGGGACATCGGCAATGCCGTGGACGACTACGTCACCTCGGTGCCCGGTAAGGCCCTGGGCATCCTCGAGGACTACGTGGGCCACGGGATCGGCTCCGAGATGCACATGGCCCCGGACGTCCCGAACTACCGCACCAACCACCGCGGGCCGAAAATCCGCCCGGGGCTGTGCCTGGCCATCGAACCGATGCTGGTGCGCGGCGGCATCGAAACCGCAGTGCTGGAGGACGACTGGACCGTGGTGACCACCGACGGCAAGCGTTCCTGCCAGTGGGAGCACTCCGTCGCGGTCCACGACAAGGGCATCTGGGTGCTCTCCGCGCCCGACGGGGGAGCCGCGAAACTGGCCCCGCTCGGCGTCGTGCCCGTCCCGATCCCCTAAGCGGGGCGACTTGCCTGAGACACGAAGAATCCCTGGCGTTGCTGGAAGACCAGCATCGCCAGGGATTCGTCGTAACGGCAGGACCCTTGCGCGGCGTCAGCTCTTGAGCTTGGGCTTCACGTCCTTGGTGTAGATGCCTTCCAGCGTGGCCTTGAGTGCCGTCATGGTGGCCTGGACGTCGCCCTGCTGGGTGAGGATCGCCGCGGCGGACTTGGCCATCTCCTGGTCCGCGCCCGGCAGGAACACGCGTGCGTTGTCCTGGACGCGGGTCACGGCGAGCTGGTCCATGGCGGTCTTGATCTGCGGGGTGGCGGCGAGCACCGCGGTCATGTCGGCCGAGGTGCGGGTGGGCATGTAGCCGGTGGCTGCGGAGAACTGCGCCGTGCTCTCCGGTTCCGTCATGAACTTCAGGAAGGTGGCGGCCGCGAGCTGCACCTCCTTGCTGACGCCGCTGGGGATGCCCAGGCCCGCGCCGCCGGTGGGGCACACAGGGCTTTCGTTCTTCGGGCCGCCCGGCAGGTAGCCAACGCCGACGTTGAACTTCGCGGACTTCAGGACCCCCAGCAGGGAACCCGTCGAGGAAATCGTTGACGAGGTGATCCCCGCAGCAAAGTCATCGGCAGCCTCCTTGGACGAGACGCCGGCCCACTTGTCCTTGAAAATGGAATCCTGGGCCCACTGCAGTGCGGCGACCGACTCCGCGGAATCGCAGTTGAAGGTCCACTCGTTGGACCAGCTGCCGCCCCAGCCCCACAGGTTGTTCTGCAGGGTCCAGCCCGCGTAGCCGGCCAGCGCCGGGTAGATGTACGCGTACTGGGCGCCGGAACTGGCCTTCAGCTTGGGCGCCCACTCGGCAAACTCCTGCCACGTCTTCGGTGCGCGGTCCGGCAGCCCGGCGGCCTTGAAGTGGTCCTTGTTGTAGTAGAACAGCGGGGTGGAACGGCCGTAGGGGAGCGCCCACTGCTTGTCCTCGTACTGGTAATCCGCGATCAGGGACTTCTGGAAGTCGTCCACCTTGACGTCCAGCTGCTTGATCAGGCTGTCCAGGGCGATGATGTTGCCGTTGGAGTAATACCGGAACCACCAGACATCCGAGAGCACCACGAGGCCCGGAAGGCCGGACTTCGCGGCCTGCGAGGTCTGGAACTTCTGGGCGATTTCCTCATAGTTCGCCCCGGCGGTGACCAGGTTGACCTTGATCTCCGGGAACTTGGCATGGAACTGCTCGATGATGGCCTTCTCCACGTCCTGGGACTTTCCCGGGTGGTTGGACCAGAAATCGATCGAGGCGGCGGGCTTGACCCCGCTGAAATCGATATCGGCAGCCGCGGTCGCAGCCGCGGGTGCACCGGTGGACGGGCCTCCGCAGGCCGACAGCGCGGCGGCGCCGGCGCCGGCACCTGCCAGTCCCAGGAAGTGCCGGCGGTCAAGATTCAATGCCATGGTGGATCCTCTCGATGATGCTGACTCGTTGAATGGCTGTGCTGGAGTTGGAGAATTCAAGGGGCACCGTCACCCGGTGACGCTGCCCTGGGTGAGGCCGGCCACGATATACCGCTGCAGGGCCGCGAAAACCAGCAGAATGGGCACGATCACCAGCACGGCACCAGCCATCAGGATGCCCCAGCCGGAGCCGTTGCCCTCGGAGTTCTGCAGCAGCGTCAGGCCTACCGGCAGCGTCATCGTCTCGGGACGGTCCGTGATGATCAGCGGCCAGATGTAGTCGTTCCATTCGCTCACGACGACGACGAGCGCAACGGTCGCGATCGACGGTCCGGAGACCGGCGCCACAATCTGCCAGAGACGGCGCCAGTGGCCGGCGCCGTCGATCTCGGCCGATTCGAGGATGGAGGCGGGCAGCGTCATGAAGTGCTGGCGCAGCAGGAACGTGCCGAACGCCGTGCCAAGGCCCGGGAGGATGATGCCCCACAGGGTGTTCTTGCCGCCCATCCCTGCGATCAGGATGTAGTTGGGCAGGATGGACACCTGCGGGGGGACCATCAGGGCCACCAGGATCAGGACGAAGATGACGTTCTTGTACGGGAAGCGGACAAACACCAGCGCGTAGGCGGTCAGGATGGCCAGGAGGACCTTGATGGTGGCGCCCACGCCCGTGACAATCAGGCTGTTGATAAAGAACTGGGCGAACGGCACCGTTGTCATGGCGATGTTGTAGTTCTCGAGGTTCAGGCTTTCCGGCAGGATCTTCAGGTCCATGGTGATGATCTCGCCGGGGAGCTTGAAGGAACTCAGCACCATCCACAGCAGCGGCAGGAACACCACCAGGGTGGTGAGGATCAGCGGAACATAGCCGCCGGCAATGGTCTGGGTCAGGTTGGCCCGGGAGAACGGCCGGTGACGCTGCAGGGGAATCTCGGGATCTGCGCCGGCGGCGGGGTCGGGACTGACGGGAGAGAGCAGGCTCACGAGTAGTGCACCTTCCGTTCGACGAACCGCAGCTGCAGCACGGTGATGATGAGCAGGATGGCGAACAGGATCACCGAGATGGCCGCCGAGTAGCCGGCCCGGTTGAATGCCCCGAAGGCCTGGAGGTAGGCCTCGTAGATCAGCGTGCTGGTGCCGTTGCCCAGCGGGGTCATGATCCGGATCAGGTCAAAAGCCTGCAGCGAGCTGAGCATCGTGGTGATGAGCAGGAAGAACGTGGTGGGGGAGAGCAGCGGCAGGGCCATGCTCACGAAGCGCTTGAAGCCGTTGGCCCCGTCCAGCGACGCGGCCTCCATAACGTCCTGCGGGAGCGACTGCAGCCCGGCGAGGTAGACGACGGCGCAGTAGCCCAGGTTTTTCCAGACGTAGACGATGATGACCATCACCAGGGACAACTGGGGATCGTTGATCCACTGCGGACTCTGCTGGCCGATGCCGCGCAGCAGCCAGGCGAGCACCCCGTAGCCGGGATCGAAAATGAACAGCCAGACGAGGCCGACGCCGACGCCGCTGAGTACATAGGGGGCGAAGACGGCTGAGCGCGCGAAGGTTGTGCCGCGGATCTTGGAGTTCAGCGCCAGGGCCACCAGCAGTCCCAGGATCATGGACCCGCCCACCGTGACGAGGGTGAAAATGGCGGTGGTGCCCAGGACTTTGGTGGCGTCGGAACTCGTGAAGAACGTGACGTAGTTGTCGAGGCCCACCACCGTGGCCGAGGCGGAGCCCAGGGTCCAGTCCAGGGTGGAGTAGTAGATGTTGTTGAAGAGCGGGAGGTAGGTGAACACCGCAATCAGGAGCAGGTTGGGAAGGGCCAGGGCCAGGAAGACGAAGAAGTCCCGGCGGGTTCTTGCGGACCAGCGGGCACGCGGCGCCGCGGCCGGTTTAGCCTCGACGGCGGCGCGGGGCCGGTCGGTCAATTGTCGCGTCATTCAGGTCTCTAACGGGTCCGTGCCGGCCGGGGCAGGCGGGTGGGCGGGGATACCTTGCTATCACTTCAGCACATGGTTGGTGGGCAGTACCCCGCACAAGACACCAGTAGAGCTTTGTTGTCCAAGGCTTCGTTGCCCGTTAACGCTGTGTTGCATGCAGTATTACATAACGCCCGTTTGGACTACAGGCATCCGGGCGCGTTTCTTCAAGACGATGGAAAGACCGGGCGGGGCTGTGGCCGTGTACCGGGGGAGCACAATAGAGCCATGACTGCGATTACTGATGTGCCGGGCCTGCGGGTGGGCCACGCCGGCAGGACGGGTGAGGGCTGGCTGAGCGGGGTGACGGTGGTGCTGCCGCCGGCCGGGACGGTAGGCTCCGTCGATGTCCGGGGCGGCGGCCCCGGGACCCACGAGACCGACGCCCTGGACCCCACGACGCTGACCCGGACCGTCGACGCCGTCGTGCTCACCGGCGGTAGCGCCTTCGGCCTCGCCGCGGCCCACGGCGCGCAGCGCTGGTGCGAGGAGAGCGGCCGGGGGTTCCCCGTGGCCGGCGGCGTGGTCCCGATCGTCCCGGCCGCCGCCATCTTCGACCTCGGCCGCGGCGGGGACTTCGCCGCCCGCCCGGACGCGGCCATGGGCTACGCGGCCACCGCCGACGCCGCCGCCCGCAAGATCACGCACGACGTCGAACGCGGAAACGTAGGCGCCGGCACCGGAGCCCTCATAGGGCGGGGGACCTACAAGGGCGGAGTAGGGACAGCCTCCATCACCCTGGACAACGGCGTCGTGGTCGGGGCCCTCGCTGTCGTGAACGCGCTCGGGTTACCGTTCGACACATTGCCGCAGCAGCCGGACCCTGCGCAGCAGCCCCCACCCCCGCTCAACACCACCCTTGTGGTCGTCGCCACGAACGCGATCCTGGACAAGGCCGAATGCAAACGCACGGCCTCGGCCGCCCACGCCGGGCTGGCCCGTGCGCTGAACCCCAGCCACACCCTCGCGGACGGGGACACCGTCTTTTGCCTCGCCACCGGCGCGCTCGCACTGGACCGCAGCACCGAGGCCGCCCGGCAGGCGAGCCTCATCACCCTGCAGAGCGCGGCAGCCGACGTCGTGCGGCTGGCCATCCTGGACGGGATCACCAGCGCGGTGGCTGTGAGCACGCCGGCGGGCGAATTTGGTGCATACGGACGCTGAGTACGCTACGATTGCTGGATTTAACATTCAGGCCGTAATGGCGTAGTGTTGTCTGTTGGTTGTCTGCCCTGTTGTGCCCTTTTGGGGCCGGGAGGCATCAGCCAATCAATCAAAAACGTCCGCGGTGATTTCCGGTGCAAGCCGAAGGGCTGCGGCAAACAACAGTTAGCGGAGGGTATGGCCAAGAAGGACGGGGTCATTGAGATCGAGGGCGTTGTGACTGAGGCGCTGCCTAACGCGATGTTTCGCGTTGAGCTCACCAACAAGCACATCGTTCTGGCACACATCTCAGGAAAGATGCGCCAGCACTACATCAGGATTCTCCCTGAGGACCGGGTAGTGGTGGAGCTGAGCCCGTACGACCTGACACGTGGTCGTATCGTCTACCGCTACAAGTAAACACTGGGCGGCCAGAGCAACAGCCGAAGGCCGGTCCAGCTGACCACTGCAACACGCAAAGGAACGCCATGAAGGTCAAGCCGAGCGTCAAGCAGATCTGCGAAAAGTGCAAAGTGATCCGCCGTAATGGCCGGGTCATGGTGATCTGCGAGAACCCGCGCCACAAGCAGCGCCAGGGCTAATTTCCCTCTTCGGGAAATCCTGGGTTGCTAACCCACGCAAGTAAATAAAAGGCAGCACAAGCTGATCTGGGACGTATGGGCCCGTACAGCTAACCCCCGGTCGGAGGCTGGGGCCGCACAGAATGTGCGGGTGTACTGCCTACGACCTCCGGTTTATTCAAGGAGCACTGCCTCTATGGCTCGTCTCGCTGGCGTAGACATTCCCCGCGAAAAGCGGTTGGAAATTGCGCTTACTTACATCTACGGCGTGGGCAAGACCCGTGCACACGAAACCCTGGCTGCCACCGGCATCAGCGCGGACGTTCGGGTCAAGGACCTGTCCGACGCCGAGCTCGTCCAGCTGCGTGATTACATTGAAGGCAACTACAAGGTTGAGGGTGACCTTCGCCGCGAAGTAGCAGCAGATATCCGCCGCAAGGTTGAAATCGGCAGCTACGAAGGTATTCGCCACCGCAAGGGCCTGCCAGTGCGCGGACAGCGTACGAAGACGAACGCACGTACCCGCAAGGGTCCGAAGCGCACCGTCGCAGGCAAGAAGAAGACCCGCTAAACCGCTCGTCTTCCCCCCGATAACTTTCTGTAGGAGAAATAATGCCCCCGAAGACTCGTGGCGCGGTTCGCAAGCCGCGTAAGAAGGACAAGAAGAATATCGCGCTGGGCCAGGCGCACATCAAGAGCACCTTTAACAACACCATCGTGTCCATCACGGACCCGAACGGTGCTGTCATCTCCTGGGCTTCGTCCGGTGAAGTTGGCTTCAAGGGCTCACGTAAGTCCACCCCGTTCGCAGCCCAGATGGCCGCCGAAGCCGCCGCAAAGCGCGCACAGGAGCACGGTATGCGCAAGGTTGACGTATTCGTCAAGGGCCCGGGTTCGGGACGCGAAACGGCAATCCGTTCACTGCAGGCCGCTGGCCTCGAGGTTGGATCCATCCAGGATGTAACCCCCAGCGCCCACAACGGCTGCCGTCCGCCGAAGCGCCGCCGCGTCTAAGGCTTTCCAACGCACCGGTGCTTGCCCGGACCTTCACGGGTCCGGGCAAGCCCAGCCGCGTTAAGTCTCAGACCGATCTTTCCACCACCTGTGTTGCGTCATATAGCGGATGCTCGCCGAAAGGAAACCTAAGTGCTCATTGCACAGCGCCCCACCCTCTCCGAAGAGGTCGTCTCAGACAACCGCTCCCGTTTCATCATTGAACCGCTGGAGCCCGGTTTCGGTTACACCCTCGGAAACTCCCTCCGCCGTACCCTGCTCTCCTCCATCCCCGGTGCCTCTGTCACGAGCATCCGGATCGATGGCGTGCTGCACGAGTTCACCACGGTTCCGGGTGTCAAGGAAGATGTCACTGAGATCATCCTGAACATCAAGAACCTGTCGGTTTCCTCCGAGCACGACGAGCCGGTTGTTGCTTACCTGCGCAAGCAGGGCCCGGGAGTCGTCACCGCCGCGGACATCGCTCCGCCGGCCGGCGTCGAATTCCACAACCCGGATCTGCACATTGCCACGCTGAACTCGAAGGGCAAGTTCGAACTCGAACTGACCATCGAGCGCGGCCGCGGCTACGTTTCGGCAGCTCAGAACAAGTCCGGCGACTCCGAGATCGGCCGTATCCCGGTCGACTCGATCTACTCGCCGGTCCTGAAGGTTACTTTCCGCGTGGAAGCTACCCGTGTTGAGCAGCGCACTGACTTCGACAAGCTCATTGTCGACGTAGAGACCAAGCAGGCCATCGCCCCGCGCGATGCGGTTGCTTCGGCAGGTACCACCCTGGTGGAACTGTTCGGTCTGGCCCGCGAGCTGAACACCGCAGCTGAAGGTATCGAGATTGGCCCGTCGCCGACGGATGCTGCCCTGGCAGCAGACATGGCCCTGCCGATCGAGGATCTGGACCTCACCGTCCGTTCCTACAACTGCCTCAAGCGTGAGGGCATCCACACCGTGGGTGAACTCGTGGCCCGCTCCGAGGCCGACCTCATGGACATCCGTAACTTCGGTGCGAAGTCCATCGATGAGGTCAAGGCAAAGCTGGTTGAACTGGGCCTGTCCCTCAAGGACTCGCCTCCCGGTTTTGACCTCGCAGCACGCGCCGCAGCAATTGAAGAGGACGACGCCGCTTTCAGCGACGACGAGCTCTAACAAACAGATCTTGGCCCGCCGGCTGATGCACCACGGTGTGCGCAGCCCAACGGCTTCCATATGAGGAGAAACTATTATGCCTACCCCCGCTAAGGGTCCGCGCCTCGGAGGCGGAGCGGCTCACGAGCGTCTTATGCTCGCGAACCTGTCCGCCGCACTGTTCGAGCACAAGCGGATCACCACCACGGTGACCAAGGCCAAGCGACTGAAGCCGTACGCCGAGCGCCTGGTGACTTTCGCCAAGCGTGGCGACCTGGCTTCCCGCCGCCGTGTACTCGGCTTGATCAGCGACAAGGGCATCGTCCACGAGCTGTTCACCGACATTGCACAGGCAGTGGAGAACCGCAACGGTGGTTACACCCGCATCACCAAGATCGGCAACCGCAAGGGCGACAACGCTCCCATGGCTGTCATCGAACTGGTTCTCGAGCCGGTTTCCGCCAAGCAGGCAGTCGTAGCCGAGGCTACCTCCGCCGCCAAGGGCGATGCTGACAAGAAGGACGCCGACAAGGCAGAAGCTGCACCGGTTGCTGAGACCGAAGCCGCTGAAACCGAAGAGGCTCCCGCCGCTGAAGCAGCTGAGACTGAAGCAGCAGCAACCGAAGAGGCTCCGGCCGCTGAGGAAGCAGACGCCAAGTCCGAGAAGGACGCGAAGTAATTCGCTGATTTCTTCGCATAGACTTAAGTCTATGAACGACCAGAAACCCGCTGCCCCCGTTAGAGGGGGCGGCGGGTTTTTGCGTATCCGGCTTGATCTTGCGTACGACGGCGGACCCTTCAGCGGGTGGGCCGTCCAGCCCGGACGCCGCACCGTCCAGGGCACGCTGGAAGAGGCCCTGGCCATGCTCATCCGCCGCCCGGTCCGCGTGACCGTGGCCGGACGGACCGACGCCGGCGTGCACGCCCGCGGCCAGGTGGTCCACGTGGACCTCAGCGAGACGGAATGGACGGGCCTGAACCGCGGCGCGGAGCTGGATCCGGCCGTCGCGCTCCTCCGCCGCCTCCGCGGCGCCCTCAGCCGCGGACTCGGGGACCTCACCGGCTCCATCGAAGTCCACAAGGTCACCATCGCCCCCGAGGGCTTCGATGCCCGCTTCTCCGCGCTCTGGCGCCGCTACAGCTACCGGATCGCGGATGGCCCCCTCCTCTGGGACCCGCTGGGCCGCACCTCGACGTTGTGGCACCGAGAAGAGCTCGACGTCGGGCTGCTCAACGAAGGCGCCTCCCAACTGCTGGGACTCCAGGATTTCCGGTCCTACTGCAAACCGCGGGAAGGCGCCACGACCATCCGGGAACTGCAGCGTTTCGAGTTTGCCCGCGGCGCCGACGGCGTCCTGGTGGCCACGGTCCAGGCCGATGCGTTCTGCCACAACATGGTGCGCTCGCTCGTGGGATCCGCGCTGTTTGTGGGGGCCGGCATCGAGGAGCCGGGCTGGCTGCACGAACGGTTGCTTGCCCGGCAGCGGGACGCCAAGTCCATACTGGCCGCCCCGCATCCGCTGGTGCTGGAAGAGGTGGCCTATCCCTCGGCCAACGGGCTGCTGGCCCGGGCCGAGCTGACCCGCGCTCTGCGCCAGTAGCGCCGCCTGCGTCGGCCGGACCTAGAAGGCCGGAGACGCCGCTTCGGTGGGAAGCTCCACCGTGAAGGTGCTCCCGCAGCCGGGACGCGTGCTGCAGGAAATGGAGCCGCCGTGCCGTTCGATGATCGCCTTGGTGATGGACAGGCCCAGCCCCGCGCCGGGAATCGGGCCCTCGCGGACCGCCGGACTGCGGAAGAAGCGGGTGAAGACCCGTTCGGCGTCGGCGGCTGTCATGCCCATTCCGTCGTCCTTCACGTGCAGCAGCACCCGGCCTCCTTCGTTCCTGGCGGAGACGTGAACGGTGCCGCCGTCCGGCGAGTACTTGATGGCGTTGGAGACGAGGTTGTCGAGGGCCTGGCCGATCCGCAGCGGATCCACGTCGGCCCAGAGCGGAGCCGGCAGGTCCATGGAGAGCGAGACCCGGGATGCATGGGCGTGGGCCTGGGCCGAACCGAGGCTGGCTTCGACCAGGCTGGCCAGATCGGTCCGGCGCGGGTGGACGTGTACGGCTGAGTCGGCGGACATCATCAGGTCCGAGACCAGTGCCAGCAGCCGCTCGGCGTTCCGCTGCGCGATTTCGATCCGGCGCACGGTGGCAGGGGAGAGCTCGGCAGATTCGCCGAGGACCAGGTCGAGGTTGCCGATGATCGAGGTCAACGGGGTGCGGAACTCATGCGAGACAGACGAAACAAGACTGTCTTTGGCCTTCAGAGCCTCGGCAAGCCCAATGATCTCCTCGTTGAGCAGCTTTTCGCGTTCACAGCTGCCCGCGAGCAGGGCATGGAGCTCGGCTTCCCGGGATCCGGTCAGCCGGACGACTGCCAGCTGCGCGCGCCGCGGGAGTCCCGCGAAGAATCCTTCCGGGTTACCGACCAAATGCTGTTTATCCAATGAAGCCGCGCCCCTTTCTCGCTGCTTTAATTTAACAGCATTGGTCACGCAAGCTTGACACACGATGAATATTTGTGGCCCCGGCTGTGCCTAAACGGTAATAACCGCTATAGCGTGGGTATTCTGACAATACTGGCGCACCATGAGTGCACTGCAGTAACAACGCGGCCTCTATGGGGGTGGTTGCCGCAGGATCAGACATAGAGGGGGACCATGACTGACTTGGGAGTCGCAGTCGTCGTTGAGGACGACGAGGACGTACGTCATCTCGTTGAAGCCGTGCTGAGCCAGGCGGGATTTGACGTCCACGGCGCAGCCAGCGGGCGCGAGGGCGTCGAGGTGGTGCGGAGCCAGAAAGCCAGCGTCGTCACCTTGGACATTGGCCTGAACGATATTGACGGCTTTGAAGTCCTGCGCCGGATCCGGCAGTTCAGCGACGCCTATGTGGTTATGCTGACCGCTCGGACGGACGAGCTGGACACGCTGACCGCGCTGCACACCGGCGCCGACGATTTTATGACCAAACCATTCCGCCCGCGTGAGCTCCGGGCCCGGGTCGCCGCGATGATGCGACGGCCCCGCCACGAGTTCACCGAGGGCACATCCCCGCAGCCGGGAGCCGCGCCGTCGGCGGCTCTGGTCCTGCCGCAGGATTCCGTGTTTCGGCACAACGGCCTGGTGCTGAACCCGCACACCCGTTCGGTCACCCTCGACGGCGTGCCAACCAGCCTGACCCGCAGCGAGTTCGATCTGCTGCACGCGCTGCTGAAGGCCGCCGGTGCAGTCCGGACCAAGGTCGATCTGGTGCGGGTGGTTCGCGGCGAGTATTACGGCGCGGATGCGTACATCAGTGAATCCGACGAGCGTGCCGTGGAGGTCCATATCGGTAACCTGCGGCGAAAACTGCGGGAGGATCCGCTGCAGCCCCGCTGGCTCCAGACTGTCCGTGGCGTGGGCTACCGGCTCGCCCCCGCCCTGGACTAACTGTCCTCGAGGTAGCCGAGCTGCAGTTCGTCCACGGTGTCGTTGCCGCTTTCGGCGACTTCATGCAGGAGGAGCCGCGCGAGGTCGGCATCGCGGAGGCGGATGGCGTCCTCGAGCTCCCTGGCCAGCTCGGCCAGGCGGATCCCGCCCACCATCGCCGAGGACGTCTTCAGGCTGAGCACGGCATCCAGGGCCGCGGCGTCGTCCCCGCTGTCGAGGGACGTGGCGAGGGACTGGTAGCGCTGGTCCCACATGTTGGTGTAATCCCGCGCGAATCCCTTGGCTACGGCCGGGCTGTCCAGTTGGGACCCGAGCTCCTGCAGGGCCGTGGGGTCGACGAGCGGCGGCGCCGTGTCGGGCGCAGTGTCCTTGAGCTCCGCTGGGGCCAGTCCTGCACCGCAGGGGCAGGGTTCGGCGGAGAGGCTATTGTTTACGTCGGCGTCGTCTGGAGCTCCTTGAAAGGACATGTGACCACGCTACTGCCTGCCCGTGCCGCTGCCCTGCGCTCCGGGTGATCCTGCGCAAACCCTTGCGCTATCCCGTTGGCTTCCTGAGGGTTCGCTCTGCAGGGCCGATCTCCCGGGTATGCAGGGGCGCTACTGGCCGCTGAAAGTCTCGATCGTGTTGATGACGGCTGGACCCAGGATGGCAATGAACAGGACCGGAAAGATGAAGAAGAGGAGCGGGAACAGGACCATCACCGGAAGCTTCATGGCCTTCTCTTCGGCCCGTTGCCGGCGCTTGACGCGCATCACCTTGGCCTGGACGCGCAGGACCCGGCTGATGGCGATACCGTAGGTGTCCGCCTGCACCACGGCCTGGACGAAGCTCCGGAGTTCGGGGATGTTGGTGCGTTCGGCCAGGGCGAGGTAGGACTCGCGGCGGCTGCGTCCCACCTGCATATCCTGCAGGGTGCGGACCAGTTCCTCGGCCAGCGGGCCCTTGCCGTTCTCGCCGGCGCGGGCCATGGCCCCCTCGAAACCGAGGCCAGCCTCGACGGATATCAGCATCTGGTCCAGGGTGTTGGCGAGCTCCAGCTGCATGGCCTTCTGCCGCTCTTCCCCCTTGCTGTAAAGCATCAGGTCCGGGATGAAGTAGCCCAGGACCACAATTAAGATCCCAACCAGTTTGATGATCGGCGTTGATCCGATCGAGCTGAGAAAGAGTCCTAGCAATCCGCCCATCAGACCCAGCGCAGGTTTGGCAGCAAGCAGCCGGCCCAGCGGAAGGTTCGCCGGGCGGCCAGCGAGGGAGAGTAGGTGATCGAGTTTGAGCACGTACGCGGCCGGCGTGAGGCGGTACCCGATCTTCTCGATGAAGCCGGTACCGGCCTTCCTGTCGTCCTCTTCAGCGCGGTGGTTTCCCCGGGCCAGGATTTCCCGGGCAGCCGTCTGGCCCTTCTTGTCGGCGGACAGCAAGGTCCACGCCAGGTAGCCGAGCGGCAGGCAGATCAGGAGGAGGGCGAGGACAATCAAAGGATCCATGGCTGGCTCAGAATTTCAGGTCGATGATTTTGCGCATCCAGAGACCGCCGATGGTCATCAGGATGCCTGAAGCGACCAGCATGATTGCGCCGAGCAGGGTGGTGAACATTTTGTCCATATATCCGGGGGTGACCAGCATCAGCATGGCCACGATGCCGAAAGGCAGTGCCATCAGGATGTAGGCGGAGAATTTCCCCTCGGCGGCCAGGGACTTGATGTGGCCCTTGATCTCGCTGCGTTCGCGGATAGTTTCGTTGACCTGGTCCATCACCTCGGCCAGGTTGCCGCCCACTTCGCGGTTAATCTGGATGGCTTGGGAGATCCAGATGAAGTCCTCGTTTTCCATCCGCTCGGCCGTGTCGTTGAGAGAATCCAGCAGGTCCCGCCCCAGGCTCGTTTCCGAGATGACCCGGCGCATCTCTTCGGACGTGGGGGCTTGGGATTCGTTGGCGGCGGCATCGATGGCGCGGAGGATACTGTGCCCGGCGCGGAGGCTGCCGGAGAGCAGCTGCAGAGTATCGCCCAACTGCTGATCGAACTTGGCGCGCCTCTTACCGGACAGGAACCCCAGGACAAGGTGTCCCCCGAACGGAGCCGCGACCACTAGCAATACCCCCAACAAGGGACCGGCCACCACGAGGCCCACCAGACCCCCCACGAAGGCGCCGATCATAACGAGGAAAAGGAAATCCGCCTGGCTCAGGCGCAGGCCTGCGTTCTCCAGGGTTTCCCGGTTGAAGAAGCGGACGTTCCGCTTAACCAGAACGGCGTCAATCGCGTCGACGGCGGAACCTGCAAAGCGGGTCAACTGCGAGTCTGACTCGGTCCGGAAGGGGCGACGGCGGTCCAGCGGCACCGTCGGGGTGCGGGGGATAAGCACTGTCACTCCGGCCAAGGCGGCTGACGCGACCACGAGGGTTACTGCAATGATCAGGATCATGGACGTCAGTGCTTTCCGGCCAGGTCCACCGGCGCTCCGAAGACGCCGGCCGAGACGTGGATGCCCAAATCTTCAAAGCGGTCGATGAACCGCGGACGGATCCCGGTGGGGACCGGGGTTCCCAGGAATCGTCCGTGCTGGTCGACGCCGGCGGAATAGTCGAAGACGAAGGCGTCCTGGAGGGTGACGATGTCACCTTCCATGCCCTGGACTTCGGTGACGTGGGTGATGCGTCGGGTGCCGTCCCGGAGTCGGGAAATCTGGATGATCAGGTTGACGGCGGAGGCGATCTGCTCACGGATGGCCCGCAGCGGAAGATCCATGCCGGCCATAAGCACCAGCGTTTCCAGGCGGGCGACGGCGTCGCGAGGCGAGTTGGAGTGCACCGTGGAGAGTGAGCCGTCGTGGCCGGTGTTCATTGCCTGGAGCATGTCCAGCGATTCGCCGCCGCGGACCTCACCGACCACAATCCGGTCCGGACGCATACGCAGGGAGTTGCGCAGCAGCTCGCGGATGGTGACCTCGCCTTTGCCCTCCGTGTTCGGCGGCCGGCTTTCTAGCCGCACCACGTGGGCCTGCTGGATCTGGAGCTCGACGGCGTCCTCGATAGTCACGATGCGTTCGTTGGCGGGGAGGAACGAGGACAGCACATTGAGGAGCGTGGTCTTCCCAGTACCGGTACCGCCGGAGACGATGATGTTCAGCTTTGCCTTCACACAGGCGTTCAGCAGCTCGGCCATCTCCGGCGTGAGCGTGCCGTAATCGATGAGGTTCCGGACCGTCAGCGGGACCTTGCTGAACTTACGGATGGTCAGCGAGGAGCCGCCGACGGCCAGCGGGGGAATCACGGCGTTGACGCGGGAGCCATCCTCTAAGCGCGCATCCACCAGCGGGGAAGACTCGTCGATACGGCGGCCCACCTTGGACACGATGCGCTCAATGACCTTGCGCAGGTGGTCCTCGGAACTGAACCGGGACTCGGTGAGCGTCAGCTGGCCCTTGCGTTCCACATAGATCTGGTCCATCCGGTTGACCATGATTTCGGTGACGTCCGGGTCATCCAGGAGCCGCTGCAGCGGACCGTACCCCAGCACGTCATCGGCCACGTCCCGGACCAGGCGGGAGCGTTCGTCTGTTGTCAGCGGGACTTGTTCCGCATCGATGATGCGGATGAGCTCTTCCCGGGCTGTGCTGCGCAGCTCGCCTTCCGTAATGGCTGAGTCGTTGAAGCGGGCTCCCATCTTTTCGAACAGCGCCGTCGCGGCGCGCTGCTTGATCGCTGCGAAAGCGTCCACGGGCTGGTGGGATTTGGTCTGGAAGCCGTCGGGCTGAACGGACGCGCCCGGGGACGGTACGGGTTTTGCGGCCGCCGGCGGCCGTTCGTGGCGTGTCGACGGTGCAGACGTCCGTGCCTCCAGCCGTGGAGCCGGGGGAGTGGCGGTGGAGGCAACGGAAGCCGTAGTCATGGTCCGCGCGGGGGTCGCGGAAGGCTGGGTCTTCTCCTGTGCCGCCTGGATGCGTTCCGAAAGTTTCACCTAGACCACAACCCGCCGGTGAATCTTGCGCGGGGTTTTTGCGCGCCCGGCCGGGCTGAAGCGCTCCACGAGCCGGTTCAGGCCCTTGACCGCAGGGTCTTTTCGGGACTCTTGCAGTACGGGAATGCCGCGGTTGGTGGAGAACGCGACGGAGCGGGAGCGGGGGACGCTGACGTCAACGGGCGCGCCAAGGGTGGATTCGACGTCCTGGACGGAGAGACCGCACTTGGGGTCGGCCATATTGAGCACCACGTGCCGGCCTTCCGGCATGATGTCCAGCTGGCGGAGGATGTCGAGACCGGAGCGGAGGCCGCGGACGCTGGGGATGTCCATGGCGCTTACCCAGACCACATCGGTGCAGGCCTCCATGGCGGCCAGCCCGATTTCGGGCAGTCCGGGAGCGGTGTCCACCACCACGTATTGGAACTCGTCCGCCAGTTGATCCAGCAGCCGGGTGATCTGTTCGGGTGTGATGAAATCGGCCTCAACCGGGCTCTCCGGCGCGCACAGTGCGTAGATGCTCGACGAGTGGACGGTGAGGAACGCCTTTAACACCAGTGTGTCCTGGCTAGCGGCAGGGGAGACGGCATCGGTGACGGTGTGCGCCGGGTTGAGGTAGAGCCCGGAGGCGACGTCGCCGAATTGCAGGTCCAAGTCCACGATTACCACGCTCATGGGTGCAATCTTGCCCAGGCCCACGGCCACATTGGTGGCGATGGTGGTTTTTCCGACGCCGCCTTTGGGGGAGAAGACTCCGATCACCGTGCCCTTGCCGCTGTCTGCCTGTTGCGAGGGCTCCGTCCGGTGGCGGTTGGCGAAGGACTGGCAGGCCCGCTCCAGAAGGACCCGCATCTGATCCGGATCGGCCGAGGGGCTGAGGATGTCCCGGACGCCGGCCCGCATGGCCTGCAGGATGAAATCGGGGTCAGGCTCGCTGACCAAGAGAACGGTCAGGTCCGGGGCTTGGACGTCAAGCACCATGGCGAGGCGCAGAGCCTCGTCGACAGGTACGTCGGGACCCAGCACCAAGACTTCTGGTCGCTCCTGGTTCAGCTGCGCGAACAGGTCGTATGGGCCGGCAGGTAAAACGTTTGTCAGGAAGGTCTGCACGCCCCCCTGGAGCCCGCCCGCCACCGCCTGCCTTAGGCGGTTGTCAAAATCCGCGTTAGGTGTGATCAGGACAAAGCGGCTCACTTGTAAACCTCCGGTTTCGTCATGATCCCGGGCTTGCCGCTTTCCGTGGCGTCGAGGGGTTCCCTGCTCAGCCAGATGCTGGCAAAGTCGGTGAACTCCGAAGCATAGACAATCTTCGTTGCGTCGACATCATTGACGGCAACGGTTAGGAGCAGCAAGCCGGTGGGGAGTGACGTGTCCTCCACTGGAGCCGAGCCGTCCGCGGTTGGCTGGGGGGAGGGCGTGGCGACGGGCGCGCGCTGGACGGCGGTGACCAGGACTTTGTGGATGGATAACTGTGTTGTTTCCTTTTCCGGCTTGGCCTCGAGGCCGCCAACCTTGAGATTAATGAAGATTCCGACGTGGTCTCCCGGAGCGATGCGTCCGCCGACGACGCGCTGAGGTTCCAGCTGGAAGGACACCTCCTGCAGACCGGCAGGGATCTCTACCGACCCTTGGATCTTGAGGTTTTCGGGTTCGACTAGACGCTCCGTCAGTAGCTGCTCGCCGGGAATGAGGTCGACGGCGGCAACCTTGCCCTGTAACTCATTCAGCGACTTGAGGGAGGACTCGGATACGGCCGCTGCGGGAAGCTGCTCGGTCGCGATTGAGGCGCTCATAGCTTCCACCGAAGTCCCGGCCGGAATTGCGTTTTTCACCACCAGAACGCTGACAGGCTCAAGGTTTTTAACTGCCCGTTGGTCCGCGCCCTGCGCATAGGAAATCACGAGCATAGCCCCCACTATTGCGAGGACTACTGCCGCCGCCCCTGCCAATAACCGAGACTTCACGAACTGCTCCTGAGAGGTATTGAAACGCTGAACTTCATGGATCTAACTGGTCAATTCGACGACAGTGGCGCCATAGGGGCTGACCGGGCCGAGCTTGTAGCCGTCGGACAAAGAGACGTAGTTGACGAATTTTCCGATGATGCCGCGGCAACTGCCTGTGCAGTCCAAGGCTTTGTCGGACGATTTATTGTTATAGACCAGCGGCAGCTTGTCGGCGCCACTAAAGGCCCAACCCTGGACGCTAAAGGAAGCGAATGCCAGCAGATCGTAAGAGGCCCCGGAACCGGTTCCGTTGACGTCCTCATAGACCGGCAGCAGCACGTTGATCGCCCGGCCTGCAGCCAGTTCGCTGGCCCATTTCGTGAGAATAGCGTCGCAGTTTGACGGTCCGTCATTCCCGGTGTCACTGCCGCTCTGGTTGATCGCAAGGTTTACGAGGCCGCCACACTGCCCGGTGCTTTGGACGATCCAGCCAAAACCACCCTGCACCGTCTTACCGGCCGGGCCCAGGGGGCAATCGGCATTGGCGTTAGCGGAGTGGTTTTGCAGCAGTTGCGTTGCGCCGCCCACCATACCCGAGACCTGGCAGATCGAGAATGCCAGTGGGAACGGTGTAGTTCCTTCAATGGGGCTGCCCCACCGCACAGAGGAACTCGCAGTTACTTCGGCGCTGGGGATTCCGAGTGCCTTGGCGAAGAAGAGGGAGACAGTGTTTGGGGCGCTTCCGGATTCCATTGCGCCGGTCGTTACCGTGACCGTGCGGCCGGCTTTGTCCAAATATATGGACTTGACGCCGCTCCTTCCATCCAGGGCGTTGCCGTTGGCCATGCCTGCTGCGAGGGGGGCTTCCGTGGAGCAGTTTGCGTCGGCCGCATTCTTGGCACACTTCTGTGCCACCATCAGCGCGGCGGAGTCGGAGCCATTCTGTAGTTGCGCCCGTTCGGAGTACAGCATTCCGACGTCGACGGCGATGGCAGCAAAGCCGAGCAGGACCACCATCAGGAGAGCAACGATAACGGCGATTCCGCCGCGCTGCCTGTCAGCCGGCGCATTTATCCGCCGCATTGCATCGTCCCTGTGCCTTTCATGGCGAACGGGCCGGCGATTCCCGTCATGGTGGTGAGCGAGTAATTAATTGTCACGGTCACCTGGACGTTCGCTGCGCAAGCCGTGGGGACGGGTGTCGTCGCAGGCGTCGTTTGATACTTGAAGACAATCTTTTCGTCTTTGAGGCCCGGGTTGAGGACACCGGCGACGTTCTTAGCCGCAGTTTTGGCGTTGGACTCGCTGTTGTTGATGGCCATCACTCGCACGCCCTCACGTGCCGCATTGGACAGCGTAGTTTGCGCGCTGTAAGCGCGTCCAAACTCCATAATGCCGAGCAGCAGCATGATCATAACCGGAACTACGAGGGCAAACTCCACCGCGGCGGCTCCACGTTCGGATGCCTCCGACATGGCGTCCTCTCATACTGATCAGACAGTTCGGCGGCGGTCGCAACCGCCGCCGAACTGAGGGTGAATTCCTAGGCTAGGCCACGCACGCGGTACCGTTCCAGGTCGGCGTCGCCGGCGTCGTGATTCCGCAGTTAACGCTCTGGAACATGTCGTCCAGCGATCCGCCGAGGAGGCTCACTGCGGCGATGATGACAACCGCGATGAGGGCGACCATGATGCCGTATTCAACGGCGGTTGCGCCTTTCTCATCGCGGCGGAGGCGGAGGGACAGGTTGGTGTAAAGAGAAAGCATGGTGGACTCCTGAGCGAGCGAAGGGAAGCTGGCCAGATACCAGCTCTGCCAGAAAGTTAGCAATGCGATTCGCCCGAAGTTACTCTGCTTGCCACATCCTGCGCCAACACTGCCCAAACTGTACGTTTCCTGAGTATTTCTTGCGCGGAATCTGTACCCCGGTAGCGGGGCGGCCGGCGGGGAGCGGGCACGAAAGGACCCCCTTGGCTCTGGGGTCCAAGGGGGTCCGGTTTCTGGGGCGCAGGTTATAGATTGCGCGGTGCCCGTGAGGCAGCTTGTTTACTTAGGGGAGGCCGAGGGCAGTTCTTACTCCGGTGCTGAGTTGCCCGAAGTAAAGATTCAGCGCCGTTCCGAAGGCCCCCACCCCCGCCACGATGACAATGGCGATGAACCCTGTCAGGATGCCGTATTCGGTGGCGGTGGCGCCGTGTTCATCCGTGCAGAGCCTGCTGAGGTTCCGGATCCAGGCGCGGAGGCCGCGAGACGTGTTTGGCATGATTTCTCCTAGGAAAACGCAGCCATGATGCCCATGACCGCGGGCCCCATGAGGATGATGAAGAGCGTAGGGAAGATGCAGAAAATCAGCGGGAAGAGGATCTTGACGGGGATCTTCATGGCATGCTCCTCGGCACTCTGGCGACGCTTGGTTCGCAATTCCTGGGCTTGCGCTTTGAGGACTTTGGCGATCGCGATGCCGTACGTGTCCGCCTGGACGACGGCCCGGATGAAGCTGCGGAGGTCAGGCGAATCGACCCGATCTGCGAAGGCCAGGTAGGCGTCTTTGCGGCTACGCCCCACTTGCATGTCCTGCAGGGTCCGGGTGAATTCGTAGGCCAGCGGGCCGGTGCCGTTCTGAGCGCTCCGTGCCATAGCCGCTTCAAAGCCGAGGCCGGCCTGCACGGAAATCAGCATCTGGTCCAGGGCATTCGGGAGCTCAAGGCGGATCGCTTCGCGGCGCTTCTCCGCCTTTGTCCGGATCAGAAGGTCCGGAACGAAGTAGAGGAAAACCACAAAAGCCAGAGCTACAAGGATGCGCTGGGGGGAAGGCTCTACCAAGAAACCAGCAATACCGAGTCCGGCGCCGCCGAGTGCCAATAGCGGTTTGACCATCAGGAGCCGCCCCAACGGCCAGTCCTTGGGCCGTCCCGCCCCGGCCAGTTGCTTGTCCAGCCAAGCAACGTAGCCAACCGGAGCCAGCTTCCTGCTGAGCGCGGCAAGCTGCTCACCAGTCATGGACCGTCCGACGGCGGCCCCCGCAGATTTTGTGCCGAGGTTAGTGCGGATGTTGCGCAGGCCGGTGCGATCCCCGGTGAAAGCCAGCCAGACCATGCCGGAGATGGGCGCAATGATGGCTAAAACCGCGGCCATTGCGATGGGTTGCATGTCTTCCTCCTCAGAACTTCGGCTTGATGAGTCGGCTGAGCCAGAAAGCGCCGAGGCTGAGCATGACGGCCGCGACCGCAATCATGATGTAGCCGGGAACCGTTGACGAGAACGTCTTGGCATAAACCGGGTTGATGAACTGCAGAGCGATGAACAGTAGGATCGGCAATGCGATCAAAACCAAAGCGGACACCCGTCCTTCGGCGCTGAGGGCCTTCACCTGGCGCCTGACTTGGTTCCGGTCCCGGATCGTCTCACCCACGTGGTCTAGAACCTCTGCCAGATCTCCGCCGACTTCACGGTGGATTTCTATGGCTTGGGCGATCCAGCCGAAGTCCTCATTTTTTGTCCGGTCCGCGACATCGAGGAGGGATTCCCCGAGGTCGCGGCCGATGCGGGTCTCGTTGACGATGCGGCTCAGTTCATCCGCCATGGGGGCGTCGCTTTCCTGGCCTGCAGCGTCCAGCGAACGCAGCAGGCTGTGCCCGGCACGCATGCCGCCGGAGAGCATCCGGAGCGTGTCCGGAACCTGATCGTCGAACTTGGCCTGTCGGCGGGAGATGAGCAAGTTCAGAGTCAAGGCGAGCCCGATCGGCGCGGCAAGGACCAGGAGGACCGCGGGGAACAAACCTCCCAGCAGGAACCCGGCCACCCCAGCCAGCAGCGTTACGATCCCGGCCAGGAGCAGGTAGTCCGCGGACTGCTTTTTGAGCCCGGCGCTGTCGAGCCGCCGCCGGGACAAAATGCCGGAAGGCTGCGGCTTGAGCTTGGCATCGATCACGCCCAGCGTCGCGTCCGTCAGCTTTGTCAGGGCCGAAGGGTTCGCGACGCCGCCGGGCCGGCGGCGTTCGGCCGAAATAACGTTCCGCGACTTCAATAGAACCCAGAAGGCGATAGCGAGCGCCAGATAGACCAGTGCCAGGCCTAATACCATGACCGCAGGGGAAGCGTCGTTGGGAATCATCGGACGCCCCCAAGATGCGCCCCGAAAACGGCGGCCGAGATCGGAATGCCGAGTTCAACGAACCTGTCGGTGAACCGCGGGCGGACGCCAGTAGGTATTGGTTTGCCGAGGAACCTGCCATTGGCGTCCACCCCGGCGGAGTAGTCGAAGACGAAGGCATCCTGGAGGGTGACGATATCCCCTTCCATGCCCTGCACCTCGGTGATGTGGGTAACCCGGCGGCTTCCGTCACGGAGCCTTGTGATGTGGACGATGAGGTTCACAGCGGAGGCGACTTGTTCGCGGATGGCCCGCAGTGGCAAGTCCATCCCGGCCATCAGCACCAAGGTTTCCAACCGGGCCACCGCATCCCTGGGAGAGTTGGCGTGAACAGTGGATATTGACCCGTCATGGCCGGTGTTCATGGCCTGGAGCATGTCGAGTGATTCGCCGCCGCGGACCTCGCCTACGACGATCCGGTCTGGCCGCATGCGGAGCGAGTTGCGGACGAGTTCGCGAATGGAAACCTCGCCGCGGCCTTCGATATTCGCAGGACGACTCTCCAGCCGCACCACGTGCTCCTGCTGCAACTGGAGTTCCACAGCGTCCTCGATTGTCACAATGCGGTCTGTCTCCGGGATGAAAGAGGACAGCACATTGAGCAACGTGGTTTTTCCTGTACCAGTACCGCCCGACACGATGATGTTCATCCGTGCCAGGACACAGGCTCGAAGGAGTTCAGCCATTTCCGGGGAGAGGCTGCCGAACTCGATGAGTTTGTTCACCGTGAGGGCTTCGCGGGCAAACTTTCGGATGGTCAGCGAAGGCCCATTGACGGCCAGGGGCGGGATGATGGCGTTGACACGCGAGCCATCGGCAAGCCGGGCATCCACCAAGGGCGAGGACTCGTCAATCCGTCGGCCCACCCTGGAGACAATCCTTTCAATGACCCGGCGCAGTGCTTCATCGGAGCTGAACTTGGCATCAGTTTTTTGGAGATGGCCATGTTTCTCCACGTAGATGCTGTCGTGGCGGTTGACCATAACTTCCGTGACTTCAGGATCGTCGAGGAACCGCTGGATCGGACCGTGGCCCAGAACGTCGTCGATAATTTCGCGGGTCAGTCGCTGCCTTTCAGCCGAGGTAAGCGGAACCTGCTCCGCGTCCACGACCTCCTTGAGTTCAGCCTTGACGTGCTGGTGCAGTTCCGCTTCATCCATCGAAGAGTCGGAGATCCTGGAGCCGAGCCGCTCGTAGAGTGCCTGGCTTGCCCGTTCCTTAAGCCCGCGCAGGGCCTCGCTGGCCATGCCCGCGTTGGGGCCGACCTCTTCAACCACGAGTGCCGCGCTGGCAGCATCGGCGGCTTTGGCTTCCTGAATTCGACCCAGGGTCGAGGGGACGCCCGGACGTTCCAAGGGTTCCGGCGGCGTGGTCGTCTGCTCCTCCTGGCCACCGTGCCGCAACTGTTCAAATCTGCTGGTGAGGCTCACTGGACTACCGCCCTTCGGTGGAGCTTGCGATGTGTTCGGTCCTGCCAGTTCGGCTGGAAACGGTCCACGAGCTGCCGAAGACCCTTTGCTGCCACGTCCCGGCGGCTGTCCTGAAGGATGGGGACACCCTTGTTGGTCGAAAACGGCAGGGTCCGGGAGCGCGGTATGGCAACGTCAACCGGTACCCCGATCGTTGCCTCCACGTCGGGAACGGTAAGACCGCTCCTACCGTCGGCCATGTTCAGCACAACATGCCGGCTTTCCGGCATGAGGCCCAGTTCGTTGAGGATGTGGAAACCGGTACGGAGCCCGCGGATGCTCGGCACGTCCATGCCACACACCCAGACGGCATCCGTCGCCTGCTCCAGCGCGGCAAGAACATGCTCGCCGAGTCCTGGGGCGGTGTCGATGACCACGTACTGGAACTCATGCCGCAACTGCTTGAGCAGGTTAGTGACGTGGGCGGAGGTAATCCCCTCCATTTCAACGGGATTCTTAGGCCCACACAGCGCGTAGATGCTTGCCGAGTGCAGCGTGAGATATGTCTTGAGGACCATGGAGTCCTGGCTGGCTGCGCCCGTAACCGCATCCGTGAGCGTATGTTCCGGGTCCAGCAACAGCCCACTGGCGACATCCCCGAACTGCAGATCCAGGTCCACGATGACGACCCCCATCGGAGCCACTTTTCCCAGTCCGACTGCGATGTTTGTCGCGATGGTGGTCTTGCCGACGCCGCCTTTCGGAGACATGACGGCGATGACCCGACCGCCAGAACGTCCAGCCGGAGACTCTGCCGTACTGGGGTTGAGGCCCCTCCGACGGCCGGCTGCGGCCAGGCTGGAACGTTCAACCATTGCCCGGATTCCGTCGATGTCCGACGCGGGAGAAAGGATGTCCCGCACTCCCGAGCGCATCGCGGCCAGGACGAGCTCCGGGGTCTGCTCCGCGGCCAGCAGGACGCTGATTTCCGGATACTGCAGGTCCAGCACGGCTGCGTGCTTCAAGGTTTCGTCCAGAGCCAGCCCCGGGCCGAGGATGAGCACTTCCGGGGGCTCTCCCAGCAGTTTGCTCAGGAATTCATCTGGACCTTCCGGGAGGTAGTCTGCCTGGAACCACTGCAGGCTGCCGCTCATACCGGCGGTAGCTGAGCGGACCTTTCGCTCGAAGTCGACGCTTGGCGTGATCAGTACGAAGCGGCTCATTGGAAGACCCTGATGCGTTCCATGACGCCGGTGTTGTCCGTCGTCGAGCTTTCCGATTCCTTGCTCAGGTACACCTTGCCGAACTCGACGGCGTGGACGATCTTCTCCACGTCGATTGAGGGCCTGGCCAAGGTGACGAGGTAGCCGCCATTTGCCTGGGCCGCGCTGGATTTGGCGTTCAAGGCCCCGTCGGAGGATTCCGTCGTCGTTGTCGCTGACTGCTCCTGCGCTACGGCACCCGTGGAGTTCTGGACCGCCGTTACCAGCACCTTGTGGAACACCAACTGAGACTGGTCGGGAAGATTCAGCTTCTCGTTTTCCGCATAGGACAGGATCACGCCGACGGTGTCGCCGGCTTTCAGGCTTCCGCCGACGATTCTGTCGATACTGAGTTTGACCGTGACTTCCTGCAGTCCGCTGGGGACCGGTGCCCGGTTCGGGCCGAGCAACTGCCCCGGCTCCACCATTCGTGTGGCCAGGAGTTGTTCGCCGGGAACTAGCCCGACGGCCGAGACCTTCTGCCCAAGTGCAGTCAAGGTGGTGACGCTGTCGCTGGCCACCGCTGACTTAGGTACGGTCTTCTTGATCACCGAATCGCCGAAGTCCGCTGCGGCGGTTCCGGCTGCAATTTCCTTTTGGACCACGTAGACCTCAGCGGTCTCGGTGTTTGCCAGGGCGCGCCGATCGGCGCCTTGGACGTAGGACACAAGTAGAACTGTCCCGATTATGGCCACAACGAGTGCGGCAATGCCTCCCAGTAGGCGAGCTTTCAATTCTTCCACCCCTTTAAAAATGAATCAGTAGTTATTTGATAAGACCGAGAATCTTTATGTTTCCGGTAGGGGCGGTAGAACCACCCGTGAATACGCCTGGATCGGCGAAATAACCGGCGAATGTCCCGTAAAGGCCCTTTTCGCTCGTAGAAAAAACGTTGGTGGGATCATAGGTATTGCCGGGAAATTTCCAACCCTGGACTTCGAAACCCGCCCACTTCTCGATCAGGTACTGCACGTTGCTTCCGGTACAGGGCGAGAACACGCTTTTGCAGGTGTACTTGTAGACCGGGATTGCGACTGTCTGTCCGACGAGATCGCTGTTGAAGATGGCCCCGCAGCCAGTTGGCATGGCTGCGCCGGCACTCGTCATGCTCCACTCACCAACTTCCGCGGTCACCTGGCACCCAGTAGTGCCGTCCGGATCCAGCCAGGCGAAACCGCCGGGGATGGTCTGGTTCGAGGGATTCAACCCGGTGCAGTCCACGGCTCCGGCACCGCCGCCCTGGGTCAGGATTTTGTGGGGGAGCCCGTCATCGATGAACTCGCACGGCGCGAAGGTCAGCGGAAGGATGCTGCGGCCGCGGGTCGGATATTCCCATTTGGCGGTGGCAGTGGCGCCGACGCCGACGTCGGGGGTATTGAGGGCATTGGCGAACAGCTTGCTCAGGAAGCCGGAACCATCGGCCCCGTTCACAGTCGCCGTGCTGACTGTAACTTGACCGTCGACGCTCAGGTCAACGAACCGGACACGTGAGACACCGTCCTTCGAGTTCTGGTTGGCCAAGAGTGCTGCAACGGCGTCGGCATCGGCCTGCGTGCACCCTGCTGTCTCCGAGCAAATCTGTGCGCCGGCCAGGGCCCCTGCGTCGGCAGCGTTTTGAAGTTCGCCGCGTTCTGCGTAGATCTGGCCGACGTCGACGGCGATGGCGCCGACGCCGAGAAGCGCGAGCATCATCACGGCGACAAGTACGCCGGCGGCACCCTTCTCGCTGTCCCTGTCTCGTCGACCTTCCGTTACGGCAAACGTTCGCATCGCATGGCTCCTTCCCCGGTGACAGTGACGGTCGGACTGAAGAAACTGGTGAGGGCCGGCCGCGTGAAGGTAACGGTGGCTGTGACGGTGTCGCCCGGAGTGCAGGCCCCGGAGAAGGCGAAGTTTCCCGGCGCTAGGGCGACCCCAGGAGCCCCGGCTACCCCTTGGGCAGCAGCAAGTCCGGTGTCGTTGGTGACCGCCATTTCGCGGGCCGCCTCGCGGGCTGCTTGGGTCACCGAGATCTGGAGATTGTAGAAGTTGGAGAACTCCAGGATCGCAACCACGATCAATAGGAGCACCGGCGCGATAAGGGCGAACTCGACGGCTACCGCGCCGCGCTCCCGCCCCGGCATGACTTTGTTGCGTTTCACAGTTTCCCCCCGAGGAACGTGACGCTGGATCTAATGGAGAGTGCCGCGTCCGCGCTTGGCGGACGCGGCACTCCTTGGTGTTGAGACCTGATGCGGCGGTTGGACTACCAGGCGTTGACGGTGACGGCCAGACCCCGGAAGAAGTTGTCGAGTGCGGTGCCGAAGAGTCCAACGCCAGCGACGATGATGAGGGCGATGAGGCCGACGAGCAGACCATACTCAGTGGCGGTTGCGCCCTTTTCGGATTCCATCTTGTCCTTGACGCCGGCGACAAATGCGAGCATTGAAATCATGAGACCAGTCATTTTGAAGTTCCTTTTCCAGAGTTTTGAATATGAAACGAAATTCCAGCAAATCCCCTGTTGCCAACCCCCTGGAGTTCCGTTGGGACAACATTTGCACGGCGATTAAGGGCACAGCAATGAATTGGAATACTCGACTTTTTGGGGTGCAAAAGGGGCCGCCACCTAGGGCAATCCGGGGGTGTACTCAGTTCGTCCCGGCAGGTGGTCGCCCACTACTTGGATTGATACGCCCGCTTACTAATGGGGGCAGAGATACGGCAGTGGCAGGAGTTACGGAAGAAGCAGGATGATGGCCAGGCCGGCTGCCAGCATGGAGGGGCCGTGGGCCACCTCTTTTGGCTTGTTTCCGCGGTTCTTCAGCACCAGGATCACGGAGGCGAGGCCGCCCGCGACGAAGGCCAGGGCTCCGCCGTAGAACAGGTGCGACCAGCCTAGGTAGCCCAAGTACAGTCCGAGTGGTGCTGCGAGCTTCACATCGCCCATTCCGAGGCCGTTACCGCTGGTCAACGCCAAAAGTAGGTACAAAATGAACAAGATTACGGACCCCGCGGCTCCGCGATACAAGTCCCCGGGGGCTCCCTGCGCCAGTGCGGCGAACGCCAGGAGTGCCAGGCCGGCCCCCAGCAGGGGTCCGACGAGCCGGTTCGGCAGTAAGTGATGCACAATATCGATCCGTGCCAGCGGAACGGCGAAAACGCCTAGTAATACGTAGGCGGGAAGTTCGGCTGCGCTTCCGAAGCGCCAGGCCAGCAGGGCCGAGAGTGCAAAGGTGACCGCCGCCGTCGTGGTCCTCAGCCGAATGGAGGCGCCGCCGGCCAGCTGGGGGAGGAAGCGCCGGATAACGGCGTCGGCCAGGAGTCCCAGGCACATGCCGGCCAGCCCGACCCCGGCAATAAACAGCGGCGAGGCGGAGGCAGCGGCGGCGGTGTCGAACACGGTTCCTCCAGGGACGCAGGGGGCCGGGGGCGGGCAGAATCCATCCGGACACCCCATTTTGACCCAGCGACTGCTCTTCCGCTATTCTTGGTAGTCGTTGTGCGTGTCCTTCTCGATGATGCGTGCCCGCTTGGGAATCCGGTTGCAGGATGACTACCCAACGTGCACATTCGAGACTTCAGGACGACTGGTTACATAGAGCCCTCACCTCTGTTCCGGTAGCGCATAGATAGTAGGTGCACCTTCGCGTGACGCCTAAAACAAGAACGCCAGAACAAGAACGAGGCAAACACCGTGCGTACGTACACCCCGAAGCCCGGCGATATCAACCGCCAGTGGCACGTCATTGACGCCACAGACGTTGTCCTTGGTCGTCTCGCGAGCCAGACCGCAATCCTGCTGCGCGGCAAGCACAAGGCCACCTTTGCGTCCCACATGGACATGGGCGACTTCGTCATCATCATCAACGCTGAAAAGGTTGCCCTCACCGGCGCCAAGCTGGAGCAGAAGCGCGCATACCGCCACTCCGGTTACCCGGGCGGCCTGACCTCCGTCACCTACGCGGAGCTGCTGGAATCCAACCCGGTCCGCGCCGTGGAGAAGGCCATCAAGGGCATGCTCCCGAAGAACTCGCTCGCTGCACAGCAGCTGGGCAAGCTGAAGGTTTACAAGGGTGCCGAGCACCCCCACGCCGCCCAGCAGCCCAAGACTTTCGAAATCACCCAGGTCGCCCAGTAGTCCTGGCCACCAACCAACTTTTAATCAAGGAGAATCGTGGCTCAGAACGAAGAACTGACCACCGAAGCCGTTGAGGCTGAGGAAAACCTGACCAGCTACACCTCGGAAAGCGGTGCTGCAGAAGCAGCTGCGCCGAAGAAGGAACGCCCGGCACTGACCGTCGCCGGCGCTGCAGTTGGCCGTCGCAAGGAAGCCGTTGCACGCGTTCGCGTTGTGCCCGGTTCCGGCAAGTGGATCATCAACGGCCGCGAACTGGCCAACTACTTCCCGAACAAGCTGCACCAGCAGGACGTCAACGAGCCCTTCAAGATCCTCGATCTTGATGGCGCCTACGACGTTATCGCCCGCATCCACGGTGGTGGCATCTCCGGCCAGGCCGGTGCCCTGCGTCTCGGCATCGCTCGTTCGCTGAACGAGATCGACACCGAGAACAACCGCGCCACCCTGAAGAAGGCCGGTTACCTGCGTCGTGACGCCCGCGTCATCGAGCGCAAGAAGGCCGGTCTCAAGAAGGCCCGTAAGGCTCAGCAGTACTCGAAGCGTTAATTCCGCTTCCAAGCGCCTTTGGCGCTTGCACGAAAGCCCGTTCCGCCCTTTGTGGCGGGGCGGGCTTTCGCCGTTTAACCAGCGCAAACACCGGAATACGGGCGGCGCCGCGGGCCCGCGAAGTGGCTCCGGGACCGGAAGGGCCTACCTCATCGTCTAAACTTGACCCGATGTCTAGATTATTTGGAACAGATGGTGTCCGGGGTTTGGCTAACGGCCTGCTGACGGCCGAACTGGCGATGCAGCTGGCCCAGGCCGCCGCCGTCGTGCTTGGCCATGACCGCAATACCAGCGGAACACGGCCGCGCGCCGTGGTGGCCCGGGACCCCCGCGCCAGCGGTGAGTTCATTGCGGCTGCGGTGGAGGCGGGGCTGTCCAGCTCCGGGATCGACGTCTACGACGCCGGCGTGCTGCCCACCCCGGCCGCGGCCTACCTGGTGGCAGACCTGGACGCGGACTTCGGCGTGATGATCTCCGCCTCGCACAACCCCGCCCCGGACAACGGCATCAAGTTCTTTGCCCGCGGCGGCCAGAAGCTCCCCGATGATGTGGAAAACGCCATCGAGGCCCAGCTCGGCAAAGAGCCGCGCCGCCCGGTCGGCGGCGAGGTCGGCCGGATCCAGCGCTTCTCCGACGCCGAGGACCGCTACATCGTCCACCTGCTCGGCACCCTCCCGCACCGCCTGGACGGACTCAAGGTCGTGCTGGACTGCGCCCACGGCGCCGCGAGCGGATGTTCCCCCCAGGTCTTCAAGGACGCCGGCGCCGACGTCATTGTCATCGGCGCCGAACCGGACGGCCTCAACATCAACGAAGGCGTCGGGTCAACCCACCTGGGGCCGCTGGCCCAGGCAGTCCTGGCGCACGGCGCCGACCTGGGCATCGCGCACGACGGCGACGCGGACCGCTGCCTCGCCGTGGACCACGAAGGAAACGTAGTCGACGGCGATGAGATCATGGCCATCCTCGCCGTCGCGCTGAAAGCCTCGGGCAAACTCAAGGACGACGTCCTCGTGGCCACCGTAATGAGCAACCTCGGACTCAAGATTGCACTGCGCCAGGCCGGCATCAGCCTGCGCGAAACAGGCGTGGGCGACCGATACGTCCTGGAGGGGATGCGCGAAGGCGGCTTCAACCTCGGCGGTGAGCAGTCCGGCCACGTAATCTTCGCCGACCACGCCACCACCGGTGACGGCGTCCTCACCGGCCTGCAGATTGCCGCCCAGGTGGCACTCACTGGCCGTCCCCTGAAGGAACTGGCCAAGGTGATGACCAAACTTCCCCAGGTCCTGATCAACGTCAAGGGCGTGGACCGGACCCGGGTCAACGGCGATGACGCCGTTGCACAGGCCGTGGCCCTGGCCGAAGTTGAGCTTGGTGACTCCGGCCGGGTGCTCCTGCGCCCCTCCGGCACCGAACCGGTGGTGCGCGTCATGGTTGAGGCGGCATCGCAGGAGACCGCCCAGGCCGTCGCAGAGCGTCTCGCGCAGGTGGTCCGGACCGAGCTGGCACTGGAGCTTGTCGCGGACTGAGTTCCCCCGCTACCCGCAAAGCAATGGCGCGTCCCCTCGGGGGACGCGCCATTGTCGTTTTTTGCTAGACGGTTCGATCAGTGCGCAGGGCGTCCCGGATTTCGGTCAGCAGCGCAATCTGCGGGTCCTCCGCTGCCTCCTCCTTGACGTCCGTGTTGATGCCGAGGCGGCGGTTGCGCCGTTCGATCATGTGGTTCATCGGCACAACGACCACGAAGTAGATGGCGGCCGCAACCAGGAGGAAGTTGACGATCGCCGTCAGCAGCACGCCGAACTTGATGTCATTGCCGTTCAGGGTGACGACGGCAAAGCTGTCGAAGTTGGGCGAACCAACCAGACCTGCGATGAAGGGCATCAGGACGCTCTGGACGAGTGCCGTGACCACGGCACCAAACGCGGCACCGATGACGACTGCGACGGCAAGGTCTACGACGTTGCCCTTGAGAATGAAGCTCTTGAATCCGTTCAACATGTCCCCAAGCTAACCCAGCCGCGTGAACGCCCTGTGTCGGGGAGGTAAGTTTTGCGGGCCGTGTCGGTGTGCCGGGCGGCTCGGGCCGCTACTTGTACGCCGGGGCCGCTTCGAGTCCGAAATATTCCTCAAGGGTCGCGATGCCGCGGGCGTTCATGTCGACGGCGGTCTCCACGCCCACGAAGCGCAGGTGCCAGGGTTCGTAGTAATAGCCGGTGATCTCATGGAACATCCATGGGTAACGCACCACGAAGCCGAACAGGTGGGCGTTGGCCTTCGCCCAGACCGCTGCCGGCTGATTGGCGAACGCGGGGGTGAAGCTGTCCCTCCCGCTGCCGTCGCCGATGTCGAAGGACCAGCCGGTCTGGTGTTCCGAGTAGCCGGGCCGCGCGGAGGCGGTGTCCGCTGCGGCCTGCCCCTCGGCATTGACCCATCTGTTGTAGGTGGCGATCTGGGTGTTGAAGGAGCGGTAACCGCTCGCGAGGGTGATGACGACGCCGGCGGCCGCGGCCGCCGCGAACATCTTCTCCGCCGCGACCGCCGTCGTGCTGTTGAGCGAGGCCGATTCACCGGAGGTGGCCAGGCGCACGCGGGGCTGGACCAGGTCGGCCGGCACATAGCCGGCGGGGGAGAGCGGCCGGTGCTTGTTCACCACCACCCAGGGGCTCGCCGGGTCGGTGAGCGAGTGCCGGGCTGCGGGCGCGGCAGCGGAAGGCTCCGGGGCCGGTGGCGTGGTGGCCGGTGCCGTGGCGGCGGGACTGTCCGGCAGGGGCTCGGCGGAGGGCGTGGCGGTGACGGAGGCCGTCGCGGTGGTCCCGGCCGTCGCGGACGGTAAGGGCGGCGCGGACGGGGAAGCGGCGGCGGACGCCGTCGTAGGGGTATCGCCCGGGGTGCAGGCGCTCAGGGCCGCGAGGCCCGAACCGGCCATCAGGAGACGGCTAAAAGCCCGCCGGCTGGTCACGCCGGCCACGGAACCCGGCGTGACCGGACGCTCCGCGGACCCGTCGTAGCACACGTGTGCTAGACCTTGCGGAGCAGCATACGGCGGATGGAGTGGTCGGCGTCCTTGGTGAGGACCAGCTGCGCGCGGCCGCGGGTGGGGAGGACGTTCTCCTCCAGGTTTGGTTCGTTGATGCGCTTCCAGATCTCGCGGGCAGTCTCTTCCGCCTCGGCGTCCGAGAGCGTGGCGTAGCGGTGAAAGTAGGACTCGGGCTGCGCGAATGCGGTGGTCCGGAGTTTGCGGAAGCGGTCCACGTACCACTCCTCAATGTAGGACGTTTTGGCATCAACATAGATGGAAAAATCGAAGAAGTCACTCAAGGCCAGGCCCTGCCGGCCGTCGTGCCGCGGCCGGGCCGGCGCCAGGACGTTCAGCCCCTCGACGATCAGCACGTCGGGGCGGCGAACCACCACTTCCTTGCCCGGGACGATGTCATAGGTCACGTGCGAGTACCAGGGGGCCCGGACTTCCTCGGCGCCGCCCTTGATCTCGCTCACAAAGCGGAGCAGTGCACGGCGGTCATAGGACTCGGGGAATCCCTTGCGCTCCAGCAGCTGGCGGCGTTTGAGTTCCGCCAGCGGGTACAGGAAGCCGTCGGTGGTGATGAGCTCAACATTGGGGGTGCCGGGCCAGCGGCGGAGCATCTCACGGAGCACACGGGCGATGGTCGATTTGCCCACAGCCACCGAACCGGCGACGCCGATCACGAACGGCGTGCGCTGGGTCTGCTCGCCCAGGAAGGTGGTGGTTGCCGCATGGAGCTGGCCGGCCGCCTCGACATACAGGTGCAGCAGCCGGGACAACGGGAGATAGACCTCGCGGACTTCCTTCATGTCCAGGGGATCGCCGAGGCCGCGGAGACGGAGTACGTCCTCCTCGTTGAGGGGCTGCTCCATCTGGGCAGCGAGCCGGGACCAGGTCTGCCGGTCCAGCTCCACGAACGGGGAGACGCCGTCGCCGTTCGCTTCATTGCGTTGCAAAGTCACCCTAGAGATTCTGCCCTCCGCCGGGCCGAGAGCGAAATGGACGAACCCGTCCGTGCAGCAGACGCGCCCCGCCCGGGCCGCGGAAGGGGTGTTGGCGCTGGTCCTACGTCCGCTGTCCGGGAAACCCGCTAGGCTTGTGTCCATGTGTGGAATCGTTGGATATGTGGGCCACTCCGCTGGCCGGGTAAATACTGGACACAATGCCCTGGACGTTGTCCTTGAGGGATTGCGGCGGCTGGAATACCGGGGCTACGACTCTGCAGGCATCGCCGTGGTAGCTGACGGAGCTATTTCGTCCCGCAAGAAGTCGGGCAAACTGAGCAACCTGATTGCCGAACTCGAGGCCAGCCCGCTGCCGGAATCGCTGACCGGCATCGGTCACACGCGCTGGGCGACCCACGGCGGCCCGACCGACCTGAACGCCCACCCGCATCTCGCCGATGAGGGCAAGCTCGCCGTCATCCACAACGGCATCATCGAAAACTTTGCCGAGCTCAAGCTGGAGCTCGTCCGCAAGGGCGTCGCCTTCAAGTCCGAAACCGACACCGAAGTGGCCGCCGCGCTGCTGGGCGACATCTACCGGAACCAGATCCACGGCTCGTCCAAGGGCGACCTGACCAAGGCCATGCAGCTGGCCTGCCAGCGCCTCGAAGGCGCCTTCACCCTCCTCGCCATCCACGCGGACCAGCCCGACGTCGTTGTGGCGGCCCGCCGCAACTCCCCGCTCGTCGTGGGCCTCGGCGACGGCGAGAACTTCCTCGGCTCCGACGTCTCCGGCTTCATCGACTACACCCGCCGCGCCGTCGAACTCGGCCAGGACCAGATCGTCACCATCACCGCCGACACCGTGGAAATCACGGACTTCTACGGCGCCCCGGCCGAAGGCAAGGAATACGAGGTCAACTGGGACCCGGCCTCCGCGGAGAAGGGCGGCTTCCCGTCCTTCATGGAAAAGGAAATCCACGACCAGCCGGACGCCGTGCTGCAGACCCTGCTGGGCCGCTCGGACATCAACGGCCGGCTGACCCTGGACGAGCTCCGGGTTGATCCGGAACTGCTCAAGCACGTGAACAAGATCATCGTCCTGGCCTGCGGAACCTCCGCCTACGCCGGACAGGTCGCCAAGTACGCGATCGAGCACTGGTGCCGGATCCCCACCGAGGTGGAGCTCTCGCACGAATTCCGTTACCGCGACCCGATCGTGGACCAGAACACCCTGATCGTCTCGATCTCCCAGTCCGGTGAGACCATGGACACCTTGATGGCCGTCCGCTACGCCAAGGAACAGGGCGCCAAGACCGTCTCGATCTGCAACACCAACGGCTCCACCATCCCGCGCGAATCCGACGCCGTGCTCTACACCCACGCGGGCCCGGAAATCGCCGTCGCCTCCACCAAGGCCTTCCTGGCGCAGATCACCGCCGCCTACCTCCTGGGCCTCTACCTGGCCCAGCTGCGCGGCAACAAGTTCCAGGGCGAGATCAAGGACATCCTCGCGGACCTCAACAAGATCCCGGCCAAGATCCAGCAGATCCTCGACAACGAGGACCAGATCAAGGAACTCGGCCAGTCCATGGCCGACGCCAAGTCCGTGCTGTTCCTGGGCCGCCACGTGGGCTTCCCGGTAGCGATGGAGGGCGCGCTCAAGCTCAAGGAGCTTGCCTACATCCACGCCGAGGGATTCGCCGCCGGTGAACTCAAGCACGGCCCGATCGCTCTGATCGAGGAGGGCCAGCCGGTCTTCGTGGTGGTCCCCTCGCCCCGCGGCCGCGACTCGCTGCACGCCAAGGTGGTCTCCAACATCCAGGAAGTCCGGGCGCGCGGCGCCAAGACGATCGTCATCGCGGAAGAAGGCGACGAAGCCGTCAAGGCCTACGCCGAGCACGTCTTCTATATCCCCGAGACCCCCACGCTGCTCGCGCCGCTGCTCAGCACCGTCCCGCTGCAGATTTTCGCCCTCGCCCTGGCATCCGCCAAGGGCTACGACGTGGACCAGCCTCGCAACCTGGCCAAGAGCGTCACCGTAGAATAACGCCATGATTGTTGGCATTGGCGTAGACGTCGTAGACATTGAACGGTTCGGCCGGCAGCTGGAGCGCACCCCCGGGTTGCGTGACAGGCTGTTCGTCCCCGCGGAGCGCGAACTGAACACACGCTCCCTGGCGGCCCGGTTCGCCGCCAAGGAAGCCGTGGCCAAGGTCCTCGGCGCCCCGGCCGGGATGAACTGGCAGGACTGCTGGATCGGGCTGGACCAGAATGGTCCCACGGTCCAGATCAAGGGCACCGTGCTGGCCGTGGCCGAGTCTAAAGGCGTCAAACGCTGGCACCTGTCCATGAGCCACGACGGCGGCATCGCCACTGCGACGGTCATCGCCGAAGGCTGAGCTTTACCAGCCTGACCAACGCCGCATTTCCCACAGCGACTGCACCGCGAATGGACTGAAACCATGATCAGCGCCTACACCGGAACCCAGATACGAGAGGTTGAGAACGGCTTCATCCAGACAAGTCTGCAGGCCGGTGCGGGCGCTGTTCTTATGCAACGGGCCGCCTACGGGCTGGCCAGCGCGGTGGTCCGCGAACTCCGGGTCCGCGGGGAGCGCCTCTACGGCGCCAGCGTCACGGTGCTCGCCGGCAAGGGCAACAACGGCGGGGACGGGCTGTTCGCGGCCGCCATGCTGGCCGGCCGCGGCATGCGGACGACGGCGGTCCTCACCGCCGGGGAGGCCCACCCGGAAGGACTCGCGGCCTTCGAAAAGTCCGGCGGCCGCGTGATCCGCCTGACGCAGGGGAATGTCACCGCCGCCGCCGCAGCAGCCGCGTCATCCGGCATCGTTATTGACTCTGTCCTCGGCACCGGCGCGCAGGGCGGGCTCCGGGGCCCTGCCGCGGAGCTGATCGAGGCGCTTGGGCGCTCCCGGCCAGGACTCGTGGTGGCCTGCGACGTTCCCAGCGGCGTGGACGCTGACACCGGGGAAGCCCATCCCCCCGTACTCCGCGCGGAGCTGACCGTGACCTTCGGGGCGGCCAAGGCCGGAGTGCTGGCCGATCCCGGAGCGGACTTCGCCGGCCGTGTACAGGTGATCCCGATCGGGATCGAGTCAGCCCTGCCGGAACCGGCGCTGCGCCGGCTGCAGTCCGAGGACCTCGCCGTGCTCCTGCCCCACCCCGAGCGGCGCTCCCACAAATACTCCCGGGGCGTCCTGGGCGTCGTGGCCGGCTCGCAGCAGTACCCCGGCGCCGCGGTGCTGGCGTGCCGCGGCGCGCTGGCAGCCGGCGTGGGCATGGTGCGTTACCTCGGCCCTCCGGAGGTCGCGGACCTGGTCCGCCGGTCCTGCCCGGAAGTCGTGTGCGGCTCCGGCAGCGCCGCGGACGCCCACGTCCAGGCCTGGCTGCTGGGACCGGGGATCGACGAAGACGCCCACGAGCAACTCCAACGCGTCCGTGACGCCGCGGCCACCGGGCTTCCCGTCGTGGCCGACGCCGGGGCGCTGCCGGCGCTTCCCCGGAACCTCACCCCGCAGTTCGTGCTGACACCGCACGCCGGCGAACTTGGGACCCTGCTGGCGCGTTACGGCGCCGCCCCCGGCCGCACCGGAGTGGAGGGCGCCACCCTCGCGGCCGCCCGGCGGGCCAGTGACCTCACCGGGGCCACCGTCCTGCTCAAAGGCGCCACGACGCTCGTGGCCGCTCCCTCGGGGGCAGTCTTCAGCCAGGACGACGCGACCCCCTGGCTGGCAACCGCCGGCAGCGGGGACGTCCTGGCCGGCATCCTGGGAACCCTGCTCGCGCAGCTGGCCGGGGCCACCGGGACATTCGCTTCCCTCGGGATCCGCGCCGACGACCGCTGGGCCGGCATCGCGGCACTGGCCGCCAGCGTCCACGGCCGGGCCGGAAGCCTTGCCTCGGACGGAGGGCCGGTGACGGCGTCGGACGTCGCGCAATCCGTGCGGGAGGTCATCGCGAAGCTGTAACAAACGCGCACGCCCCGTGCGCCGAGTCAATTGGTAACCCTACTTACAAGTAGTCTGTCTAGAGAATTTTCGCCACGCACGAGGAGTACACATGGAAGTCTGGCCCGGATCGGCATACCCGCTGGGAGCCACCTTTGACGGCACCGGCACCAACTTTGCCCTGTTCAGCGAACGTGCCGAGCGGGTGGAGTTGTGCATCCTTGCTGATGATCTGACTGAAACCCGCATCGAACTGACCGAGGTGGACGGCTACGTGTGGCACTGCTACCTGCCGCACATCCAGCCCGGCCAGAAGTACGGCTACCGGGTCCACGGCCCGTACGAGCCCGAGAACGGCAACCGCTTCAACCCGAACAAGCTGCTGATGGACCCGTACGCCAAGGCCATCCAGGGCCAGATCGACTGGGATCCGGCGCTCTTCACCTACGAATTCGGCGACCCCGATTCCCGCAACGACAGCGACTCGGCACCGCACACCATGCACGGCGTGGTCATCAACCCGTTCTTCGAGTGGGACGGCGACCGCCAGCCGCGGATCCCCTACCACCAGTCGGTCATCTACGAGGCCCACGTCAAGGGCCTGACCGAGCTGCACCCGGAGGTCCCCGAAGACCAGCGCGGCACCTATGCCGGCGTCGCGCACCCGGCCGTGATTGACCACCTGAAGAAGCTCGGCGTCACCGCGATCGAACTCATGCCCGTGCACCAGTTCGTCAACGACGGCACGCTCGAGGAGAAGGGCCTCAACAACTACTGGGGCTACAACACCATCGGCTTCTTCGCCCCGCAGAACACCTACAGCTCCTCCGGCGACGTCGGGCACCAGGTCCAGGAATTCAAGGCCATGGTCCGCGAGCTGCACAAGGCCGGCATGGAAGTGATCCTGGACGTGGTCTACAACCACACCGCGGAAGGCAACCACCTCGGGCCCACCCTGTCCTTCAAGGGCATCGACAACCAGGCCTACTACCGCCTCGTCGACGACGACCTGAAGCACTACATGGACTACACCGGCACCGGAAACTCCCTCAACGTCCGGCACCCGCACTCCCTCCAGCTGCTGATGGACTCCCTGCGCTACTGGGTGACGGAAATGCACGTCGACGGCTTCCGCTTCGACCTTGCCTCCACGCTCGCCCGCGAGTTCTACGACGTCGACAAGCTCTCCACCTTCTTCGAGCTCATCCAGCAGGACCCGATCGTGTCCCAGGTCAAGCTGATCGCCGAGCCCTGGGACATCGGCCCGGGCGGCTACCAGGTGGGCAACTTCCCGCCGCAGTGGACCGAATGGAACGGCAAGTACCGCGATACGGTCCGCGACTTCTGGCGCGGCGAGCCCTCCACCCTGGGCGAATTCGCGTCCCGTCTGACCGGCTCCGCGGACCTGTACGAAAGCTCGGCGCGCCGTCCGGTGGCATCGATCAACTTCGTCACCGCCCACGACGGCTTCACCATGCGCGACCTCGTGTCCTACAACGAGAAGCACAACGACGCCAACGGCGAGGGCAACAACGACGGCGAATCCCACAACCGGTCCTGGAACTGCGGCGAAGAGGGAGACACCGACGACGACCGCGTGCTGACCCTCCGGGCCCGCCAGCAGCGCAACTTCATCGCCACCCTGCTGCTCTCGCAAGGTGTCCCGATGCTCCTGCACGGTGACGAACTCGGCCGCACCCAGCAGGGCAACAACAACACCTACTGCCAGGACTCCGAGCTGAGCTGGATCCACTGGGACGCCATGGACCAGCCGCTGGTGGAATTCACCGCCGTCGTCAACAAGATCCGCCACGACCACCCGACGTTCCGGCGCAGCCGCTTCTTCGACGGCCGCCCGGTCGTCCGGGGTGAGGGCGAGAAGCTGCCGGACATCGTCTGGCTGAAAACGGACGGCACGGGAATGCTGCCGGAGGACTGGGACAGCGGCTTCGGCCGGACCATCGGCGTGTTCTACAACGGGCACGGCATCCAGGAACAGGACTCCCGCGGCCGCCGGATCACCGACGACAACTTCCTGCTCGCCTTCAACGCCCACGACGACGACGTGGACTTTGCGCTGCCGGCCGAGGAATACTCACCGTTCTGGGACGTCCTGGTGGACACCGCGGACCAGGCCGACACCGAGGAACCGCTCAAGGCCGGGTCGGTACTGAAACTCGGAGCCAAGTCCATGGTGGTGCTCCGCGCCCACTCCGGCCCCGAGGTGGAAGTGGACTACTCCGCGGCCGCGTCGCTGGCATCCATGGCCGAGCACGAGGACGCCCACGAGGAGATGGTGGAGGCCCAGGACGAGGCCGCCGCAGCCGTCGAGAAAGCCGCCGCCAAATGAGGACACCCGTCTCCACCTACCGGCTTCAGATCCGGCCCGGCTTCACCCTGCAGGATGCTGCCGAGACCGTGCCCTACCTGAAGTCACTTGGCGTGGACTGGATTTACCTCTCGCCGATCCTGACGGCGGAGAAGGGCTCGGACCACGGCTATGACGTCACCGACCCCTCCGCGGTCGACCCGGACCGGGGCGGACCGGAGGGCCTGATCGCTGCGTCAAAGGCAGCACGGGACGCCGGGATGGGCGTGCTCGTCGACATCGTGCCCAACCATGTCGGCGTCGCAACCCCCGTGCAGAACCCGTGGTGGTGGTCTCTGCTCAAGGAGGGGCAGCGGTCCCACTACGCCCCGGCGTTCGACGTCGACTGGGACTTCGGCGGCGGCCGGATCCGGATCCCCGTGCTGGGAACGGACTCCGACGTGGACGCGCTGGAAATCAAGGACGGGGAGCTGCGGTACTACGACCACCGCTTCCCGCTGGCCGAGGGAACCTATACCGCAGGTGACTCCACTGCGGATGACCCCCGCGAGGTCCACGACCGGCAGCACTACGAGCTGGTCGGGTGGCGCCGGGCCGACAACGACCTGAACTACCGCAGGTTCTTCGCTGTCAACAGCCTGGCCGGCATCCGGGTCGAGCTCCCGGAGGTCTTCGATGAGGCCCACGCCGAGATTGTCCGCTGGTTCCGCGACGGGCTGGTTGACGGACTCAGGATCGACCACCCGGACGGACTGGCCGATCCGGAGGGCTACCTGCGCCGGCTCCGCCAGGTCACCGGCGGCAGTTACCTGCTGATCGAGAAGATCCTGGAGCCAGGGGAGGTGCTGCCGGCGGGCTTCGACTGCGAGGGAACCACCGGCTACGACGCCCTAGCGGACGTGGACCGGCTCTTCGTCGACCCCGCCGGGCAGGACGCCCTCGACGCGCTCGACACCGAGCTGCGGGGCGGCCAGGCGGCGGACTATGAGGAGATGATCCGGGGCACCAAGCGCCGGATCACGGACGGGATCCTCCACTCCGAGATGCTCCGGCTGGCACGGCTGGTGCCGTCCGGAACCGGTCTCAGCGTCGAGGCGGCCGCCGATGCCCTGTCCGAAATCATCGCCGCCTTCCCGGTGTACCGCAGCTACCTGCCCGAGGGCGCGGATGTCCTGACGGAAGCGTGCGAACTTGCCGTCCGCCGTCGTCCGGAACTGGCAGACGCCGTCGGGCAGCTGCTGCCGCTGCTCCTGGACGCCGGCCCGGAACCCGGCGCCGAACTGGGACGCCGCTTCCAGCAGACCTCCGGCATGGTCATGGCCAAGGGCGTGGAGGACACTGCGTTCTTCCGCTACACCCGGCTGGGCACCCTGACGGAGGTCGGGGCCGACCCCACCGAGTTCTCCGTCGATCCGGACGAGTTCCACCAGCGGATGGCACAGCGGCAGGCCGAGCTTCCGCTGTCCATGACCACGCTGAGCACGCATGACACCAAGCGCAGCGAAGACACCCGGGCCCGGATTTCCGTGCTCGCGGAACTGGCACCGGAATGGCGGGCCGCCCTGGCCCGGCTGCAGGAACTGGCGCCGCTGCCCGACGGGCCGCTGGCCAACCTGTTGTGGCAGGCCATTGCCGGTGCCTGGCCCGCGGACCGTGACCGGCTGCAGTCGTACGCGCAGAAGGCAGCCCGGGAGGCCGGCAACTCGACCGACTGGCTGGACCCGGATGCCGGCTTCGAGGAGAAGCTGGCCGCCGCCGTCGACGCGGCCTTCGACAACCCACGCGTCCGGGCGGAACTGGACTCCCTCGTGGAGCTCCTGGCGCCCTACGGGGCCGTCAACTCACTGGGCGCCAAGCTGGTGCAGCTGACCATGCCGGGCGTCCCGGACGTGTACCAGGGCACCGAGTTCTGGGACCACTCGCTGACGGATCCGGACAACCGGAGGCCGTTCGACTACGGCGAGCGGCGCGCGGCCCTGGCCGCGATCGACGCCGGCGACCGCCCGGCGTCGTACACCGACGACGCGGCGAAGCTCCTGGTCACCTCGCGGGCGCTGCGGCTGCGCCGCGACCGCCCGGAACTGTTCACGGGCTACCGCCCCGTCGCGGCAACCGGCTCCGCCGCCGGGCACCTGGTCGGCTTCGACCGGGGCAGCGCGGCAGGTGCGGGGGCCGTCACGCTCGCGACCCGGCTGCCCCGGGGACTGGAGCAGCAGGGCGGCTGGCGGGACACCGCCATCCACCTCGACGGGACCATGACCGACGAACTGACGGGCGCCACCTTCGGCCCGGGTGCCGTGGAGGTGGCCGCCATCCTGGCCAGCTACCCGGTTGCCCTGCTGGTACCCGCCAAGCACTGACTGAACCACCGATATACGGAAAGCTGTGATCACTTTGCCTGCTGACGGAAATGACCGCTTCGACCTTTGGGCGCCGGAAGCGGACACCGTGACGCTGCTGGCCGACGGCCGGCAGTACCCGATGACACGACGGCCCGGCGGCACCGGCGGTGACGGTGACGGCTGGTGGACCGCACCGGACGCCCCGGCCGGCGGGGACGTCGACTACGGCTATTTGCTCGACGGGGACACCACACCGCTGCCGGACCCGCGCTCCCGGCGGCAGCCCGAGGGCGTCCATGCGCTGTCGCGCACGTTCGACGCCGGCAGCCACGAGTGGGCGGACGGGCAGTGGCAGGGCCGCGGGCTGCAGGGGGCCGTGATCTATGAGCTGCACCTGGGGACCTTCACCCCCGAGGGAACGCTCGATGCGGCCATCGGCAAGCTCGACTACCTGGTGGAGCTCGGCATTGATTTCGTGGAGCTGCTGCCGGTGAACGGCTTCAACGGCACCCACAACTGGGGCTACGACGGTGTCCTCTGGTACGCCGTGCACGAAGGCTACGGCGGACCCGCCGCGTACCAGCGCTTCGTGGACGCCGCCCATGCGGCCGGGCTCGGCGTCATCCAGGACGTCGTCTACAACCACCTCGGCCCCAGCGGAAACTACCTTTCCCGCTTCGGGCCGTACCTGAAGTCGGGGGAGGGCAACACCTGGGGCGACTCGGTCAACCTCGACGGCGCCGGCTCCGACGTCGTGCGCAGCTACATCCTCGAGAATGCCGCGATGTGGCTGCGGGACTACCACGTGGACGGGCTGCGGCTCGATGCCGTGCACGCCTTCAAGGACGAGCGGGCGGTCCACCTGCTCGAGGAGTTCGGTGCGCTCGCGGACGACGTCTCCGCCGAAACCGGACGCCCCGCCACGATGATCGCCGAGTCGGACCTCAACGATCCGCGGCTGCTCTACCCGCGGGACCTTAACGGCCACGGCCTGGCCGGGCAGTGGAGCGATGATTTCCACCACGCCGTGCACGTCAACGTCAGCGGCGAGACGACCGGCTACTACGAGGACTTCGGTTCCCTCGAGGCCCTGGCCAAGGTCCTGGTGGATGGCTTCTTCCACGACGGCAGCTACTCCAGCTTCCGCGGGCGGCACCACGGCCGGCCCATCAACACCGGCCTGGTCCACCCGGCGGCGCTGGTGGTCTGCAGCCAGAACCACGACCAGATCGGCAACCGGGCCACCGGCGACCGGCTGTCCCAGACCCTGGGCTACGGCCAGCTGGCGCTCGCCGCCGTCGCGACCCTGACCTCGCCGTTCACGCCGATGCTGTTCATGGGTGAGGAATACGGCGCCACCACACCGTGGCAGTTCTTCACCTCGCACCCGGAGCCGGAGCTCGGCAAGGCCACCGCGGAGGGCCGGATCCGGGAGTTCGAGCGGATGGGCTGGGACCCCGCCGTCGTGCCCGACCCGCAGGACCCGCAGACGTTCACCCGCTCCAAGCTCAACTGGGACGAAGCCGCCGAAGGTGACCACGCCCGGCTGCTGGAGCTGTACCGCCAGCTGATCGCGCTGCGGCGCTCGACGCCGGAGCTCGCCGGCCTCGGCTTCGAGGACACCGCGGTGGCCTTCAGCGAGGCCGACGGTTGGCTCCGACTGCGCCGCGGCGACGTGGAGGTCGCGATGAACTTCTCCGCCGAACCGCGCCGGATCGCCGTTGCCGGTGCCTCGATCGCGCTGGCCACCGACGCCGGCGCGCAGCTCGGGGACGGCCAGCTCGACCTGCCCGGCCACAGTGCCGCCATCATCTCGAAATAGGACAGGACACAGTACGTATGACTTACGTTGCAGCAGATACCCGGTACGACTCCATGCCCTACCGCCGCGTGGGACGCAGCGGGCTGAAGCTCCCCGCCATTTCGCTCGGCCTGTGGCACAACTTCGGCGACGACAAGCCCTTCGAGACCCAGCGCGCCATCCTGCGCCGGGCCTTCGACCTTGGCGTCAACCACTTTGACCTGGCCAACAACTACGGACCGCTGGCCGGTTCCGCCGAAACCAACTTCGGCCGCCACCTCAAGGATGACTTCGCCCCCTACCGGGACGAGCTCATCATCTCCACCAAAGCCGGCTACAACATGTGGCCGGGACCGTTCGGCGAATGGGGCTCGCGCAAATACCTGCTCGCCAGCCTGGACCAGTCGCTGAACCGCATGGGCCTGGACTACGTGGACATCTTCTACAGCCACCGGCCCGACCCGGAAACGCCGATGGAAGAGACCATGGGCGCCCTGGACCACGCCGTCCGCTCCGGGAAGGCCCTGTACGCCGGCATTTCCTCCTACACTCCGGAGCAGACCCTCGAGGCCGCCCGGATCCTGAAGGAGCTCGGCACCCCGCTGCTGATCCACCAGCCGAGCTACTCCATGCTGAACCGCTGGACCGAAAACGGCAGCCCCAACCTGTACGAGGCGCTGGAACAGGTGGGGGCCGGCTCCATCGCGTTCTCGCCGCTGGCACAGGGCATGCTCACCGACCGCTACCTGAACGGGATTCCGGCCGATTCACGCGCCGCGCAGGAGAAGTCGCTGGCCGAGGACAGCATCACCGAGGACAAGCTGGACCGGGTACGGGGACTGCACCGGATCGCCGAGGGCCGCGGGCAGACCCTCGCGCAGATGGCCATCGCCTGGATCCTGCGTGAGCAGGGCAAGGGTTTCTCCGTGACCTCCGCCCTGGTCGGCGCGTCCAGTGTCCGGCAGCTCGAGGACACCCTGTCCGCGATCAACAACCTCGACTTCACCGCCGCGGAGCTGACGGCGATTGACGAGTTCGCCGTCGAGTCCGACATCAACCTGTGGGCCCAGAAGTAACTTCCCCCGCCCGCGAGTCATACAGACGGTGCGGCGGCCGGGAACAACCCGAGCCGCCGCACCGTTGACTAGAATGCTAAGGGCGCCGTATGGCGCCGTGCCCGCTGCCGCCGTCGTGCATCAGAGTACTTCCGCGCCGGGCACATGAAGTTGTCCCCAAAGGAGTTCCGTGTCTTCACATCCGATTCGTGTTGCAATCGTCGGCGTAGGTAACTGTGCCACCTCGCTGGTCCAGGGCGTCGAGTACTACCGGGAGGCCGACCCCAAGGCCACGATTCCGGGGCTGATGCACGTGGAGTTCGGCAAGTACCACGTCAACGACGTCGAATTCGTTGCCGCTTTCGACGTCGACGGCAAGAAGGTGGGCCTGGATCTCGCCGACGCCATCCTGGCCAGCGAAAATAACACCATCAAGATCGCCGACGTCCCGCCGACCGGTGTTACCGTCCAGCGCGGCCCGACCCTCGACGGGCTCGGCAAGTACTACCTCGAGACCATCGAGCAGTCCACGGAGGAGCCGGTCGACGTCGTCCAGGCCCTCAAGGACGCCAAGGTCGACGTGATGGTCTGCTACCTGCCGGTCGGGTCGCAGGAAGCCGCGGAGTTCTACGCCCAGTGTGCAATCGACGCCGGCGTTGGCTTCGTAAACGCCCTGCCGGTCTTCATCGCCGGCACCAAGGCCTGGGCGGACAAGTTCACCGCCGCCGGCGTGCCGATTGTGGGCGATGACATCAAGAGCCAGATCGGTGCCACCATCACGCACCGCGTCATGGCCAAGCTGTTCGAGGACCGCGGTGTCACCCTGGACCGCACCTACCAGCTGAACGTCGGCGGCAACATGGACTTCAAGAACATGCTGGAGCGCGACCGGCTCGAGTCCAAGAAGATCTCCAAAACGCAGGCCGTTACCTCCAACGTGGAAGCCGAACTGGCCGCCAAGGACGTGCACATCGGCCCATCGGACTACGTCCAGTGGCTCGATGACCGCAAATGGGCCTTCGTCCGCCTCGAGGGCCGCAACTTCGGCGACGCCCCGGTGTCGCTCGAATACAAGCTGGAGGTCTGGGACTCGCCCAACTCCGCCGGCGTGATCATCGACGCCATCCGCGCCGCCAAGATCGGCCTGGACCGCGGCATCGGCGGCCCGCTGCTCTCCGCCTCGAGCTACTTCATGAAGTCGCCGCCGGAGCAGTTCAACGACGACCTCGCCCGTGACAAGGTCGAGGCCTTCATCCGCGGGGACCTGGAGCGCTAGACCCGTTCTTCCCCCCCGTTGCCCTATCACTTACGGTGCCCAAACCCCTGGTTTGACCGCTACAAGTGATAGGGCAACCGGCGTTTAATAGGGGCGAAGGGCGGCCCGGACTCGTTGGACCGCGCCGCGGAAGTCATCTGCCAGATCATCGGAGTTGAACTTGAAATACCGCCAACCAGCCGCGTTGAACGATTCGTCGCGGCGGTTGTCGCGGGACTGTTGTTCGCGCGTGCGGTGGTGGCCGCCGTCGTACTGGATGGCGACCCGCTGCCTCCGGTAGCCGAGGTCCGTAGAGGGGGAGTAGGGGTCGCCCGGCACAATCCGGAGCTGCAGTTCTGGCTCCGGCAACCCGGCCGCGGTCAATTCCAGGCGCAGGAACGTCTCCGGTGCGGAGTCCGAACCCGGCCGGATCAGCTCCAGTGCCTGGCGTGCTTTGACGATTCCCTTGAGTTTCGGGTGCCGCCTGAGCATGGCCGCCAGCTGGGGGAGAGTCGCCCACGGCTCGGTGCGGCTCTCCAACTCAGGGCGGGGCTGCCGCACCAATTGGTCGCCGACCGCGACGAGATCCTTCAGCGGCAGGATGCGGGCAAGGTCCAGCCAGGTCCGGGCGGGAGTTGAAATCCGGATTCCGTCCCACACCATGAGCTCGTCGTCGAACGCCAAGACGGTATGCCCGACCACACCCTCACGCCGGACCGGCGGCAGAACCCTGGGCTTGCTGAGATGCAGTTCCCGGCACCCGCGGAACCAGGCCGGGAGCCACAGGCCCAGCAACATCGCGGCCGTGAGGTGCGAAATCCACGCGCTTGGCGTCGCGACCGACAGGGCACGGGCCAGACCACGGAGTTCAAACTCCCAGCCGGTGGGCAGATAGAGCAACCGGCCTGCCGTCGCGAGATCGCCAGCGCGGAGCCGGGAGCTGCCCAGGGCCGCAGCCCGTGCCTCGTAGACGGTGAACGGGGCTGAGGCGAGGTGGGCCGGCAGGGCTGCTGGTGGGCGCATGCGGACCATTCTTATCCGAACGCCGGATCCCCGCTCCGGTTATCCACAGTGCCCTGTTGAGCTATCACTTTTGGTCGCCATTCGCCGGAAATGACAGCCAAAAGTGATAGGGCAACGGGGTTAGAAGAGGCCGACGGGGTTTCCGTCGGCGTCGACGTCCATGCGCATCGCGGCGGGGACCTTGGGGAGCCCCGGCATGGTCATGACCGCGCCGGTGAGGGCCACGATGAAGCCGGCGCCGGTCTTGGGAATCAGGTCGCGGACGTGCACGGTGAAACCCTTCGGGGCGCCAAGCCTGCTCGCGTCGTCGCTGAAGGAATACTGCGTTTTCGCCATGCAGACCGGGAAACCGGACCAGCCGTTCTTCTCGATCTCCGCGAGCCGCTTGAGCGCCGGGACGGAGAAATCCACGCCGTCGGCGCCGTAGATCTCCTGCACGATCGTCCGGATCTTGTCCTCCACCGACATCTCCAGCGGGTACAGGTGCCGGAAGGTGTGCGGCGCGTCGATGGCCGCGGCGACCTTGGCCGCAAGTTCGTCGCCGCCGTCGCCGCCGCCTCCGCGGCCCCAGACATCGGCCACGGCCGCCTGGACGCCCTCCGCGGCGCACCATTCCAGCAGCCAGTCCAGCTCCTCGCGGGTGTCGGTGGCGAACTTGTTGATCGCCACGACCGGCGTGATGCCGAATTTCTCCACGTTCCGCACGTGGCGCTGAAGATTGACGACGCCGGCGGCCAGCGCGTCCACGTTGGGCTCCTTGAGCTGGTCCTTGGGGAGGCCGCCGTGCATCTTCAGGGCCCGGACGGTCGCCACGATCACCACGGCGGACGGGGCGACGTCGGCGACGCGGGACTTGATGTCCATGTACTTTTCCGCGCCCAGGTCCGCGCCGAAGCCGGCTTCGGTGACGACGATGTCCGCCAGGCTGCGGGCGGTCTGGGTGGCGATCAGGGAATTGCAGCCGTGCGCGATGTTGGCGAACGGTCCGCCGTGGACCAGGGCCGGGGTCCCGGCGATGGTCTGCACCAGGTTCGGCTTGATGGCGTCCTTGAGCAGCATGGTCAGGGCGCCCTGGACACCGAGCTGGGCGACCGTGACCGGCTGCCGGTCGTAGGTGTAGCCGAAGGTGATCCGGCCCAGGCGCTCCCGGAGGTCGGCGAGGTCCGTGGCGAGGCAGAACACGGCCATGATCTCCGAAGCCACGGTGATGTCGAAGCCGTCCTGCCGCGGGATGCCCTGCGTCGGGCCGCCGAGGCCGATCACGACTTCGCGCAGCGAGCGGTCGTTCATGTCCAGCACGCGTTTGAAGGTCATCCGGCGCGGGTCGATGTTCAGCTCGTTGCCCTGGTAGATGTGGTTGTCCACGAGCGCCATGAGGGCGTTGTTCGCCGAGGTGACGGCGTGGAAATCGCCGGTGAAGTGCAGGTTGATCTCGTCCATCGGCAGCACCTGGGAGTAGCCTCCGCCCGTGGCGCCGCCCTTCATGCCCAGGATCGGCCCGAGCGAGGGTTCGCGCAGCGCGATCATCACCTTGTGGCCGGCGCGGGCCAGGGAATCCGCGAGGCCCACCGTCGTGGTGGACTTGCCTTCACCGGCGGGGGTGGGGGACATAGCCGACACCAGCACCACCTTGCCGGCCGCGCGGGACGCACCGCCGGGCAGTGAACCGGCGAGCTTGGCAGGATCGATCTTCGCCTTGTAGCGGCCGTGGAAGTCCAGCGCTTCGGCGTTGATCCCGGCCGCTGCGGCAATCTCCTCGATCGGCCGCATTGTGGCCCGCTGCGCGATCTCAAGGTCACTCAACGCGGCGGCACGGGCAGCGCCTGCGGCTGCGGTGGCGGCTGATCCGGGAGTCGTGGTTTCAGACATCGTTGTCCTTTGGCTCGTGGCGTCGGTGGGTGTTCCGGCCAGTGGGTTCAGGCCGCTGTTACCGGCCTATGGTTCCGGGTGAGGGCGTGTGGCCCACCGGAATGGTCAGGTTTCCAAAATACTGGCTCAACGCGGTGTGGTAACTCTCCAGCGTGATGGCGGCGGTGCGTTGCCAGCCGAATTCCTGCGCGTGCAGGGACGCCGCGCGGCCCATGTCCTCGCGGGTCGCGGGGTCGTCGTGCAGGGCTTCCAGGACGTCGGCCCAGTCGGCGGCCTTGTGGCCCTCCACAAGCATCCCGGTCCGGCCGTCGAAGATGGCACGGGACAGTCCGCCGACCTTGGTGGCGACCACCGGCGTCCCGCAGGCCTGGGCCTCCAGCGCCACGAGACCGAACGATTCGCTATAGGACGGCATCACCACGACGTCGGCTGACCGGTACCAGCCGGCCAGCTTCGGTGCGCTGACCGGCGGATGGTGGGTGACGACGTCGTCCATTCCGGCGGCGGTGATCAGCGACTTCAGGTCGAAGTCCTTGGCCCCGCTGACCGCGCCGACGATGGTCAGCTGAAGGTCGATGTCCGGACGCCGGGCCCGGAGCAGGGCGGCGGCCTTGACCAGGATCTGCGGCCCCTTGAGGCGCTGGATCCGGCCGGCGAACAGCAGGTGGAAGCGGCCTGGCGGCACCCCGTGCGCGGCCCGGGCCCGGCTGCGGAACGCCGGCGTGAAGATGTCCAGGTCGACGCCCGGCGGGGCCACATCGATGTGGTCGTTGTCCGCGTTGTAGTGCGAGACCAGTTCCGCCGCTTCGGTGCCCGTGTTGGCGATCAGCCGGGTGGCGCCGTCGACAATCCGCTGCTCGCCGTCCTCGCGCCGGCGCGGCTCGGGCTGCTCGCCGGAGACCAGCAGCAGGTTCTTCACCTTGGCCATGGTGTGCATGGTGTGCACGAGCGGCCGTCCCCACAGGCTGGCGAGCTCAAGACCGGCCACCCCGGAGACCCAGTAGTGCGAATGGATCACGTCGTAGCGGCCGTGCGGCTGGAGCTGCCGGATGCGGTCGATCTCGGCGACCATGCTGTGCAGCAGTTCGGGAAGTTCTTCCTTGGGCAGCTTCCGGGCCGGGCCCGCCATGACGTTGTGCACGCAGACCCCGGGGGAGGGGTGCTCGACGGCGGCCTGGCCGGCGGAGGTGGACCGGGTAAAGATCTCCACCTCGACGCCGGTTTCGGCGAGTGCCGCGGCCAGCGCGCGGATGTACACGTTCATGCCACCGGCGTCACCGGAACCGGGCTGCTCCATCGGCGAGGTGTGCAGGGAAAGGAAAGCCACGCGGCGGATCAGCGACATTCTTTTCCCTTCCTCCCTGGAACTATTCCCTGGAACTCTTCGCGGGGCCGGGCCAGGTGGACATCCCCTTGCGGGCACGCCCTGGTTAATACGCCCGGAACTGCATTTCGATAAAACACTACTCCTGAAAATCCCGCGGGTTCATAGGCCGGTGGGCGGCGCCGGTCACAGAGCCGGGCGTGCTGCTAACGTGACGGCTGTGAGCACAAGCGAAGAAACCGATTCCACCGCCCCGGACTGGGCCATCCGCCCGGCCACCGGCGCGGACTGGCCGGCGATGTGGGAGATCCTCGAACCCGTGATCAGGGCCGGGGAGACCTTCACCTGGGACCGGGACACCACCGAGCACCCGGCCCGCGAACGGTGGTTCAAACAGCCCCCTGGTCACACCTTCGTCGCGGCGGGCCGGGGGGAGCTCGACGGCTTGATCCTGGGCACCGGCGAGCTGCACGCAAACCAGGGCGGCGGCGGGAGCCACGTCGCCAATGCCGGGTACATGGTCCACCCGGCGCACGGGGGCAAGGGGGTGGCGCGCGGGCTGTGCGCCTACTCGCTCGACGCGGCGCGGGCGGCCGGATTCCGTGCCATGCAGTTCAACGCCGTCGTGGAAAGCAACGTCCGGGCCGTGGCCGCCTGGCAGTCCCTGGGCTTCGAGGTGCTGGCCACGATCCCGGAAGCGTTCCTGCACCCGCGGCTGGGCTACGTGGGCCTTCACCTGATGTACCGCAGGCTGTAGCGGCAGGGACTCAGGGCTTCCCGCGCCAGAGTCCCTGCAGTTCCGGGAACGCGTCCTCGTACCCGGCCAGCAGTTTGGCCGCAAGGTCCGCGGAGCCGACCAGCGGGTGTCCGGCGAACGCCGCCAGGGCGGCTTCCCGACGGCCGGCCCCGGTCGACCCCGCGTCCCGGCTGGTGGCCGCCACGACGAGCCGTTCGACGTCCTTGACCTGCCGGAGCAGGGCCAGCTGGGCAGGAGCCGGTCGCTCCTGCGCCAGCGGCGCCACGCCGTCGGGCGTCACCCGGCAGGGCACCTCGACGACGGCTTCCGCGGGCAGCCCCGGGATCGCCGGCGTCGCTGCGCCCCCGCCGGCGTCGCTGGTGGTGTTCGGGGTGTTCAGGATCAGCTCCGCCGCGCCGCCGCCGGAGAGGGCGCGCATCACCGCTAGGGCGACGCGTTCGTAGCCGCCGCCGGCCAGGTCCGTCTCATCCCGGCGCTCGCCGGCGGCACGTGCCTCGGCGAGATATCCCTCCTCTCGGGAACGGCGCGCGGCGTCCCACAGCCCGTAGGCCTCCCGGCCGGCCGCCGCGAGCCGCGGATAGAGCTCGGACTGCTGCCGGTCGATGGACTCGCCGCGGGTCGCGGGGGAGGACCGGATGCCGGCCAGGGCGCGTTCGGTCTCGTAGTAGTAGTACAGATATTCGTTGGGCAGGCACCCCAGCTCGGCCAGGAAGGGCTGCGGAAACAGGCGTCCCTCCTCGAACCCGGCCAGGGCGTCCGCATCGGCCAGCAGCCCGGGCAGTACGTCGCGGCCGCCGGACGCCAGACGGTACAGCCAGCCGAGGTGGTTCAGGCCGTAGTAGCCCACGCCGTCGAGCTTTCCCTCGGGCAGCGCGACGCTGGCGGCCCGCGCCGCCCGGTGCACCAGTCCGCTGGCCGAATCGCAGATGCCGACCACTTTGCGGCCGAGCACCGGAACCAGGGCTTCGGTGACCATGCCGGCCGGGTTCGTGAAGTTCAGCAGCCACGCGTCAGGGCAGTGCTGCCGCATCTGGGCGGCGAGGTCCAGCATGCGGGGAATGGACCGCAACGCATAGGAGATGCCGCCGGCTCCCGTGGTTTCCTGGCCCAGGAGTCCCAGGTCCAGGGCCACCCGCTCGTCGGCGGTGCGGCCGGCTGTCCCGCCGGGGCGGATCGCGGCAAACACTAGGTCCGTGCCGGGCAGCGCCTCGGCCAGGGAGGTGGTGGCGCGGATTGCGGGAGGTGGCGCGGCGCCGGGCGGGTGCTGCCCCGCGAGCGAGGCCAGGACCGCGTTGATGGCGGCGAGCCGGCCGGGATTGACGTCGTACAGCACCAGTTCTCGGACCAGCCCGGCGAAGGGGCCCGCGCAAAGTGCCCGGTAGACCAGCGGTACCCGGAATCCGCCGCCCCCGGCAATCATCAGCCGCATGTCGACAGTCTATGCACAGCGGCACGTTCCGGGCCCCCGCGGACGCTTTCCTGCGGTACCCGGACGGCGTACTGTGCATATATGGACGCGATACCGACGCGGCGCTTTGACCCGCTTTCCTCCGTCCGGATCCCGGCGGCGGAGGGCTTTGACCTGCTGCTGACCGGGACCGTTTTCCAGGACATCATCTTCACCGGACTGCCGCATGCGCCGGTCGCCGGAACCGAGATCTGGAGCGACGGGATGGGCAGCTGCCCCGGCGGTGTGGCCAACCAGGCCATCGCCGCGGCACGGCTGGGCCTGCGGACCGGGCTGGCGGCAGCGTTCGGTGATGACGGCTACGGCGACTACAACTGGAAGATCCTGGCCGGACAGGAACACGTGGACCTGTCGCTGTCCCGGAAGATCGCCGGCTGGCACTCCCCGGTCACGGTGTCCCTCAGCGTGGACCACGACCGGTCCATGGTGACCCACGGCCACCCGGCACCGGTGACCTCCAGCGAACTGGTCGGCTGCCCGCCGCCGGCGCTCGCCGCCGTCGCAGAGCTCGGTGAGCAGCTGGAGCCGTGGGCGCTCGACGCGCACAAGGCCGGGGTCCGGCTGTTCGGCGACGTCGGCTGGGATCCCACGGGAGCCTGGTCCTCCGCACGGCTGGACAACCTGCAGTACTTCCATGCTTTTATGCCGAACCAGCATGAGGCGATGGCTTTCACCGGCCACGACAATCCGTGGGCGGCGCTCTACGCCCTGGCGGACAAGGTGCCGGTCGCCGTGGTGACGCTCGGGCCCCAGGGGTCTATGGCTGTGGACTCGGAAACGGGCGAGGAGGAGTGGGTCCCGTCGCTGCCGGTGCCGGCCTTCGACCCGACCGGCGCGGGGGACTGCTTCGGCGCCGCCTTCATCGTCGGCTGCCTCGCGGGCTGGCCGCTCGGCGACCGGCTGCGGTTCGCCAATCTCTGCGCCGCGCTGGCCGTACAGGAGGTCGGCGGCTCGCTGGCCGCACCCGGCTGGGGGGACATCGCGGACTGGTGGCAGCGGGCCAACGCCCGGAAGGAACGCCAGAGCAGCCAGTGGCTCCGGCGCTACCGCTTCCTCGAGGACATCGTCCGGGACGTGCCGCAGGAAGCGCAACGGCGGGCGACGGCGACCATCGCTCACCTTTCGGACGCGTAGCCGCCTCTCCCTCCCACTGGACATGCCCTCCGCGTGGGCCCAGGAGCGGACATGCTGCCATTGTGCCCAATGGCGGGCGTGAGGACTGGGCATGTCCCGCGGGAGGGGTAGGGCCCGGGAACGTGTGGCCACTGGACATGCCCTCCGTCCGGGGCCAGGAGTGGACATGCTGCCATTGTGCCCAGTGGCGGGCGTGAAGACTGGGCATGTCCCGCGGGAGGGTTCGGGCCCGGGAATGCGTGGCCACTGGACATGCCCTCCCTGCGGGCCCAGGGATGGACATGATGCCATTGTGCCCAGCGCCGGGCGTGAAGACTGGGCATGTCCACCCGGGGGAGGCTGCCACGGGCCCTGAATTAAGCCGGATGCGCGGCCACCCCTAGAATCGTTAAGTGACTTACCCAGCAGCAACAGGTGACTTCCGGCCCGTTCCGGAGGCTCCGCCGGCCTATGCCGAGGAGCGCTCGGCAATAATCGACCTCGAAGCCATCCGGCACAATGTCCGCCGCGTGGCGTCCGTGGCATCACCGGCGCAGGTGATGGCGGTGGTCAAGGCCGACGCCTACGGCCACGGCGCCGTCCCTGTCGCCCGGGCCGCGCTCGGCGCCGGCGCCAGTTGGCTGGGAACGGCCCACATCTCCGAGGCCCTGGCCCTGCGCGCCGCCGGCATCGAGGCACCCCTGCTGGCCTGGCTGCACACCCCGGAGAGCAATTTCGCCGCCGCCGTGGCTGCGGGGATCGACATCGGCTGCTCGGGCTGGGAGCTGGAACGCATTGTTGCGGCCGCCCGCGAGCAGGAACGGCCGGCCCGTGTGCACCTTAAGATCGACACCGGGCTGGGCCGCAACGGCGCGACCCTGGATGCCTGGGACAGCCTCGTGGGCGAAGCCATGGACTACCAGGACCAGGGCCTGCTGCGCGTGGTGGGCATCTTCTCCCACCTGGCCGTCGCCGATGAACCCGAGCGCCCGGAAACCGACGACCAGCTGGCGGCCTTCCGCGAAGCCCTCGCCATCGCCCAGGACGCGGGCGTGGACCCCGAGGTACGGCACCTCGCCAACACCCCGGCCACCCTGTCCCGGCCCGACACCCACTTTGACCTGGTCCGCGTGGGGCTGGGCCTGTACGGACTCTCGCCGTTTGAGGGGCAGAGCTCGGAGGAACTGGGCCTGCGCCCCGCCATGACGGTCCGCACCGTCGTTTCGCACTGCAAGGATGTGCCCGCCGGCCAGGGCGTCTCCTACGGACTGAACTACCGCACCGGCGGCGCGAGCACGCTGGGGCTGATCCCGCTCGGCTACGCCGACGGCGTCCCCCGTATCGCCACCGGGGGACCGGTCCGGGTCGAGGGCGTGAATTACCCCGTGGTGGGGCGCATCGCGATGGACCAGATGGTGATCGACCTGGGCCCGCTCAACGTTTCGGCCGGCGGCCGCAGCGTCCTCGGCGCCGAAGCCGTGCTGTTTGGCAACGGCGACGACGGCGGGCCCACCGCAGAGGACTGGGCCCAGGCCGCGGGCACCAACAACTACGAGATCGTGACGCGGATCAGTCCCCGGGTGCCGCGCCGCTACGTCAATGAAGATCCCTCCAGCGGCGAGCAGCGGCCGTGAGCGCGGCGGCCTGGGAACAGACCCTGCAAGTCGGGACCGCGGACGAAACGCACGCGCTCGCGGCGGTCCTCGGCGCCCAGCTCCAGGCCGGTGACCTGCTGGTCCTCACCGGGGAGCTGGGAGCGGGCAAGACCACCTTCACGCAGGGCCTCGGCGAGGGCCTGGGGGTCCGGTCCGGAATCATCTCGCCGACGTTCGTGCTGGTCCGGATCCACCCGAACCTGCCCGATGGTCCGCGGCCGGGTGGCCCGGACCTGGTGCATGTTGATGCCTACCGGCTGGGGTCGGCCTCGGAAATCGACGATATCGACCTGGAGAACACGATGGACAGCGCCGTGACCGTGGTGGAATGGGGCCGCGGCCGGGTGGAGCACCTGAGTGAGAGCCGGCTCGAAGTGGACCTGGTCCGCAGTCTCGGCGGCGCCCAGTCTCCGGAATCTGCCCAATCCCCGGAAACAACCGAACACGCTGAGGTGCTGGATTTTGACACCGACGACGACGACGAACCGCGCACCATCGTGATCCGTGGCTTCGGTCCGCGCTGGGTGGCCCCTCCTGTCCTCGCCGCGGCCGCGGCGCCCGTGCAGGCTGCGGCCGCGCCTGCCCCTCCCGCGCCGCAGCGCCCGCCCCATACCCCGGAAGGGAACTGATGCTGATCCTAGCCATCGACACTTCGGCGGTGGCCAGCGCCGCGCTCGTCTCCGACGACACCCCTGAATCCCTCGTGGGAAGCTTCGCCACCGAAGACACCCGGAGCCACGCCGAGGTGCTGGCGCCGGGAATCGAGGCGCTCCTCGCCGAAGCCAGCCTGAGCGGCGCCGACATCGACGCGGTTGTCACCGGCGTGGGGCCGGGCCCGTTCACCGGACTGCGCTCGGGGATCGTCACGGCCCGCACCCTCGCGTTCGTCTGGGGCAAACCGCTCTACGGGCTGATGAGCCTGGACGCCATCGCCCTGGAGGTGGCGGAGTCCACCGATGCGGCGCCGGAGTTCATCGTCGCCACGGATGCCCGGCGCAAAGAGGTCTACTGGGCCCGGTATGCCCTCAGCAGCGGCCAGTTGCCGCAGCTGCTGGACGGCCCGCACGTCGGTTTTGCCGCGGACCTTCCCGATCTTCCGGTCTACGGCGCCGGCGCCGGCCTGTATGCCGACGTCGTGAAGGCCGTCCCGGCATTCAGCGACCGCCAGCCGGAGGCCCTCTCGCTGGGCCAGTTCGCGCTGGCGCGGCTCGCCGCGGGGGAGCAGCTGCTGGACTCCACCCCGCTGTACCTGCGCGAATCCGACGCCCAGGTCCCCGGCCCGCGGAAGCGGGCGCTGTGAACGCCCGGTCCGCAGGACAGAGCGCAGCACAGGCCTCGGCACAGGCCACGGGGGCGGCCGCAGGACCGGCCACTGACCCGGCGCGGCTGCCCGGCGGGGTGACCCTGCGGGACATGACCGCCGCGGACATCCCGGCTGTGCACGAGCTGGAGTGCAGGCTGTTCCCGGTGGACGCCTGGCCGCGGCAGATGTTCGACGCCGAGCTGGCGCAGGCCGAGACCCGGCGCTACCTCGTGGCCGAGCGTGCCGGGCAGATCGTGGGCTACGCCGGGCTGATGTGCATCGAGCCGATCGCCGACGTCCAGACCATCGCCGTCGTGCCGGAGCAGGAAGGCCAGGGGATCGGTTCGGCGCTGCTGACCGAGCTCATCCGGGAAAGCCGGCTGCGGCGTGCCGAGGACGTGCTCCTGGAAGTCCGGGCCGACAACCCCCGCGCCCAGCAGCTCTACCGCCGTTACGGATTCGAACAGATCCACGTCCGGCCCCGCTACTACCGCGACGGCGTCGACGCGCTGATCATGCGGCTCCGGCTCGGCACCCCCCACCCCGACACCACACCCAGGGAAGCAGACCGCCCATGAACAGCACCCAGCTCGGCCGGCCGCTGGTCCTTGGCATCGAATCCTCCTGCGACGAGACCGGCGTCGGGATTGTCCGCGGAACGCAGCTGCTGACCAACACCGTGTCCTCCTCCATGGAGGAACACGTCCGGTTCGGCGGCGTGATCCCCGAGATCGCCTCCCGAGCGCACCTGGACGCCTTCGTCCCCACCCTCCGCGAGGCGCTGACCGAGGCCGGAGTGACCCTGGAAGACATTGACGCGATCGCCGTCACGTCCGGTCCCGGGCTGGCGGGCGCCCTGATGGTTGGCGTCTGCGCTGCCAAGGCGCTCGCCGTCGCGACGGGCAAACCGCTCTACGCCATCAACCACCTCGTCGCGCACGTCGGCGTCGGGCTGCTGCAGACGGACGAAGGCGCGCAGCCGGCGAACGCCCTGCCGGAAAACCTGGGCGCCCTGCTGGTCTCCGGCGGTCACACCGAAATCCTGCGGATCCGGAACATCACCGGGGACGTTGAGCTGCTGGGGTCCACCATCGATGACGCTGCCGGCGAGGCCTACGACAAGGTGGCGCGGCTCCTGGGCCTCGGTTATCCGGGCGGCCCGGCCATCGACAAGCTGGCACGCATGGGCAACGCCAAGGCCATCCGCTTCCCTCGCGGACTCAGCCAGCCCAAATACATGGGAACCGCGGAGGAACCCGGCCCGCACCGCTACGACTGGTCCTTCAGCGGACTCAAGACCGCCGTCGCACGCTGCGTGGAGCAATTCGAGGCCCGCGGCGAGACGGTGCCGGTGGCGGACATCGCCGCTGCCTTCCAGGAGGCCGTCGTGGACATCATTACCTCCAAAGCGGTGCTGGCCTGCCGGGAGAACGGCATCACCGAGCTGCTGCTGGGCGGCGGCGTGGCGGCGAATTCACGGCTGCGCCAGCTCACCGAACAGCGCTGCAGCGCCGCCGGGATCCGGCTGACCGTCCCGCCGCTGGCCCTGTGCACGGACAACGGCGCCATGGTCGCGGCGCTAGGCGCCCGGCTGGTGATGGCGGGGATCGCGCCGAGCGGCATCGGCTTCGCGCCGGATTCCTCGCTGCCGGTCACCACCGTCTCGGCCTGAGCCGGTCCGGCGACACGACGGGCCGGCCTAGGCTTCGGGGCCCTTGCGCATCTGCTGGACCAGGTCCAGGACGACGGCGCGCAGGTCGCCGCCGTGCTCGGCCGCCACGCGCCGCTGCCGCTGGTACCCGGCGCCGCGCTCGATGATCTTCAGGACGTCGGCCAGCTCCGTGACGCAGCCCAGTTTCACGGCGACGGGTTCGAGCCGGGCGACCGTCTCGCGGATGTGATCCGTGACGAGCTGTTCGTTGCCCGCGGCGTCGAGGATGATGATGGCGTCCAGGCCGTAGCGGGCCGCACGCCACTTGTTCTCCTGCACATGCCAGGGCGGCATGGTGGGGATGGTGCCGCCGTTGTCCAGCGTCGTGGAGAACTCGTCGACGAGGCACTGGGTCAGGGCGGCGATGGCGCCGACTTCCTCCAGCGTGGCCAGGCCGTCGCAAATGCGCATCTCGATGGTGCCGAAATGCGGGACGGGCCTGATGTCCCAGCGGATTTCGGAGAGTGAGTCAATCACACCGGTGGTGAACATGTCCTGGGCATAGGACTCGAAGTCCTCCCAGCTGGCGAACTGGAAGGGCAAACCGGCGGTGGGCAGCTGCTGGAACATCAGCGCGCGCTGCGAGGCGTACCCGGTGTCCTCGCCGCCCCAGAACGGGCTGGAGGCGGAGAGCGCCTGGAACTGCGGGAAATAGTTCACCAGGCCGTCCAGGACCGGGAGCACCTTGTCCCGGCTGTCCAGGCCCACATGCACGTGGACACCGTAAATCACCATCTGGCGGCCCCACCATTGCGTGCGGTCGATGAGCTTGGCGTAGCGCGCCTTGTCGGTCACCGGCTGCAGCTGCGGGGGACTGAAGGGGTGGCTGCCGGCGCAGAACATCTCGACGCCCATGGGATCGGTGACATCACGGACGGCGGCAAGGGAACTGCTGAGGTCCGCTTTCGCTTCCGCCACGGTATTGCAGATGCCGGTGACCAGCTCCACCGTGTTCAACAGCAACTCCTGCTTGATGTGCGGGTGCTCGTCGTCCTCGTTCAGCTCGGGGTGCCGCGCGGCGACCCCGCGGAGAACCTCATTGGCCACGGACGCCAGTTCCCCGGTTTCCGCGTCCACAAGGGCAAGTTCCCATTCCACACCAAGAGTTGATTGCCTGGATGAAGCGAAGTCAATCTTCATGTGGTCCCTTCATTGTTGTGCTGTCCGTTTCCCTGCCCCGTCCGGCTTTCGTCTTGGGCGGATTTGCCGGACAGTTGGCGAGGCAACGGTGGCTCAAGTCTAGTGCAGGGGTAGCATCGAGCCGGTGGCCAGATTGCAGCGAAAACGTGAAAGTGTTCACAAACGACCCCGGAGCGCGGCGGTACTGACGGCAATTTTGGGGCTGGTCCTCGGAACCGCCTCCTGCTCGGAGCCTCCGACGCCGGACCCTTCGGCAGACTCCGCGCCCCCCGCACCCACAGCACCGACCGCGCCGGCACCACCGCCGGCGCCCCCGGCGCCACCCTCCGATCCGTCCGCAACGCTGCCGGACGATCCAGCGACATTCCCGCGCGCAGGGATCCGGCCGCTCGGTTGGGGGCCACAGCAGCGGGACGCGACGGCCGCGGCCAGGGCCGTTGCCGCGATGACCCTTGAGCAGCAAGCCGGGCAGGTCCTGTTGCCGTTCTACCGCGGACTCGACCATGAGGCCCAGGCCGCAGTCATCGAGCGTCTGCACCTGGCCGGATCCATCATCATGGGCGACAACGTCCCGGGCATGCCCGACGGACGGGTGGACACCGCGGCGATGCACGGCATCGCCAACCGGCTTCAGGCCGCGGCACAGGCCGGCGGCCGCAGCTGGCCCGGCCTGATCGGCGTCGACCAGGAAGGCGGCGTGGTGGCACGGCTGCGGGCGCCGCTCACCGAATGGCCCGCCCCGATGAGCTACGGCGCGGCCGGAAGCGGGCCGCTTGCCGGCGAGGCCGGCCAGGCCATGGCCTCCGAACTCGCGGCGCTGGGCTTCAACACCGACTTCGCCCCGACCTCCGACGTCACCATGGGCCCGGCCGATCCGACCATCGGGGCTCGGTCCATGTCCGGCGACGCCGACGCCGCCTCCGGCTTCGGGGTCGCGTTTTCCCAGGGGATGCTGGCGGCGGGGCTGCTGCCGGCCGCGAAGCACTTTCCGGGCCACGGCTCGGTCAGCGTCGATTCCCATGCCCGGCTGCCGGTCCAGGGCGCAAGCCTGGAGCAGCTCCGGGCCAAGGACCTCAAGCCCTTCCAGGCTGCCATCGATGCCGGCCTGCCGATGGTCATGACCGGCCACATCGCCGTTCCCGCGCTCGAGCCCGGCGTCCCCGCTTCCGTATCCAAGGCGGCCTACGCCGAACTGAGGGGGATGGGATTCCAGGGTGTGGCCGTTACGGATGCGCTGAACATGGGCGCGGTCAAGGGACGGTATCCCAACGACTCCGCCGCGCCGCTGGCCCTTGCCGCCGGCGCCGACCTGCTGCTGATGCCCGCCAACGTCGACGCGGCCCATGCCGCGATCATCGCCGCGGTCCGCAGCGGTGCCCTGCCGCCCGAACGGCTGGCCGAGGCGGCGCAGCGCGTCGTGACCATGATGATCTGGCGTGCCCGCACGGGCGCGGGACCCGGAACGGCGCCCGGCAGCGGCAGCGGCCTGTCGCAGGAAGTCTCTGCGGCGGCCATCACGGTCCTGGCGGGGCCCTGCGAGGGGCCGATCGTGCCGGCCAGCGTCCGCGTGACGGGCGGCTCGGCCCAGGACCGGGCGCGTTTCACCGCCTCTGCCCGGAACGCCGGCATCAGCATCGGCGCGGGACCGCTCGTCTCGCTGATCGGCGCCTCGGCATCACCGGCTGCGCCGCACACGCCGGCGGATGTGGCGGTGGCCCTCGACGCGCCCTGGCCACTGGCAGAGTCCACGGCCCCGGCCAGGATCGCGATCTACGGCCGGAGCCAGGGCGCTTTCGACGCGCTCGCCGCCGTGCTGGCCGGACATGCCAAGGCTCCCGGAAAGCTTCCTGTCGCCGTCGGGTCCCAACAGCCGGGAACCGGCTGCGCGTAACAGCAGGCCGGCGCGGACCGGCCTGCGTCCGGGAGCGCGGCGGCCCGGGCGGGACTGTCGTTTAATGGAGGGGTGCCCATCCTGAATAAAGACATGACCCTCTGCATCTCGCTCTCGGCCCGGCCGAGCAACAACGGGACGCGCTTCCACAACCACCTGTACGACCAGCTTGGCCTGAACTGGATCTACAAGGCCTTCGCGCCCACGGACCTCGGCCAGGCGATCGCCGGAGTGCGCGGCCTCGGAATCCGCGGCTGCGCCGTGTCGATGCCCTACAAGGAGGACGTCATTGCGCTCGTGGATGTGATGGACCCGTCCGCGAAAGCCATCGACTCGGTCAACACGATCGTCAACGACGGCGGCACCCTCACCGCCTACAACACCGACTACACGGCGATCGAGCAGCTGCTGCAACGCAACGCCGTGCCCTCGACACACTCGGTGCTGCTGCGGGGCGCCGGCGGCATGGCGAAGGCCACGGCCGCCGCCCTGCGCGACGCCGGGTTCCGGGACGTCACCGTGATCGCACGCAACGAAGAAACGGGACGGGCGCTCGCCGGGCTCTACGGCTTTGCCTGGCGCGCCGACGTCGATTCCCTGACGGCAGACATGATCATCAACGTCACTCCTATTGGTATGGCCGGCAGTATGGCAGGGAGCGCGGCAGCCAGCTCCGATGCCGAGGCGCTGTCCTTCCCGCAGGAAGCAGTGGACGCCGCAAAGGTGGTGTTCGACGTCGTCGCGCTGCCGGCCGAGACCCCGCTGATCAAGGCCGGCCGGGCGGCCGGGAAGACCGTGATCACCGGTACGGAAGTGGCGACCATCCAGGCGCTGGAGCAGTTTGTGCTGTACACGGGGATCCGGCCCAGCGACGAGCAGGTCCGGGCCGCCGAGGACTTCATGCGGGCCCAGTAGCCACCCCGGGAAGCCGGGACTACGGCCACCCGGTCCTAGACCGGTTCCACCGAAACAGCCACCCTTTCCTCCCCAATCCGGGTGAGGACCAGGGTGGCTGTTTTCGTGCCCTTGTTCTTCCCTCCGGTCTTCCCTCCCGGGAGGAGCTGTTTGCGCAGTTCCTCCGGAGTGACCGAGGTGCCGCGCTTCTTGATGTCCAGCACTCCGATGCCCTGGTCCTTGACCCAGGCCTTGAGCGCCTTGACGTTGTAGGGCATCACGTCCAGGACCTTGTAGGCCCGGGCAAAGGGGGTGTCCCGCAGTTCCGGGGCGCAGATGTAGGCGATGTGCTCGTCCACGAGGTGCCCGTCCAGCTGGAGCGCGACGTCGGCCACCAGCCCGGCGCGGATGACGGCGCCGTCGGGCTCATAGAGGTACCCCTCGACCGGTCCCACCGGGGCGACCGGGCCGCCGTCGAAGTCCTCGGCGCTGGTGAGCTCCGCCGCGCCCGCGGGGCCCAGCAGCAGGGCAGCGCGTCGGATTCCCGGCCGCCGGACCGCGTTGAACCACAACGCCACTTCGGTGACGTCCCCGCCGACGGACACCCATTGGGCTTCGCAGTCCTTGGGCACCGAATCGTGCGGCATGCCCGGGCCCATCTTCACACCCACGGCCAGGCCGGCCGCGGCCAGGGATTCGACGAAGGACAGCGGCGGGGAAAAGTCCTCCGGATCCCAGAGCCGCTTCGTGCCCGAGGTGGAAGTGGTCCGGCGCGCCGGATCGAGCCAGACACCGTCCATCCCGTCGAGGGGAACCGTGGTCGCATCGGAGTGGACCACAGTGGCGTTCCGGAACGGGATCAGGTTCATCGTGGCGCAGGCCGCCGTCGTCTCGTCACTCTCCACCGCCGTGACCTGGATGTCCAGCGAGGCGAACGCCATCGCATCACCACCGAGGCCGCAGCCAAGATCCGCCACATGCTGCACGCCGGCTTCCGCGAAACGCTGCGCGTGCCGGGCCGCCACGGTGAGCCGGGTGGCCTGCTCCAGGCCGGCCTGGGTGAAGATCATCTGCCGGGCGAACTCACCGAACTTGGCCTCGGCTTTGGTCCGCAGCCGCGACTGGGTGAGGGCGGCCGAGACGAGCTCGGGGGAGTGGCCGGCCTTCCGGAGGGAGGCGTTGAGCCGGAACGCCTCGTCCTCCCGGTAGGGCCCAAGTGACGCCAGCAGCTCCCAGCCCTCGGGGTTCAAAAGCGGGGCGATCTGGTCCTGCGGTGCGTCAGCCATGGGATCCAGCCTAGTTCAGCGCGGGTGGGGCCGGGCGCCCGATAAGGTTGTCGGCATGGATGACAGCGGCACGGCAAACAGCGGCACGGACAGCGGCACAGACGAGAACTACCCGGAGAACGGCGCCGCGCAGCAGGACGCCGACGGCGGCCATCCCGCCCGCCAGGGACTCGCCCGCTACGCCCGGCCGGCGCTGATCGCCGGCGTCGTCATCGCCGTCGTCTGCGTGGCGCTCCTGGTCATCATCTTCTTCCTGGACTCCTTCAACGCCACGGTCTACTCCGTCGGCGGCAAGGACGTCCAGGACACCACCGACGAGGCGAAGGCCATCCGCGAGAGCTACGCCGCGGTCCGCGCCGGCGGCGCCGTGTTCCTGGCCCTGGGTGCCGCCCTCGCCGCGGCGGCCGGCCTGGTGCTGTACCGGCACCGGAACGAGGCCGGTTCGGACGACGGCGACAACGGCGAGGACGTCGACTTCGAGGACCTGGGCGGACGGTAGCCCGGCGCCGGCACCGGTGTCTGAACAGCCTGCACTGTTCACCGGGAACGAATTTCTGGCACTCACCTTGACCGAGTGCTAACTACTTACATAGAGTCGTCATTAGCACTCTCCCTAGGAGGGTGCTAACACCTGAAGCTTTACAGCCAGGCTGCTGCCGGCACCGCGACGACGGTCTGTACGCCTTGGCACCACAGCTTTGAAGTCCACGAATTTGCTGACGAAAAGGAGAGGTCATTGTCGGTCTCTATTAAGCCTCTTGAGGATCGTATTGTTGTCCGCCCGCTCGAAGCCGAGCAGACCACGGCTTCCGGCCTGGTTATCCCGGACTCCGCGCAGGAAAAGCCGCAGGAAGGCGAAGTTGTAGCAGTTGGCCCCGGCCGCTTCGACGACAACGGCAACCGCGTCCCGATCGATGTCACCATTGGCGACGTTGTTATCTACTCCAAGTACGGCGGAACTGAAGTCAAGACCGGCGGCACCGAGTACCTCGTGCTGTCCGCCCGCGACGTCCTGGCGATCGTCGTAAAGTAACTCTCTTGGACCCCGCGCCGCCGATCCTCCTTTTGACGGGTCAGTTGCGCGGGGTTCTGTCTTTGAAAGGACAAAACCATGGCAAAGCAGCTTGCGTTTAACGACGCTGCCCGCCGGTCGCTTGAAGCCGGCATCGATAAGCTCGCCAACACGGTCAAGGTGACGCTTGGCCCGCGCGGCCGCAACGTCGTGCTGGACAAGAAGTGGGGCGCACCCACGATCACCAACGATGGTGTCACCATCGCCCGTGAAGTCGAGCTGGACGACCCGTATGAGAACCTTGGCGCGCAGCTTGCCAAGGAGGTCGCCACCAAGACCAACGATGTTGCCGGTGACGGCACCACCACCGCCACGGTGCTGGCACAGGCCCTCGTCAAGGAAGGCCTCCGCAACGTTGCGGCAGGCGCCGCCCCGGGCCAGATTAAGCGCGGCATCGAGGTCTCGGTTGAGGCCATCGCCGCCCGCCTGCTCGAAAACGCCCGCCCGGTCGAAGGCACCCAGGTCGCCAACGTCGCCTCCATCTCCGCCCAGAGCGACGAGATCGGCGAGCTGCTGGCCGAGGCATTCGACAAGGTCGGCAAGGATGGTGTGATCACCATCGAGGAATCCTCCACCACGCAGACCGAACTGGTCCTGACCGAGGGCATGCAGTTCGACAAGGGCTACCTGTCCCCGTACTTCGTCACCGACGCGGAACGCCAGGAAGCTGTCCTCGAAGACGCCCTGATTCTGATCAACCAGGGCAAGATCTCCTCGGTCCAGGACTTCCTGCCGCTGCTGGAAAAGGCGCTGCAGAGCTCCAAGCCGCTCTTCATCATCGCCGAGGACGTCGACGGCGAGGCACTCTCCACTCTGATCGTCAACCGCATCCGTGGCACCCTGAACGTCGTCGCCGTCAAGGCGCCGGGCTTCGGTGACCGTCGCAAGGCCATGCTGCAGGACATCGCCACGCTCACGGGCGCCCAGGTTGTCTCGCCGGAACTGGGCCTCAGCCTGGACACGGTTGGCCTTGAGGTGCTGGGTACCGCCCGGCGCATCACCGTCACCAAGGACAACACCACCATCGTGGACGGCGCCGGTTCGGCAGAGGACGTCGCAGCTCGGGTTTCCCAGCTGCGCGCCGAGCTGACCCGCACGGACTCCGACTGGGACAAGGAAAAGCTGCAGGAACGCCTGGCCAAGCTGGCCGGCGGCATCGGCGTGATCAAGGTCGGCGCTGCCACCGAGGTTGAGCTCAAGGAAAAGAAGCACCGTATCGAGGACGCCGTGTCCTCGACCCGCGCTGCCCTGGAGGAAGGCATCGTCGCCGGCGGCGGCGCCGCCCTCATCCACGCCCTCAAGGCGCTCGACGAGGACCCGGCCGTCCAGGCCCTCGAAGGCGACGCGGCAGCTGCTGTCGGCATCGTCCGCCGGGCACTGACCCAGCCGCTGCGCTGGATCGCCCAGAACGCCGGCTTCGACGGCTACGTCGTCGTCGCCAAGGTCGCCGAATCCGCCAACAACCAGGGCTTCAACGCCAAGACCGGCGAATACGAAGACCTGATCGCTGCCGGCGTCATCGACCCCGTGAAGGTAACGCGTGCGGCCCTCCGCAACGCGGCTTCCATCGCGGCACTGGTGCTCACCACGGAAACCCTCGTGGTCGAGAAGCCTGCCGAGGAAGACCAGCACGCAGGACACCAGCACTAGCACCAAGCCATAGCAGTCAGGGCCGGTCCGGCATCAGCCGGGCCGGCCTTTTCTGTGCCCGCAATGCTTCCCGGTTCAGGCGCGACGCCTGCCGGCGATGCCCATGGAGTTTCGCCACCAGCCGCTCCACGGACTCCCGCCGCCGTGATTGGCCAGAGAATTTTCGACTCGGTAGCATTGAAGCTTTGGAAACCGGCTTGGAGGGTCCCGAGTGTCGAACGAGCGAACCATAGTCAGCCCGCAGGCGGCGGGCGCGGATTCGCCGGCGCGCGCAAAATCGGGCTACCGCCCCGAGGTCCAGGGACTCCGCGCCCTCGCGGTCCTCATGGTGGTCACCTACCACGTGTGGCTCGGGCGGGTCTCCGGCGGGGTGGACATCTTCCTGCTGATTTCGGCGTTCCTGACGACCCTCAGCTTTGCCCGGAAGGTGGAGGCCGGCAAGCCCCTGCGGCTCCTGAGCCACTGGCTCCACCTGCTCAAGCGGCTGCTTCCCGCCGTCGTTGTGGTTGTCCTGGGCGTCCTGGCCGGCACCCGGGTGGTCCTGCCCCAGAGCCGCTGGCCCGACGTGCTGGACCAGGCCTGGGCCTCGCTGCTGTACCGGCAGAACTGGCTCCTGGCCGACACCGCCGTCGACTACTACGCGCAGGACCACGCGGCGGCCAGCCCGCTGCAGCACTTCTGGTCGCTGTCCATCCAGGGCCAGGTGTTCCTGCTCTGGCCGCTCGTGTTCGCCGGCGCGGCCTTGCTGCTGCGGTTCCTGCGCCGGACCCGCGTTGGCGACCGGGTTGGCTATCCCGCCCTCCTGGCCGGGGCCTTCGGCGCGATCTTCGTGGTGTCGCTGGGGTTTTCCATCGAGCAGACAGCTACCAACCAGTCCTACGCCTACTTTGACACCCGCACCCGGCTCTGGGAATTCGCCCTCGGCTCGCTGCTGGCGCTCGCGTTGCCGCACCTCAAGCCCGGCAAGGCCCTGCGCGTTGTCCTTGGCTGGACCGGCCTCGCCGCGATGCTCTCCTGCGGCCTGCTGCTCACCGTGGACCGCTCCTTCCCCGGCTTCATAGCGCTGTGGCCGACGCTGGCCGCGGCGGCCATCATCGTCGCCGGCCAGAGCGGCAGCCGCTTCGGCGTGGACCGGTTCCTGACCTGGAAGCCGCTGGTATCGCTCGGGGACAACTCCTACGCCCTGTACCTCTGGCACTGGCCGCTGCTGGTGCTGGCCCTCGCCGCGACGGGCATCACTGCGCCGAACCTGATCCAGGGCCTGGCGATCGTTGCCGCCTCGGTTGTGCTGGCCGTGCTCACCACCCGGTTCGTGGAGAAGCCGCTGCGCGAGTGGCACTGGCCGCAGCGCCGCGCCTGGCGCACCGCCGTCGTGATCGCGGCGTGCGGCGCGCTGCTGGCGGGCCCGGTGTCCGTGTGGCAGAGCAGACTGCTGGCGGATGAGGCCGTGGCCGCGGCACAGCCGAGGGAACTGACCCCCGGAGCGGCCGCTTTGGCGCCCGAGAATGCGGGCAAGCCGACGCCGGACGCGAAGATCATCCCGGCTCCGGTCGCGATGAAGAACGAATGGGCGGACATCGACGGGCTGTGCACGGACGGGAACATCCCGGGGGATCCGCTGCTCGCGGGATGCCTGCAGAACAGCCGCCCGGACACCGTTACGAAGCGCATCGTGGTGCTCGGTGACTCCCACGCCCAGCAGTACATGGCCGCGCTCGGCCCGGTTGCCCGAAGCCACGGCTGGGAAGTCGTGGCCCTCCTGAAGGGCAATTGCCGCTTCGGCGGCGAATCCCCGGACCGGGACGCCGGGTGCAACGCCTTCAACAGGGCCAGCGCCCAGTACGTCCTGGACCACCAGCCGGACGCGGTCTTCACCGTCGCCTCGCTGACCCACAAGGACGCACCCTTCGAAACCGAGGTGCCGCAGTACCTCGAAGGCATCAAACCCTTCACCGATACCGGCATTGAAGTGGTCGGCATCCGCGACAACCCGCGCTTCACCATGAACATGCCCGAATGCGTCCAGAAGCACGGGCCCGAGGCCCCGAAATGCCAGGTGCCGCTGCAGGAGTCCCTGGCCGAGTTCTCCCCGCTGGACGCGTACCGGGGGAGGGTGCCCGGGCTGCACCTGATGGACCTGAGCGACTTCATCTGCGCTGGCGGGATCTGCCCGGCCGTCGTCGGGAATGTGTACGTCTACAAGGACGACAACCACCTGACCAAGACCTACGTCCAGAGCATGATCCCGATGTTCGAACAGCGGCTGCTCGCTGCCACCGGCTGGACGTGACGCGCCGGCGCCGGTCCGGCCGGTGCCGTTGCTCACATTACTGCCCCGGAATATGGGGATCGCCGCCAAGGTTCTAGTATTTATTCAACACTTCTGCACAGGCCATGCCCGTAATGACGGGCTGGTCATCTGTTGCAACCCCTACCCGTGAAACCCGTAACCAAGGTAAGAGGCGCACTCATGACCCAGCCCGAACACAACCCCTTCGGCTTCATCGGACTGACGTACGACGACGTCTTGCTGCTGCCCGGCCACACGAATGTTATCCCCTCCGAGGCCGACACCTCCTCCCGGATCTCCAAGCGCATCTCGGTCCAGACCCCGCTGCTCTCCGCGGCAATGGACACGGTCACCGAATCGCGGATGGCGATCGCCATGGCCCGCCAGGGCGGCCTCGGCGTCGTTCACCGCAACCTCTCCATCGCCGACCAGGCGGACCAGGTGGACCGGGTCAAGCGCAGCGAATCCGGCATGATCACCAATCCGCTGACCATCGGTCCGGAAGCCACCCTGGCCGAGCTGGACGAAATCTGCTCGCACTACCGGGTCTCCGGGCTGCCCGTCGTGGACGAGGGCATGCGGCTGCTGGGCATCGTCACCAACCGCGACACCCGCTTCGTCCCGGAAGCGGATTTCCCCATCCGCCTGGTCAGCGACGTTATGACCAAGATGCCCCTCGTCACGGGGCACGTCGGCATCAGCCGCGAGGAAGCCTCGCACAAGCTCGCGACCAACAAGATCGAGAAACTCCCGCTCGTTGACGAGCAGGGCCGACTCAAGGGCCTGATCACCACCAAGGACTTCACCAAGGCCGAGCAGTACCCGCTGGCCACCAAGGACGACGAGGGCCGGCTGCGCGTCGGCGCCGCCATCGGGTTCTTTGGCGACGGCTGGGAGCGGGCCATGGCGCTGATCGACGCCGGCGTGGACGCCCTCTTCGTCGACACCGCCAACGGCCACTCCCAAGGTGTCCTGGACATGATCCACCGGCTCAAGTCCGATCCGGTGGCCGCGCATGTGGACATCATCGGCGGCCAGGCCGCCACCCGCGAAGGCGCCCAGGCGCTAATCGACGCCGGTGCCGACGGCATCAAGGTCGGCGTGGGCCCGGGATCCATCTGCACCACCCGTGTGGTCGCCGGCGTCGGCGTTCCGCAGATCACCGCCATCTATGAGTCGGCCAAGGCCGCCATTCCGGCCGGCGTGCCGCTGATCGCCGACGGCGGCCTGCAGTACTCGGGCGACATCGGCAAGGCCCTGGTTGCCGGGGCCGACACCGTGATGCTCGGCTCCCTGCTCGCCGGCTGCGACGAGTCCCCGGGTGACCTGATCTTCGTCAACGGCAAGCAGTTCAAGCTCTACCGCGGCATGGGCTCCCTCGGCGCCATGCAGACCCGCGGCAAGAACACCTCCTACTCCAAGGACCGCTACTTCCAGGCCGACGTCTCCGGCGATGACAAGCTCATCCCGGAAGGCATCGAGGGCCGGGTGGCGTACCGCGGCCCGCTGGCCTCTGTGGCCTACCAGCTGGTCGGCGGCCTCCGCCAGACCATGTTCTACACCGGCGCCCCGACGGTGCCGGAGCTCAAGGCCCGTGGAAAGTTCGTCCGGATCACCGCGGCCGGGCTGAAGGAGTCCCATCCGCACGACATCCAGATGACGGTGGAGGCACCGAACTACGGTTCGCGCTAAACCGCACCGCTCCAGCACCACGAAGGCCACGGGGAACTCTCCCCGTGGCCTTCGTGCGTCCGGGAGCCGCGCCTGCGCCGTGAGATCCGGCAACTAGGCTGGAGGCATGTCCGAACTCAGGCCCGCCCGTGAGCCGAAGCGCAAACTGGCGCTGCGGCCCTACGCCCGCGCGGTGGCGCAGGTGCTGCGCGTCAGCTTCCGGGCCTCGCCCGCCGCCGTCGTGATGAAAGTCGTGGGTTCGCTGATCTCGGCGCTGCTGCCGCTCGTCACCACCTACTTCGCCGCCCTGACCACCACGGCCCTCGCGGCCGCCTACGCCGGTGATGCCGCCGCGGGGCAGCAGGCCGTTGTCTACGTCATCATCACCGCCGCGCTGGGACTGTTCTGGGGTGCCTTCAGCAGCGTGGACCGGTACATCCAGCAGCTCATGAGCTTCAAGGTCGGCGCGATCGTGGGCGACCTCATGTACGAGCGGTTCCTGGCCCTGGAATTCTGGCGCTACGACGACAAGGAAACGGTCGACCTGTACGACCGGGCCAAGCGCTTCTCCGATTCCTACGCCCGCGTCCTGGACCGAATCGCCGCCATCTTCACCCAGCTGGTCTCGGTGATCCTGGCGATCGGCGCGCTGATGCTGGTCAGCTGGTGGATCGCCGTGATCGTGCTCGTGGCGATCGTGCCCAGCGTCTACCTTCAGTTCAAGCTCTCCCGCGAGCAGATCGCGCACTGGAACACCCAGATCGATTCCCGCCGGCAGCGGCGGATGATCGAGATCAACCTCCTGCGTCCGCAGCATATCGCCGAGATGCGCCTCTACGGGATCGTCGGGTACCTCATGGGGCTCCGCTCCCGGCTTCGCGACGCGGATGAGCGCCGGCGGCTGGATTTCCAGAAGCGCTACATCCCCAAACAGCTCGCCGCGGACACCCTGCAGTACGGCGCCGAGGTGGTGTCGCTGATCTGGGTGGTCGGGCAGATCATCGCCCGGGCGCAGCCGGTGGGGCAGTTCCTCTACGTGCAGCAGATTGTCAGCCGGGCCCTGTCCACCGCCAACAGCCTCGTCTCGTCGCTCAGTTCCATTGACGAGGACCTCGCGAACCTCAAGGACTACGAGCTGTTCATGGCGCTGCCGGTGCACTCTGACCACGCCCCGCCGCTGCTGCAGGCGCCCGGGACCGTGGAGCTGCGGGACATCCGCTTCACCTACACGGGCAGCGAACTGGAAGTCATCAAGGGCATCTCGCTGACCATCCGCGAGGGCCAGCACATCGCGATCGTGGGGGAGAACGGCGCCGGCAAATCCACCCTCATCCGGATCCTCGCCGGGCTCTACCGCCCGGATTCCGGGCAGGTGCTGCTCGACGGAGTCGACCTCGCCGCCGTCGACGTCAAGTCCTGGCACCGCCATCTGGCGGTGCTCAGCCAGGAGTTCCTGAAGTACGAGTTTGCGACCGCGGCCGAGAACATCTTCTTTGGCGACGTCGAGTCACTGCGCGACGACGGGCGGATCCGCCGTGCGGCGGCGGACGCCGAAGCCCTTGAGTTCATCAACAAGCTGCCCAACGGCCTGGACAACCACGTCAGCAACTGGATGGAGGACCCGCGCGGACGAAAAGGCAGCGGCCTGTCCGGCGGGCAGTGGCAGCGCCTCGCCATGGCCCGGAACTTCTACCGGAATGCCCCGTTCATGGTCATGGACGAGCCGACCTCGGCCATTGATGCGCTCGCGGAGCACCGCATCTTCACGCGGCTCTTCGCCGACCGCAGCAGCACCATGATCGCCATCAGCCACCGCCTCGCCACGATCGAGAAGGCCGACGTCGTCTACATGTTGGAGGACGGCCGGATTGTGGAGCAGGGCACCCACAAGGAACTGGTGGCCCTGCGCGGCCGCTACTTCCGGATGTTCGAATCCCAGCTCACCGTGGACGAGGCCGAGGGCGTCTGACGGGGAGGCCGGGCCCTGGGCCGGCCTGGCCTGCCCGGACCTCCGCTCTGCGGACATGCCCTCCGCGAGCCAGGTCCAGTGGACATAACGGTGCTATGCCCACGCGCGGGCACGAAGAATGGGCATGTCCTCCCGGGAAGGGAGGGCATGCCCATTCCTGCTGACATTCCTGCTGCCAGTCCTGCTGCCCGGCCTGCTGCCCGGCCTGCTGCTACGAGGTCGTCACCGAGGTGTCGTCCACGAAGAAGTAGGTCTTGAGCGAGGAGTCCTCCACGCCCAGGAAGCGCAGGGTGACGGTCTTGCCCTTGAACGAGGACAGATTCAGGGTTTTCAGCACGTAGCCGGTGGACTTGTTGAGGTTGGAGTAGGTGGCCAGCGTGGTCGTGACGCCCCCGCTGATGGCCTGCACCTTCAGGGTGTCGTAGGCGGTACCGGCGGTGGTCTCGTCGGTCAGGGTCTTCAGGTAGAAGGACAGGCTGGAACCGGTCACGGAGGACGGGATGGAGATCGTCTGGTCGAGCTTGTACGACGTCGCCTGGCCCCAGCCGTTCAGGCCGGCGAAACCGCTGCCCGTGCGGGCATTGGTTCCGGTCTCAAAGGTGTCCGCGTGGTCGGAGGTCCAGGACGCCGGGCCGCTCTCGAAGCCTGGGTTCAGCAGCAGGTTTCCCGACGGCGGCGGCGGGGTTGTTCCGCCAAGCAGCCCCATGGTGGCGGTGGCATCGGAGAGGCCGGCGCCGCAGCCCTTGGTGCAGCCGCCCGGCATCGCCCGGGTGCCCTGCCGGAGCGTGGACTCCACCTGGGCCGGGGTAAGGGCGGGGGACTTGGACTTCATCAGGGCCGCGAGACCGGCCACGTGGGGGGCCGCCATCGAGGTGCCCTGGTAGTTGGCGTAGCCAGCCCCGCCCGGCGTCGAAGTTCCGGTGTTGATCGTGGAGAGGATGCCGCCGCCGCTGACGCTGGTGTCGCCGCCCGGGGCGGTGAGGTCCACGGTCGCGCCGTAGTTGGAGTAGTAGGACAGGCTGCCGCCCGGGTTGCTGGCGGCGACGGTCACCACGGAGTTGCAGTTGGCCGGACGGAAGCCGGCGGCGTCCTGGTTGCTGTTGCCGGCAGCCACCACCACCGTGGAGCCCCGCGACACCGCGGAGTCGATGGCAGCCTGGTAGGTGGTGCCGCAGCTGCCGGAGCCGCCCAGGCTCATGTTGATGACCTTGGCCGGGTTGGCGTTGGCGGGGATCCCGGAGACGGTGCCGCCGGAGGCCCAGATGATGGCGTCCGCGATGTCGGAGAGGGATCCGCCGCACTTGGCCAGGACGCGGACCGGGAGGACCTTCGCATTCGGGGCGACCCCGGCCACACCCGTGGAATTGCCCGTGACAGCGGCAACGGTGCCGGAGACGTGCGTGCCGTGCCAGGACGAGTTGGCGGCTGCGGTCTGGCCGCATTCGCCGCCGGCGTACCAGTCGCCCTGGTCCTGGGCGTTCGAGTCCCGGCCGTTGCCGTCGCGCGCCGCGGTGGCATCGGAGACGAAGTCATAGCCCGGCAGTACGTTGGCGTCCAGATCCGGGTGCGCCGTGATGCCGGTGTCAATCACGGCGACAGTGGCCCCTGACCCTGTGGAGGAATCCCAGGCGCCGGGGATGCGCATGCCGTTGGCCCCGGTGAAGTCCCATTGCTCCCCGTAACGGGTGTCGTTCGGCGACAGCACGGCCGTCATGCGGGCGTCGGGTTCCACGGCGTCGACCGCTCCGGAAGCGACAATTGCGTCCATGAAGTCCTGGGCGGCCTGGTCGGACAGCGCCTTGTCCGAGGCGATCAGGGTTCCTCCGGTGGCCAGGGCGCGCAGTTCCCGCACACTCACCCCCTGCTGCCTGGCGGCAGCGCCCCACGCGTTCGCACGGCCGTTGGGCGTGGCGTTGCCCGGCGTCTTCTTGAAGCTGACAATGAACTGCGTGTAGGCCTCGCCGGCGTTGACGTCCGGAGCCGGAACATTCTCCGAGGCCACCGGTCCGGTGCCGGGAGTGGCGAGCGCCGGGGTGACGGTGAGCGTCATGGTGCCAACGACGGCGGCCAGCGACAGGGCCAGGACGCGGTACTTCCTAAGTGATGCACTTCCCATGGGTTCTGCTTTCTTTAACCGGGCATTGCGGAATGCCCGGAACTGGGGGTGGAGGCGGCCGGTTGAAATCCCGGCCGGGCGAAAGCAAACGTAAAGGCATTTGCGCGTTTTGTAAACTCTTGACAAAAAGTGTCAAGTTCGTGTGGACTATCGATTAATCCGTGCATCGCGGGGTGCTCTCCGCGGCGCGGGCGGCAGCCGCCGCCGTGCCCTCCGCGGCCCGGTGGCGCGGCCAAACGCCGGGTCAAGGCCAGGGTCAAGTAAAGTGGGGACGTGACTTACGAGATTGAGATTGGCCGTGGCAAGCGTGGGCGTCGTGCCTACTCCCTGGATGACATTGCGATCGTCCCCAACCGACGTACGCGTGACCCCAAGGATGTGTCCGTCGCCTGGCAGATCGACGCCTACAAGTTCGACATGCCGGTCATCGCCGCACCGATGGACTCGGCCATGTCGCCGGAAACCGTCATCGCCCTGGGCCGGCTCGGCGGACTCGGCGTTCTCGACCTCGAGGGCCTCTGGACCCGGTATGAGGATCCGCAGGCCGTACTGGACCAGATCGGTGCGCTCGAGGACGAGACCAACAGCCCGGCCGTCACCCGGCGCATGCAGGAGCTCTACCAGGCGCCGATCCGGCCTGAGCTGATCACCACCCGGCTCGCGGAGATCCGCGCCGCCGGCGTCACCGTTGCCGGCTCCCTGACCCCGCAGCGGACCCAGGAACACTACAAGACCGTGGTGGCCGCCGGCGTCGACATCTTCGTGATCCGCGGCACCACCGTCTCGGCCGAGCATGTTTCGAAGGCCCACGAGCCGCTGAACCTGAAGCAGTTCATCTACGAACTCGACGTCCCGGTCATCGTCGGCGGGGCCGCCGGGTACACCCCGGCCCTGCACCTCATGCGCACCGGTGCCGCCGGAGTGCTGGTCGGGTTCGGCGGCGGCGCCACGAGCACCACCCGCCGCGCCCTCGGCATCCACTCGCCGATGGCCTCCGCCATCTCCGACGTCGCCGCGGCCCGCCGCGACTACATGGATGAGTCCGGCGGCCGCTACGTCCACGTGATCGCCGACGGCGGCATGGGATCCTCGGGCGACATCGTCAAGGCGATCGCGATGGGCGCCGACGCCGTTATGCTCGGCAGTGCCCTCGCCCGCGCCGAGGAAGCCCCGGGCAAGGGCTGGCACTGGGGCCAGGAAGCGCACCACCTTGAACTTCCCCGCGGCGACAGGGTCAACGTCGGTACCGTCGGGCCGCTCGAGGAGGTTCTCTTCGGGCCGGGCCACCACACGTCCGGAACGTCGAACCTGATCGGTGCGCTGCGCCGGTCGATGGCGACCACCGGCTATTCGGACCTGAAGGAATTCCAGCGCGTCGACGTCGTCGTTTCGCCGTACGCAGGCAACTGACAGCCCCCTGCCCATCCGGGGAAGTTGGAAGTAGTGTGGTGCACTACGAGCTTTGAGACGGATGGAGGCGTGACATGAACAGTTTTCCCGGCGGTTCTCCCAAGGCCGGCGGTGCCCTTGGGCCTGCGGAACGTGAAGCTTCACTCGCGGTACTCAGGGGCACCACCGAACCGGGGAAGGAACTCGACATCCTCATCGTCGGCGGCGGCATCGTCGGCACCGGCGCGGCCCTGGACGCGATCACACGCGGCCTGAGCGTCGGCATCGTCGAGGCCAACGACTGGGCAGCGGGCACCTCCTCCCGCTCCTCAAAGCTGATCCACGGCGGTCTCCGCTACCTGGAGATGCTCGACTTCGGCCTGGTCAAGGAGGCGCTTCACGAACGCGGGCTGATTCTCTCGGCCCTCGCACCGCACCTCGCCCGGCCCGTTCCCTTCCTGTACCCGCTGACCAAGCCGTTCCTGGAACGGCCCTACGTGGGCGCCGGCATCGCCTTGTACGACGCCATGTCCATCTCCACCGGCCAGCGCCGCGGCGTGCCGTTCCACAAACACCTGAGCCGACGGGGGACCCTCCGGGCTGCGCCGAGCCTGAAGGACGATGCGTTCGTCGGTTCCATCCGGTACTACGACGGGCAGGTCGACGACGCCAAGTATTGCGCCAACCTGGTCCGCACCGCTGCCTACTACGGCGCCCACGCGGTGAACCAGATGTCCGTGGTGTCCTTCCTTCGCGAAGGCGAACGCGTGGTCGGTGCCAAGGTGGTCAACCACGAGGACGGGTCCTCGTTCAACATCAAAGCCAAGCAGGTCATCAATGCCACGGGCGTCTGGACGGACGAGACCCAGGCCATGGTGACCGACCGCGGCCAACTCAAGGTCCGCGCCTCCAAGGGCATCCACCTGGTAGTGCCACGGGACCGCTTCCAATCGACCGTGGGACTGATCCTGCGGACGGAGAAATCCGTCCTCTTCGTCATCCCCTGGGGCCGGCACTGGATCATCGGCACCACCGACACCGACTGGCACCTCGACAAAGCGCACCCGGCCGCGTCCAGCAAGGACATCGACTACATCCTCGAGCACGTGAACCGGGTCCTGAAACGCCCGCTCACCCGCGAGGACGTCGAAGGGGTCTACGCCGGTCTCCGCCCGCTGCTGGCCGGCGAAAACGACTCCACCGCCAAACTTTCCCGCGAGCACGTCGTGGCCCACCCGGTGCCCGGGCTCGTCGTCGTGGCCGGCGGCAAATGGACCACCTACCGGGTCATGGCCAAAGACGCCGTCGACGAGGCGACCCGCAGCATGGACGAACGTGTCCCGCCCAGCTGCACGGAGTCCATACCGCTGCTCGGCGCCAGCGGGTTCAAGGCCACGTGGAACAAACGGAACCGGATGGCCGAAGAAACCGGAGTCCACGTCGCGCGGATCGAGCACCTGCTCAACCGCTACGGTTCGATGGCCCCGGAGGTGCTGGCGCTCATCACCGAGAACCCGGAACTGGGCGAACCGCTGCCCGGCGCGGACGACTACCTCGCCGCCGAGGCCGTGTACGCCGCCACGCATGAGGGCGCCCGGCATGTGCAGGACGTGCTGACCCGCCGGACCCGGATTTCCATCGAGGCCTGGGACCGCGGTGTGTCCGCCGCACCGGTAGTCGCTAAACTGATGGGAGAAGTCCTCGGCTGGAGCGATGCGCAGGTCGAGGGCGAGATCAAGCATTACCTGGCCAGGGTCGACGCCGAACGGCTCAGCCAGGAGCAGCCGGACGACGAATCCGCTGACGCAGCACGGATGGGCGTCGAGGACATCGTTCCGCTGCGTTGACCGGCAGCGTCCGCCGGCAGCCTCGACCCGAGGCTGCCGGCGCACTGACGCCACTTCGAAGGGATACCTCTTGGCGGAACCATTGGACCGGTATGACGCCGAGCTCACCACCCCCGAAATGGTGATCCTCGAGATGGACGCCACCGACAAGCTCGACGCCACGACCCAGCTGGCGGAACGGATGCACGCCGCCGGGCGCATTTCGGATCTTCCGGGCTTCCTCAAGCACGTCAACGCCCGTGAACACCAGCTGGCCACCGGCCTTCCCGGAGGCATCGGCCTGCCCCACGCCCGCAGCGAGTTCGTCTCCCGGACCACCATCGCCGTCGGCATCACGAAATACGGCAAAGCGCTCGACTTCGGCGCCGCCGACGGTCCGGCGACGGTGGTCCTCCTGATCGCGACCCCGGCCAGCTCCTTCTCCGAGCACCTCGAAGTGCTGGCCACGCTGGCCAGGTCATTGTCGAAGGAGTCGTTCCGCGAATCGCTCCGCCGCGCCTACGACCCCGAAGTGATCGCCGAACTCATCAACTCCAGCCTGGTCTTCTTCGACCACTGAGATGGGGGCAGGCCCACTCTGTAGCCGTTTCGTTGTTCTACACACGGACGAAGTACGGTTAAGGTGTGCTGAAAACTGCCCTCAAACCCCGCTGGATCGCAGGCTTGGTCTTCGCGATCGTCGTATCAGGGGTGTTTGTCCTGCTCAGCCAGTGGCAGTTCGGCCGCTCGACCCAGCCCGAGGTAACGGTCGCCACCACGACCGAGGAACCAAAAGCCCTCACCACGGTGCTCCAGCCCGGGGAATTCTTTCCCGGTTCGGTCGCTGACCAGATCGTCACGGCCACCGGAAGCTACGATCCGCAGAAGCAGGTCCTCGTCCCCGGCCGCCTGAACGACGGCGCCATGGGCTACTGGATCGTTTCGGCCCTGGCCGTGAATGAAGCCCCCGTCCTGACCGGATCCGGCGCTTCGCCGCAGACCTGGATCCCGGTGGCCCGGGGCTGGGTTGCCGACCCCGCAGACGCGCCCGCACCGCCGTCGGGCACCATTGAACTGACCGGACGGCTGCTGCCCTCCGAAGCCCCGCTGCCCGAGACCGACGCGGGCCCCGGCCGGGCCAGCGCCGTCTCCGTCGCGGAACTCATCAACATCTGGGAAGTCAGCAGCTACCCCGGCTTCGTCGCCGCGAGCTCCGAGGCCGCCGGCGGCAGCGACGTCAGCGCCGCCGCGTCCGGCGGGGAGGTCAGGCCGCTGAACGTCGGGCCGCAGCCTCCCGCCGAAAAGGTCAACTGGCTGAACCTGTTCTACGCCGCGGAGTGGGTCGTGTTCGCCGGCTTCGCGCTGTTCATCTGGTGGCGCCTGGTGAAGGATGACTACCGCCGCGGACTCGAGGACGCCCTCGACGAGGAACACGACGCCGCGGCGCGGGAACGCCCCGAACCGGACCCCACCGAACCGCACCCCACCGAAACGAAAGTGCAATCATGATCGAGCCCCAGCCGGCCGTCCAGCCGCAGCAGTCCAGCGCCCCCGGAAGCGGGCGCGGCAAGAAACGCCGCTTCGGCGGAACCGAGGCCCAGATCCGCTCGGCATTGAAGTTCTACAAGGTGCTCGCGTACATGACCGGCGCCATGCTGCTCCTGCTCTGCGCCGAACTGATCGCCCGGTACGCCTTCGGTCAGTACCTCTTCGCGGGCGGAACCAACGCCGTCACCGGTGAGCCTTTTGGCCTCGGCTTCGCTGATGCCGAGCCGCCCGGTGTCATCGGCGGCGTGAACCTCTCCGTCGCGGTCCTGATTGTGCACGGCTGGATGTACGTCGTGTACCTCATGTCCAACTTCCGCCTGTGGTCGCTGATGCGCTGGCCGTTCGCGAAGATGATCATCCTGGCGCTCGGCGGTGTGGTGCCGTTCCTGTCCTTCTTCGTGGAGAAGAAGTTCCACGCCGAGGTGGAGGCCGAACTGGCCGCAAACCCGCAGGCTCCGCAGCGCTACTGAGCACGCCCCGGCCCAGCTCCGGGCGCCACCGCACCGGGCGTGTGAGTTCGCTTACCCGGTGGCCTTTCCCGGGCCCGGACCGGCTTCTCAATGTGCGGGCGGACGGCGCCGCAAAGTAGGCTAGTACGGTGACTACTCCCACTGCATCCCAGACGTCCCACAAGCCCGTGCTGGTTGTTGATTACGGTGCCCAGTACGCGCAGCTGATCGCCCGCCGCGTCCGGGAAGCGAATGTGTATTCGGAAGTGGTTCCGCATACCTTCAGCACCGAGCAGCTCCTGGCCAAGAACCCCGCCGCCATCATCCTCTCGGGCGGCCCCGCGAGCGTCTACGCCGAAGGCGCCCCGAGCGTCGGGGCGGACCTGTTCGAAGCCGGCGTGCCGGTCTTCGGCATCTGCTACGGCTTCCAGGCCATGGCGAACGCCCTTGGCGGCAAGGTCGCCCAGACCGGGCTCCGCGAGTACGGCGCCACCGAAACCACCACTATCGGCGAGGGCCGCTCCATCCTGGCGGGCATGCCCCAGCACCAGAGCACCTGGATGAGCCACGGCGACTCCGTCCACGAGGCCCCCGACGGCTTTGAGGTCCTGGCGACGACGGCCGGAGCCGACGTGGCCGCCTTCGCCAACGAGGAGAAGAGCCTCTACGGCGTGCAGTGGCACCCCGAGGTGAAGCACTCGGCGTACGGCCAGCAGGTCCTCGAGAACTTCCTCTTCAAGGGCGCGAAGCTGGAACCGAACTGGACCACCGGCAACATCCTCGAGGAGCAGGTAGACCGCATCCGCAAGCAGATCGGCGACGCCCGGGTCATTTGCGGCCTGTCCGGCGGCGTTGACTCCGCCGTCGCCGCCGCCCTGGTCCAGCGAGCCGTCGGCGACCAGCTGACCTGTGTCTTCGTGGACCACGGACTGCTGCGCGAAGGCGAAGCCGAACAGGTCGAACGCGACTTCGTGGCCGCCACCGGCGTCAAGCTCTACGTGGCCAACGAGCAGGAGCGCTTCCAATCGGCCCTGGCCGGGGTCAGCGACCCGGAGACCAAGCGCAAGATCATCGGCCGCGAATTCATCCGCGCCTTCGAGGAAGCCGAGCTGGCAATCATCGCCGAGGCAGCCGCGCACGGCGAGAAGATCAAGTTCCTGGTGCAGGGCACCCTGTACCCCGACGTCGTCGAATCCGGCGGCGGCGAAGGTGCAGCGAACATCAAGAGCCACCACAACGTGGGCGGACTGCCGGAAGACCTGCAGTTCGAACTCGTTGAACCGCTGCGCGCCCTGTTCAAGGACGAGGTCCGCGCCGTCGGTGCCCAGCTGGGCCTGCCGCAGGAAATCGTGGGCCGCCAGCCGTTCCCGGGGCCGGGCCTCGGCATCCGCATCGTCGGTGAAGTCACCAAGGAGCGGCTGGACCTGCTGCGCAAGGCAGACGCCATCGCGCGGGCCGAACTGACCGCCGCCGGACTCGACAACGAAGTCTGGCAGATGCCGGTCGTCCTGCTGGCCGATGTCCGCAGCGTCGGCGTCCAGGGCGACGGCCGCACCTACGGACACCCGATCGTGTTGCGCCCCGTCTCCTCCGAGGACGCCATGACGGCGGACTGGTCGCGGCTGCCCTACGATCTGCTGGCCAGGATCTCCAACCGCATCACCAACGAAGTGGACGGCGTGAACCGCGTCGTACTCGACGTGACCAGCAAGCCGCCGGGAACCATTGAGTGGGAATAGCCCGGTAACGGGCTGATCGAATGGCCGGTCTCCTGGGGAGACCGGCCATTTCCCGTCTGTCCGGGTCGGTCCGGCCGGGAGTCCGCCGGCCGGATTTGGCGGGGCGGGCGATCCGGTGAATTCGGTCGAATTTGTCTCCCGCCAGTGTTGCGGAGCCTCACTGGCGCCGGATTCGGGCTACCCTCGAATGCATGCCGGTATTGTTCAGGACGTCCCGCGCGAGCACGGAAAACGTGAGCACAGTAAACGCGAGCACAGAAAAGAAGGCAGCAGTGTCAGTTGGTCAAGGCCACCCCGAGGGCTCCGAAGAGCTCAGGAAATGGCTGTCTGGGCTCAAGCCCGTCACCGGAGCAGACACCATGCTGCGCTTCACCAAGACGCCTGAGGGGTCCATTGACCTGACCCACGCACACCCGTCCGGACTGGCGCAGCTGATGGCCGGCCGGCGCACCCGGCTCTCCACCCTGATCCGGGACCACCAGCAGTACGTCGTCGCGGCGAGGGCCTCGCGCAATCTGCGGTCCAAGATTTTCGAACTCGCCAATGACCGCGGCATCGACGCGGGCTACTTCTCGGCGGGCACGGTGGTCTGGACATCCGCCGTTGGTGGAAAACCGCAGCGCGTCTCTGCCCCGGTCATGCTGGCCTCCATCTCCCTCACCGTGCGCCCGGGCGAGGACGACTACGAACTGCAGCTGACCGAACAGGCCAAAATCAACCCGGCCCTGATCCGTCACCTGAAGACCATTCACGGGATTGTCTTCGACGTCAACGCCGTCACCCGCATGGCGTACAGCACCGCCCGCTTTGATCCCCAGCCGGTCCTCGACCGCCTGGGCACGCTCATCCAGCCCATCCACGGCGCTGAGGTCGAGCACAACCTCCTGGTCTCCACTTTCGCGGACCTGTCCGGGAGCCTCGCCGATCCCTGGATCAACGAGAACCATTTCCTCGTGGCGGCGCTGGGGCGCGCCGCGGCCGGCGGGACGGTGGAGGTTCCCGAGCTCAAGGCCGGGCGCTTCCCGAGCACCGATGAGCGGGATCCCGCCGAGGAACTGCTGCTGCTCGACGCCGACAACGACCAGCAGTACGTCATCGACGCCGTCCGGGCCGGGGAATCGCTCGTGGTCAGCAGCCCGCCGGGCACCGGCCAGACCCAGACAGCCATCAACACCATCGGCGCCCTCGTCGATCAGGGCAAGACCGTCCTGGTGGTGGGGGACCGGCGCGCCAGCCTGGACGAGATCTCCGCAGAACTGGACACTTTGGGGCTGGACTCCACCCTGTTCCAGCTCGCTGGCAACACCACCCCGCTGCAGCTCAAGGGCCAGCTGGTCCGGGCCATCATGCGCAACGAAAAATCCCTCGAGCCCCAGCTCAGCAACCTGCACACCACCCTGATCGAGCACCGTCACGCCCTTCGGGACCACGTCGCCTCGCTGCACAACGTCCGCCAGCGCTGGGGCTGCTCGCCCTACGAGGCCATGCAGTCGCTGGCCGAGCTGACCTCGCTCCAGCCGGCCCCGGCCACCACCGTCCGGCTCAAGCGCAGCGTCCTGGACAACATCCGCGACCGCGAGGAACTCGCCGGTCGGCTCCACCGCGCCGCCGAACTGGGCAGCTTCAGCCGGTCCTCGACGGCAAGCCCGTGGCACGGCGCCCGCCTCCTGACCCGCAAGGAAACCCAGGAAGCCCAGCAGGTGGCCCGCTCGGTGGCCGACAAGCTGCCGGAACTGCGCGAACTGATGAACGGCGTCGCCGATCATGCCGAGATCCGCCTTGGCCGCACCTTTGCCGAGTGGGGCGATCAGGTGGAGCTTCTCGTCGCGGTCCGAGAGAGCCTCGACAAATTCACCCCGGATATTTTCGACCGCCCGGTCCACGACCTCATCTCCGCCACCGCCGCCTCCTCCTGGCGGCGCGAACGGAACATCGAGATGCCGTCCATGCAGCGTTCCCGCCTGCGCCGGGTGGCGAAGGAATACGTCCGCCCGGGCGTCCACATCGCGGACCTGCACAGCTCCCTGGTCCTGGTCCAGGAGCAGCGGGCCGCGTGGTCCGGCTACGCCACCACTCAGCGCCATCCCGCAGTCCCATCCGGCCTCGGGGAGATCATCGCCCTGTACCGCGAGCTGGAGTCGGAGCTGGCCGAGCTGGGGCAGGCCGTCCGGCACACCCCCGCAGGCGGCGAACTGCACGCCACGTCCTATGAAGAACTCATGGAGCGACTGGAACGGTTGGTTGCCGACACCGGCACGCTCGAGACTCTGCCGGAGCGGACGCTCCTGATCGAGAACATGCGCGAACACGGTCTCGGCGAACTGCTCGCCGACCTGGCCGAACGTGAGGTGCCGGCAGAATCGGTCGCCACGGAGCTTGAGCTCGCCTGGTGGCAGTCGGCGCTGGAAGCCATGATCAGCGGGGACGACTACCTTGCCATGTCCGACGGTGACGCCCTGCGCCAGCTCGAAGCCGAGTACCGCCTCGCGGACAACGCCCACATCGCCAGCGGTGCGGCCCGGCTGCGCTGGCAGCTGGCCGAACGGTGGCGGGCGGCCATTGCGGAGCAGCCGCGCCAGGCGGAGCTGCTGCGCAGCCTGCTCAAGGACGGCCGCGTCACCCTTCCGGCCCTGACGGGACAGGCCCCCGAGCTGCTGCCCGTGCTGGTGCCGGTGTGGTCGGTGAGTCCCTATCTCCTGACGGCGGTCCTGCCCGTGGAGCAGAGGTTCGACGCTGTTGTCATCCTCGACGCCGAGGCGACGTCGCTGCAGGCTGTCCTGCCGGCCATCGCCCGATCCAAACAGGTCATCGCCTTCGGTGACGACCGGATTGCCAGCCCGCGGACCTTCACCGTCAGTGTTGAGCGGCTCGCCGCCGGCGAGAGCTCCCACCAGGGTGTGGAGAGCGCTTACCAGGCTCTGGCGACCGTGTTGCCCATCTGGAGCCTGCGCACCGTCTACCGGGCCGTTGATGAAGACCTCGTGCGGCAGCTCAGCAGGGGCTTCTACGACGGCGGACTGCGGCGGTTGCCTGAAGGCCAGTCCGCCACCGGGCTGGACCGCGCCTTGACGGTGGAATACCTGCCGGACGGCACGGGACTGCCCAGCGCGGACCAGGACGGTGTCGAATCCGTTGTGGCCGAGGTCAACCGTGCGGTGGAGCTCGTCTTCGAACACGCCCGGCTGCGGCCGCGGACCTCGCTGGCCGTCGTCACCGGGAGCCTCCGGCACGCCGCCCGGATCGGCGAGTCCATCCGGTTGCAGCTGCCCAATTACCCGCTGCTGGCCAGTTTCTTCACCGCCGGCGACGAATCCTTCCGGGTGGTTGACCTGGAACGCGCCCAGGGCCTGGTCCGCGATCATGTGATCTTCTCGCCGGGGTACGGACGGACCCCGCACGGGCGGGCTCTCCACAGCCTGGGCCCGCTGTCGCTGGACGGCGGACGGGCCAAGTTCGCCCTCGCCATGACAAGGGCGCGGCGGTCCCTGCATGTGCTGAGCTGCTTCCGTCCCGAGGATCTCGACGTGACCCGGCTGAGCCACGGTGCGGTCGACTTCTACGAGTTGCTGGACCGTGAAATTGCGGGCAACTCCGATCTGGGCAGTCCGGCATCGCGGGCGGCCGCCAGCGAACAAGCCCTGGGAGCAGACCCCCTCGTGGCTGACCTCGGCGACCGCCTGCGGGCCCGGGGTGCCAGGGTCTGGCACCAGTACGATGGCGCCCTGAACATGGTGGCCGCGGCCGACCCGCTGAGCACCCTCGGACAGGACGACGCGGAGATTCCCCGGCCGGTGGCGATTGAGTCCGACGGCACCGAGCAGTACCGCCGGCTGACCGTCCGCGAACGCAGCAGGCTCCGCCCGCAACTCCTGGAGCGGCTAGGCTGGCGTTACATGCCACTATGGACCATAGAGGTGTTCACCGATCCTTCGGCCTGCGCCGACCGCATCGGCGGATACCTGGGCCTGGAAAAGCCGGCCGTGACGCACCGGAAACAGACCTCGCCGGGATCCTTCGACGACGACGTCGAGAATCTGGCCGTCAACGAAGCGCAAGCCTCGGAGCGGCGGGCCTCGTCCGGACGGCCGGACAGCGGGCAGGAGTACAGAACAGATCAGGGCAGTAAGGAGGCCGGCGGCATGACTGTGGACGGCGATACCCAGAACCACGGCGATGTCCGGAACGGTGGCGACGTCCAAAACGGCGGCGAAGGCCGGGACGGCAACCAGGACGAGGCGACACAATCCGAGTCGGCGGCGGCGGCCCCCGCCGGTGTGCTGCCGAACAAGGCCGCTGAAGACGATCCCAGGCGCTGGGGCGACGAGCAGGGCGGCTACGACCACGACGCCTGGCTCGAGGAACAGAAACCTCCGCACTGGGGCTAGGCTCCCCGGCCCGGCCCGGGGGGATTGGGCTTTCGGCCGAGCTCCGGCCGGGAGGACCCGCTAACCGGGAGCCGCCGCCACGAGGACAAAGAACAGCTTTCCCTGCGTGGATGCGCCGGCGAGGCGACCGGCCTGATCGACGTCGGCAGCAACGACCAGGAGACCGTCGGTCTCCCCGGTGGCCAGCCATTCGCCGGCCCCGCTGCCGTGCTCCGAGGTCCACAGCACCGGCACCGCGGCGGCCAGCACCTGGGACGCTGCCGGCTGGTCAAAGCCGCTGCCGGTTGTCATCACGACGTTGACGAGCTGCCCGGGGGAGACCAGCTGGATCGACGCCGGGTCCGCCATCCGGAGCGGCACGGCGGCAGATCCCGGCGGGCTTCCCGCCAGCAGGCCGGGACCAAGGAGCTGGGAGTCGGATAGCAATTGGCCCTTGCGGAGAGCCACCGCCAGCTGTTTGCCCTGCAGGGACTCGGTGCTGTCAAAGCTGCCGGCGGGCACCAGGCCGCGCGGGACGCTCAGCGCTGTCAGGTCGTCCGGGCCGAGCGTTTCCCCGGCCGGGAGGTCCCGTGCGGCGGCGAAAGCGGAAACCGTAAAGGCCGGGGCAGGCGTCAGCTGTTGGACTGTGAGACCGGCGGCCGCGCACAGCAGCAGCGCTACCCACAGCCGCCGGTTGCGGCCCAGCCACCGGGCCAGCCGCCGGCGGGGAGGCTGTCCAGCGGGTCCTGACCGTCGCGGCGGGCTTCCGGCGGCAGGCCGGGCCTGGCGGCGCCCGGGGGAACCGCCGTTTCGTAGGACCGATAAAGGTCGCCATGCGCCACGGAAATAGGTCCCAAGGACAACCTCGGGGAAAACGCTTACGGGCGGGAGGGGTCGGGCGGCGGTGGCCATAGCCCGACACTACCCAGCGGCGCCAAAGCCGGGCAGTCGGTGTCTGGGCTATGTGGACAAAGCCCGGCAGGCATCGAACCGCACCGGGGCCGCAGCCCTCAGGAGGTTCCTAGCTTGCGGAAGCTGCGGCAGGCGCCGGAGTTGCGGCCGGGGCAGGAGCCGGGGCCGGGGCCGGGGAGACGGTGCTGCCTTTGGCGTCGCGGGAGTCGGTCCGGTAGAAGCCGGAACCCTTGAAGACGACGCCGACGCTGTTGAACTTCTTGCGAAGGGTCCCCTGGCACTCGGGGCAGGACGTGAGGGAACTGTCGGTGAACGACTGCACGATCTCGAAGGCGTGGCTGCAGTCCTTGCAGGCGTATGCATACGTGGGCACTGGAAATCCTCCTCTGGGACAAACGAGCAGGTCCCGTGCTGTCCGGTGCGGATCGCGGCCGACATGTTCGTCGCCGGAATCCGTCCCTTAGCAGTCGCAGGGCCTGAGTGCTAATTCTATCACCCCGGCCGAGCGTCCATTTGTGAGCTAGTGGGGCTGCAGCCGGAGCAGGCCTGCCGGGGTGAGGACGGCGGCCACCTTCCGGTCGAATTGCTCTGCCGGGATGCTGCTGGCCGGCAGGACCTCGCCGTCGTACACGACGGCGGCGGTCGGCACGGGCGGCAACAGCCCGCCGTCGGACGCCGGGGTCCCGGAAGGGAGGACAGCGGCCAGCGCCGCCAGGAACTTGTCGTAGTAGCCGCCGCCCTGGCCGATCCGGTTGCCGGAGAAGTCGACCGCTGTGGCGGGCAGGAAGATGCCGTCGGTGTGCCGCATGACGGTGCTGTCGTGGCGCTCGCCCGCGGGTTCCTGGATCGGCGCGTAGCTGCTCCGGACAAATTTTCCTGCCGGTGTCCAAAACACCCAGCTCAGCACCCGGCCCGGCTCGCAGACCGGAAGCAGCACCTGGTGCCCGGCCTCATGCAGCGCGGCCAGCAGGGGAAGGGTCGGAGGCTCGAAACCCACGCCCAGATAGGCGGCGAAAGTGCCCGGTCTGCCGCCGGTCAGACCGTTTGCCCAGGCAAGCCCGTGCCGGGCAATGCCCGTCCCGGCGCTCTCCAGTCCGGCCGGTGTCAGCGCGGCACGCCCGGCGCGGTGGCTGGCCCGGATCTCTTCCTTCGACGCCATGGCCGTGTTCCCTCCGCATGATGCAGCCCGGCAAATAGCGCTTCTCCCGGCGGCCCGAATGATTACCCAATGATTGGTCCCTCCGTTAGATTAGACCAGTGACTACACCCAACTCTCCCGTCCGCAAGGCCGTCATCCCCGCAGCCGGCCTCGGCACCAGGTTCCTTCCGGCCACCAAGGCCATGCCCAAGGAAATGCTGCCCGTCGTTGATAAGCCGGCCATCCAGTACGTCGTGGAGGAAGCTGTCAAAGTCGGCCTGAGCGACATCCTGATGATCACCGGCCGCAACAAGCGTGCGCTGGAGGATCACTTCGACCGCGTCCCCGCGCTGGAAGCCACCCTTGAGGCCAAGGGAGACACCGCCAAGCTCGAGTCCATTCAGGCTGCCAGCAATCTTGGGGACATCCACTACGTCCGGCAGGGCGATCCGATGGGCCTGGGCCACGCCGTGCTCCGTGCAAAGCAGCACGTGGGTTACGAGCCGTTCGCGGTCCTGCTGGGCGATGACCTGATTGACGCCCGCGACGAACTTCTCAGCACCATGATCGAGGTTCAGGCGAAGACCGGCGGATCGGTGGTGGCACTGATCGAAGTTGAGCCGTCCGAGATCAGCGCCTACGGGTGCGCCGACGTCCAGCCGATCAGTGGCGAAGAGTACGTCCAGATCAAGCACCTGGTCGAGAAACCTGACATCAAGGACGCCCCGTCCAACCTCGCCATCATTGGACGCTACGTCCTCCATCCGGCAGTCTTCGAGGTGCTGGAACGCACCGCCCCCGGCCGCGGCGGCGAAATCCAGCTCACCGACGCGCTCCAGGAGCTCGCCTCCGGCGACGGCGAAGGCTACGGCGTGTACGGCGTGGTCTTCCGCGGCCGCCGCTACGACACCGGCGACAAGCTCAGCTACCTCAAGGCCTGCGTCCAGCTGGCCTGCGACAGTGACGACCTGGGTCCCGGCCTGCGGGACTGGCTGCCGGGCTTCGCCTCGAGCCTGGCCTCCAGCCTGACCAAGTAGCTTCCGTGGGGGGCAGCTTCCACTGGCCGGTGACGCTCGAAAGCGGCGACCTCGTGTTGCGCCCGATCCGGTACCGGGACCGCAAGGAATGGTCCGAGGTCCGTTCCCGCAACAGCGAGTGGCTGGCCCCCTGGGAAGCATCCAACCCCGTCCCCGGGGGTGGCCTTCCCGACTACCGCCACATGGTGCGGTCCCTCAAGGCGCAGGCCGCCCAGGCCACGGCCCTGCCGTTTCTGATCACAGAGCGGACCCCGGGTTTCCGGGATCCTGTCATTGTGGGACAACTGACGGTCTCCTCCATCGTGTGGGGCTCGGCGATGATGGCCACACTCGGCTACTGGGTGGACAAGGACCGGGCCGGGCACGGCTTTGCCCCGACCGCCGTGGCGTTGGTGACGGACTACTGCTTCCAGAACCTGGGGCTGCATCGGATGGAAATCAACATCCGACCCGAGAACGGGCCCAGCCTCCGGGTGGTCGAGAAGCTCGGCTTCCGCGACGAGGGCTACCGGCCGCGGTTCCTGCACATCAACGGTGAATGGGCTGATCATCGGAGCTTCGCACTGACGTCCGAGGAAGTGCCGGAGGGGCTCCTGCCGCGCTGGCAGCAGAGCCGTCCGTTGTAGTCGGCAGACCCTTTCTGACCAGCCCTTACGTCATCAATCCAGTCATTTGACAGTTCCCCCGCGACACACCGGGGACAATGCGGTCCCGCACCCCGCATTACTCATACGGTTTTGATGTGGACTTCCCTCTTAGCAGCTCTGTGATCCTTGTCATTGCTGTTGCGCTCTGGATTGTGTGGGTTGCCCCCTACATGCTCCGGAACGGACGCCACCGGCTGCAGCCTGCGGGCGAGCTAGCGGCAGACATGATCGATCCCGAAACAGCAGCCCCCCAAGCCGGGAACGTCATGATGATGACGGCCCAGCAGGAGAAACCCATGACCAGCACCCAGCGCACCGAGTCCGTCCCGGGAACCACCCGGCTCGACGGCGGCCCCAAGACTTCAGCCACCGGCCCGGCGTTCAGAATCCGCTATGGCCGGCTGGCCCTCGCCCTGGGCGGCCTGCTCTCGCTGCTCACCGGCGTCGTCTCGGCTGCCCTGCGAATCTTCGGCCTTGGCTCACCCTGGCTGCCTTTCCTGGCGTTGTTCGGCGCCGTGGCCGCGGTCGTTATGCTCCGCTGGCTCGCGGTCAGGGACCGACGCCGAAAGGTGAACGCCGCGTTTCGCGCGGCCATGAGCGCGCCCGCCCACGAGGCCGTGCGCACCCCGGAACGCGCACCGCTGCGGGAGACGTCGGACGAGCCCCGCGAACGGCCGGAGAGCCCGCTCTTTGACGCCCAGGCCGACACCGCAGAACGGAAACCGGCCCCGAAGCCCCTGACCGCCCAGGAACTCCGCCAGGCGGCGCTGGCGGAAGCTCTGGCCTCGGGCGACACATCTGTCCGTGGCGCCTCGGATGCCCCGGCGGCCGAAGGATCCAGCTGGGAGCCGGTGGAGGTCCCCAAACCCACCTATGTGGAGGCACCGAAAGCCGAGCGGGCCGCCCCGGAGCCGCTCGACCTGCCGGAAGCCCCGAAGGCAGTTGGAAAACCGTCGCTGAAGCAGGGCCTTCCGCAGACGCCGGCCGGCAGCCTCGGTGCTGACGCCGAGCAGAAGCCGCTGGGCAAGGCCCAGAGTGCCCTGAGCAACCTGGACGATGTCCTGCAGCGACGCCGCGCCTGAGCCTCTTCTTACCAGCCCCGGGCAGCCAGCAATGGCCGCCCGGGGCTATTTTGTGCCCGGCTGATCAAATACCCGCGGTCCAAACGGCCGGGAATCAGGCACGGGGCTATAGCCTCAAGGCATGACACGAATTTGCGTTGCCGGGGGAACCGGCCAGGTGGGCCGCGAAGTCGTGCGGCAGGCCGTCGCGGCCGGGCACGGGGTTGCCGTCCTCAGCCGGAATCCGCCTCCTCCGGGGGCCCCGCTCCGGACGGAGGGGGCGGAGTACTTCGCCGCCGACGTCACCTCCGGCGAGGGGCTGGCAGCGGCGCTGGCCGGGGCCGACGTCGTGATCGACTGCCTGGAGGGGCGCTCCGGGAGGGCGCTGAAAGACTTCGCCGACGGCGGCGCCCGGCTGCTTGCCGCCGCCCAGGACGCCGGCGTAAACAGGGCCGTGGTTCTCTCCGTCGTCAATTGCGACCGCAGCAGCTTCGGCTACTACGCCTCGAAGGCAGCCAAGGAGCAGATCTACGAGCGGTCCGGACCGGAGACCGTTGCGCTCCGGGCGACTCAGTTCCACTCCCTCCTCGCGGCAGTCTTCGCGGCGGGATCCCGGCTGCGGATCATCCCCGTGGTCAAGAGTGCCGGCTTCCAGCCGATTGCGTCCGGCGATGTGGCGGCGGCCCTGCTGGAGGAGGCCCTCAAGTCAGCAACGGGCCGACGGCACAGCGTCAGGACCATCGGCGGCCCCGAGATTCAGGAGATGGGGGAGTTCGCCCGGCAATGGAAGGCGTCTACCGGCTCCCGCGGACGACTTGTGCGGTTCCCGCTGCCCGGCGCGATGGGCAAATACCTGCGCGCGGGGCTGAACCTGGTGCCGGAGGAACGCCACGCCGGTGAGACTTTCAGCGGCTGGCTGGCAAAGAACGCGGATAGTTTGTAGCCTAGGGACACCGGCAGCGCCGTTCCTTCGGGACCGGCGTTGCTTCGGGGCTATAGCTCAGTTGGTAGAGCGCTTCGTTCGCATCGAAGAGGTCAGGAGTTCGAATCTCCTTAGCTCCACAACTTTTGAGGGTTTTTGAACCCTTGAGTGCCTGGCAGGCACATCGGGCAGACGCCTAGCTCACCGTGACCATCGGTTTGGACCCGGATTGCCTGCACAGGCTAACGCCGGGGCAATCTCGTGATCAGTCGTCCCGGAGGATCAAGTCCTATCCGTTTCGCGGTCGACGGCGTTGCCGCGACTCGCGTGTGCCACCGATGTGCCACCGGCTTCCCGCACTGCTGGTCCTCGTGAGTGTCGGGATGTATCGTTGACTATCGTTGTATATCGTTCGCGGTTCACAGAGGAGACCATGATGCGTAATTCATACCCGGCAGGCGGATTCCGCGGCAACAACGTGGACGGCATGTGGCAGGCTGTCGAGGAGCTGCGTTCAAGGTTTGAGAAGCGCTCGGGCACCCGCGCGGGTCGGGGCGAGGTGCGGTCGGCAGTGCTGGCACTGCTCGCAGAGCGGCCGATGCACGGCTACCAGATCATCCGTGAAATCGAGGAGCGCAGCGGTGGCAGCTGGAAGCCCAGCGCCGGCTCTGTCTACCCGACGCTGCAGCTGCTGGCTGATGAGGGATTCATCAGTGCCGAGGAATCCAACGGGCGCAAGATCTACTCGCTCACTGAAGCCGGCCGGGAGGATGTAGCGGGGGCCGATACGACAGCTCCGTGGGAGTCGACGGGGCCGGCGTCGGGCCCCGGGTTCGCGGCGTTGCCCAAGGCAGGCGTCGAGCTCGCGCAGGCAGCGTCCCAGGTGGGTCGCACCGGCACGCGGGAGCAGGTGCAGGAGGCCGTGACGGTGCTCGACGACGCACGTCGGCGGCTGTACTCGATCCTCGCCCGGGACTGACGGGAGTGACGTCGGTTCGTCGGGACCGGGCAGATCCGGTACCCGGCGCCGGGGACACCCGTGCCCGTTACCGTCGCATCCTGCGCTTCGCCGCCTGGCATCTCGCGGTGACCTGGTGGTTCGAGCTGTTCCTCCCGCGCATCGGGCTGGCCAGGATTGCCGAGCGCACCAGGACATCAAGGATGCTTCGCTTCGCGCAGCGCTTTCATGTGCTCGCGGTGGACCTTGGCGGTCTCATGATCAAAGTCGGTCAGTTCCTGTCCTCCAGGCTCGACGTGCTTCCGCCCGAAATCACCAAGGAACTTGAGGGACTGCAGGACGAGGTGCCCCCGGTTTCGTTCACCGCGATCCGCACCCTCGCCGAAGCTGAGCTGGGAGCGCCGCTGGAGCAGCTGTTCGCGTCGGTTGAGGAGACGCCGATCGCAGCAGCGTCCCTCGGGCAGGCGCACCGGGCGAGGCTTCTTCCGCGCGACGCCGCCGACACCGGGCTCGACAATGTGGTGCTGAAGGTACAGCGGCCGGGCATCGACGCCATTGTCGACGTCGACCTGGCGGCACTGCGCAAAGTGGGCGGCTGGCTCAGCCACGTGCGCCTGGTGTCCGATCGCGCCGACATGCCCGCCCTGGTCGAGGAGTTTGCGCAGACCAGTCTTGAGGAGATCGACTACGCGAATGAGGCGGCCAATTCGGTGCGGTTCGCCGTTGATTTCGCCGACGATGACCGGGTGAGTGTGCCCGACGTCGTCTGGGAGCGGAGCACCCGCCGCGTGCTTACCCTCGAAGATGTCACGGCGATCAAGATCACGGACGCGGAGGCGCTTCTCGCAGCGGGCATCGATCCGGCCCAGGTTGCCCCGGTTTTCGCGTCGGTAATGTTCGACCAGATGTTCACGAACGGCTTCTTCCACGCTGATCCGCATCCGGGCAATATCTTTGTCACTCCGGGTTCCGGCTCGTCCACGGATCGTCCGTGGAAGCTGACGTTCATCGACTTCGGCATGATGGGCGAGGTTCCGGCGAGTACGCGCAGCGGCCTGCGGAAGCTGCTCATCGCGGCCGCTTCGCGTGACGGTAAGGGGCTGATGACCGCGATCAGCGACGTGGGTGTGCTGGTGCCCTCGGCCGATACGGTCGAGCTTGAGCGGGCGCTGACGCACCTCTTCGCCCGCTTTGGGGGGATGGGCTTCGCCGAGCTTCGCGAGGTGGACCCGCGGGAGTTCCTTGATTTTGCGGTGGAGTTCGGTGACGTGGTTCGCTCGCTGCCGTTCCAGTTGCCGGAGAACTTCCTGCTCATCATCCGGGCGATGTCACTGACGTCGGGTGTGTGCAGCACGCTGGACGCCCGGTTCAATCTGTGGGACTCGGTCGAACCCTACGCGGCGCAGCTGCTGCGCGACGAGCGTGGCAGCATCGTGCAGGACGTGGCCCAGCAGGCATTTGATGCTGCCGGGCTGGCCCTGGGTCTGCCGAAACGCCTGGAGGGGCTTCTCACCCGACTCGAGGACGGTTCCCTGTCGGTTGCCAATCCCCGCCTCGAACGGCAGGTGGCGCGGCTTGACCGCACGGCGCAACGCTCGGCATCGGCACTGGTATTCGGCGCCCTGCTCATCGCAGGTTCTGTGGTCCGAGCGGACGACACAGTGCTCGGCAGTGTGCTGATGATCATGTCGGTGGTTCCGCTGCTGCATGGGCTGTGGGTGGGGCGCAGCGGCCTCTAAGTGAGCCGGTGACTCCGCCCAGCCCGATATCCTGTCCAGTGAGACGAGGAGAATCATGACCACCCTGAAAGAACGCCTGCACGCCGACGTCGTCGGCCACATGAAGGACCGCAACAAGGTCGCGCTCACCACGGTGCGCAACGTCCTGGGCGAAATCGAAACCCGCGAGAAGTCCGGCAAGACCCCGATCGTGCTGGACGACGCCCAGGTGACGTCGCTGCTGCAAAAGGAAGCGGCCAAGCGCCGCGACACCGCCCGCATCTACACCGAGGCGGGGGAGTCCGGGCGGGCGGCGGCGGAAATCGCCGAAGCCGAGATCATCGAGGCCTACCTGCCAAAGGCCCTGACCGCAGCCGAGGTGGAGACGATCGTCGACGAGGTGATCGGTGGCCTCACCGCCAATGGCGCCGAACTGACGATGCGGCAGCTCGGCGCGGTAATGAAGCCGGTGACCGCCAGGGTCGCCGGACGCTTCGACGGCAAGGCCGTCAGCGAGATCGTGCGCAGCCGCATCGTCCAGTGACAGGGCGGGCCGGGCCCCGAAATCCGCAGCCCGGCCCGGATGGCGGCCGGCCGCCGGCGTGCGCCTGTATCCTGAGAGGGTGCGCCACATGGCAGAATCCGCCATTACCGGGCGCGGTTCCTGGCCGGACTGATGTCCGCGGCCCTGGACCGTATCGCCGGGCGTCGCGGAATCCCGCCGCAAACGTCAGTCTCCGATCCGCCCCTCGGACTCTGGGATTGGAACTCATATCGCAACCGTCGTACCCGACCGCCCCCTGGCAACCCCGACGACCGCCCGCACGTCCCCGCAGGCAGCCTCGCTGAATGAGCCTGCCGTCGTGACGTGGGAAGAAGGCGGCCACAGCAGGACCGCCCGCTGGCGGTCGGCGAACGGACGCCCAGCACCGGCCCGCGTTGAAGTGGTTACCGACTCCCTCACCGCGGACGAGGCGAACAGGATGGCGTCCCAGGGCATCGCGATGCTCTGGCACGGCGACTTCCACAATGCGCGGCAGATCCTCAACGCCCTGGACCGGCGGGTGGGCGCCGGGAAGAAAAAGGCCGCTGACACCCCGGCCGATGAGTTCTACCGGCACCGCCAGTCCCGCTCCCACCGCGCACGCATTCTCGGCCTGCTGCTGATCCCGCTTGATCCGGGACCGGTGGTACCGCTGCGGCGCGCCCCGGACATCCGGGCCGCCGCCGAGGAGGCATACGGGGACATCAGCGAGTCTTCGGTGGTGTCGCTCCATGAGCTTGTCGGGGCCATCGGCGCGCATGAGTGGCGAAAAAACGGCGTCTTCGTCGAGGCCCTGCAGGGCCTCATCCATCCGCACTACGGCACGTTTTTTCCGACCCGCAGCGAGTACGTTGATCTGGTGGCCGCCGCCCCGCTGCCCTCCGACAGGCTGGCGTTCGACGTCGGGACCGGCACCGGGGTGCTCGCTGCCGTGCTCGCCCGCCGGGGCGTACACCGTGTGGTGGCGACGGACAACGAACCCCGCGCGATTGCCTGCGCCGGCGAAAACTTCCGGAACCTAGGCGTCCAGGACCGTGCGGAGGCTGTCCTGACCGACATGTTCCCGCCCGGCCGTGCACCGCTCATCGTCTGCAACCCGCCGTGGATTCCGGCCACGCCGCATTCCTCCCTGGACAATGCCGTGTACGATCCCGGCAGCCGGATGCTGTTCCGTTTCCTGAACGAGCTCTCCGACCATCTGGAGCCGGGCGGTGAGGGGTGGCTCGTCCTCTCGGACCTGGCCGAGCATCTGGGTCTGCGGTCCCGTGGCGACCTGCTGGGCGCCATCGAGGCGGCCGGGCTGAAGGTGCTGGAACGGTCCGACACCAAGCCAACCCACCCCAAGGCATCCGACCGCAATGACCCTTTATTCGCGGCCCGCGCGGCCGAGGTCACCTCGCTCTGGCGGCTCGCAACCCGTTAGTGCCACGATCCGCCGCGTGCCCTGCCGTTCAGACCCAAACCGAAAGTGAAATACCCATGAGCCTGATCCGGCTGCAAGACGTCAGCGTGCGCTTCGACAACACCCAGATTCTCCGGGAAGCGTTCTTCCGCCTCGAGACCGGCGACCGGGTGGGCTTGATCGGCAAGAACGGCTCCGGCAAGACGACCATCCTCAAACTGGTCCTTGACCAGGTGTCACCGGATACCGGCACGGTCACCCTGGAACTGGGCACCAAGGTGGGCTACTTCTCCCAGTTCTCGGAACTCAACGGGGACGCCACGATCACTGACGTGCTCGATGCACTGTTTACCGAGATCAAGGCGATCGAGGCCGAGCTGGGCGCCATCGACGCCTCCATCGCAACTGGCCCCGCGGACACCGAACTCGACCGCCTCATCAGCCGCCAGGCCGAGCTGTTCGAGGACATGGAACGGCTCGACGGCTGGGACTACCCGCGGCGCATCGACACTGTCCTCACGACGCTGGGCTTCGACGAGGCCCACCGCAACTGCGCGATCGACGAGTTGTCCGGCGGCTGGCGCAACCGTGCGGCCCTGGCCAAGATCCTGCTCGAAGGCCCTGACGTGCTGCTCCTCGACGAGCCCACCAACTTCCTTGACGTGGCCGGCGTCGAATGGCTCGAAAGCTGGTTCCGGGACTTCAAGGGTGCCGCGATCATCGTCTCGCACGACCGGAAATTCCTCGACGCCGTCGTCACCCGTATCATCGAGGTGGAAAACTTCCACCTCCACGAATACCCGGGCAACTTCGGCGAGTACGTCGTGCAGAAACAGTTCCGCCTCAAGACCCTGGAGCAGCAGTTCGTGCACGAATCCGAGCTTCTGGCCTTCGAAGCCGAAGGGATCGCCGACCGCCGCGAGGCGGCCAAGGCCGCCGGCAGCGGGCTGGGGAACCAGCTGGCCAAAATCAAGAAGGCCCGCACACCCCGGCCGGTCGACCAGATCGTCACCGAGATTTACGGCGGCCTGCACGTCAAGGACGTCCTCTGCCGGGTGGAGGGACTGGGCAAGTCCTACGGCGAGAAGCTGCTGTTCGACGGCCTGAGCTTCGAAATCCGCCGGGGCAACCGGATCGTGGTCCTCGGCTCCAACGGCAGCGGCAAGTCCACGCTCCTGAAGGTGCTGACCGGCGAGGAGCGCGCCGACTCCGGCGAGGTGGCCTGGGCCAAGGGGCCGGGCTTTGTCTCCTATAACCAGATGCTCGAGGACCTCGACGACGCCGACACCGTGTCGCACGCTGTCAACGCGCTGCCGGACAGCCTGGCGTTCAGCGCCACGAAGAAGTCCGTCAACCGGTTCCTGGCGATGTTCCAGTTCTCCGAGGCGGACCTCAAGCAGAAAATCGGGAACCTCTCCGGCGGGCAGAAGGCGCGCGTCGCCATGGCGCAATGCCTCCTGTCCGGCGCCTCGGTGCTGCTGCTGGATGAGCCGACCAACCACCTGGACATGTCCAGCACCCAGGTCATGGAACGCGCGCTGGTGCACTTTCCCGGCGCCGTCGTCGTGGTCAGCCACGACCGCTTCTTCAGCGAAAAAATCGCCAACCGCCACCTGGTGTTCGGCGCTGACGGCGCGGCGCCCGGCGAAATCGACGTCCGCGCCGCCTAGAGCGCGAGGAATGTGACCGCACGCTTTCCGGACCCCTGAACCGCCGTGTCCGCGGGATAATGGAAGCATGACCGAACAGGACCAGGACCGCGACCCGTGGGATGAGTTCGACCGGCTCAAACCGGCGGGACCTGACCGGGTGGCGGGCCACCCCGGGGGCGAACCCGTGGGCTTCGGCTTCCGCACGGGGGTCCGCAGCGCGAAAGTGGCCATCGGCTTCGCCATCTATGCCCTGACCCTGGGAACCACCCTGGTGGTGATCGGCGCTATCGTCTTCATCGGCGAAAGCCACTGGCTGCTGCTCGGGCTGATGGTGCTGATCGAGGCGGTGTTTGTCCTGGCGTTCAGCCGGCTGGTCGCGCAGGCACGACGGCGCCGCTGACAGCCCCGCGCAGGGGCCCGCGCTACTTCCGGTGTCTGGAGGTCAGGGCCAGGTAGGCCCCGAGGGCGCCGACGCCGCCGATCCCCGCGGTGAAGAGGGTCTTCGGCCAGTTCCGCCAGCGATCCGGCTGGGCAGCCACCAGCTCCCCGACAGCGTTGATCAGGGCGGCAGTGATCAGTCCGGCGACGATCCGGTTCCCGGTCTTCTCCGCTTTGTCCATCAGCCGGTCCAGCTCCTCGGCCCGGAAGTGAATGTCGATGCCACCGCGCTCCAGGACATCCACCACCCGGCGCATGATCTCCGGCGCATCCGTCCCGAAGCGCAGGGCTTCCCGGCCGAGCTTCTTCAGCCGGTCCGCCAGAGCCTCGGGGGACAACGAGCCAAGGATCATTTGCTGTGAAAAGGGTCCCAGCTGGGTGGTCAGCTCAAATCCGGGATCCAGCTGTTTGCCCAGACCGTCCGCCATCACCAGCATTTTCAGCAGGAGGGCTGTTTCCCGCGGCAGCCGCAGCCGGGACCCGCGCAGCAGGGCCGCCAGTTCCGTCAGCACCGGGACGATCGGAATCTCAGCGAGCGGCCGTCCGGCATACCGGTCCACGAGCCGCCCCAGGTCCGTCTGCAGTCCGCCGAAGCCGCCGCCCGCCTGAGCCCCGCACATGCGGACCAGGGCCGTGGTCAGCCGCGCGGCGTCCCGGTCCACGATGGCCACCAGCATCCGGACCAGCTGATCGCGCGTGGAGTCGCTGATCTGGCCGACCATACCGAAGTCAATGATGCCCAGGCGCCCGTCAGCCTCCACAAAGAAGTTTCCCGGATGCGGGTCGGCGTGGAAGAAGCCGTCCTCGAACACCATCTTCAACAGGACATCGCAGGCCCGCCGGGCCAGCTTCGCGGCGTCGATCCCCGCCTCCCGCAGCGCGGCCGTGTCGTTGACTTTGATGCCCTGGATCCGCTCCAGCGTGAGCACCCGGGACGTGGTGGTGTCCCAGAAGACCCGGGGGATGTAGACGCGGGCGTCGCCGGCGAAGTGCTCCACGTTCCGGGCTTCCTGCAGGTAGTCCAGTTCGGCGCGCAGGGTCTGGGAGAACTCATCCACGAGGGCCGCCAGATGGACGCCGGCGGCCCGGGTGGAGGCCCGCTCCGCCCGTTTGGCCAGCTCGGCCATGATCTCCAGATCCTCATTGATCTGGGCCACGACGCCGGGCCGGCGGACTTTGACCACGAGGTCGATGCGCCGGCCGCCGGGGGCCGCCCCGGCGGGGCCACTTGATCCGGCGTCCTCCGGGGCGATCCGGCCGCAGTGGACCTGCCCGATGGAACCGGTGGCGAGGGGCGTGTCATCCAGCGAAGCGAGCAGCCCGTCCGCTGCGGTGCCAAGCTCCTCGGTGATAACGGCACGGACCTCGGCGGCAGTTATGGGCGGGGACGCGTCCTGAAGCTTCGCTAGCTCGGCGGCGTACTCCGGAGGAAGCACATCGGTGCGCGTTGACACGATCTGGCCGAACTTGATGTAGACGGCGCCGAGGTCTTCCAGTGCGAGCCGGACGCGCACCGGCAGGCTCACGCCCCGGGGCGGGCGCCGGTGCGGGGCCGTCCCGTCCGCGGGCCGGACCCTGTCCAGCCCAAGGGTTCCCAGCGCGAAGCCCAACCCGTGCCTCGTCAGGGTCTCCACGATGTCCCGCAACCGGTCCCGCCGTGCGCTCATGACGCCAGACTACACGCGGGTCCGGCGCTGAATCCTCTCGCTAGAGCCAGCCCTTCCGCTTGAAGATGCCGTACATCAGTGCCGCGGTGGCGCCCATCAGCCCGATGGCCATCGGGTAGCCGAAGCTCCACTGCAGCTCCGGCATCCGGTCAAAGTTCATGCCGTACACGCCCGCGACAATTGACGGGGCGAAGAAGATCGCCGCCCAGGACGAGATTTTCTTGACCTGTTCGTTCTGTTCGGCGCTGGCCTCGTTCTGACGGTTGGCCGTCAGCGTGCCGTCGAGGGTGAGGGCGTTCTGGAGGAGGTCGCGAAAGGAATCAGCGCGCGAGATCAACCGCTCCACGTGGTCCTCGACGTCGCGGAGGTTGTGCTGGAGCTCGGATTTCACCTCGTACTTCTCGAACCCGCGCCGGAGCAGCTGCATCATGGCGGGGAGCGGATGGATGGCGCGCTGGAACTGGATGACTTCGCGGGCCAGCTCGTAGATCCGCCGGGAGACTGTGGAGTCGCCGCTGAACAGCTGGTCCTCGATCTCGTCGATGTCGTTCTCCAGTCCTGACACGACCGGGACGTAGTCGTCCACCACCTGGTCCATCAGGGCGTAGAGCACAGCCTCCGGGCCGTGGCACAGGAGGTCGGGGCGCCGCTCCAGTTTTCGCCGCACCTGCGCCACCCCGCCGGTCTCGGCGTGCCGGACGGTGACGACGAAGTTCTTGCCGGTGAAGACATGCAGCTCACCGAATTCCACGGTTTCCGACTCGTCGAGGTACCGCGCGGGCCGCAACACCGTGAAGAGGATGTCGTCGTAGCGTTCGAGTTTGGGGCGCTGGTGCGCCGAAATCGCGTCTTCCACGGCGAGGCTGTGCAGCCCGAACTCCGCCGCGACTGCGGCCATTTCGTCTTCCGTGGGACGGTACAGCCCGATCCACGCCATCCCGCCGTGCCGGCTCAGGGTCTCAAAGGTCTGCTCGAGGCTTTGCGGCTCGGCGCTGCGCACGCCGTCTACGTAGACGGCGTTATCGATGATAGTCACGGGCTTATTATCCCGCCTGATGCGGCCCTGGCCGCGCAGGTCCGGATGCCCCGCCGGAACAGCCCGGGCCGAAGGATCACTTGGCCCGGGCGGGGGCGAGCGAGCTGCCCTGGGCCAGCCGGCTGATCAGCGGTTCGGTGCGGTATTGGATGTGGGTGTGCAGGGCAAGGACGGTCTCGGTCCGGATGACGCCCTTGATCCGCAGAATGGAGCGCAGGGCGGCCTGCAGGTTGTGGGTGTCCGTGGCCACCACCCGGCACCATACGTCGCCGCGTCCGGAAATTTCGTGGACTTCCAGGACCTGCGCGATCAGGCGCAGGGCTCCCACCACGCCGTCGAGTTCCCGGTGGTTGACCTCGATCGTGACGAAGGCGACGACGTCGTAGCCCACCGCTTCAAGATCGATTTCCCGGCCGCCGTCGTGCAGCAAACCCGAACGCTGCATGCGCCGGACGCGGGACTGCGCGGTGTTGCGGGCTATGCCCAATTTTTCGCTGAGATCGCCGATCTGGATCCGCGGGTCCCGGATCAGTTCCAGCAGGATTTTCAGGTCGGTGGGGTCCAGGCTGTTCAAATCGTCACTCCGGTTCACTCTGACGGTGGCTGATTGACTGTTTTGATCAATTTTGGCATGGAATTTCGCTGGTGCGGGCAGTAGTGCCTCAGTCTGGAGGTATCGAATCAGTACGGGCTGGCGATTCCCCCACCACAGGGAACACGCGGCCCGCTTCCACGCAAGGGCACGGTATGACGGTCTTCAGCGAGCTTCGCATGCGCCCCGCCACGGCAGAACGCTGGGGCTGGGACGCTTCCACTACGGCACGGCTGGTGATGGCCGGCGTCGTGATTTTCACGCTGCTGGTCGGCGCGAATCTTGCCACGCCGCTGTATCCGCTGCTGCAGGCCAAACTGGGGATCACCGCGTTTGATGTCACGGTGGCCTTCTCGGCCTATGTCCTGGCACTCGTGGCCACCCTGATCCTGGCAGGACACTGGTCCGACCACATTGGCCGCCGGGCCGCGCTGGTCCTTGCCGTGCTCGTGGGCCTCGCCGGCGGCTCCATCTTTGCCGCAGCGGACAGCCTGTTCGCGCTGTGTGCCGGCAGGGCGCTGCAGGGCATTGCTGTGGCGCTCGCCACCGGGGCCAGCTCGGCGGCCCTGCGGGAGCTGCTGCCCAGCCGTCCCGAGTGGGCCTCGCGGTTCACCCTGCTGGCTTCCGCCGGTGGTGTGGCGGCCGGCCCGGCCATCGGGGGAGTGCTTTCGCTGCTGCCCGGGCCCACGTCCACGCCGTATTACCTGCATTCCCTGGTCCTGGCCGCGCTGCTAATCCCGCTGTACCTGCTGAAGGCCCGTCCGGCGATCAGCTCCGCCGCGGGTCCGCAGCCGTGGCGTGTGCTGGCGCCCCGCCGGCCGTCGGTGTCCAGTGAGGCGCGCGGCGCCTTCTGGCTGGCGTCCGCGGTGGGGTTCCTCAGTTTTACCGTCTTCGGCTTCTGCCTGTCCCTGGCGCCGGGCTATTTCGCCCAGATCGTGCACGCCGATTCCCGGCCGCTGATCGGCCTGCTGGCGGGGCTGACCCTCGGGTCCTCCGCGCTCAGCCAGTTCCTCGCGGTGCGGGGGCGTTTCGTGGTGCCGGCCGGACTGGGCATGCTGGCCGTGTCGGTGCTGCTGATCGCCGCGGCCGCCGCCTGGAGCAGTCCGTGGCTGCTGATCATCGCGAGCATCACCGCCGGCTTGGGACAGGGGGTGTCCTTCCGGACCGTCTTCAACGATGTGGCCGGGAAGGTCGAAGCGTCCCGTCACGCCCAGATCATCAGCACGGTCTACGTCATCACCTACCTCGGCAGCGCCTTTCCCGTCATCGGGCTGGGGCTCGCCGCCGGGGTCTTCGGCCTGCAGACTGCGGTCGCCGGCTTTGTGGTGCTCTGTTCGATCGCGGGCGTCACCCTCGCCGCCATCACGCTGCGGGCGGCGCTGCGCCGCGCCTGACGGTCCCCGGGGGCTGAAACAACGCCCCGGCCATTCCTACTCGGGCAGCGGGCCCTGGTTGCCCTGGATGTGGTCGAACACGAGGGTGGTCTCGGTATGGCCCACCACGGGATCGGTGGCCAGATTGTCCAGCACCCAGTCGCGGAGGTCCTCGGTGGTGGCGACGGCAATGTGCAGCAGATAGTCCACCGAGCCGGAGGTGTGGAAGGTCGAGAGCACGGCCGGGAGCTTCGGAACCCGGGCCGTAAAGCGGTCGATCTGTTCGCGGTCGTGGGCGCGGAGCCGGACGGCGATGAGGGCCTGCACGGAGCGGCCGATCGCGGACAGGCTCAGCTTCGCCTCGAAGCCCTGGATGATCCCGCGCTCGGAGAGTGCCCGCGTGCGCATCAGGGCCGTGGACGGCGCGATGCCTACCAGCTCGGCCAGTTGCTTGTTGGAGATTCGGGCATCGGCCACGAGTGCCGCGAGCAGGCGCTCGTCGATAGCGTCCAGCGGCTCGCCGGCACCCGCTCCCGGCCGAAGATTCTTCGCACTGCTACTCACGGATCCTCCTTGAGGGGTTTTCAGTTCATCATAAACGGCGCATTCCGACACTTCCATTCGAGGCCCCTACAAAACTCCGAATTATTGCCAGATACTTGCGGAATTCAACGGTGAATATTCATAAGGAGCAAGGTGCTTTCTCAAGACTCGCTGGCTGTCCACGCCGGACGCAACGGCCTCACTGAACTGGGCGTGCACGCAGTGCCCATCGACCTGTCCACCACGGCGCCCCTGCCCTCGGTGCACGACGGCGGTCTCGCCTATGAGCACATGGCCACGGGCGGCACCCATGTCGAGGGCCAGAGCACGGTCTACCAGCGGCTTTGGAACCCCACGGTGGCACGGTTCGAGGAGGGCGTCGCCGTCCTCGAAGACACCCCGGAGGCTGTGGCCTTCGCCACCGGCATGGCGGCGCTCAGCGCCGTCCTGCTCGCCGTCGTCGCCACAGGCAAGAAGCACGTGGTCGCGGTGCGGCCGCTCTACGGCGGCAGCGACTACCTGCTGGCCTCGGGAGTGCTCGGCAACGACGTCACGTTCACCACCCCGGAGGGGGTTCGCGCCGCACTTCGGCCCGAGACCGGCCTGGTGATCCTGGAGACGCCCGCCAACCCGAGCCTGGAGCTCGTCGACATCGCCCGCGTGGCCGCCGCGGCCGACGGCGTCCCGCTCCTGGTTGACAACACCTTCGCCAGCCCGGTCCTCCAGCGCCCCTTTCTGCACGGCGCCGCGATGGTCCTGCACAGCGCCACCAAGTTCCTCGGCGGACACGGCGATGCCATGGGTGGCGTGGTGGCCGCAACCCCCGAGTGGACCACCAGGCTGCGCCAGATACGGGCCGTCACCGGCGGCATCCTCACGCCCTGGCCCGCCTACCTGCTCCACCGCGGCCTGGCCACGCTCCCGGTCCGGGTGCGCGCTCAGCAGGCCAGTGCACAGAAGGTTGCCGCCGCCCTGGCCGGGCACGGGCTCGTCCGGCGCGTCTTCTACCCGGGGCTGCCCGAGTGCGATCCGCGGGGGCTGATCGGGACGCAAATGTCCGGCCCCGGTTCGCTGCTCGCCTTTGAGGTGGGAACCGCCGGGCACGCCGAACGGATTCCGTCCGCCGTCGGCATGATCACGCACGCGGTGTCGCTCGGCGGCATCGACACCCTGATCCAGCACCCGGCGGGGCTGACCCACCGGCCCGTTGCCGCCGATGCCAAGCCGCATGCCAGCCTGCTCCGTGTGTCGGTGGGCCTGGAGGACCCGTCCGACATCGTGGCCGACCTCGTGCAGGCCATCGAAGCTACCCGCTGACGCCCGGTGCCGGCGCCCCGGTCGCCGGGGCCAGCGCGGGCCGGGCGGGATGCACCACGGCGGTGATCACCGCCGTCGTGCAGGCCAGCCCGATCACGGTCAACGCCAGCGCGCTCCAGCCGAGCGACTGGAAGACCAGCCCGCCGGCCCAGCCGATGACGCTGGATCCGAGGTAGTAGGCGAGGTTGTAGAGCGATGCCGCCTGTGCCCGGCCGGACGTGGCGATCACCCCGGTCCAGCCCGCGCCGATGCTGTGCGCCGCGAAAAAGCCGCCGGTGAACAGCAGCAGGCCTGCCATGATGAGCGGCAGCAGCGCCGTGAGCGTCAGGGCCAGGCCCGCCACCATCAGCACCGTCCCCGCGATCAGCACCGTGCGCCGGCCGAACCGCGCCGCCAGTCCGCCGGCCCAGCGGGACGAGACAGTTCCGGAGAGGTAGGCCAGGAAGATCAGGCTGATGGTGGTGGCGGGCAGGCTGAAGGGTTCCCCGGAGAGCCGGAAGCCAAGGTAGTTGTAGACGGCCACGAAGCCGCCCATCAGCAGGAATGCCTGGACGTAGAGGGCCAGCAGCCGCGGATTCCGGCCGTGGCCCGCCAGGGTCCGGAACGCCCCGCGGAAGCCGCCCGCCGCCGCGGCCGTGAAGCCCCGGGCCTGCGGCACCAGGACCAGGAAGAGGGCCGCCGCCACCGCGGCCAGGAGCGAGACGGCCAGGGCTGCGGCCCGCCATCCCCAGAGTTCGCCGACAAAGCCGGCCAGCAGCCTGCCGGCGAGCCCGCCCAGGGTCGTGCCGGCGACGTACGTTCCGGCGGCCAGTGCGGCGTGGGCCTTGTTGACCTCCTCGTTGAGGTAGGCGATGGCGATGGCGGGGATGCCGCCCAGTGCCATGCCTTCAAGCATCCGCAGGCCCAGCAGCATCGGGAAGCTCGAGGCGAGCGGGACCAGCAGGCCCAGGACGGTGGCGGCCGATATGCCCCACATCATGGCCCGGACCCGGCCGATGCGGTCGGCCAGGAAGGACCACGGAAGCACGGTCACGACCAGCCCCACGGTCGCCAAAGAGATTGTCAGCGCCGCCTCGGCCGCCGTGACCTGAAGCTCCGCCGCCATCATCGGCAGCACCGCCTGGGTGGAATACAGCTGGGCAAAGGTGGCGACGCCGGCGAACGCCAGCCCCGCGAGAATCTTCCGGTATGCCGGGGACCCCTTCGCATGCCCCGGCCAGGCGGCATGGGTGCCGCCGGCAGGGTCCAGCCGGGCCGGGCCTGGGGCGGCGGGGCGGCGGGGCGGTGGAAGTCTGGGCATCTCCCCAGAATAGGCTTCGGAAAGGCATGCTTCCAATGCATGATTCTCATAGAATCAATAGCAAACACGGAACGATCTGGAGGCTGGGACATGGACGTGGAGCACAAACAGCTGGTCCAGCTGCTGCCGCTGCTGCCCCTGCTGGCCGAACTCGGGCGTACCCAGCACATCACCGAGACCGCCGAAGTGCTGGGACTGCCCCAGTCGACGGTCAGCCGGGGAATCGCCCGCGCCAGCAGCATCATCGGCACGGAACTGCTGATCCGGGACGGCCGCGGCGTGCGGCTGACCCCCGCCGCCAAGGCGCTCCTGCCGCACATCGAGGCCGCGCTGGGCGAATTCCAGACCGGGCTGGACCTGGTCCGGCACGAGTCGGAGGTGGTACGCGGCCGGATCGCGGTGACGTTCCAGCACACCTTCGGCGAGGCGATGCTGCCGCTGCTGATCAGCGCCTTCCGCAGCCGGCATCCCCAGCCGGCCTTCGACCTCAGTCAGGGCGCCCGGGACGGCTGCCTGGCGGAACTGGCCGCAGGCGACGCGGACCTGGCACTGACCGCCCCGGTCGCTGCGCCGAGCCGGCTGATCTCCTCCGCAGCCCTGTACCGGGAACCGCTGCGGCTCGTGGTCCATCACCGGCACCGGCTCGCGAAGCGCCGCAGCGCGGGCCTCGCGGAGATCCGGCAGGACCCGTTCGTGGCGATGGGCGCCGGCTACGGGATGCGCTCGCTGACGGACGCCCTGTTCCGGGAGGCCGGTTTCCGGCCCCGCATCGCCTTCGAGAGCCAGGATTCCCACACGGCCCGGGGACTCGTCTCGGCAGGTCTCGGCGTGAGTATCCTCCCGCCCGGCGGGCTGGCCCCCGGACGCCACACCCCGGGGCAGTCCGGCGACCTTGGCTGGGTGGAGCTCGCGCTGGATTCGGGCCTTGCCGTCCGGGAGATCGGCCTGGCCTGGCGGGAACGCCGGGGCGGAGCGGACACCGAACCGGACCCGGTGCGGCTGTTCCGGGAGCTGGTGCTCAGCGAGGGACCGGCGCTTCTGGCCGGCTTCGTCCGCGGACGCTCCGGCAGCTAAGCGCCCATGGTGGCCTGGGGGCGCCGGACCCGAGGCGTGCCGTGCCGTCAGCCCAGCAGCCCCGCCATGATTTCCGCCACGGAACCGGCCCGCGCCCGCTGCCAGCCCGCCCCGGCCCAGAGGTTCAGCCGTTCCGCGTCCCCGGCGGCGGCCGCTGCCGCGCGCAGGGGAGCGGTGAGGTGGTGCACGGCGGGATAGGCCTCCGGTGCGTCGGGGTGGTCCCGGACAAACTCGTTGACCAGGGCCCGGGCGGGCCGTCCCGTAAAGGCCCTCGTCAGCCGGGTCTGCGTGAAGTGCGGGCTGGCGAGGGCGTCCTTGTGCAGCTGCCGGGCGCCGCTCTCTGGTGTGCGGAGGAACGCCGTGCCCAGCTGGGCGGCCTGTGCCCCCGCGGCCAGGACGTCCTGCAGCCCGGCCCGGTCCATCACAGCGCCGGCCGCCAGCAGCGGGAGTCCGACGGCGGAACGCACCTGGGCGAGCAGCTCCGCCGTCGTGCCCGGCTGGCCGTCGTCCCGGCGCTCCTCGTGCCCCGCGGGGCGCGGCTGGAACGCCGCGCTGTGGCCGCCGGCGCTCTCATGCTGCACGACGAGCGCATCCACGCCCTGCCCGGCGGCCTCCAGCGCCTCGTCCACCGAGGTGACTGTGGCGAGCACGGCGGAGCCCGACCGCTGCAGCGCCCGGACAATATCGGACCCGGGCAGCCCGAAGGCAAAACTGACCAGTTCCACCGGGTCAGCCAGCAGCGCGTCGATCTTGCCCTGCCAGTGGTCGTCGTCGTCGAGCCGCAGCGGCGGGACCTCCACGCCGTACCGCCGGGCATCCGCCTGCAGCCGGCCGCGGTAGTCCTCGAGCTGCGCCAGCACCTCTGCGGAGGGTGGCAGCTGGGCGGGGTCGGGAACGAAGACGTTCATGCCGAATCGTGCCCCGGAGGCACGCGCGCTGCGGATCTCCGCCTGCATGGCGTCCACGCCTTTATAGCCCGCGGCCAGGAAGCCCAGACCGCCGGCGTCGTGCACGGACGCCACGAAAGCTGGAGTGGAGGTCCCGCCGGCCATCGGGGCGGCAATAATGCGGGTACCAAAGATGTCGTGCGGCATTGCTCACTCCTGGATTGGATTCAGTAGGCTGTTCCGGTGACTCATTCTGACATCCCGCCGGCGGCGGATCCCGTTTCCCCGACCGCACCCGCCGCCGTGATCGGCCTCGATATTGGCGGGACCAAGACCCGCGGCGTGCGCTTCGAGGACGGCGCCGTCGTGGCCGACGAATCCGTGGGCAGCTCAAACGTCCAGAACGTCAGCCGCGAGGAGGCGGCCCTGCACCTCGCGGAGCTCTTCGCCCGGATCGGCGGGGGAACGGTCGCCCAGGTCTACGCGGGAGCCGGTGGCATCGATACCGACGAGGACGCCGCCGCGCTCGCCGCGCTGATCGCGCCGCATGTGCCGGGTGCCCGGATCACGGTGGTCCACGATTCGAGGCTCCTGCTGGCTGCCGGCGGCGCAAGCACCGGCGTCGCCGTTATCGGCGGAACGGGTTCGGCCGCCTGGGGCCGGAACAGCCGCGGCGAGGAGGCCCGCGCCGGCGGCTGGGGCTATCTGCTCGGCGACGAAGGCAGCGGGTACTGGCTGGGCCGCGAGGCGGTCCGGCACAGCCTGCGTCGGATGAACCAGGGGCTGGAACCCGACGAGCTCACCACCGCCCTCCTGGCTTCCTGCGGTGTGGATGACCCCAACAAGCTGATTGCGCGCTTCCATTCACCGGACACCGGACGCCGGTACTGGGCCGAGCGGGCCCGGCTCGTGGTCGACGCTGCCGCCGCCGGCCACGCGCCCAGCCAGGAGCTTGTGGACCAGGCCGGACGGGACCTGGCATCCCTGGCGCTGCAGACGGTCCGGAAGCTCGGCATCGACGGCCCGGTGATCCTGGGCAGCGGCCTGGGCATGAACGTCCCCCGCCTGCAGGAATCCTTCCGCGCCGCCCTGTCCGCCGAGGGGATCACCGACGTCCGCGTCCTGGAACAGGATCCGGTCTTTGGTGTGCTCCAGCTCGTGGCCGAGCAGGGCTGACGCGGCCGCCGGGCTCCTGCACTGCCGGGCCATTACGCTGGAGGAATGAGCCTCAACTTCGACACCCGTCCCGCTGCCTACGCGGTCATCATCCGCGACGGCGCCATCCTCCTGGCGTACTGGAAACAGGGCGGCAAGGAAGGCTGGACCCTTCCGGGCGGCGGCCTGGACCTGGCCGAGCACCCCGTTGATGGCTGCCGCCGGGAGATCTACGAGGAAACCGGCTACCGCGCGGACGTCGGCGCCATGCTGGGGATCGACGTCGGGCACTGGCCCGCGGAGATCCGGATCGACGGCGGCGAACGGGACTTCCAGTCCCTCCGGCTCATCTACGAAGCAACGATCACCGGCGGGGAGCTGCGGCACGAGGTGGACGGCAGCACCACACACGCGGGCTGGATCCCGCTGGAGGACGTTGCCGGTCTCAACAAGGTCTCGCTCGTCGACGCCGCACTCCGGCTCCACCGCGAGCGGCCGCTGAACGGCCAGCTGAACGGGACACTGTCCTGAACGGCCGGCTGTCCTGAAAGTTTTCCCTAGCCAGGCCCGGGGCGTGCGGCTATTCTAAAAACCGGCGGAAAAGCCGACAACGATCACGGGGAGGTGGAGACGATGACTGCATCAGTCCGGTGCGCACTGCGCGCCACCATCAGCCAGGCCATCATTCCTGCCCCGGCCGTCAGCACCCACTAGCCGCCACCGCTGCCAGGTTCCACCCGCAGCGCGGCACGTGCACCGGGGCCCATCAAAGGGTTTTCGTTGACTACTTCATTTGCACGTCAGGGCGCGTCCGGCGCCTCCCACCCCATCCCCAACAACCTCCCCGCGGGTCCGGCAGGGTACGGCTTCACCGCCGCCGTCGCCGAACGGTTCGCGGCCCATCCCGTGCGGGGCGGCACCGGCGCGGGCCGGGTCATCCGCGTGGACCGCAACCTGGTCCTGGTCGCCACGTACGACACCACCCTCCATCTGCCGTACCCCGGCGCCGGGGAACTGCCCGCCACCGGCGACTGGGTCTGGCTGGGATCCAATACCGCGGGGGAGCCCGCCATTGCGGGGATTCTGCCGCGGCATTCGGAACTGAGCCGCAAACGCGCCTTTGACGCCTCGTCGGAGGCGCAGGTCCTGGGCGCCAACATGGACGTCGTCGGCGTCGTGGTCCCCGTGGACCGGCCGCTCACCCACAACCGGCTCGAACGCGCCCTCGTCGCCGCGTGGGACTCGGGAGCCACCCCGCTGGTCATCATCACCAAGGCGGACCTTGCCGACGTGGCGGACGACGTCGTCGGCAAGGTGATTCTCCAGGCCGCCGGCGTCGCGGTGGTCACCACCTCCGCGGAACAGGGCGACGGCCTCGAAGAGCTGCTGGGCCACCTCCCGGCAGGCGGCACCCTCGTGCTGCTGGGTCCCTCGGGGTCCGGCAAATCCACCCTCATCAATGCCCTCGTCGGCATCGAGGTCCAGGAAACGGGGGCAGTCCGGGCCGGCGACGGCAAGGGCAAACACACCACCACCTCACGTGAGCTCGTGCCCCTGCCGGGAGGCGCCGTCCTGATGGATACCCCCGGGGTGCGCGGCTTCGGGCTGTTCGACGCCGACAGCGGGATGGCGGAGATGTTCGGCGACCTCGAGGAACTCTGCGGGCAGTGCCGGTTTTCCGACTGCGCCCACGGCAGCGAGCCCGGCTGTGCCGTGCAGTCCGCGCTCGCGGACGGGTCCCTCGATGACCGCCGCTGGGCGAGCTACCTGAAACTCCAGCGCGAACTCGCTGCCCTGGCCCGGCGGCACGATGCCGCCGCCCGCCGCGCCTACGCGCGCGAGTGGCACCAGCAGATTTCGGCTGCGGGCCAGAGCCAGCGCTCGGCAGAACGGGACAGCTACGAGGCAGCCGCCAATGAGGGTGCGAAGCGCGGCCGGAAAGGCCGGAGCGGGTCCAAAGGAGGCGGCCGGCGGACCCGCTGACCGGGGACCGGAGTCCTGCCGGGCCGGCCGCCAGGCAGTGGATGGGTGCTTCGGCGGAAGTTTTCCGGCGCAGGACCCATCCAAAGCCGACTGCCCTACGAATTGCTACGTCAGCCACAGCGCCCTCGACGATATCCCTGACATTGGCGGCCGCGCTGGTTAGGCTGAGTCCTAGGTGCTTTACAGTCAAAAATCAGCAGGTTTATGATCAGTTGGCTGGACCGTCCGATGTTGCCGCCAACAGTTAGGTAAGCCCGGAAATGGCTGAAGCCATGATCGAGTTCCAGAACGTCACCAAGCAGTACCAGGGCGGCCAGGCCGCCGTTGACGGCTTGACCATGTCCATCGACAAGGGCGCCATCACGGTCTTCGTCGGACCCTCCGGCTGCGGCAAGACCACCTCACTGCGGATGATCAACCGCATGGTCGAGCCGACCTCCGGAACCATCACCGTGGACGGCCAGGATGTCACCGCGGTGCCGGCGGCGAAGCTGCGCCGGTCCATGGGCTACGTGATGCAGTCCTCCGGGCTGATGCCGCACCGTTCCGTGCTGGACAACATCGCCACCGTTCCCCGGCTCAACGGCGTCTCCAAGGCCGAGGCGCGGAAGCGTGCGCAGGAACTGCTCGACGTCGTCGGGCTGGCATCCGCGCTGGGCAAGCGGTACCCCTCACAGCTGTCCGGCGGCCAGCAGCAGCGCGTCGGCGTGGCCCGGGCGCTCGCCGCCGACCCTCCCGTCCTGCTCATGGACGAGCCCTTCAGCGCCGTGGACCCCGTGGTCCGCGATGAACTGCAGCAGGAACTTCTCCGGCTCCAGCGCGATCTGGCCAAGACCATCGTCTTCGTCACCCACGACATTGACGAGGCCACCGTCCTCGGCGACAAGGTGGCAGTCTTCGGCCTCGGCGGCAAACTGGCGCAGTACGCTACCCCGGAGGAAATCCTGCGCGCCCCGGCCAACGACTTCGTGGCGTCCTTCGTGGGCCGGGACCGCGGCTTCCGGCACCTGGCCTTCAGCCCGTCCGACGGCGTCACCGTGCACCCGGCGCAGACGGTCACCCCCGATGAACTTGAGCGCTTCGGCAACGCCTCCGGCGACTGGCAACTGGTGGTCGACGAAAGCCAGCGTCCGCTCGGCTGGTCGGGGCCGGGCAAAGGCCCCGCGACTGTTCCCGGCGGATCCCTCTTCCGGAAGGGGGACACGCTCCGCCGCGCCCTCGATGCGGCCCTGTCGTCGCCCTCAGGTCTCGGCGTCGCCGTGGATGCGGACGGCCGCGTGGCCGGGGTCATCAGCGCCGAGGAAGTCCTCGCCGTGATCGCGTCGGACCGCCATGTCCGCCAGGGCGCGCTCTGATGGAGTGGTTCCTGGCCAACAGCGCCCAGGTCTACAGCCTTGCCGGACAGCACCTGGTCCTGGCCATCCTGCCGATGGTGTTCGGGGTGCTTATCGCCGTCCCGCTGGCCCAGGTCGCCCGGCAGAACCGTGGACTCCGCTCCGTGGTCCTGACGGCGTCCTCCCTGCTCTACACCATCCCGTCCCTGGCGCTGTTCATCATCCTGCCGACCATCCTTGGAACGCGGATCCTGGACCCGGTCAACGTGGTGGTGGCCCTGACCATCTACGCCGTCGCCCTCCTGGTCCGCGCCACCCTGGACGCCTTCGACTCGGTGGACGAGGACCTCCGGCAGGCCGCCGTCGCCATGGGGTTCAAGCCCTTCGCCCGCTTCCTGCAGATCGATCTGCCGCTGTCCCTGCCGGTGCTCTTCGCCGGGCTGCGCGTGGTCTCCGTCAGCAACATCTCGCTGGTCAGCGTCGCGGCGCTGCTCGGCATCGGCAACCTCGGAATGCTGTTCACCTCCGGCCTGCAGCGTGACTTCGTCACCGAAGTGGTGGTGGGCATCATCGCCATCCTCATCCTCGCGCTGCTGATGGACGCCGTCCTCGTCCTGCTCGAGCGGCTGCTGACCCCCTGGACCCGTGCCGCGGCGGCCCCCGGCACCGGAGCCAGTACTGCTTCCGGCGCCGGCGAGGACAAGGCCGGCTCCGCTGCCGCGGCGCTGCGGCTGTCCGACGCGCAGACCGCAGGCGGTGCCTCATGAGCAACGTCGTCACGGATACGTTCGCCTGGCTCGGCGATCCGGAGCACTGGTCCGGCAGCGCCGGAATCCCGGCTCGGCTGGCCGAGCACCTGCTCTATACCAGCCTGGTCATGGTGATCGCCACTGCCATCGCCGTGCCCATCGGCCTGTACGTAGGGCACACCGGCCGCGGCCGGGTTGCCGCCGTGGCCGTCGCCGGGGCCCTGCGTGCCCTGCCCACCCTTGGCCTGCTCACCCTTTTCGTGCTGCTGGCCGGCATCGGGCTCATGCCGCCGATCTGGGCCCTCGTGATCCTGACGGTCCCACCACTGCTCGCCGGCACCTATGCCGGCATCGCCAGCGTGGACCGGAACGTCGTCGACGCCGCGCGGGCCATGGGCATGACGGAGCTCCAGGTGCTGTTCCGCGCCGAGTTCCCCAACGCCCTGCCTGTTATTTACGGCGGGTTCCGGACCGGGGTGCTCCAGGCGATCGCCACCGTCTCGGTGGTGGCGTACATCAACCTCGGCGGCCTCGGCCGGTATCTCTTCGACGGGCTGGTGCTGTCCGACTTCCCCCAGATGCTGGGCGGGTCCCTGCTCATCGCCGGACTCGCCATCGCCGTCGACCTTGTCCTTGCCCTCATCCAGAGGCTGTTCCTGTCCCAGGGAGCCTCTTCCCAGCCGAACCGGAGCCAGCAGGCTGCGGTTGATCTCACAGACCCCGTACCCGCGGGGACTGTTGTTCAAGGAGGTACGTCATGAAGGAAACCCGCCAACGAGCACTCGGCAGGCGCGCATTCGGCGGCCTGGCCGCCGGCGTAGGCCTGGCCATGGCACTGTCCGCCTGCGCAGGCTCGTCCGATCCGCTCTCCACTGCCCCCGCCACAGGCGGTGCCACCTCCGGTGCGGGCTCCGCGCTTGTGATCGGTTCCGCCGACTTCACCGAAAGCCAGATCATCGCCGAGGTTTACGCCGGGGCGCTGAACGGAGCAGGCATCACGGCGAGCACCAAGCCGAACATCGGCTCACGCGAGGTCTACTTCAAGGCCGTCCAGGACGGTTCCGTGGACGTGATCCCCGACTACAGCGGCAACCTGCTGCTGCACGTCAGCAAGGACGCTACGGAGGTTTCGGCCGAGGACATCTACAAGGCCCTGCCGGGCAAGCTGCCCGAGGGCCTGGCCGTACTGGAGGCGTCCAAGGCCGAAGACAAGGACGCGATGGTCGTCACGAAGGCCACCGCGGAGAAGTACCAGTTGAAGTCAATCGAGGACCTCGCCAAGGTCTGCAGCGAAATCGTGGTGGGCGCCCCGGCGACCTTCGCCGAACGCGCGTACGGCCTCCCGGGCCTGGAGAAGAACTACAACTGCGTACCCAAGAAGCTGGAGCCGTTCAGCGACGGCGGCGGAGCCGTCACGCTCAAGGCCCTGCTCTCGGACCAGGTCCAGGTTGCCGACATCTACACCACCACCCCGTCCATCGCGGACAATGACCTGGTGGTGCTGGAGGACCCGAAGAATAACTTCATCGCTCAGCAGGTCCTCCCGCTGTACAACACGGCCAAGATGACGGACAAGGCGAAGGAAACCCTGAACGCCGTGTCCAAGGTCCTCACCACCGAGGACCTGATCAACCTCAACCGCGCGGTCAGCGGCAGCCAGAAGCAGAACCCCAAGGACGCTGCGGCGGCCTGGCTCAAGGACAAGGGACTGGTCAAGTAAGAGGCCCGTCCAGACAGGGGTGTCCCGCCTGTGACGGCGGGACACCCCTGTGAGACAGATCTCGGCGGAAGTACATCCGCCATATGGCATATTTGATGAATGGCAGAATTCAAGCAGTCCACCAAGCTTCATAATGTCCTTTACGACATCCGTGGACCGATCCTCCTGGCCGCCCAGCAGATGGAAGCGGAGGGTCACCGCATCCTCAAGCTGAACATCGGGAACCCGGCGCCGTTCGGGTTCGAAGCGCCGGACGCGATTCTGGTGGACATGATCCGCCACCTGCCGCATGCCCAGGGCTACAGCGACTCGCGCGGCATCTTCTCCGCCCGGACCGCCGTGTCGCAGTACTACCAGACCCGCGGGATCCAGAACATCCACGTGGATGACATCTACCTGGGCAACGGCGTCAGCGAGCTCATCACGATGTCCCTCATGGCGCTGCTGGATGACGGCGACGAAGTCCTGATCCCCACCCCCGATTACCCGCTGTGGACCGCCTCCGTAGCCCTGGCCAGCGGCCGGCCCGTGCACTACCTGTGCGACGAGGACTCGGGCTGGCAGCCGGACCTCGAGGACCTCGAAGCGAAGATCACGCCCCGCACCAAGGGCATCGTGGTGATCAACCCGAACAACCCCACCGGCGCCGTCTATCCGGAAGACACCCTCAAGAAGATCGTCGCCCTGGCGGAGAAGCACGGCCTGGTTCTTTTCGCCGATGAGATCTACGAGAAGATCCTCTACGAGGATGCGGTCCACGTGAACATGGCCAGCCTGACCGGCGACGACGTCCTGTGCCTGACGTTCAGCGGCCTGTCCAAGGCGTACCGCGTTTGCGGCTACCGGGCCGGCTGGATGGCCATTTCCGGGCCGAAGAAGGATGCCGCGGACTACCTCGAGGGCATCAATCTGCTGGCGAACATGCGCCTGTGTGCCAATGTCCCCGCCCAGCACGCGATCCAGACGGCGCTCGGCGGGTACCAGAGCATCAATGACCTCATCCTGCCGGGCGGGCGTCTGCTCGAGCAGCGGAACAAGGCCTACGACATGCTCAACGCCATTCCCGGGGTCAGCACGCAGCAGGCCCGGGGCGCCATGTACCTGTTCCCGAAACTCGATCCCGAGGTTTACCACATCCGCGACGATGAGAAGTTCGTCCTGGACTTGCTGCGCGAGCAGAAGATCCTGGTCTCCCATGGCCGGGCCTTCAACTGGGTCCGGCCGGACCACTTCCGCATGGTCACCCTTCCGCTCGTGAAGGACCTGGAAGAGGCAATCAACCGCATGGCGGACTTCCTGAGCCGGTACAAGGGGAACTAGCCTAACCTCAGCAGCGCAGCGCGGGCGGTGGTCCGGCGGTCCGCACGGAGGCTGCCCGAACCGGAAAGAGGCAAGGCATGTCAGATGTCGTGGGATTCACGGAGCGCCCCTTTGAGACCTTAAGGGTGGGCAAAGGCTTCAGCCTGAAGGACACGGACCCGGACTCCACCCCGGGCTACCCGGGGGACAAGAACGACGGGGAGGTGCTTCTCGATGACCTCGATGACAACCTCACCCTGCTCCAGGAACAGCTATTCGCGGAATCCCGCGTCGGCGGCACCAAGCGCGTCCTGCTGATCCTGCAGGCCATGGATACCGCCGGCAAAGGCGGAATTGTGACCCACGTAATGGGCGCCATGAACCCGCAGGGTGTCCAGATGAGGTCGTTCAAGGCTCCCACTCCGGAGGAGAAGTCCTACGACTTCCTCTGGCGGATCGAGAAGGAAGTGCCCGCTGCCGGCATGGTGGGCGTCTTTGACCGCTCGCATTACGAGGACGTCCTGATCCACCGCGTCCACCGCTGGGCGGATCCGAAGGAACTTGAGCGCCGCTACATCGCGATCAACGAATTCGAGGCCAGGCAGACGGCCGCCGGCACCAAGATCGTCAAAGTCATGCTCCACATCAGTCCCGACGAGCAGAAGGAACGGCTGCTCGCGCGGTTGGATGACCCGGCGAAGCTCTGGAAATACAGCAGCAACGACCTGAAAGAGCGCGCGTTCTGGAACGACTACATGGACGCGTATCAGAAGGCTTTCGAGAAGACGGCCACCGACATCGCCCCGTGGCACGTCGTCCCGGCCAACAAGAAGTGGTACGCCCGGATCGCCGTCCAGCAGCTGTTGCTGGACGCGATGGAGGGCCTCAAGCTGCAGTGGCCGGTTCCGGAGCTGGACGTGGCGGCGGAACGGGAACTGGTAGAGCGTTCCTGACCGGCCGCCGGGCTAGCCGGCCTGGGAGGGTTGGTCGCGCGCCGCGGCCAGGCGCTTGCGGGCACCTTCGAGCCACTGTTCGCAGCGCTTGGCCAGCGCTTCGCCGCGTTCCCAGAGCGCCAGCGACTCCTCAAGGCTCGCCCCGCCGGTTTCGAGCCTGGTGACGATGCCCATGAGCTGCTCCCGCGCCTCCTCGTAGCTGAGGCCCTCGATGTCGGCGTGGGGCTGTGCTTCTGCTGTCATGGCGTGCTGCTCCTTGCTGTCCCGCAGGACGGGTCGTTCGGTGGGTGGTGTATCAGTCTTCGGCGGGTTCCTGGCCGCCGGTCGACTCCGCGGTGAACCGGCCTCCGGCCACCCGGACGGCCAGCGGTGTGCCCGACGGCGCCTGGTCAGGGTGCCGGACAACGTCCCGGCGGGTTCCGGGCGCCGAGCCGCCGTCGGCAAGCTGCACCACGGCGTAGCCCCGGTCCAGGGTCTTCTGCGGCGAGAGAGCCCGGACCTGGGCCTTGAGGTGGACCAGCTGGTCGGCTGCCCGGACGACGGCGGTCGTCACCGCCGCCCGGGAGCGGCCCTTGAGCCTTTCGACGTCGTCGTGGCGGATGCTGACCATGACTTCGGGGGAGGCCAGCACGGGCCGGGAGCGCAGCGAGGCCAGCCGGTCCGTCTCACGTTCCACCAGGCGGGTGGCACCACGCCGGAGATGGTCCCTGGCCTGGCGGACGCGGGCCAGCTCTTCGACAACGTCCGGGACGATCCGCTTGGCGGCGTCGGTCGGCGTGGAGGCGCGCAGATCCGCGACATCGTCAAGGATCGGCCGGTCCGCTTCGTGGCCGATCGCACTGACCACCGGCGTGGACGCGTTCGACACTGCCCGGATGAGTTCCTCGTTGCTGAAAGGCAGCAGATCCTCCAGGGCGCCGCCGCCGCGGGCGATGACGATCACGTCCACCTCGGGATGCGCATCCAGCTCGCGCAGCGCCGCGATGACCTGCGCGACGGCGGTGTTGCCCTGAACGGCCACTTCGCGGATCTCGAATTCGACGGCGGGCCAGCGCAGCGCCGCGTTGCGCAGCACGTCCTTCTTGGCGTCCGAGTTCCGGCCGGTAATCAGTCCGATCCGGTGGGGGAGCAGGGGCAGGCGCTTCTTGCGGGCGTCGGAGAACAGCCCTTCCGCGGCGAGGGCATGGCGCAGGCGCTCGATCCTGGCAAGCAGATCCCCGAGGCCCACCGGCCGGATGTCCTTCACGGACATGTTCAGCCGCCCCGTCTTCAGCCAGAATTCGGCCTTGAGCAGGGCCACCACGCGGGAGCCGCGCTCCAACGGCGTTTCCTGGCGGTCCAGCACATTCGTCCAGACGGACGCTGGGAGGGAAATCTCAGCGTCGATGTCCCGCAGCGTCAGGTATGCGTTGGTGCCGCGCCGGTTCAGTTCGATGACCTGGCCTTCGACCCAGGCGGCGGGGGCCCGGTCGATGTGCATCTTGAGTTTCTGGGATAGCAACTGCAGCGGCCAGGGGTTGTCCGGGCTGGTTTCCGCGGCCGAGGCAGGAACCGTCGTGGCCGCCGCGACGTCCTCAGACATGGCGGTATCCCGGGGCGGAGATGGCCTGGTGCATATGCGTGGGTGTCCTTTGCCGGGGCGGGGCCGTCAGCAGGTGCGTCCCCGGCGATTGCGCGTCAGGAAGGGCCACCGGCCGACAACTCGAACTTGTCGGTTTCAACTCTATCCATAGCTCTATCATCGGGGCCTGACTTTTATCGTTCCGCAGGCCGCCCCGTAGGATGGCACTACCCCTCAACCGACTAGGAATTCTCGTGCGCACTTTTGTCTCGGCCGTAGCGGTACTGATCGGGCTTGTCCTGGCGGCTGCCGCTGTTCCCGCCATGTGGGTGGACCGGAACATCGTCCAGCAGGACGGCTTCGTGGCGTTCACCGCCCCGCTCGGCAAGGACCCTGTATTTCAGGAGCGGCTGGCCGCGGCCGCCGTCGGCAGTCTCAGTGCGGAGCAGATCCCGGAAGAGCTCAGCGGACTGGTCACGCCGATCCTGGAGAGCGCGGCCCGGTCGCTGACGGGCATGCCCGGCTACCCCGAAGCCTGGACCGAGACGCTGCGCAAGAGCCATCAGCTTAATTTCGCCGACCCCAGCGCTCCGCCAGCCGAGGCCGACGGCGGGACGTCCCTGACCCTGGACCTGGCGCCCCTGGTCGGTCTGGTAGCGAAGCAGTTGTCGGACGCCACCACCCTGCCGTTGGAGGCCCCGGAGCAGCTGCTGATCACGATCGGGCAGCCCGAGCACCGGCAGCTTCTCGACCGCGTGTCCGCTTTCGCGCCGATGGGCTACGCCCTGGCCGTCGGCGCCCTCATCGCCTTCGCACTGGCCTTTGTGGCCGCCCGGCGGCGCTGGACTGTCCTGGCCGGCATTGGCCTCGGAGGCCTTGTGCTGGCCGGCGCCTGGAAGCTGGCAGCCGACGCCGCCGGCGGTGCCGTGACGGCAACGAGCAGCGGCAACGAGGTCGCGGAGATCTTCAAGAGCGAGTTCGTCGCGGCCGCCAGCTCCAGTTTCGGGCAGTGGATCGTGGCAACCGCCGTGGTCGGCGGCGTCCTGCTGGCAGTTGGACTCGTGGTGCGCGTCGTCGGCGGGCGCCGCCGCGCCTGAGCGCCGGGCGCCTGCGGCCGCGGCCAGATCGGCGGACCGTCCAACACCGGTAGCATTGGGGCATGACCTCCACTGCTGTTTCCATCCCGATGCCAACCGTTCCGCGCCGGCGGCGTACGCCGGAAGAAGTCCTGGCTGCAGCCCCCGTGGCCGGCCCGAAAAAGGTCCTGCTCGCGGCCCCGCGCGGCTACTGCGCCGGCGTCGACCGTGCGGTCATTGCCGTGGAAAAAGCGCTGGAGCACTACGGCCCGCCGGTCTATGTTCGCAAACAGATCGTCCACAACGTGCACGTCGTCAGCTCCCTGGAGGAAAAGGGCGCCATCTTCGTTGACGAGACCGACGAGGTCCCCGAGGGCGCCCTGGTGATCTTCTCCGCCCACGGTGTCTCACCCGCCGTGGTCCAGTCTGCCGAGGACCGGGGGCTGCGCACCATCGATGCCACCTGCCCCCTCGTGACCAAGGTGCACAAAGAGGCGGTCCGCTTCGCGAAGGACGACTTCGACATCCTGCTGATCGGCCATGACGGCCACGAGGAGGTCGAAGGGACCGCGGGCGAGGCGCCCGAGCACATCCAGATCATCAACGGCCCCCACGAGGTCGACAAGGTCACGGTCCGGGACCCGGAGAAGGTTATCTGGCTTTCGCAGACCACCCTCAGCGTGGACGAAACCATGGAGACCGTCCGCCTGCTCAAGGAGCGGTTCCCCACCCTGCAGGACCCGCCCAGCGACGACATCTGCTACGCGACCACCAACCGCCAGGTGGCCATCAAGAAGATCTCACCGCAGGCCGAGCTCGTGATTGTGGTCGGATCAGCCAACTCCTCGAACTCGGTCCGGCTCGTGGAAGTGGCGCTGGAGTACGGGGCGAAGGCCTCGTACCGCGTGGACTTCGCCAACGAGGTGGACGAGACCTGGTTCGAGGGTGTCGCCACCGTCGGTGTGACGTCGGGCGCCTCGGTCCCTGAAGTCCTGGTCAAGGACGTCCTGCGCCTGCTCGCCGACTACGGCTACGGCTCGGTCGAGGAAGTCGTCACGGCCGAGGAGGACCTGCTGTTCTCGCTGCCGAAGGAGCTCCGCGCCACGCTGAAGCAGGCCGGCGATGTCACCCGCGCCCTCGGCGGCCGCGGGACACGCCCCGCCCAGACCTCCTAGACGGAGCACAACGCCCGTCCAACGCACAACGTCCGTCCTAGGCGGCGGACTCCTCTTCCTCTGCGCGTGGACCGCTCGGGGCTGCGTCCGCTGACCGCCCGGACCCAGGTTCCGGCCCGTTCCCGGGCTGGAGTTCCGGGGCGGCCACGGATCGCGGCGTCACCTCGACGGCCGCGGGGGTGGCCAGCCCGGTCGCATCCAGGGCGTTGAGCTTCCGGGCCGTCGGCAGCACCCGGGCCTCCAGCGTGCCCACCATGGAGTTGTAGCGGTCCACGGAGGTCTTGAGCGAGGCGCCGAGCTTCGTGACGTTCTCGCCGAGCGTTCCCATCCGCTCGTAGAGTTGGTGGGCCAGTTCGAAAAGCTCACGCGCGCTGTCCGTCAGGACGTCCTGGCGCCAGGTGAAGGCGACGGATTTCAGGACCGCCAGCAGGGTTGAGGGCGAGGCCAGCACCACGTTCCTGGACAGGGCGTAGTCCAGCAGTGCCGGGTCCGCCGAGAGCGCGGCCGCCAGGATGGATTCGGCCGGCAGGAAGCAGACCACCAGCTCCGGGGAGTTGCCCGGGATGTCCCAGTACTTCTTGTTGCTCAGCGCGTCCACATGGGCCTTCAGGGCCTTGGCATGCGCCAGCAGATGGGCCTGCTGCCCGCTCAGGGACTGCGCGTGCTGCAGCCCGGGGGCGGACGCGCCGAGTTCCTGCGCCGCAAGATAGGCCGCGAGCGGCACCTTGGCGTCGACCACGAGCTGTTTCTGGCCGGGGAGCTGCACAACGAGGTCAGGCCGGATACTGGTCTCCGACGCGGCACCGTGCTGCGGGCCGCTGGAAACCTGCTCGTGGAAATCGACATGGCGCAGCATTCCGGCAGCCTCGACCACCCGGCGCAACTGGACTTCGCCCCACTGGCCGCGGGCGCTGTTGGACCGCAGCGCGGACTCCAGTGCATGGGTCGAACGCAGCAGCTGTTCGTCGGACAACCGGGCTTCCTGCAGCTGCTGGGCCAGCTGGCCGTACTGCTCCAGTCGGTCGCGCTCCAGCAGCGACACCTGGTGCTGCACTGCGGTGAGCTTCTCCGCCACCGGTGCCAGGGCCCGCAGCACGCTGCCGTCCTGGTTCCGGGACTCGCCAAGGTCCCGGTTCTGGGCCGCCAGCAGGCGCCTCTCGGCGTCGGCCGCGGCGAACTGCGCGCTGACCTCGGAGAGCCGGGCGGACACGGCGTCGAAATCCTGCTCCACTGCGACGGTGCGGTGCCGGGTCAGCAGAAAGACCACGGCGGCGCCGGCGACCGCGCCGACGAGCAGCATGAGCAGGGCAAGAATCAGTGCAAAAGCGTCCATGTCTTCACTTTGGCATGCCCCTGCGACAGTTTCCCGCCGACGCCCTGCCGGCGGCCCCACGAGACCCGGCCGCCGGCGAGCCCGCGGGCGAACCCAGTGGCGAACCAACTGGCGAACCAACCGGCGAACCAGGCAGCGAACCAAGCTGTCGCAGGGGACCCCGACCGCAGCAGGTAGAATCAGTACTCGTGGCTCTTACTATTGGCATCGTCGGACTGCCCAACGTCGGCAAATCAACCCTTTTCAACGCACTGACCCGCAACCAGGTGCTCGCAGCGAACTATCCGTTCGCCACGATCGAGCCAAACGTCGGTGTGGTCAACCTGCCGGACCCGCGGCTCGCCAAACTGGCCGCCGTCTTCGGATCGCAGCGCCTGCTGCCTGCCCCGGTGTCCTTCGTCGACATCGCCGGGATCGTCAAGGGTGCGTCCGAAGGCGAAGGCCTGGGCAACAAGTTCCTCGCCAACATCCGCGAGGCCGAGGCCATCGCCCAGGTTATCCGCGTGTTCGATGACCCCGACGTCATCCACGTCGACGGCAAGGTTGATCCCCGCTCGGACATGGAGATCATCAACACCGAGCTGATCCTGGCTGACCTTCAGACCATTGAAAACGCCATTCCGCGGATCGAAAAAGAAGTCAAGATCAAGAAGCGGGACGCCGCGGAGCTGGCTGCCATCAAGGCGGCCCAGACAGTGCTCGAGCGCGGCGACACCATTTTCGCCTCGGTCAAGAGCGACAAGCTGGAGATGGAGCACCTCAGGGAGCTCAGCCTCCTGACCGCCAAGCCCATCATCTACGTCTTCAACTCGGACGAGGGCATTCTGGGCAGCCCGGAGAAGCAGGAAGAACTGCGCGCCATGGTGGCCCCGGCGGACGCCATCTTCCTCGACGCCAAGCTCGAATCGGACCTCGTGGAACTGGACGAGGAAGAGGCCCGCGAAATGCTGGAGATGAACGGCCAGGACGAATCCGGCCTGGACCAGCTGGCCCGGGTCGGCTTCCACACCCTCGGGCTGCAGACCTACCTGACCGCAGGACCCAAGGAAACCCGGGCGTGGACCATCCACCAGGGTGACACGGCCCCGCAGGCGGCCGGCGTCATCCACTCCGATTTCCAGCGCGGTTTCATCAAGGCCGAGGTTGTCTCCTTCGACGATCTCATCGAAGCCGGGTCCATGGCGGAGGCGAAGTCCCGCGGCAAGGTGCGCATCGAAGGCAAGGAATACGTCATGATCGACGGCGACGTCGTGGAATTCCGGTTTAACGTGTAGCCCACTGAATTTGAGACGGCCCCATCTGCTTCCGCATATGGGGCCGTCTCTGTTGGGTGCGATGGGAGCATGCGTGGGTTCTGGGTCGGATGAGCGCGTGAAGCCGGCTTCGTTGCATGGGGAGTGCCGCAGCCGTCCAGCCTCAGGAAACCGACCCGCGCTGGGCTACCTGCAGCACGTGACCTAGGATCTACCCATGACGACTCTTCAGGGTGCGGTTGTTCTGGTAGTCGGCGCCACCGGCGGACTCGGTTCGCGCATCGCCGCTCAGCTGGAGAGTACCGGCGCCATCGTCGCCCGGTCGTCAAAGTCTGCTGGGCACGATCTGCGCGCATTCTCCGTGATCCAGGAGGTGCTGGATGACACGTATGCGCAGTACGGACGTCTCGACGGGTTAGTGGTTGCGTCCGGGGTCGTCGCCTTCGGCGCCGCATCAGACCTTGAACCCGCCACGGTGGACGAACTCTTCGCTGTGAACACGACCTCTCCGATCCAGCTCATTACCCAGAGCCAGCCCTACCTCGCGGCCTCGGCACGCGAGGGCCGGGAGCCTTTTGTGGTCACACTGAGCGGCGTTGTCGCAGAGGCACCCGTCGCCGGTCTGGCGGCATACTCGGCGTCGAAGGCTGGGCTCGCGGCCTTCGTTGTCGCAGCGGCGCGCGAGTATCGTCGTTCGGGCATCCGAATCGTGGACGCCCGCCCAAGCCACACTGGTACCGCGCTGTCCGAGCATCCGATCGCCGGGTCAGCGCCGCGATTCGGAGCGGGGCTGGATCCAGACCTGGTTGCAGCGCGGATTATCACCGCGATCGTCGATGGCGAGAAGGATCTGCCCAGCACCGCCTTCTAGGCTCGGCCATTGGTCCTGCAACTGAGCGCTAAAGAAGCTAATGGAGCTAAACGGAGCCTGCGGGCGGAACGCTTATTCTGTGACGGAACGTGGTGGAGTTCCGCTTCAACGCCTAACGTTTCGCCTTAGTAGTACAACGCAGCTCAGTCATTTGAAGTCGACTGAGCTGCGTTTTTGTTTCTGCGTAACCGTCCCGGCCCAGTGCGAGGAATTATCCCTCCGGCACCGTGCCCACCGGCTTCGCTGGAACGCCGACGACCACTGCCCCGGCAGGCACGTCCTTAGTGACGACCGCCCCCGCGCCGATAACTGCCCCATCGCCGATGCTCACGCCCGGCAATACCGTCACGTTGGCTCCAAACCACACGCCCCGGCCGACTACAACGCGGGCCGGGTGCATATCGGCCCGCCGGCTCGGCAACATGTCATGGTTCAACGTCGTGATCACGGCGTTGTGGCCGATGAGGGATCCATCGCCGATGTCGATGCCGCCCTGGTCCTGGAACCGGCAGCCGCTGTTGACGAACACATCCTCACCGAAACTAATGTTCTTGCCAAAGTCAGCGCTGAACGGTGGGAAGAGTTGAAAGGAATCGGGGACTTGGCGCCCGGTCAGTTCACTCATCAGGGTCCGTACCTCAGACGGGGAGTTGTAGCGCCCGTTGAGTGCAGCGGTGACGCGCAGCGACTCCTGGCTCGCGGCGAGCATAGCCGTGTGGAGCGCCGAACCACCGGGGATGGTCTCCCCGGCGTTCAGCGCAGTCAGCAGGTCCTCGAGTCCTTGAATTTTGGCCACGTGCCCACGATAGCGTGCCCTTGACTGCACTTGGGTACCATTCCAAAAGAAGCGGATCGAAGAGCTGGCATCGCCCAACGGCAGGCGTTCCTAGTGGTCTTTGGTCCGTGAGGGTGCCCGGCTACGGAACGTCGTGGAATTTAGGTTTAACGTCTAGTTCCAGCCCGGCAGCATCTCAGCTCCGCCGATCAGACTCACCTGGTGAGGACCAAGTTGTTAGGATCGAGCCGACTGTACTGACCATGGGCTTCTTCCCGAGAGCGAGGATCCGTGAAAGCCGACCACTATGACAGTTTCGCCGAAAGTTACTCGGCGGAGAACGAGTCCAGCCTCCTCAACGCCTACTACGAGCGGCCGGCGATGATTGCCCTCGCCGGCGACGTCGACGGCCACCGGGTCCTGGACGCAGGGTGCGGCTCCGGGCCTTTGTCCGCGGAGCTAAGCGCGAGAGGCGCGATCATGACCGGCTTCGATGCCAGTCCTGCGATGCTCGAATTGGCAAGACAGCGATTGGGCGCGACCGCGGACCTGTACGTGGCCGACCTCAGCAAGCCGCTCCCTTTCGCCGATGACTCCTTCGACGACGTCGTCTCGTCCTTGGTCCTGCACTATCTAAAGGACTGGTCAGCACCACTTGCCGAACTGCGGCGTGTGCTGAAGCCGGGTGGTCGCCTGATCCTGTCGGTCAACCACCCCACCGTCAGCGTGGTCACCCAACCTACCGAGGACTACTTCGCGATCCGGCAGTACTCGGAAGATTACGAGTTCGATGGCGAGCCTGCGGTCCTGACCTTCTGGCACCGGCCACTTCACGCGATGTTCAGCGCCTTCACGTCAGCGGGATACCGCGTAGCCGGCGTGAGCGAACCCGAGCCATCTCCCGACACACCGCGCGAACTCCTTCCACCGCGCATCCTCAACGGAGAGAAGACAGCGTTCCTGTCCTTCATCTTCTTCGTCCTCGAAGCCGGCAGAGGGTAGCGGAGGGACGTGGTCGTCCCAAGGCGGCGCCTCTATCGTTAGGGTATGAATTCCGGCCCGTGTGTGCGCCTCGTTTTGCCGCATCAGCTCTTCGATCAGCATCTCAACGCTGCTGCCGGCACAGTGTTCGTGCTCATCGAGCATGACCTTCTCTTTCGCCAGTACGCATTCCATTCCCACAAGCTGGTCCTGCATCGCGCATCGTTGACCCGCTTCGCCCGTCGCCTGAGCGAGCATGGCTACGAGGTTGAAGTCCTCAGAAGCGACGCCGACCATAGCTCCCAAGATCAGCTCGCTGAGTTCGTTCGGAACCGCGACCCAGTGCAGGTGACCTGGTTCGACGTGGTCGATGACTGGCTTGAGCAGGATCTGTTCGCGGGGCTCGCCGGCGGTGGCTATCAAATGCGCCAGGAAGACGTGCTGGAGACACCGAACTTCCTCACTGACCGTGGGCAGATCGATGACTGGTTTTCGCACAATGACTCCCGCATGCAGGACTTCTATGTGTGGCAACGCCGCCGACTCAACATCCTTCTCGACGACGGGGCACCCCTCGGCGGGAGGTGGTCCTTCGATACCGAAAACCGCAAGAAGCTTCCCCGCGGGTACACTCCTTCCGTTGTAGGCCGTTTCACGCACCATCCCGTCCTCCGGCGTGAGGGGACCTTCGATATCGAAGCGCTGATGGGGGATGCCGACGAGGTTGGTGACGAGGTACCTCACGAGGTCACCCTCGCGATCGCATGGGTCAGTACGGAGTTCCCGGATGCTCCGGGTGACCCCCACCTGTTCGCCTGGCCTACGAGCGGCGACGAAGCCCGGGAGCATCTGCAGGAGTTCGTCCGCGAACGCCTGCACGAGTTCGGACCCTACGAGGACGCGATCTCCACTGCGCATCCGTTCATCGCCCACGGCCTGCTGACCGCCGCGCTGAACATCGGACTGCTGGACCCGCGAGACGTCGTACTGACGGTACTCGACGGTGCCGACCACAACACCCCGCTCGCCTCCGTCGAGGGGTTTGTGCGGCAGGTGATCGGTTGGCGGGAATACATGCGCGCCACCTACCGGACAAGCGGCCGCCAAATGCGTACGTCTAACCGGCTCGACCACCAGCACGCACTCGGGGACGGCTGGTGGGACGGGACCACCGGATTGGCGCCCGTTGACATGGTCATCTCCCGCGTGCTCGCCACCGGATATGCTCACCACATCGAGCGGCTCATGGTGATCGGTAACGCGATGTCCCTGCTGCGGATCCATCCCGATCGGGTCTACGAATGGTTCATGGAGCTGTTCATCGACGCGTACGACTGGGTGATGGTCCCCAACGTCTACGCGATGAGCCAGTTCGCTGCGGGGGAGGAGATCACCACAAAGCCCTATGTGTCGGGCAGCAACTACCTGCGGAAGATGTCAGACCTGCCTGCGGGAGAGTGGATGCCTTGCTGGGATGGTTTGTACTGGACGTTCATCGAGGATCACCGCGCGGTCCTGCGAGCAAACCCGCGCATGCGAATGGTCATCTCCCAGCTTGAAAACATGGACCCGAAAACGCGCGACGACCATCGACGCCGCGCTGCGGCGCTTCTCGACGTCGGGCACGAAACGACACTGCTGAGAACGACGCCGACGCGCGGAAAGACGCGTGAATCGTGAAAGTGCTCAGGACGGCGGCGTCGTGTAGTTCCGCTTCAACGCCTGACGGATTGATGAATCCATCAAACAATTCTGGATTAACTCGGAAAGCCCCGATGTGGGAATCGGGGCTATTCCTGCGCCCGGGGACATTAGCCCGAGGCGTCCGGGACGTCAATAGGCACCGACGAATTTCTCCAGTGAAAATGCGTCCAATGTTGCAGCTCTGTAACGAACTTTACAGTCGGTCAACTTTCATCGCCCGGCGCTGAATTTCGGGTTTACGCTACATCCCATGTGAGACGGACCACACTGCCGCTGGGGGAGTGTGGACGTCTGCCCGGTGCCTACGGCCTCGGTCTCATCCACACCACAGAAACAAGGAGGCGGAATGCGCTTCGGTCGTATTTCCAAAGCAGTGGGCGTGGCAGCAGCAGCTGCCCTGGCCCTCAGCGCCTGCGCAGGCAACAGCGGCGGGACAACCCCGACCACTGCTGCGGCAGCAAGCAAATCAGGGGGATCTGCAACAGTCGTGGAGGTGAATGCGTTCAACACGTTCAATCCCAACACGGCTGATGGCAACACGGACATCAACTCGAAGATCAGCTACGCCACCCACTCGGGCTTCTTCTACATCGACAACAAACTGAACGTTGTCCGCAACGAGAAGTTCGGCAAGATGGAAAAGGTCTCAGACAACCCGCTGACGGTCAAGTACACCATCAACGAAGGCGTGAAGTGGTCGGACGGCACTCCCGTGACCGCAGCCGACCTCGTCCTGCAGTGGGCCGCATTCTCCGGCTACTACGATGATGCCGACGCAGAGGCAAAGACCGGAACGTCCTACTTCTCCTACGCCGGTGACCCCACAGGCATCGCCCTGACGGATTTCCCGGAACTTGGCGAAGACGGCCGCTCCATGACCCTGACATACTCGAAGCCGTTTGCTGACTGGGAAATCGCCATTGGCGGCCCCGGCGTTGACATCCCGGCCCACGTCCTGGCCAAGAAGGCAGGCCTGGCGGATGCCAAGGCATTCGTTGACCTGGTCAAGGAAATGCCGCGCGGCGACGCCACGGCACCCCAGCCGGCTAACGCCCAGCTCCAGGCCATGGCGGAGATGTGGAACACCGGCTTCGACTCCAAGACCCTGCCGGCTGACCCGAACCTGTACCTCTCCAACGGCCCCTACATTGTCAAGGGTGTCAACCAGGACCAGTCCCTGACCATGGTCAAGAACAAGGACTACAACTGGGGTCCGGAAGCCAAGCTGGACGAAATCACCGTCCGCTACATCGGTTCCGCTCCTGCCCAGGTGCAGGCGCTCAAGAACGGCGAAGCCGACATCATTGCACCGCAGGCTTCGGCTGACACGGTGGAGCAGCTCAAGGCCCTCGAAAGCCAGGGCGTCACGGTCGAGGTCGGAAACCAGCTTTCCTACGACCACATCGACCTCAACTACAGCGGCGTATTTGCTGAGAAGAGTGTCCGCGAAGCGTTCATGAAGAGCGTTCCGCGCAAGGACATCGTCGACAAGATCGTCAAGAAGCTGGACCCCGAGGCTAAGCCGCTCGACTCGCAGCTGTTCGTGCCGGACCAGGCCCTCTACGCCGACTCTGTCAAGGCCAACGGATCCTCCGCCTACCAGGACGTTGACATCGAGGGTGCAAAGTCGCTCCTCGCCGGTGCCACGCCTGAAGTCCGCATCATGTACAACAAGGACAACCCCAACCGTGCGGACATGTTCGCCCTGATCAGCGAGTCGGCCACCAAGGCAGGCTTCAAGATCGTCGACGGCGGCCTCGGCAAGTCGGACTGGGGCAAGGCCCTGGGCGACGGCAGCTACGATGCCACCATCTTCGGCTGGATCAACTCGGGTGTCGGCGTCTCCGGCGTTCCGCAGATCTTCAAGTCGGGCAACGACTCCAACTTCAACCAGTTCAGCGATCCGGAAGCCGACAAGCTCATGGACGAACTGATTGTCACCACCGACAAGGGCAAGCAGGATGAGCTGATCAAGCAGATCGACCAGAAGATCTGGGCTTCTGCCTACGGCCTCCCGCTGTTCCAGGCAGTTGGCGTGGACGCGTACAGCGACCGCATCACCGGCGTGAAGTACATGCCGAACCAGACCGGTGTCTGGTGGAACTTCTGGGAGTGGGCACAGAAGTAGCCGACGACCGCAAGTGACACTTGCTAGCTAAAGGCGTCGGGACCGGGCATTTTGGTCCCGACGCCTTTCTAGCGAAACCCCCTGACGATGCCGGGTCCTGCCCCAACATCCGCGGGGAAACGGCCAAACTCTGCGACCGGTCCGGGCAACCCCTGGGCCCGAATACCGAGGTTCTATCCCATGGTGACCTACATAGTCCGGCGGCTCATCACTGCCGCCCTCATACTTCTCGGCGCATCCTTCCTGGTGTATCTCCTGACAGCGGCGTCAGGCGATCCCCTGGAGGAATTCCGCGCCAGCAGCGCCCCCAACAAACAGCAGCTCATGGACGCACGCACCGAGCTGCTGCAACTGGACACACCCGCCCCCATCCGGTACTTCCACTGGCTCGGCGGTGCGGCGCAGTGCCTCATCCCCTTCGCTAACTCCTGCGACCTGGGCAAGAACATCGCGGGCCAGCCCATCACCGATGCCCTGGGCCACGCGCTGGTCCAGACCCTGACCCTGGTCACCGGGGCCACCGTGCTGGCGATCCTGATCGGCATCACGCTCGGCATCATCACCGCCCTGCGCCAGTACAGCACACTGGACTACGGCGTGACGTTCATGGCCTTCCTGTTCTTCTCCCTCCCGATCTTCTGGGTCGCGGTGCTCCTGAAGGAGTACGGCGCCATCGGGTTCAACAACTTCCTTCGGAATCCTGATATACCGATACCGGCAGCCCTCGCCATCGGCGCCGTCCTGGGTGTCCTGACGGCCGTGACCGTCGGCGGCGAAATGAAACGCAGGCTGCTCATCGGCGGCGTCGCCTTCCTGTTCGCGGCCGCCGTGCTGATGTACTTCTCCGCCACCGAATGGTTCAAAACCCCGGGTCTGGGCCCGGTCGTCATCGCGATTGCCGGCGTCGGCATTGCGTTCGCCGTGACCCTGCTCTCGGCAGGGCTCAAGAACCGCAAGGCGCTGCAGTCAGCGCTGATCGCCGTAGGGGTCGGGCTGGTGGTCTACTTCGTCATCCAGCCGCTGCTCAACGAGGCAACCATCCTGATGATCGTGCTCCTCGCGGTCGCAGCGGTCCTCGTCGGGCTGGGCATCGGCTACCTGATGGGCGGCTACGACCGCGGACAGTCCATGCGGGCCGCAGCGCTCACCTCGTTCCTGGTCGGATTCCTGATCCTGCTGGACCGCTACATGCAGGCGTGGCCCACGTACTTCAACAACAGCCGGGTCCGGGGCCGCCCCATCGCCACCATCGGCGCCAGCACCCCGAACATCGAGGGCGACTTCTGGATCCTGAGCCTGGACTCCTTCACGCACCTGATCCTGCCCACCATGGCACTGATCCTGATTTCGCTGGCCGGCTACACGCGCTTCACCCGGGCCTCGATGCTGGAAATCATGAACATGGACTACATCCGGACCGCCCGGGCCAAGGGCCTGTCCGAACGGACCGTCGTCATGCGCCATGCCTTCCGCAACGCGCTGATCCCGATCGCCACCATTGTGGCTTTCGACATCGGCGGGCTGATCGGCGGCGCCGTCATCACCGAAACGGTCTTCTCCGTCCGCGGAATGGGATTCCTGTTCCTGGACGGCATCTCGCACGTCGATCCCAACCCCGTGATGGGCGTCTTCATCTGTGTCGCCATCACAGCCATGGGTTTCAACCTCATTGCGGACCTTGCGTACTCCGCACTTGATCCGCGCGTAAGGGTAAAAGCATGAGCCAGCCAAGTCAGCAGGACGAAATCATGGCAGAAGAGGCGGGGCTGCCGCCGGTCGGCATCGAGCCGGTGCTGGAGGCCAAGGGCCTGAGCCAGGGCCAGATCGTCCGGAAACGGTTCCTGGGCCACTCCGGCGCCATCATCGGGCTGGTCGTCTTCGCCATCATCTTTGTCACGGCCTTTACCTCCGTGGGTTACTGGGGCATTCCCGGCTGGTGGAAATACAGCCACGACCAGGTCACCCCCCTGGTCAACGACGGCGTGCCCACCGCCTCGCTCTGGCCGCTGGCCTGGGGCGAACACCCCTTCGGCCAGGACCGGATCGGCCGCGACCTCTTCGCCATGACCATGCGCGGCGCCCAGCAGTCCATCACCGTCATGTTGGTGATCGGCCTCATCGCCGGCCTGGTCGGCGTCGTGGTCGGGGCCCTGTCCGGCTACTTCCGCGGCTGGACGGAAGCGGTGCTGATGCGCCTCACAGACGTCATCATCATCATTCCGGGACTGCTGCTCGCCGCCGTGATGGCGCAGATGGCCGGCCGGCGGGACTCCGGAAGCTGGTTTGCCTCCTTCGCCAGCAGCAACGGTATCCTGGCTCTGGGTATCTTCCTCGGCCTGATCACCTGGGTGGGACTTGCCCGGTTGATGCGCGGGGAATTCCTCTCGCTGCGCGAACGCGAATTCGTCGACGCGGCCAGGATTTCCGGGGCCAGCAATGCCCGGATCATCTTCAAGCACATCCTGCCGAACGCCGTCGGTGTGCTGATCGTCAACGTCACGCTGACCATGTCCGCAGCGATCCTCACCGAGACCGCCCTGAGCTACCTCGGCGTCGGCGTCAAGGCGCCGGACACATCGCTTGGGCTGCTCATTTCGCAGAACCAGGAGGCTTTCGCCACCCGGCCATGGCTGTTCTGGTACCCCGGCCTGTTCATCGTGCTGATCTGCCTGAGCATCAACTTCATCGGCGACGGCCTGCGGGATGCGTTCGATCCGCGCCAGAAGAAGTTCAACGCCAAGAAGGCCAAAGACACAGGCCTGCATCCCCTCGAAGCTGCTCCCGTCACCGCGTTCAAAGAAACCAAGGGCGACTAGATGCCAGCACCCTGCAGTGCCCGCACGGCCCGGCTACCGGGCGGCGATCGACCAGTAGCTGGCCACCAGCAACAGGACGACGACGGCGGCCGCCGCCCAGCGGTAGGTCACTTTCACCGGTGTGGTGGCGGCATCGCCGGCGGCCAGTTCGCCGCTTTCCACCAGCTCATGCCAGCGCTCCCGCACCATCCGGGCAGCCTGGCCGGAGTCCGTGCTCTTCAGATCCCCGGGCCGCACGGACTGGCCGGGACCGTACGTAGTTGCCGGCAGGCCGCGGAGGTCCTCCGGGCGGGCATTGCGCCCGCCCCAGATGCCCGGCGCCGGTGCGGCCCAGGCCACGTAGCTCTTGCGGGCCGTGACCAGGGTGAGGGCAAAACGGGTGTCGACATGCACCAGGGCCTCCCACGGCACATGGATCGACCGGAACGGGTTCTCCAGGGTGACGCCGTCGTCGTGCACCACAACGGCGGGCATCCAGAACAGCTGCCAGCCCAGGAACGCGACCAGCAGCAGCGGCGCCGTTCCGGCCAGCGCCGCCGGGCCGGCGGTGAATGCCGTGACGGCGATGCCGAGAGCGGCAACCGTCCAGGACAGCCAGGCGAACCAGGCGTTCGTTCGGGCCTTGAAGATTTCAGCGGTACCGGCATGCGGCGCAGAGCTCATGCTCCCAATAATTCAGTATTCCGAGCCGCAGCACTAATCCCCGGTGGACCGGCGGCCCGGGTGGAAGGAAAGCCCCATCATGACTGACTTCATCACCCTCGATCCGGCCGTTACCCCGGCGCCGGGCAAGAGCGAACCCGTACTGGAGGTCCGCGGCCTCAGCGTCGACTTCGGTGTGGACAAGAAGTGGGTGCCTGCCGCCATTGGATTGAACTACGAGGTGCGCGCCGGTGAAGTGCTCGCGATCGTGGGGGAGTCCGGCTCGGGCAAGAGTGCCAGCTCGATGGCCCTGCTGGGTCTGCTGCCGACCAACAGCCGGGTGACCGGAAGCGTGAAGCTCGCCGGGAAGGAACTGCTGGGGACGGACGAGGCCAACATCCGGGCGGTCCGCGGCAAGGAGGTGGCCGTGATCTTCCAGGAGCCCATGACCGCCCTGAACCCGGTGTACACCGTGGGCGCCCAGATTGTGGAGACCGTCCGGCTGCACAGCGAGGTCTCACCCGACGAAGCCAGGCTGCGCGCCCTGCGCATGCTCGAGCTCGTGGAACTGCCGGACCCGGAGAAGGCGTTCCGGTCCTACCCCCACCAGCTTTCCGGTGGCCAGCGGCAGCGCGCCATGATCGCCCAGTCCCTGTCCTGCGATCCCAAGCTGCTGATCGCAGACGAGCCCACAACGGCGCTCGACGTGACAGTCCAGGCGGAAATCCTGGACCTTATGCGCAACCTGCGGAACAAGCTGGACAGCGCGATCGTCCTGATCACCCACGACATGGGGGTCGTTGCCGACCTGGCGGACCGGATCGCCGTAATGCGCCGCGGCGTGATCGTGGAGACGGGGACGGCCGCCGAGATCTTCCACAATCCCCAGCACGAATACACGAAGGCCCTGCTGGCCGCCGTTCCGCACCTCGGCCAGGGCGGCGCGGACGCGGCCGTTGAGGTAGACGTCACCGCAGCCCTTGCCGCCGCCACACACGCCGAGCTGAGCTCCATCCCGGAAGAGCAGCTGCTGCGGCGCGAGCGGGAAAACGCCGCGGCCCTGGCGGCCGCGGAAGCCGCCAAGCCGCAGGGACAGCCGGTGCTGGAGCTGACCGACGTGGCCATCGAATACCCCAAGCAGGGCCGCGTGCCCGCGTTCCGAGCCGTGGAAGGCGCCAACCTGGTGATCTATCCGGGCCAGGTTGTCGGGCTGGTGGGGGAGTCCGGTTCCGGCAAGACAACCATCGGCCGCGCCGCCGTCGGGCTGCTGCCGGTTGCGGCCGGCACCATGATGGTCGTCGGCCAGGACATTTCCGCCGCCAAGCGGAACGGCCGGCAGCTTCACGAGATGCGCCGCCATGTCGGCATGGTGTTCCAGGACCCGTCGTCGTCGCTGAACCCGAGGCTTCCGATTGGCGAGAGCATTGGTGAGCCGATGTTCCTGGCCGGGGTCGCGAAGGGCGCCGAGCTGCAGCAACGGATCGAGGCGCTGCTGGACCAGGTGGAGCTGCCGCGGAATTACCGCAACCGCTACCCGCACGAGCTCTCCGGCGGGCAGAAGCAGCGGGTGGGCATTGCCCGGGCGCTCTCGCTCAAGCCGAAACTGATGGTCGCCGATGAGCCCACCTCGGCCCTGGACGTGTCCGTGCAGGCCAAGGTGCTCGACCTGTTCCAGAACCTGCAGAAGGAACTCGGGTTCGCCTGCCTCTTCGTCACCCACGACCTCGCGGTCGTCGACGTGCTGGCGGACCGAATCTGCGTGATGCAGCGCGGCCGCATCGTCGAGCAGGGCTCCCGGGACCAGATCCTGCGTAATCCGCAGGAGCCCTATACCCAGCGGCTCCTGGCAGCGGTGCCGCTCCCGGATCCGGAAAAACAGCGGGAACGCCGCGAGTTGCGGGCCCAGTTGCTGGCCGCCGGACCGAGTTAACCTTCCGTAACCGGGATCGCCCGGCAGCGAATACTACCAGCCAGTAGGGTGTGACTTGAAATACATTGCACTTGACGCTTACGGTCACGCTTTTTGTCGGGTCACGGTTTGGCAACAGAGTTCCACCATCTGGACACTCTGGGGTTCAGGGGGTTCTGCGGTTCGTTGCTGTAAGCGGTGATGACCTTGTTGGGGTCGCCGGCAGCCTGGCTGGCACCGTTTGAGGTACCGCCTCCGGCGCCGCATCCGGTCAGGGCGAGAGCGGCGATGGCCACCATGCCCAGTGCTTTGGAAGTGCGCGAAAAACGCATTCCGCCGCCCGCCAACACCGGCGAAGTCTATGGCGGCCGCGTTGTCGAGCTCCTCTTCGAGGGTCTGACCAGCTACGACCCCAGCGGCAAGTCAGTCAACGCGCTGGCTGAGTCCATCGAATCCCCGGACGGCCAGAACTACACGATCAAGGTCAAGAAGGGCGCCAAGTTCACCAACGGCGAGGAAGTTACCGCCAAGAGCTTCGTTGATGCTTGGAACTTTGCCGCGCTGAGCACCAACGCGCAGGGCAACAGCAGCTTCTTTGAATCGGTCGAAGGCTACGACGCCGTCAGCGCCACGTCGAAGCAGATGGGAGCGGACGGCAAGGAAACCGAAGTTCCCGCCCCCACCGCCGAGACCCTCTCCGGCCTCGTGCTGACGGATGATTCCACGATCACGGTCAAGCTGACGCAGCCGGAAGCCGACTGGCCGCTGCGCCTGGGCTACTCGGCCTTCATGCCGCTGCCCGCCGACGCCATCAAGGACCCGAAGAAGTTCGGCGAGAACCCGATCGGCAACGGTCCGTACAAGATGGAGAAGGAAGGCGCCTGGCAGCACGACAGCCAGATCGCCCTGGTGAAGAACCCTGACTACAAGGGTTCGCGCGAAGCCAAGAACGGCGGCGTGACCTTCAAGTTCTACACCGATCCGGCCCCGGCCTACACGGACATCCAGGCCAACAACCTGGACGTCACGGACGTTCTGCCCACGAACGCCCTGACGACGTACACCATGGACTTCCCGGAGAACAACCTGAACAAGCCGTACGCCGGCAACTCCACCCTGAACATCCCGGGCTACCTGCCCGAGTTCCAGGGCGAAGCGGGCCAGCTGCGCCGCCAGGCTCTCTCCATGGCGATCAACCGCGAGGAAATCACCAAGGTCATCTTCTCCGGCACCCGCATCCCGGCCAAGGACTTCACCTCCCCGGCTGTTGACGGCTACAACGAAAACGTTCCCGGCTCCGAGGTCCTGAAGTTCGACGCCGCCAAGGCGAAGGACCTCTGGACCCAGGCTGACGCCATCAGCCCGTGGCCCGCCGACAAGACCCTGCAGCTCGCGTACAACACTGACGGCGGCAACAAGGAATGGATCGACGCCGTTGCCAACAACTTCAAGAACAACCTGGGAATCAAGGCCGAGGGCCAGCCGTTCGCCAAGTTCGCTGAAATCCTGAAGCTGCGTTCCTTCAAAGAGCTGCCGGGCCTGACCCGCGCCGGCTGGCAGGCAGACTACCCGTCGCTGTACAACTTCCTGGGCCCGCTCCTGAAGACCGGTTCCAGCGCCAACTACGAGGGCTACTCGAACCCTGAGTTCGACCAGCTCCTCACCGAAGGCCTGGGCGCCCAGTCCACCGACGACGCCAACAAGAAGTTCACCGAGGCGCAGGAGATCCTGTTCAAGGACCTCCCCAACCTGCCGCTGTGGTACTCCGCACGCCAGGCTGTCTGGAGCCAGAATGTCAGCAACGTTGATTCCGGCTGGAACGGCGTTCTGCAGTACTGGGCCATCACGGCCAAGTAGTTCCTGAGTTCTGCGGAACTCATTCACACATCACTAAAGCTTGGGGGTCCGGCCTAGCCGGGCCCCCACATGCTTGAAACCGGCAGGAAGCTGTCCCCATGATTCCCCTTCGTTCCACCATCTCACCGGAGGCGCTGCTGTGATCCAGTTCATCCTCCGGCGCCTGCTGCAGGTCATTCCGGTATTCCTCGGAACCACCCTGCTCGTCTACTTCATGGTCTTCGCCCTTCCGGGCGACCCCATCCGCGCGCTCTTCGGCGACCGTCCGCCGAGCGAGGCGGTCATCGCGCAGCTGCGCCAGCAGTACAACCTGGACCAGCCGTTCTGGGTCCAGTACGGGCTGTTCCTGAAAAACCTCTTCACCTTCAACCTCGGCGTCGACTTCACCGGCCAGCCCATTGCCGACACCCTGACGCGCGTCTTCCCCGTCACGGCGATGCTCGCCATCGAGGCCCTCATCATCCAGGGCATCTTCGGCATCGCCTTCGGCCTGGTCGCCGGCCTGCGCAAGGGCGGCATCTTCGACAGCACGGTCCTCGTGCTGTCGCTGGTTGTAATCGCCATTCCGACCTTCGTGCTCGGCTTCGCGCTGTAGCTGCTGGTCGGTGTCCAACTGGGGTGGGCCAAACCCACGGTCGGCTCGAATGTCACGTGGGGAAGCCTGGTCCTTCCCGCGGTGGTCCTCGGCATGGTGTCCTTCGCCTACGTCCTGCGCCTGACGCGTGCGTCCGTCATCGAGAACATGAACGCCGACTATGTCCGCACCGCCACCGCCAAGGGCCTGGCCCGCCGCCAGGTCGTGACCACCCACGTCCTGCGCAACTCACTGATCCCCGTCATCACGTACCTCGGCGCGAGCCTGGGCGGCCTGATGGGCGGCGCGATCGTGACCGAAGCCATCTTCAATGTCCCTGGCGTTGGCCAGAAGCTCTACCAGGCCATTCTCCGAAGTGAAGGCCCCACCGTGGTCGCCATTGTGAGCGTCCTGGTGCTGGTCTTCGTTCTCGCCAACCTGTTGGTCGATCTGCTGTGCGCCTGGCTTGACCCGAGGATCCGCTATGAAAACTAACCGAAATTATGAGCACTTTGTTGCCCCTGTCGAGGAAACCCCTCTGCTGGCAACGGATGCAGTCAAGGTCGACGACGCCCCGCTGAGCCTGTGGGCAGACGCCTGGCGCAAGCTCCGCCGTCGTCCGCTCTTCATCATTTCCGCGGTCATGATCGCGCTGATCATCGTGGTGGCGCTCTTCCCCGGGCTCTTCACCCAGGTGGCCCCGGACAACGGCTGCGTGCTGGCGAACTCCAACGGCGCGCCCACCGAAGGACACCCGCTGGGCTTCACCTTCCAGGGCTGCGACATCTACTCGCGCATCATCCACGGCACCCAGGCCTCGCTGATGGTCGGTGTGTTCTCCGTGATCTCCGTCCTGATCATCGGCGTCACCCTCGGCGCCCTGGCCGGCTTCTTCGGCGGCTGGGTGGATACCGTGATCGCCCGCCTCGGCGACATCTTCTTCGCCCTGCCGATCGTCCTCGGTGCCCTGGTCCTGACCCAGCTTCCGCTGATGCGCGAAAACCGCGGAGTCGGAACAGTGGTCCTGGTCCTCGTGGTGCTCGGCTGGCCGCAGATGGCCCGCATCACCCGCGGCGCCATCATCGAAGTCCGCAACGCCGACTTCGTGACCGCCGCCCGGTCGCTCGGTGTCTCCCGCCTGGGATCCCTGGTCAGCCATGTGCTCCCGAACGCGCTGGCACCGATCATTGTGCTCGCGACCATGGAACTCGGCGTCTTCATCGTCGCCGAGGCCACGCTCTCGTTCCTCGGAATTGGCATGCCCGGCTCCGTGATGTCCTGGGGCAACGACATTTCCGCCGCGCAGGCGTCCATCCGCACCAACCCGGCTGTCCTGCTCTACCCGGCAACAGCCCTGTCCATCACGGTTTTGAGCTTCATCATGCTGGGCGACGCCCTCCGTGATGCCCTCGACCCGAAGAGCCGTCAGCGATGAAGGAGGCACAAATGACAACTTCCGACGTCACGATTCTCGAGGCCGGAACCCCGGCCGACCGGCCCCTGCTGGAAATCCGCGATCTCGCGATCTCCTTCAAGACCGGCAGCGGCGAGGTCCAGGCCGTGCGCAACGCGCACCTGACCATCATGCCCGGCGAAACGGTCGCCATTGTGGGCGAGTCCGGATCCGGCAAGTCGACGACGGCGCTGGCCGCGATCGGCCTGCTGCCCGGGAACGGCCGTGTTGCCGGCGGGCAGATCCTGCTCGACGGCGAGGACATTTCGCACGCGTCCGAGAAGCGCATGATCGAACTGCGCGGCAACATCATCGGCATGGTCCCGCAGGACCCGATGTCCAACCTGAACCCGGTCTGGAAGATCGGCGACCAGGTCAAGGAGACGCTGAAGGCCAATGGCCGACCCAGCGGCCCGGACGACGTCGCCAAGGTCCTGGCGCAGGCCGGGCTGCCGGACGCCGCCCGGCGGGCCAAGCAGTACCCGCACGAGTTCTCCGGCGGCATGCGCCAGCGTGCGCTGATTGCCATCGGCCTGTCCTGCCAGCCGCGCCTGCTCATCGCCGATGAGCCGACGTCGGCCCTGGACGTCACCGTGCAGCGCCAGATCCTGGACCACCTGGAAAAGATGACCTCGGAACTGGGCACCTCCGTGCTGCTCATTACCCACGACCTCGGCCTGGCCGCCGAGCGTGCCGACAAGGTCGTGGTCATGTACCGCGGCAACGTCGTCGAGGCCGGCCCGTCCCTGGAGCTGCTGCAGAACCCGCAGCACCCCTACACGCAGCGGCTGGTGGCCTCGGCGCCGTCGCTGGCGTCACGGCGGATCCAGGTGGCCAAGGAACTCGGCGTCTCGACGAACGAGGTGCTGGTCCCCAGTGGAACTGCGGCGGTGGCGCCGACGCTGACCGAGGACGTGCTGCAGATCCAGAACCTGAGCAAGGTCTTCAAGCTGCGCTCCGGGTTCGGCGAGTCGACCGACTTCACCGCCGTCGACGACGTCTCCTTCAGCGTCAAGCGCGGAACCACAACGGCGATCGTGGGCGAGTCGGGTTCCGGCAAGTCCACCGTGGCGCAGATGGTGCTGAACCTGCTGGAGCCGACCTCCGGAAAGATCATCTTCGACGGCGTGGACACCTCCGCGCTGAACAGCAAGGAGATCTTCGCTTTCCGCCGCCGGGTGCAGCCGATCTTCCAGGACCCGTACGGCTCCCTCGACCCGATGTACAACATCTACCGGACCATCGAGGAGCCGCTGCGGGTCCACAAGATCGGGGACAAGGCCAGCCGCGAGAAGAAGGTCCGCGAGCTGCTGGACCAGGTGTCGCTGCCGCAGTCCACCATGCAGCGGTACCCGAACGAGCTCTCGGGCGGCCAGCGCCAGCGCGTCGCGATCGCGCGTGCCCTGGCTCTGGATCCTGAGGTGATCATCTGCGACGAGGCCGTGTCCGCCCTCGACGTCCTGGTGCAGGCGCAGGTGCTGAACCTGCTCGCGGAACTGCAGTCCCGGCTGGGCCTGACCTACTTGTTCATCACCCACGACCTCGCGGTGGTGCGGCAGATCGCCGACCACGTGTGTGTCATGGAGAAGGGCAAGCTGGTGGAGACCGGCTCGACCGACGACGTCTTTGACGCGCCGCGGCAGGACTATACCAAGGCGCTGCTGCATGCCATCCCGGGTGCGCGGCTGATGCTGCCGCCGGAAGTGGCCTGAGCTGATTGAACCTGGCTGACTGAACGCAGCCGAAATGACACCGGAGCCGGTGTCCGCCCCTCGGGGCGGACACCGGCTCCGGTCGCTTAATGCTGGGCCGCTCAGCGGGTTGAGATGGCCTCCGCCGGCCCGGGTGCCGGGGCCCGGAAGCCAAAATCGCCCAGCCGCCGGGCGAGCAGCTCGCCCAGGGCGGCATGCCCTTCGGNGCGAGCAGCTCGCCCAGGGCGGCATGCCCTTCGGGACCCATGTGCACGCCGTCGGCCATCAGGTTGGTGAGGTTGTGGCGCGTCAGCCAGTCGCCAACGCCCACAAAGGGAATCGAATGCCGGGCTGCGACCGTGCCCAGCAGCGCGTCCACCTCGGTGCGGCGCCCGCCGCCCTGGGCGGCACCGCGGGCGAGGGTCCCGACCATGGCCAGCCGGGCCTCGGGGTAGCGCTGCCGGACGCTGGCGATCAGCCGCTCGGCGTTGGCTGAGATCTGCTGGTCGGTGGCGCCGCGGGAGGCGTCGTTTCCGCCGCCTTCGATGACAACGAGGGGCGGCGAGCCGTAGGGGAGCAGCCAGTCGCCGCGCTGCAGGGCGTCGACGTAGTTGCCGGTGGTGCCGTTGGATGTGACAAAACCGGTGCCGCCCCGGCCGCAGAAGTGGACTTGATAGCCCAAGCTGGCCAGTGCCGTCCGGGGCCACGAAAAAGAAGGCTCCGACTGGGAATCGCCGATCAGCACGGCGGTCCGGGCGATGTCCTCCACGATCACTTCGTTGCGGCCATTGGCGGGATTCCGGTAAATGCTGCCCGCCGGCATGCCTTCCGGCGTCGCCTGGCTCACCTTCCGGTTGCCGGTCGCGCCCGCGGCCAGCGGCTCACCGGGGACCCCGCCGGGTGCGGGAACGGTCTGGCCGTAGAGACCGCCCACGGGGATGGCGCCGTCGTCGGCGGTGCGGGTGGGGGGTGTCTGTCCGCAGCCGGCAACCAGGATGCCTACGGCGATCATCGGTGCGACCAAGCGGGACAGAGCCGAGGTGCTGCGCATTGATGTCTCCGTGCTGGCTGCTGCTGTCAGAGCAATGATGGGGCATGGGAGCCGGAATATCCAGTGACTTTACTCACACCCGGCGCGCCGATTTCCCGCCCTGACTACTCCTGACTACCCGGCGGGTCCACCGGGAATGAGGGTTTTTAGGCCAATAAATGCCCTAGCGTTTAGAATGGATGAAGGTGCCCTGTGCCAAAGGGGCGCATCTGTCGTGCGTTCCGGTTGGAAATGTCGCGATACAACAGCTGACTTCACCACTGAATCGAGCAATAACGCATGTCTGAAACCACCACCAACACCGCGGTAGCCACTGCATCGCGCAGTGACCTGCGCAACGTCGCGATCGTGGCCCACGTTGACCACGGCAAGACCACCCTGGTCGACGCCATGCTCAAGCAGACCAACTCCTTTGCCGCCCACAACCACCTCGAAGACCGGGTCATGGACTCCGGTGACCTTGAGCGTGAAAAGGGCATCACCATCCTGGCCAAGAACACCACGGTGGCCTACAACGGACCGTCCTCCAAGGGCGAGACCATCACCATCAACGTCATCGACACCCCCGGCCACGCCGACTTCGGTGGCGAGGTCGAGCGCGGCCTGTCCATGGTCGACGGCGTCGTCCTCCTCGTTGACGCCTCTGAGGGCCCGCTGCCCCAGACCCGCTTCGTCCTCCGCAAGGCCCTCGCCGCGCACCTGCCGGTGATCCTCCTGGTCAACAAGACCGACCGTCCTGACGCCCGGATCGAAGAAGTTGTGCACGAGTCCATGGACCTGCTCCTGGGCCTGGCCTCCGACCTCGCCGACGAAGTTCCGGACCTCGACCTGGACAAGATCCTCAACGTCCCGGTAGTCTACGCCGCCGCGAAGGTGGGACGCGCGTCCCTCGAGCAGCCCGCTGACGGCTCCGCACCCGAGAACGAGGACCTGGAACCGCTGTTCCAGGCCATCATCGAGCACATCCCGGCGCCGACCTACAACCCGAACGGTGTCCTCCAGGCCCACGTCACCAACCTGGACGCCTCCCCGTTCCTCGGCCGCCTGGCGCTGCTGCGCATCTACAACGGCACCCTGCGCAAGGGCCAGACCGTTGCCTGGGCGCGCGCCAACGGTGAAATGAAGAACGTCAAGATCACCGAACTGCTGGCCACCAAGGCGCTGGACCGCGTCCCGACCGAGTCCGCCGGCCCCGGCGAGATCGTCGCCGTCGCCGGCATCGAGGAAATCACCATCGGTGAGACCCTGACCGATGTCGACAACCCGCAGCCGCTGCCGCTGATCACCGTTGACGATCCGGCCATCTCCATGACCATCGGTATCAACACCTCGCCGCTGGCCGGCCGGGTCAAGGGTGCCAAGGTCACGGCCCGCCAGGTCAAGGACCGCCTGGACAAGGAACTGATCGGTAACGTCTCCATCAAGGTGCTCCCGACCGAGCGCCCGGATGCCTGGGAAGTCCAGGGACGTGGCGAGCTCGCGCTGGCCATCCTGGTCGAGCAGATGCGCCGCGAAGGCTTCGAGCTGACCGTCGGCAAGCCGCAGGTTGTCACCAAGCTTGTTGACGGCAAGGTCCACGAGCCGATGGAGCACATGACCATCGACGTGCCGGAAGAGTACCTCGGCGCCGTCACGCAGCTCATGGCTGCCCGCAAGGGCCGCATGACCAACATGGCCAACCACGGCACCGGCTGGTGCCGCATGGAGTTCATCGTTCCGGCCCGTGGCCTGATCGGTTTCCGCACCAAGTTCCTCACGGACACCCGCGGCGCTGGCATTGCAGCGTCCATCTCCGAAGGCTACGAGCCGTGGGCCGGCCCGATCGAATACCGCACCAACGGTTCGATGATCGCCGACCGCGCCGGTGTTGTGACGCCGTTCGCCATGATCAACCTGCAGGAACGCGGATCCTTCTTCGTTCGCCCCACCTCCGAGGTCTACGAGGGCCAGATCGTCGGCGAGAACTCCCGCGCTGACGACATGGACGTCAACATCACCAAGGAAAAGAAGCTCACCAACATGCGTGCCGCTTCCTCCGACACCTTCGAGAACCTGACGCCCCCGCGCGACCTGACCCTCGAAGAGTCGCTCGAATTCGCCCGCGAAGACGAGTGCGTCGAGGTCACCCCGGAATCCATCCGCATCCGGAAGCTCATCCTGGACGTCAACCAGCGCGCCAAGTCCAACCGCGCCCGCGCGAAGGTCTAGTTTTCGCGTTCTGCGCTGAAACAACGGATCGTTTGTGAATAAGAGAGCTGCCGGTATGGCAGGCGGTATTGCCGCCGCCGTGCCGGCAGCTCTTTTTGCTGCCCTCGCAGGCACGATGCTGCACGGGCAGGACATCCTGGTCGCAGGTGTAGAGGTGCCGTGGGGTGCTGCCGCCGCGCTGGTGCTGCTGGCTGCGATCGAACTGTGGCTCGGCGCCACGTTCCGTTCCGCGCTCCCGACGGCGGTCTGCGGCGCGCTCTGCTACGCGCTGGCAGGCTGGTGGTCCACCCTGGAGAACGGAAAGCGCCTGATCATTGGTGACCTGGCCGGGAACCTCTGGATCTACGGCATCGCGGTGGTCACCATCGGCATGCTCGCCTGGTGCCGCCGCTACCGCCCAGCCCAGGCCTAGGCGCCCCGCCTCCGCGCATCCCCGCCCCGTGGGACATGCTCATTCTTCGCCCCCCGCCCCGTGGGACATGCCCATTCTTCGCGGCCAAGGGTGGGCATAACGGCGCTATGTCCTTCCGCTGCACCCGCCGCGGGACATACCCCTTCCTCGGTCTGCCCGCAGCCGGGGACATGTCCAGTCCTCGCGCGCAGCCCGCGGACATGTCCATCGCAGACCGCGGCCACGCCCCCTCCCGTCCTCGGAGCATGTGCCCAACCGGCCCGGTGCGCAGCGCATGTCCTTTTCCACATAGCCGGGCGAGGCACTGTTCCAGCGTGGGGCCTCGGCGCCACGCTGTCCGCATGGTCAATTTCACTGAAGTACTTTCAAACTATGACGGCGTCGCCCGCGCCAAACACCTCGCTGCCGCGGGCGTCTCGGACTTCCAGCTCAAGTCCGCCCTGGCCCGAGGCGCGGTGTCCCGGGTGGCCCGCGGCGTGTACGCCGTCCCCGGCGCCGATGCCCAGCTCATCGCCATCCGCTCACTTCCGGCCGAGCCCGCATGCGCCACCGCGGCGCAATTCCAGGGCCTCTGGGTGCTCGAAGCGCCCGTGCAACCCCATATTGCGATCACCCACAGCCGCAGCTATCCCGGCTTTATTTGCCACCGATCCGCCGCGCCGCCCACCCTGCTGGACACTGTCGTTCAAAGCCTGCGATGCCTGCCCGAACTCGACGGCCTCGTCATTGCCGAATCCGCCGTCGTCGTCAAAGGCCTAAGTCTCTCGGGGCTGCGGCAGCGGCTTTCCGGCCGCAACGACGCGAGGGAGCGCCGGCTGGTGGACAGGATCGTCCCGCAGTCCCAGTCCATCATTGTGTGCATGGCCCGGTACTGGCTGCGGAGGGCCGGGTTCCATGTGGAGTCCCAGGTCAACATCCCCGGCATGGGCCACATCGATCTCATGGTCGACGGCAGGCTCGGCATTGAGACCGACGGAGCAGGCTTCCACATGGACCGGCCAAGCTTCGAGGAGGACCGGCGGCGGTGGAACGTCACGACCCGGCTTGGCATCCCGACGCTTGTGGTCAGCTACCCGCTCCTGCTGAACCGGCCCCACGAGTTCATCGCCATGGTCCGCGACGCGCTCAACACGATCTCCGCTGCCGCCTAACCCTGGACATGTCCTCCCGGATTGCGGTTCACACGTTGCCCCAGCCCACCGTTCACAGTTGCGACTGGACAGGTCCAGCGTCGGCCGAGCAAACCCCGTGGACATGCCCAACGTGTGCGGCCGCGAATGAACATAGTGGCCATATGTCCAGTGGCAGAGGCCAGGGAGGGCATGTCCACCGGGCTCGTGCGTGCGAGGCGGGCGAGGCGGGCTGAGGCCGGGGGAGGGCATGTCCACCCGGGGCGGGGCGGGGTGCCTAGTGCTGCTGGCGCGGGGCGCGGCGTGGCGGTGGGGGCGGGACCTGCTTGGCGGCCACCACCAGCGGCAGCGGGATCACGACGTCGGAGCGCCGGGTGCGGATGGTGCAGCCGTCCTCGGTACGCGCCACCAGTTCGCCCAGGGCGTCCGTCAGCCCGCCCGCAATCCGGTACCTGACCACCACACGGGTGCCGGGCTCGGCGGCAGCCAGGAACTCTTGGGGCGAAGGTTTCGGGGAACTCACCCGTTCATACTAGGTCCCTTGGATTCCAGAGTGCGGACCCGTGTGACGCCCGGCTAGGTTCGCGGGAACCGGCTGGGAGATAATAGGCTCAGAAGTCAGCAGCCCGGCGCTCAGGCCGGGAGCAGTGATCCGGCACCCGCCGGAACCAACGTGGAGAGGCCAGGGACGTGACGTACGTAATCGCGCAGCCGTGTGTAGATGTCAAGGACAAGGCATGTATTGAAGAGTGCCCCGTCGATTGCATCTACGAGGGTGAGCGTTCCCTGTACATCCACCCCGACGAGTGTGTGGACTGCGGGGCCTGCGAGCCGGTCTGCCCCGTCGAAGCCATCTACTACGAAGATGACACCCCCGAGGAATGGGCCGACTACTACAAGGCCAATGTTGAATTCTTCGATGACCTGGGGTCCCCGGGCGGGGCCGCGAAGGTCGGCAACACCCACACCGACCACCCGATGATCGCCGCCCTGCCGCCGCAGAACCAAGAGAACTGAGGCGGGCGCCGGTGACTTCCGCGCTGCGCAGCTTCGGCCTCAGCCTGCCCGACTACCCGTGGGAAGCCCTGGCGCCGTATATCGCCCGGGCTGCCCAACACCCCGGGGGAGTCGCGAACCTGTCCATCGGCACCCCGGTGGACGCCACCCCCGCAGTGGTGCAGGATGCCCTGCGCGCAGCGGCGAACGCCCCTGGCTACCCTACGGTCCACGGTACGGCCGGGCTCCGGGAAGCCATCGCGGCCTGGTTTGAGCGCCGCCGTGGCGTGCCCGGGCTGGACCCGCAGGACATTATGCCCACCGTGGGTTCCAAGGAGCTCGTGGCCTGGCTCCCGTTCCTGCTCGGCCTCAAACCGGGCGACGTCGTCGTCCGGCCCACGGTCGCCTACCCCACCTACGACATCGGCGCCACGTTCGCCGGTGCCGAGCACATCGCCGCGGATGACCTGGACGAGCTCGACGCCGCCACCCGCGCCCGGGTGCGCTTGGTCTGGATCAACTCCCCGGCCAACCCCACCGGCAGTGTGCGCGACGCCGAATCACTGCGCCGGATCGTCCGGCAGGCCCGTGAGCTCGGCGCCGTCGTGGCCTCCGACGAGTGCTACGCCGAACTTGGCTGGGGCGAATGGGACCTCCAGCGCGGCGGCTCCCCGGTGCCCAGCATCCTGGACCCGCAGGTCGCGGAGGGCTCACATGAGGGCCTTCTGGCTGTGTACTCGCTGAGCAAGCAGTCCAACCTGGCCGGCTACCGCGCCGCCTTCGTCGCTGGTGACCCCGCCATCATGGCGAACCTGGTCAACAGCCGCAAACACGCGGGCATGATCGTTCCGTACCCGGTCCAGGAAGCCATGCGGGTTGCCCTCGGCGACGACGCCCACGTCCAGGCGCAGAAGGACCTGTACCGCGGTCGCCGGGAACGGATCGTGCCGGCGCTGGAGCGCTTCGGTCTGACCATCCACGAATCCCGGGCCGGGCTCTACCTCTGGGCCACCGCCGGCGAAGCCACCTGGGACACAGTCGGCCGGCTCGCGGACCGCGGAATCGTCGTTGGCCCGGGCGTGTTCTACGGCGACGCCGGCAACGGATTTATCCGCGTCGCGCTCACCGCCAGCGATGAGCGGATCGACGCCGCAGCCTCCCGCCTGGCCTCAGAGGCGTAACAATGCTGTGACACGTGCCACAACTGGCGCGTTTTGGGTGGTTCCGGATGGCCGCGGATTAGTGCCACCCGGAAACTGGCGGTAGTTTTTAACTGACTATCAATGGTGGCTTTCCACAAGAAGGCAGCGCAGCCGTTGGAATCCGTGGCTAAAACAGGTTCCGTGGGCGGCTTCACCAAAAGTTGGACCAGCTTTCTACAGAGGCCCTTACGCCTCAGAGGAGACTCCATGACTGAGACCACCAGCGCAACCCTGCGCCATGCCGGCGGCGAACTCGAACTCCCGCGCATCCAGGTTGTAGAAGGAAACGAAGGCTACGACGTTTCCAAGCTGCTCAAGCAGACCGGTGCCGTTGCCTTCGACCCCGGCTTTATGAACACCGCAGCAACCACCTCCGCCATCACCTACATCGACGGCGACGCCGGTGTCCTGCGGTACCGCGGCTACCCGATCGAGCAGCTCGCCCAGCACTCAAGCTTCCTGGAAGTTTCCTACCTGCTGATCTACGGCAACCTGCCGACCGCTACTGAGCTGGAAGCTTTCGACCAGCGGATCCGCCACCACACCCTGCTGCACGAGGAGCTCAAGGGCTTCTTCAGCGGCTTCCCGCGCGACGCCCACCCGATGCCGGTGCTGTCCTCGGCCGTGTCCGCGCTGTCCACGTTCTACCAGGACTCGCTGGATCCGTTCAACGCCGACCAGGTGGAGGTCTCCACCTACCGGCTGCTGGCCAAGATGCCGGTCATCGCGGCGTACGCCCTGAAGAAGAGCATCGGCCAGCCCATGCTCTACCCGGACAACTCCCACAACCTCGTGGAGAACTTCCTGCGCCTGAGCTTCGGCCTCCCGGCCGAGCAGTACGAGGTGGACCCGGTCGTCGCCAAGGCGCTGGACCTGCTCCTCATCCTGCACGCCGACCACGAGCAGAACTGCTCGACCTCCACGGTCCGGCTGGTTGGTTCCTCCAACGCGAACCTCTTCGCCTCCGTGTCCGCCGGCATCAATGCCCTGTTCGGCCCCGCCCACGGCGGCGCCAACGAGGCCGTGCTGAAGATGCTGCGCCAGATCCAGGCCGACGGCACCAAGCCCGAGGACTACATGGAGAAGGTCAAGAACAAGGAGGACGGCGTCCGGCTCATGGGCTTCGGACACCGCGTCTACAAGAATTACGATCCGCGCGCCAAGATCGTCAAGGCAACGGCCCACGAGATCCTCACGAAGCTCGGCGGCAACGACGAACTCCTGGAGATCGCCCTGCGCCTCGAGGAGAAGGCCCTGAATGATGACTACTTCATCCAGCGCAAGCTCTACCCGAACGTGGACTTCTACACCGGCCTGATCTACAAGGCGATGGGCTTCCCGGAGAAGATGTTCACCGTGCTCTTCGCGATCGGCCGCCTTCCGGGCTGGATCGCGCAGTGGCGCGAGATGATCAGCGACCCGAACACCAAGATCGGCCGCCCGCGGCAGCTCTACATCGGCGAGCCGGAGCGCAACTACCCTTCGGTGTAGTTCACCAGGACCACAGCCGTACGACGCCGGCCGCTCACCTCACGGGGTGCGCGGCCGGCGTCGTTTGCTTTCCGGGGCGTGCCCGGACGGACGGATGGCCGGGCAGCCGGTCGGTCGCCGTGGCGGGGGAGATGGCCGCCGGTGTGGCCCGCCGCCGTTCGGGCACATCTGTGCTAAAAAAGACGAATGCCCAAATTTGTCGACGCCACTTTGCGGCGCCAGGAAGTGGTCGAAGCGGTCTTCCGGATCGTCGCAGCAGACGGCCTCGAAAGGGCCTCGCTCCGCGAGGTCGCCGACGAAGCCGAGCTGGCGGTCGGATCGGTCCGGCACTACTTCGCCAGCAGCGACGAGCTCCTGGCCCACTCCTTCGGGGTCGTCGTGGACCGGATCGTCCGCCGGCTGACGGCAGCCGACGAGCGCCTCTCGGAGGTCCAGCCGGGCACCCCCGAACACCACCAGGGCGTGTTAACCCTGCTGGGTGAGTTTCTCCCTCTGGATGAGGAGCGCGCCGTCGACGCCTGCGTCTGGATGGCCTTCAAGAGCGCGGCCAGGACCAAGCCGTTCCTCGCCCCGGAAGCGGACCGGAGCCACCGCGCCGTGGCCGCGATCGTCGGGCGGCTAGTGATGGAACTGTCCTCCGGGGCCGGCACCGACGCCGCCAACGCAGCCGCCGACGCGGCCCTGGATCAGCAGCGCCTGGTCACCGAGGCGGAACGGCTGCTGGCCACCCTGGACGGGCTCACCCTGCACGCCCTGCTGCAGCCCGAATGGATGACCGCGGAGATGTGCAGCGACGTGTTGGAGTCCCACCTCAACGGACTGGGCAGCTACGCTGGCAGACATTAACGTGCGTTAACTTGAGGAATACACTGGAAACGTACGTCTTGCCAAGGAGGCAATTGGATGCACCACACAGGCGGGCCGGGCTGGCGGATCACCATGGACACTTCGGGTCCCATGCTCATTGCACTGTACGTTCGCGACGCCGCCGGCCTGGACAGCGCGGGACACCCTGCCCTATGCCACGCCGCACCCAAGATCCGGCCCGCGGAGCACACCCACCTCATTGCGGAAGTGGGCGGACTCAGCGCGCTGAAGACCGAATGGGAAGCCTGGTGGGAGCAGCTCCTCAAGGCGCATCCCGAGATGTCGCCGGAACTGGGTCCGCCCGGCTTCCGCGCCTTCAGTAACTCGCCGGCCCTGCGGCGCGTGCTGCAGGCCCATTTCGGTGCGGCGCTGTCCTGGGCCCGGGAACGCCGGGGCGAGTACCTGGCCCTGGAGGCGGAGCGCGAAGCTGCCGGCGGCGTGCAACTGCTGCAGGACATGGTGGACGACCGGCTGCTGGAGGTGGGCCGAGCCGCCAATGATTTCAGCTTGACCATCATCGAACTGCCGTTGGCTGAGCCGCGGGCCTGGTACCTGGAGCCGGACAAGATCATCATGAGCTCCGATTTGCTGTCCCAGCCGGAATTGTTCCGCAGCTATGTGCAGCCGGTGGTGGACCTGCTGGTCTGAGTCCGTCCGGAAACCAGCCGGGAAACGTCCGGGGACCGTCTACTGCGCCGGGGCCTCGGCGACGGTGACCCTGACCTGTCCCGCCGGCACCTCGGAGGGTTGCCAGCCATTGCGGTCCTGCCGGGTCCAGCTGCGACCCTCCGCCTGGACCTCCGTGATGGAGAGGGCCTTGGCATTGGCAACCGCCCATTGCGCCACGGCCCACGCCCGGTCGCCCTCGGCTTCCAGCACGAGGGTGCCGCCCTCCGTGGACGCCGTTACGGCGCCGAAGTCCAGGGTGAGGCGCTCCTGCACGGCCGCCGGGTCGCCGGCTGCGTCAGGGTCGCGCAGCGTGCAATCGAGTCCCGCGGCCGTCTGGCCGGTCAGCGATGAGGCGAAGGCGCGCCCCATCACCTCGTGCTGTGCGTAGGCATCCGGGTAAGCGGAACGCTGGACCCGCTGCGCGGCGTCTGTGATTTCCAGGGTCTGGTAGCCCGGGATTTTCACGAGGGCATCGTAGAAGGCGTTGCTCGCGTGGTACGGGTCCATCACCTGCTCCGTGGTGCCCCAGCCCTGCGAGGGGCGCTGCTGGAAGAGCCCGCGCGAGTCCGGGCCGGCCTTGTCCCCGTGGCCGATGTTCCGGATCTTGGACTCCTGCATGGCCGTGGCCAGCGCGATGCTGGCGGCTCGGGCCGGGAGTCCGCGGCGGACCGCGACGGCCGTAATGAGGCCGGCATTTGCCGCCTGGTCCGTGGCAAGCTGGGCGCTGCCGCCGCCCGCCGCCGTGCAGCGTTCGGTGATGAGGACTTCCGAGCGCTGTACGAACGCCACGGCCGTGTAAATACCGCCCGCCACCATGACCAGGGTCAGCAGCAGCACAATCCAACGGCGTAAGCTGCCTCTGCGTGCCACGAAACTACTCCCTCAGGCCCGTTCGGGGCCGGTACATGCGACTAAAGGTTGGCTGTCCGCACCCAACCTTAGTTGGCGTGCAGGGCCTCGTTGAGTTCGACGGTCTGGCCCTTGCGCGGCAGGACCTCAACCTCGCCGGTGGAGGAGTTGCGGCGGAAGAGCAGGTTGGGGACGCCGGAGAGCTCCACGGCCTTGACGATCCGGCTCGTGTCCTCGCCGTCTGCGTCTTTGGCCCCGACCACGCGGACGCGGGTTCCGGCCGTGACGTAGAGGCCGGCCTCGACGACGGAGTCGTCGCCGATGCTGATGCCCACTCCGGAGTTGGCACCCAGCAGCACACGCTCGCCCAGGGAGATCTTTTCCTTGCCGCCCCCGGACAGGGTCCCCATGATTGAGGCGCCACCGCCGACGTCGGACCCGTCACCGGCAACGACACCGGCGGAGATGCGGCCTTCCACCATGGACGTGCCCAGGGTGCCGGCGTTGAAGTTGACGAAGCCCTCGTGCATGACTGTGGTGCCCTCGGCCAGGTGCGCGCCGAGGCGGACCCGGTCGGCGTCGGCGATGCGCACGCCGGAGGGGATGACGTAGTCGACCATGCGGGGGAACTTGTCCACGCCGTAGACGGTGACGGCGCCGCGTTTGCGCAGCCGGGCACGGGTGAGTTCGAAGCCCTCGACGGCGGCGGGCCCGAAGTTGGTCCACACCACGTTGGGGAGTTTGCCGAAGATGCCGTCGAGGTTGATGCTGTTCGGCTGGACCAGGCGGTGCGAGAGCAGGTGCAGGCGCAGGTAGGCGTCGGCGGTGTCGGCCGGGGCCTCGTCGAGGTGGATCTGGGCGAAGACGACCTTCTGCTCGGTACCGCGGTCAGCGTCGGACCCGGTCGCGGCGATGTCCAGCAGCGACTGGTCCGCGTTGGCCACGTCGCGGAGGCTCTCCGTCGCGGTGCCAAGGGCCGGTGCCGGGAACCAGACGTCCAGCACGGTGGCGGCACCGTTGCCGGTGGCGATCGTGGCGACGCCGTAACCATAGGCGGAGCGGGCGTCTGCGGGCACAGCGGAAGAAGCGGTTTCAGTCATGCCCCCAAGTCTATAGACGGCGCCCGCCCTCCCCGAAACCCGTGACAGTCCAGCTGACGCGCACAGCAGATAAAGTGGGACGGTGACTGCCCCGGACCTGAACTCACGCCCGAACGCCCGCCCCCACGCCGCTGCCCGCCTGGACCTGCGCCAGGACGTGGCGCTGTTGACCGCCAGGCTCATCGACATCTACTCCGTCTCCGGTGAGGAGAAGGAACTGGCCGACGCCGTGGAGCATGCCCTCCGCTCCATCCCGCAGCTGGAGCTGGTCCGCGACGGCGACTCGATCATTGCCCGCACCAACCTCGGCCGCACCGAACGGGTCATCCTGGCCGGGCACCTGGACACGGTGCCCCTGCCGACCACGGAGGGCTCCCTCGGGACCGTCCCGTCCTACTGGCCCTCCGGGTCGCCCGGTGAGGGCATCCTGTACGGCCGAGGTGCCACCGACATGAAGGGCGGCGTCGCGGTCCAGCTGGCGCTGGCAGCAGGGCTGTTCGACGGCGGCGCGGAGCCGGAGAAGGACGTCACCTTTGTCTTCTACGACCACGAGGAAGTCGAGGCCGTCAAGAGCGGGCTCGGCCGGCTGGTGCGGAACCACGGCCACCTGCTGGGCGGGGACTTCGCGATCTTGCTTGAGCCCACGGACGGGACCGTGGAGGGCGGGTGCAACGGCACCATCCGCTTCGAGGCGACTACGGTCGGCGAGGCCGCGCATTCCGCCCGGGCCTGGATGGGGAGCAACGCGATCCACGCCGCCGCGCCGATCCTGGCCCGGCTCGCGGCCTACGAGCCCCGGACCATCACCGTGGACGGACTGGCCTACCGGGAAAGCCTCAACGCCGTAAAGGTCAAGGGCGGGACTGCCGGCAACGTCATTCCGGACCGGTGCGTCGTGGAGATCAACTACCGCTTCGCCCCGGACAAGACTCCGGACGCGGCGGAGCAGCATGTGCGGGACCTGCTGGAGGGATTCGACGTCGTCCGTACGGACAGCGCTGCCGGCGCCCGGCCGGGCCTCAACCACCCCGCCGCCGCGTCCTTTGTTGCCGCTGTCGGTGCCGCGCCGAAGCCCAAGTACGGCTGGACCGACGTCGCGCGCTTCAGCGAACTGGGCATCCCGGCGGTCAACTTCGGGCCTGGCGACCCGCTGCTGGCGCACAAGGACAACGAACATGTCGAGGCCGACGCGATCCGCGAATGCCTGCGGGCACTGCGGAGCTGGCTCACGGACTAACGCGGCAGGCGGTGCCGCAGGCAAAAGACAGGCAACACAAAAGGTCCGGAACCCCTCGCGGGGTTCCGGACCTTTCTTCGTGCGGGGCGGCCAGGAGCAGGCCGCGGGCCGGGGGAGCTACTTGGCCGGGATGCCTGCGACCGGCACGTGCACGACGCCGCCGGCGGCCTTCTTGGAACCGCGCTTCTCGATCCAGATCGCGAGCCGGGAAACGGAGAAGTTGATGGCGATGTAGATGGCTGCCGCCACGAAGAACACCGGGAACAGGTAGTCCGGGCCGAGGAAGTCGGCCATGATCTGCACTTTGCGCAGCAGTTCCTCGTAGGACACGATGTAGCCCAGCGAGGTGTCCTTCAGCAGCACCACGAGCTGCGCCACGAGGGACGGCAGCATGCGCCGGATCGCCTGGGGCAGTTCGATGCTGCGCCGGGAGGCGAAGCTGGTGAGACCGATCGCCAGACCGGCTTCACGCTGGCCCTTCGGCAGGGACTGGATGCCGGCGCGGATGATCTCGGCGAAAATGGCCGCGTTGTAGAGCACCAGGCCGGCGACGACGGCGACGAAGGAACCGGTCGCGAACACCAGTAGCACGAAGAACATCATCAGGACCACGGGCATGCCGCGCAGGAATTCCAGCACGATCCGGGTGGGGATGCGGATCCAGGCGACATCGGAGATTCGCATGAGGCACAGCACGAGCCCCAGCGGGAACGCGATGACCGCAGCGACCGCCGCGGCGGTGAGGGTGGCCACGATACCGTTGCCGATCAGCGCCCAGACATCGGGTATCTGGAAAACGGCCCAGCGTTCGGCTTCGAAAATGCCCTGCTGCGCGAGGATGGAGATGGCCCACCAAAGCAGCCCGGCAATCGCCACGGCGCCGATGACGGAACCGATCAGGGAGACGCGGCGGGCCTTGGGGCCGGGGACGTCGTAAAGGACCGAGCTCATCGGGCGATCGCCACCTTTCGTTCAACCAGGTTGGCGAGGTAGCCAAGCGGGACGGTTATCAGCAGGTAGAAGAAGGCGACGCCGATGAGGACCCACAGCACGGCGTCGCCGTTGGCGTTGGCGAGCTGACGGCCGTAGCCGAAGAGCTCCAGGACGTAGAACGCGCCGGCCACGGAGGAGTTCTTCACCAGGGCGATGAGGATGTTGATCATGGGCGGGATCACCGTGCGCAGGGCCTGCGGCAGGATGATCAGGGTGAGGACCTGGCTGAATTTCATGCCGATGCTGCGGGCGGCCTCGGCCTGGCCGACCGGGACGCTGTTGACGCCGGAGCGCACCGCTTCGGCGATGAAGGCCGAGGTGTAGGCGCTCAGGGCGATGATGGCGGCGACCTCGAACTGCTGGAACGTCACGCCTAGCCGGGGCAGGACCACGGCGGCGAAGAAGAACGCGATGGTCAGCGGGGTGTTCCGGACGATCTCCACGTACGTCATGCTGAAGCCGCGCAGGGCGGCGATGGGCGAGACGCGGGCCGCTGCGAGCAGGGTGCCGAAAATCAGTGCAAAGATCCCCGAGACCACGGACAGGAAGAGGGTTCTGAGAAAACCGTCCACATATGCTGGAAGGTTTTCAATGATGACGTCCATAGGTTCCTTAGGCTGCCTTGAGGGAAGTGGGGCGGGAGACAGGAATGGCGGTTACCGGAGCCGCGACGGGCGCGCGCCCCGGCAACCGCCACACCGGACTAGTAACGGTCGATCGTGGGGAGTGCAGGAGCGGTCTTGATGACCGTTCCGGCGGTGTCTTCCCAGGCCTTCTTGTAGGAACCGTCCTTGTCGAAGGCTTCCAGCTGGTCGTTGATCCACGTGCGGAAGGCGGCGTCGTCCTTCTTCAGGCCGATGCCGTAGGGCTCCTTGGTGAAGGTCTCATCCGAGGCCAGCTTGAAGACTTCCGGCTCCTTGGCCACGAAACCGGCCAGGATGACGTTGTCGGTGGTGATCGCTTCAACCTGCTTGTTGCGCAGCGGTTCAAGGCAGGCGGAGTAGGTGGCAGCCGGGACGAGGACTGCTCCGTACTTTTCGACGATCGTGCCGGCCGGCGTTGAACCGGTGACCGAGCAGACGTTCTTGCCCTTGACGTCTTCGGGTTTGGTGATGGACGTGTTGTCCTTGTTCACCATCAGTGCCTGGCCGGCTTCGTAGTACGGTCCGGCGAAGTCGACTTCGGCCTTGCGCTTGTCGTTGATCGTGTAGGTGGCGACGATGATGTCGACGTCGCCGTTCTTGATGAATTGCTCGCGGTTGGCGGAAACCGTTTCTTTCCACTCAATCTTGTCGGCAGGGATGCCGAGCTTGCCGGCGATCAGCTTGCCCATTTCGACGTCGAACCCGACCGGCTTGCCGTCGAGGCCCTTCTGGCCGAACAGCGGCTGGTCGAACTTGGTGCCGATGACGATCTTGCCGGCGGATGAAAGCTTGGCCATGGTGGTATCGGCAGCGAAGCTCGGCTTCTCGGCAACAGGCGGGTTGGAAGTGGAGGTGCTGCCACCGCAGGCGCTCAGGCTGAGGGCCAGAGCTGCTGATGCGGCAACCAGAAGGGATTTCCTTCGGGTCAAAAATGCCATCATGACATTCCTTTCATTGGACGGCCGCCTCGCGGCGGCCAGGGTGAGAACTCGTCAGGGATCAGTGGGTGAGCAGCTTGGAGAGGAAGTCCTTGGCGCGGCTGCTCTTGGGGTTGGTGAAGAACTCTTCGGGGGTGGCGTCCTCGACGATCTGGCCGCCGTCCATGAAGACCACACGGTCCGCGGCCTTGCGGGCAAAGCCCATCTCGTGAGTGACCACGATCATGGTCATGCCCTCCTTGGCCAGCTGGATCATGACATCGAGGACTTCATTGATCATTTCCGGGTCCAGCGCGGAGGTGGGCTCGTCAAAGAGCATGACCTTCGGCTTCATGGCCAGGGCGCGGGCGATCGCGACGCGCTGCTGCTGGCCACCGGAGAGCTGGGCCGGAAGCTTGGGCGCCTGGTGCCCGACGCCGACGCGCTCCAGCAGGGCCATGGCCTCCTTGTCGGCTTCGGCCTTCGAGAGGCCCTTGACCTTGATCGGGCCGAGGGTGACGTTCTCAAGAATCGTCTTGTGGGCGAAGAGGTTGAACGACTGGAAGACCATGCCGACGTCGGCGCGCAGCTTGGCGAGTTCCTTGCCCTCTTCGGGCAGCACCTTGCCATCGATCTTGATGACGCCGTCGTCGATCGTCTCGAGGCGGTTGATGGCACGGCAAAGCGTTGACTTGCCGGAACCCGACGGTCCGATGACGACAACAACCTCGCCCTTGTGGACATTCAGGTTGATGTCCTTCAGGACGTGCAACTGGCCGTAGTGCTTATTGACGGCATTCAGGGAGACGAGGGCATCGCCGGGCACTTGAGTAGTCATAAGAAGAATCTAGCGAACATCGGCGGATTATGACTGCAATCACTCCGACTTCCTACAGATCGTGATTCAAGAGATACCTGCAGGTCAGGCTGCCAGCGGCGTCGTCCGGTACTCTGCGGGGCCGGCCGGGGGCTTTTGCGCGGGCGCCACGCGTCCGTACCGTGCCGGACTGGCGCGGGCGGGTATCCGCGCTAACCTGTGGGCATGAGTACCGATCCGCAGCACGTGGAAGAGCCGGCCGTGGCCGGAAAGACAGCCGGAAAAACAGCCGGGAAGGCAACCGGGAAGGCAGCCGGTAACACCGCGGCGAAGGCCGCCGGCGAAGCCCGCGACGTTCCGGCCCCGGCCGGGATACGGCACAAGGGTCCGCTGGAGCTGCGGCGCAAAGCCGCCAAGGTCACGATGTCGGACCGGACCCTGCTGGACACGAAGGGACCCGGCCAGTTCGTCCACACCGACCCGTGGCGCGTGCTCCGGATCCAGAGCGAGTTCGTGGAAGGCTTCGGAGCGCTGGCCGACCTGGGCCCGGCGGTCAGCGTCTTCGGCTCGGCGCGGACAGTGCCCGGCAGCCCCAACTATGAACTCGCCGTCGAGGTCGGACGCCAACTGGCCGAAGCCGGGCTGGCAGTGATCACCGGCGGCGGTCCCGGCTCAATGGAGGCAGCCAACAAGGGCGCCGTCCAGGGCAACGGGGTGTCCGTGGGACTGGGCATCGAACTGCCCTTCGAGCAGGGGATGAACCAGTGGGTGGACCTGGGCATCAACTTCCGCTATTTCTTCGCCCGCAAGACCATGTTCGTGAAGTACGCCCAGGGGTTCATCGTGCTGCCGGGCGGCCTCGGCACGCTGGACGAACTCTTCGAAGCGATGGTCCTGGTCCAGACCCGGAAGGTGACCTCCTTCCCGATTGTCCTGATCGGAACAGCGTTCTGGAGCCCCATGGTGGAGTGGATCCAGACGACGCTGGTGGCCGAGGGAATGATGTCCGAGGAGGACCTGGACCTGCTGCAGGTCGTGGACGATCCGGCGCTCGCCGTGGAGCTCGTGGTGGAAGGTGCCGCCCGGCACCGGAACCCCAACGGCAGCACCACCGGCAACGGTTCCGGTACCGGGGGCGCCGGCGGCACGCGGGGCTGACAGGCCCACCCGTCGGACCCGCCACCGTCTGGCACGATGGGGGAGTGAGCTACTTCCTGGTCTTCCTTGCGATTGCGCTCGTCGGCGCCGCGTTTCTCCTCGGCACCGGCCGGGCGTCCAGCATCTTCCGCGGCCACCGCGGGGAGGATGCGGGCGCACCGCGCGCCCTCGACGACGGCTTCGACCAGCCCGTCGCCAACCTCCCGCCGGTGCTGCTGCCGGCCGAGGCGGAACCGGCCGACGTCGACCGTCTCCGATTCGCCGTGGGCCTGCGGGGCTACCGGATGGACCAGGTGGACCAGGTGTTGGACGAGCTGCGGGACCAGCTCGCCACGAAGGACCGGAAAATCGCGGACCTCGGGGCCCAACTGGGACGCCGCCGGCAGGAACCGGAGCGGGCCCCGTGAGCAGCGACCCCCCACAGGCGCAGAGTCCGGCGGCGGAGCAGCGGCACAGCCGCGAGGATACCGCGGGCGGAACCGGGGTCCGCGGGCCGCGGGACCTGACCGCCGCGGCCTGGAGCGGCGTCGTAGCAGCGGCGGCCCGGGCGGCGCGCTGGCCCTGGTGGGTCCAGGTCGGCGGCCTTTACGTCGCGGCGCGGCTTGTCAGTGCCTGCATTTTCATGGCCGCCGCCCTGCACCAGGGCGTCAACCCCTGGTTTCCGGCCAAGCCGGACTATTGGTCCTTCGTCAATATCTGGGATGCCCGATGGTACGGCGAAATCCTCCGGAACGGCTACCCGGAAGTCCTCCCGACCGACGATGCCGGAAACGTCCAGGAGAACGCCTGGGCATTCTATGCGCTCTTCCCCGTGCTGGGCAGGGTGGTCGCGGGGATGACCGGACTGCCCCCGGCATTCAGCCTGACGCTCATCGCCATGGTGTGCGGGCTGGGTGCGGCACTGGTCATCTACAGGCTGTTCCGGCACAAGGCCTCGCACCGGACTGCCCTCTGGGGAACGGTGTTCGTGTCCACCTTTCCGGTATCCCCGGTGCTCCAGGTGCCCTACGCGGAGTCGCTGAACCTGCTCCTGCTGGCTACGGCGCTGCTGCTGGTGGTATCACGCCGCTACCTGTGGGCCATGCCCGTCGTCGTGCTGATGTGCCTGTCCCGGCCTACCGGCGTGCCGTTCGCGGCGATGGTGGGGCTGCTGTTCCTGCAACGGGGGTGGCAGCTCTACACAGCGTCCCGCCGCCTGGCACGCGGGGACGACCCGGGTGCGGAGGGCGGCGGCCAGCCCTGCGCCGTGCCGCATACCGGCAGCCAGGGTTGGGCCCTCGCCGGTCTGGCGGCGGTAAGCGGAATGGCCGCCCTGATGTGGCCGGGGATCGCCTGGGCTGTCACCGGGGACATCCGGGCCTACACCAAGACCGAAACCGTCTGGCGCGGCCACGATCTGGTGCCGTTCAAACCCTGGTTCGACACGGGCATCCTGCTCTTCGGGCCGGTGCTGGGGGTGCTGGCGCCTTTCATGTTCGTGGCGCTGTTCGCCCTGCTCATGATGAGCCGCCCGGTGCGGGCGCTGGGCACGGAACTGCGGTTGTGGTGCGCCTGCTACATGGGCTATCTGCTGCTGTTCCTGCACCCTCAGACGAGCACTTTCCGGATGCTGCTTCCGCTGTTCCCGCTGGCCCTCAGCGCGGCCCTCATCTCCCGGTCCCGCGCCTACCGCGGCACGGTGGTGGTTATGTTCGTGCTGCTGCAGATTGTTTGGATCGTGTGGCTGTGGGCCTGGGCTCCGCTGCCCGGCGGAGGGGACTATCCGCCGTGACGCACAGCACCTTTGGCGGCTGCCGGCCCGGCAGGACGCGGCGCGTCGGAAAGTCCAACGATTAGCTACAGCCGCGTTGTTACGCGATAATAGTTGGTAAGCAAGGACAAGAAGCAAACTGAGTATATGGCCCTGATGTCACCCATCACGGCCTCCGGGCAGCTTGATTGACTAAGCGGACGCAGCCCGGCCGGGCTGGTATGTCACTGGACTAATGGAGGGGATATTCCTTATGGCGGCAATGAAACCACGCACCGGCGACGGCCCGATGGAAGTTACCAAAGAAGGACGAAGCTTGATCATGCGTGTTCCGCTCGAAGGCGGCGGACGGCTCGTGGTCGAACTCAATTCCGCCGAAGCTGCCAACCTGAAGGAATGCCTCGTCGGCGTTACCGAATAGCTTCACAGAACTCTTAGACAGCGGGCGGGGTCCGCAGCCGAATGGCTGCGGACCCGGCCCGCTTCTTGCTGTCCGTTGGGGGAGTTACGCTCTGCCCGGGACCGGGAGTTCCCGACGGCTACTTTTGGAGGGCTACTTTTTGACGGCGACCAGCAGGCCGTCGCCGGTGGGCAGCATGGCCGACGCGAGGCGGTCGTCGTCGCGGATGGCCCTGCCCACCTGGCGCAGGATCACGGTGGTGGCCTCCCGCGCGGCCGGGTTGGCGACACGGTCCTTGTCCAGCGCGTCGTTGACGACCAGCAGGCCGCCGGACTTGAGCAGGCGGATGGCCTGTTCCACGTAGTCGGGGTAGCTCGGCTTGTCCGCGTCGATGAAGACCAGGTCGTAGGCGGTGTCCGTCAGCCGGGGGAGGACGTCGCGGGCGCGGCCGGAAATGGTCCGTGTGCGGTTGGCCGGGCTGCCGGCTTCCTGGAACGCTTCCCGTGCGGCTTTGAGGTGTTCGACGTCGACGTCGATGGTGGTCAGTACGGCGTGCGGACCCAGGCCGCGCAGGATGCAGACACCGGAGACGCCCGCGCCGGTGCCGATTTCGACGGCGGTTTGGGCCTTTGAAGCGGCGGCCAGCACGGTCAGCACCGCTCCGACACCCGGGCCGACCGGGGTGACGCCCAGCTCGAAGGACCGTTCGCGCGCGTGCAACAGGACCTCATCCTCGGCAGGCAGATCTTCTGCGTAGGACCAGCTCGTGGACTTATCGGCGCTCATGGATTTCGCTTTCTGGGCGGCAGGGGGATTGTTCCCTCCAGCGTACTGTGTCAGGCGGTGACCCGCCGGGAGGCGCCCCTGCTGCGGCGGTCACAGTGCGGCCCGCGCCGGGCCTCGCCCGCGGCGTGATGCCACGGCATCGGCGGCCGGTTCTGCCTTGGGCGGAAGGCCCCCCGGCGTCAGGAAATTCCCAGCTTGTTTTGAAATGATGGATATCCGCTCATCCGCGAGGTGATCGGCGCCGAATCAAGGATGCAGGAGCTTGCAGCCGCAAGCACCGTCCACGGCGTAAGCACCATCCACGAGGGGAGCGGACAATGTCGGTAGTGGCAGCTGTCCCTGCAACTGAAGAGTCCCAGCCCGCGGCGGAGGCCGAGTGGGTCCGGCCCACCTGGGAGGACGTGGTGACCAACCACTCCGCGAAGGTGTACCGCCTCGCGTACCGGCTTACCGGCAACAAGTACGACGCCGAGGACCTCACCCAGGAAGTGTTCGTCCGTGTCTTCCGTTCGCTCGAGAACTTCAAGCCGGGAACGCTCGACGGGTGGCTGCACCGGATCACCACCAATCTTTTTTTGGACCAGGCGCGGCGCAAGAGCCGGATCCGCTTCGACGCACTGGCCGATGACGCCGAATCCCGTCTGCCCGGACGCGAACCTGGCCCGGAACAGAGTTTCGAATTCAACAACCTTGACATCGACGTGCAGGCCGCCCTGGAGGAACTTCCCCCGGACTTCCGCGCCGCCGTCGTCCTCTGCGACCTCGAAGGGCTCTCGTACGACGAGGTCGCCGTCGCACTGGGCATCAAGCTCGGCACCGTCCGCTCGAGGATCCACCGCGGCCGCACCATGCTGCGGGAGAAGCTTGCACACCGCGACCCGCGGCCGCAGCAACCCGCCAAGGCCTCACTGAAACCGCGGTTGACGATGCCGCGCATCGCCGGTCTCCTCTGAACCAGGCGATGCGTCTGCTGAAACGACTGCTCGGCGGCCGCCACGAACGGCGGCGCCGGCACCTGGAATCGTGTGCGGAATGCCGGCTGCAGCAGCGCCGGGAACGCCGGTACCTGGAGCGGCTCCGCGGTGCTGAGGTGCCCGTGGCCAGCACTGACCTGACCGCCCGGCTGCTGGCCCGCACCGCGGAACTGGCCCGCACTGAACAGCCGGCACCCCGCCCGCCCACGGCCCGCGGAGTCCGTCCGGCCTTCCGGGCAGCCGTGCTCGTGGCAGGTACGGCAGCCGCCGCCACCGCGCTGCTCGGCGGATCGGCCTACCTGATGGGAGCAGACCCCGCCCCCACGGCCGGCGGGGCGCCGGCCTCCGTTTTCCTGCAGCGGGACCTCGCTGCCTCTGGGGCTGCTGCCGCCGTCGAGGCGGGAGCCGGCACGCCCACCGGCTGGAGCCTCACCGGCGAACCCGATTTCACCCCGGACGGAGCCCTCACGGCAGCGCAGCTCGCCTCCCTGCGCTCCGAAGGCTGGACCTGCCCCGAGCTCCGCGAACTCGGCTACCACCTCGTCTGGGCCAGGGCCGGGGTCCTGGCCGCCGGCGACGTCCTGGAACTGCGGCTCACCGACGGCCGGCATTTCGCCACCGTCTTCGAACAGCGCAACGGCGCACAGGATCGTGGCGCACAGCACGGGGGTGAACCCGTGCAGACCGGCAACCCGGGCGGCGGGCCGCACACCGCCCCGCCCGTCCCGGTCAACGTGCTCACCGGCCGCCCGGCAACGTCGGACGGCTTCACCTCCGCACCGCTGCCGGCGGGGAGCGCTGCGACGGGCGACGGCCCGGGCCGCGGGACCCTGTGGGTCAAAAATGCTGCACCCTTCGCCGCCATCTACCAGGCAGGCGATGTCACTTTCACGTACGTTTCGGACCAGCCGGCGGAGCAGGACGACGACGGCGTGGCCGCCCTGGTGCGTGCCCGCACCGCGGCAGCCTCCGGGGCAGGGGCAGGGGCAGGGGCCGGCGTCGGGGACAATGTCACCGCGCGGCTGGAACGCGGCCTGGGCAGGATTCTGGAGCTGCTGGCCCCGTGACGGACGGATCAGCCGGGGGGGGCGGGGCCGTATGTCACGGCCGAATCGTCCCAGCTCCGATTGAGAGGGTAATCTTCCTACAGTGCTTGGAATCAATGGACCGGAGTTCTTACTTCTGCTGATCATCGGCCTTCTGGTGATTGGTCCCAGTAGGCTGCCTGAATACACCCAGAAACTTGCCAACATCGTCAAGGAAGTCCGCCGGATGGCGTCGGGTGCGCGGGAACAGATCAAGGAAGAAGTCGGCATCGACATCGATGACGTCGACTGGAAGAAGTACGACCCACGGCAGTACGATCCGCGCCGGATCATCAAGGAAGCACTCCTGGACGATGACACCAAGCCGGTCAGCGCCGGTGCTCCGGCGGTAGCCACCGTGGCGGCGGCCTCCGCGGCCGCCGCGGGACGCGCGCCGGCCCGCACGGTCGAACGGCTGCCGGACGGCGAGCCGGCGCCCTTCGACTCCGAAGCGACCTAACGGGGCTGCAGGCCCAGCGGCTTTCCGCTTAGCCCGCGCGGGACCGAGGTGAGCCTCCCGGCAATGTCCAGCAATGCTACAGCTGCCGGGGTTTCGGGACGGCCCAGCACCAGGGGAACCCCGGAGTCGCCGCCCTCCCGCAGCAAAATATCCAGCGGGATCTGACCCAGCAGCGGAACGTCGGTGCCCACCGTGGCGGATAGCCGCTCGGCGAGCACAGCGCCGCCGCCACTTCCGAACAGTTCCATGCGTCCGCCGTCGGGCATTTCCAGGTACGACATATTTTCCACGACGCCGGCGACGCTCTGGCCGGTCTGGGTCGCGATGGCACCCGCCCGCTCGGCCACATCCGCGGCAGCAGCCTGGGGGGTGGTCACGACGAGGATCTGGGCCTTGGGCAGCAGCTGGGCCACGGAGATGGCGATGTCGCCGGTACCGGGCGGAAGGTCCAGGAACAGGGCGTCGAGATCGCCGAAGTAGACGTCGGTGAGGAACTGCTCCAGGGCACGGTGCAGCATGGGCCCGCGCCACGCGACCGGCTGGTTGCCGGTGACGAACATGCCGATCGAGATGACTTTGACCCCGTACGCCACTGGCGGCAGGATCATGTCATCCACCCGGGTGGGGGCCTGGGTGATGCCCATCAGCGCCGGGACGGAGAAACCGTAAACGTCCGCGTCCACGATCCCCACGCGCAACCCCTGGGCGGCCAGCGCGCAGGCGAGGTTCACTGTCACGGAGGACTTGCCCACTCCGCCCTTGCCGCTCGCGACGGCGTAGACCTTGGTCAGCGAACCGGGGTCGTTGAAGGGGATCCCACGCTGCCCGCCGGGGCCGCGCAGCTGCTCCTTGAGGGCGTCGCGCTGCTCCTGCGTCATGACGTTCAGTTCGACCTCGACGCCGGTGACTCCGGGCACGGCGGACAGCGCCGCCTCGCAGTCGGCGGTGATGGTTCCGCGCAGCGGGCAGCCAGCAATCGTCAGGAGCACCGAGACCCGCACCCGGCCGCCGTCGGAAACCGCCACGGCGTCCACCATGCCGAGCTCGGTGATGGGACGGCGGAGCTCTGGATCGATCACGGTGGCGAGGGCGGCATGCACGGCCCCGTCCAGAGGGGAGGCCGGGGCGAGGCCCTGGGTGGTGCTGTCCTGGCTGGGGTTCATGCGGTGAAGGCTCAGTTCTCGGGGGTGGCGGGGTGCGCCGGCGCGCCGGCGTTGTCCGGTCCGGCACCTTGCAGCGTGTCCGGTGCGGTGTCGGGATTCTTGGCGGGTTTGGGCTCGTGCCTGCTGCCGGACTTGACCCGGGGGATTTGCTGGGTCCGGGGGCTGCGCTGCTTGTCGCGGCGTTCCTTCAGCTTTTCCTTGACCTTGTCCCGCGGCGACTCGTGGACCCCGGCGGAGGGATCGTGGGTGCGCAATTCCTCCTGCGCTTCCAGCATGTCCTCGAGCAGGCTGCGCAGTTCGGCCCGGACGTAGTCGCGGGTGGCGACTTCCCGCAGGGCGATCCGCAGCGAGGCGAGTTCCCGGGTCAGGTATTCGGTGTCGGAGAGGTTACGTTCAGCGCGCTGGCGGTCCTGCTGGAGGGAGACCCTGTCACGGTCGTCCTGCCGGTTCTGGGCCAGGAGCAGCAGCGGCGCGGCGTAGGAGGCCTGCAGCGAGAGCATCAGGGTCAGCAGGGTGTAGCCGAGCGCCCGGGAGTCGAACTGCCACTCCACCGGTGCGAAGGTGTTCCAGGCCAGCCAGACGACGACAAACACCGTCATGTAGACCAGGAACTGCGGCGTGCCCATAAAACGGGCAAAGCCTTCCGTGGTCTGGCCGAAAGCGTCCGGGTTGGGGGAGAACTTCGGCAGGATCCGCTGGCGGCCGCTCAGGGGTGTATCGAGGCTTCCCTTGGCCGCTTTGCTGCCCGGCCGGACATGGGGGTTCCGTGATGTGCTGTTATCAGCCAATGCGGCCTCCAAGCTTCCTTATCGGGACATCGTCCTCGTGGGCGCGCCAGTCATCGGGCAGCAGATGATCCAGCACATCGTCAACAGTCACCGCCCCCACAAGCCGACCGTCGCTGTTGACGACAGGGAGCGAGTTGAGGTTGTAGGTAGCCAGCGTGCGGGCCACCTCGCTGATATGGGCCTGGTCCGACACCGGCTCCAGGGTCTTGTCCACCAGGTTGCCCAGCGGCTCGGGCGGCGGGAAGCGCAGCAGCTGCTGGATGTGGACCACGCCGAGGAACCGGCCCGTGGGCGTCTCCAGCGGCGGCCGGGCAATGAAAATCGAGGACGCGAGGGCGGGGGAGAGCTCCTCACGGCGGACATGGGCCAGGGCTTCGGCGACGGTGGCCTCCGGAGGCAGGATGACCGGGACCGGGGTCATCAGGCCACCGGCGGTGTCCTCGTCATATTCCAGCAGCCGGCGGACGTCGTCAGCGCCTTCGGGTTCCATCAGCTGGAGCAGTTCCTCGGCCTGGGCGCTGGGCAGTTCCGCGAGGAGGTCGGCGGCGTCGTCCGGGTCCATTTCCTCCAGCACGTCCGCGGCGCGGTTCACGTCGAGGGCGGACAGGATCTCCACCTGGTCACCTTCCGGCATTTCCTGCAGCACGTCGGCAAGGCGTTCGTCCTGCAGCTCGCTCGCGACCTCGAAGCGGCGCTTGTCGCTCATTTCCTGCAGGGCCTCGGCGAAGTCCGCCGGCTTGAGGTCCTCGTGGGTCGCGACGAACTGGGTGGCGGCCTGGGGCTCCGTGCGCGCGCCCTGCTGCGCGTCCGCCCAGTCAATGATCAGGGTCTCGTTGCGGCGCAGCCGGCTCAGCGGGGAGAGGGAATGGCCGCGGCGGACGAAGAGCTTGCTGACAAACCAGTCGCCGGAGCGGTGCTTGTCCATCGCAATGTCCTCGATCGTGGCGTCGCCGCTGCCGTCGGCGAGCGTGACGCGGCGGTCGAACATCTCGGCCACCACGAGGGTTTCCGCGCCGCGCTGTTCGAAGCGGCGCAGGTTCACCAGCCCGGTGCAGATGATCTGGGTCTGGTCGATCGAGGTGATCCGGGTCATCGGCACGAATACGCGCTTCTTCCCGGGAACCTCGACGACGATGCCCACCACGTGCGGGGCGCCCCGGGTTCCGCGGGAGAGCACGACGACGTCGCGCAGCCGGCCCAGACGGTCGCCCAGTGGGTCAAAGACGTCAAGTCCGAGGAGGCGCGCAACAAACACCCGCGAAAGATTTGTGCTCACGTGTACAGGCTACCGAGTCCGCTCTCTTTTAGCTGAATTTACAGCCGGTGCCCAGCCGGATAGGTAAGAATAGGCGTATGTCAAACATTTTTGGTGCTCCCAGGGCTGGCGCCCCCAACGGCCCGGACGAGGCCCGCACTGTCCCCAAGGGCGACACTGTTGGTTCCTATAACTCCTACCTGGATGCCCAGAAGGCGGTGGACTACCTCGCGGACCAGCAGTTTCCCGTGCAGATGGTCTCGATCGTCGGTAACGAGCTGAAGATGGTGGAGCGGGTCACCGGCCGGCTGACCTACCCCCGGGTTGCCCTGTCGGGTGCGCTCAGCGGCATGTGGTTCGGCCTGTTCGTGGGCATCATGCTCTCCTTCTTCTCCACGACCGACGGTGCCTTCTCGATTGTGACGTCGGTGCTGATGGGCGCGGCGTTCTTTATGCTGTTCGGCATCGTCACCTATGCCATGCAGAAGGGCAAGCGCGACTTCACGTCCACGAGCCAGGTGGTGGCCACCAACTATGACGTCGTGGTGTCCTTTGAGGCGGCGAACGAGGCGCGGCGGCTGCTCCACCAGCTTCCGATGACCCAGCATGACGCTTCGGCGTCCGCCGGATCGGCCGGTTACTCCCAGCGCGACTACCAGCACCAGCCGTATCAGCCGGGTCCCGGGCAGGATGCCCAGCAGCCGGGCCCGCAGGGCCACGCCCCGCAGCGCCCCGCGGCGTGGAACGACCCTTACGGCCAGCGGACCCCCGACGCCGCCGGCCAGCAGCCCGGCGGACAGCAGCCCGGCGGACAGCAGCCCGGCGGACAGCCGGCCGCCGGTCAGTATGCCGAACCGTCCCAGCAGCTGGCAGCGTCTGCCGATGCCGAGACGGGCCCGGAAGAGGCCCCCAAGTCCCCCGGGTTCGCCTACCCGGACCTTCCGGACGGCCGCCCGCAATACGGGGTCCGCGTCAACGATGCGCCCAAGCAGGGCCCCGACGAGGGCGGTTCGCAGCACTAACCGGCAACGCAGAAGGCCTCCGCCCCGAAATGATCCGGGCGGAGGCCTTCTTCGTGTCAGTGGCGGTACGTGTCAGTAACTGCCGGCCAGCGGGGAATTACGCCGCCGGGCCGTCAACTTCCTGGTAGATCCCCGCCATCCAGGACTCAACGTCGTCGGCCTTGCGGGGCAGGGCCGCGCTGAGGTTAACCGGGCCGTCGGCGGTCATCAGGATGTCGTCCTCGATGCGGACGCCGATTCCGCGGTATTCCGCCGGGATCGCGAGATCCTCGTCCTTGAAGTACAGCCCGGGTTCGATCGTGAAGACCATGCCGGGGGTGAGGACGCCGTCGAGGTACAGTTCGCGCTTGGCCTGGGCGCAGTCGTGCACGTCGAGGCCGAGGTGGTGGCTGGTGCCGTGCGGCATCCAGCGGCGGTGCTGCTGGCCCTCGGCGCTGATGGCTTCCTCCACGGAGACCGGCAGCAGGCCCCAGGCGGCCAGCCGTTCCGCCAGCACGGTCGTGGCGGCGGTGTGGATATCGCGGAACCGGGTGCCGGGCTGGGCGGCGGCAAAACCGGCGTCGGCGGCGTCCAGCACAGCCTCGTAGACCTTGCGCTGGACCTCGGAGAAGGTGCCGTTGGCGGGCAGGGTGCGCGTGATGTCCGCCGTGTAGAGCGAATCCGCCTCGACCCCGGCGTCGAGCAGCAGCAGTTCGCCGGCGTTGACCTTGCCGGTGTTCCGGGTCCAGTGCAGCACCGTGGCGTTGTTGCCGGAGGCCGCGATGGTGTCGTAGCCGAGCTCGTTGCCTTCCTCCCGGGCACGGGCGAAGAACGCGCCTTCCACGACCCGCTCGCCGCGCTGGTGGGTGAGTGCCCGCGGCAGGACTTTGACGACCTCGGTGAAGCCCTGCACGGTGGCGGCAACGGCGGTCTTCATCTGTTCGATTTCCCACTCATCCTTGAGCAGGCGCAGTTCGGAGAGGGCCTCGGAGAGCTTCTCGTCCAAGGCGTCCAGAATGCCCAGGTCCAGGTTCTCCGGGTCCTTGGCGGTGTTGTAGCGGGCCGTATCCACCAGGGCGTCGATGTTCTCGTCCACCTTCCGGACCAGCCGGATGGAGATCCCGCCGATCTCGGGGGCGCCCACGTTCTTGGTGATACCAAGTTCGAGTTCGCTGATGTCCGCGGTGTCCAGGCCGAGGCGGGCCTTGAACTCGGCCAGGCTGGGACGGGCGCCGATCCAAAATTCGCCGGAACGGGAGTCGGCGTAGAACTGCTCGGTGTCGCGGCCGGCCAGCGGGCGGAAGTACAGCGTCGCGTGATGGTGGCCGCCGTCGTCGCCCTTGCCTGCCTCCACGGGTTCCATGATGAGCACGGCGTCGGGCTCGTGGTCCAGGCCCAGTCCGGTGAGGTGCGCGAAGCCGGAGTGCGGGCGGAAGCGGTAGTCGCAGTCGTTCGAGCGGACCTTCAGCGGACCGGCGGGGATGACCAGGCGTTCGCCTTTGAACTGCTCTGAGATGGCGCGCCGGCGGGTGGCGGCGTGGCCGGCGACGGCGTCGCGTTCCGGGAGTTGCTCGCGGGACGGGGCCCAGTTGCTGGCCATAAACGCCTTGAAGGCGTCGGAACTGGGCCGCTGCGAGCGGTTGTTGACGCGCTCATCGAGGGGCTGGGAAGCGGAGACTTGGGTGTTATCTGCATCTTTCACCGTCCCATAGTCTCACCAGCGGAGCGGCTTAGACCAACAGGCCGGCGGCGTCCACCCGGGGCTCCGCGGCGGCGATCTACTAGGCTGGTGAGGTGAGGATCGACCTGCATACCCACTCGAATGTATCCGACGGCACCCAAGCGCCCGGCGCGGTGATGGCTTCAGCGGCGGAGGCGGGGCTCGACGTCGTCGCCCTGACCGACCATGACTCCACCGACGGCTGGGCCGAGGCCACCCTCGCTGCCCGCGGGCACGGCGTTGCGCTGGTTCCCGGGATGGAGATTTCCTGCCGGACGATGGAGGGGATCAGTGTGCACCTCCTTTGCTACCTGCACGACCCGGCGCACCCCGGACTGCTGGAGGAGATCACCAAGGCCAAGGACGCCCGCTTCACCCGGGCCGAGCGGATGGTCAGCCTGCTGGCCGAGGATTACCCGCTGAGCTGGGACGACGTCATCCATCATGTGGCTCCCGGCGCGACCCTGGGCCGCCCGCACATTGCCGACGCCCTCGTCGCCGCGGGCGTGGTGGCGGACCGCACCGAGGCGTTCGAATCCATCCTGACCTCGCGCTCACGCTACTTCGTGCAGCACTACGCGCCGGACCCGGCGTTCGCCGTCGAACTGGTCCACGCCGCCGGCGGCGTGCCGGTGTTCGCCCACCCGGTGGCATCAGCCCGCGGGCGGATCGTGGGGGAGCGCATCTACCAGGAGATGATCGACGCCGGCCTGGCCGGGCTGGAAATCAACCACCGCGACAATCCCGAGGAGGGCCGGGCGTTCCTGCGCAAACTCGCGGACCGGCATGGGCTGCTGGTCACGGGCTCCTCCGACTACCACGGGGCCGGGAAGCCGAACCGGCTGGGCGAGAACCTGACCTCGCCCGAAGTGTTTGCCCGGATCGAGGAACTGGGAACCGGGACCCCGGTGGTGCGCTGACTCAGCGGATCCCCCGCCCGTCCCGGCCCGGCCTAACCCGGCCCGTTGACCTATCAGTTTTGGTCCCCATCAGGCCGGAATGACCTCCAAAAGTGATAGGGCAACGGGGCTACCGTGGGAAAACAGTAAAGGCGGCGTGCGGGGCGAGCCGCTTGGCCATAACGTCGATGGCCGGCTGGTTCTGGTCCACGCAGACAAACCTGCGCTCGAGCTTCGCGGCGACGGCGCCGAGGGTGCCCGAGCCGGCGAAGAAGTCCAGGCACCAGTCTCCGGGGCGGCTGGAGGCTGCCACCACACGGCGGACCAGCCCTTCGGGCTTCTGCGTCGGGTAACCGGTCTTTTCCTTGCCGGTGGGGGAGACGATGGTGTGCCACCAGACGTCGGTGGGCAGCTTGCCGAGTTCGCGTTTGGCCGGAGTCACGAGTCCGGGCGCCATGTAGGGCTCCCGGTCCACTTCGGCGCTGTCGAAGTGGTATTTCGCCGGGTTCTTGACGTACACGAGGATGTTGTCGTGCTTGGTGGGCCAGCGGTACTTGGCGCGGGCGCCGTAGTCGTAGGCCCAGATGATCTCGTTCAGGAAGCACTCGCGGCCGAAGATGGCGTCGAGCATGACCTTGGCGTAGTGCACCTCACGGTAGTCCAGGTGCAAGTAGAGGGTGCCGTCATCGGCGAGCAGCCGCCAGGCCTCGACGAGGCGCGGTTCCAGGAAAGTCCAGTAGTCGCTGAACGCGTCGTCGTATTTGTGCAGCGCGCCCTTGATCGTGTCATAGGAGCGTCCCTTGAAGCCCACCCGGTCGCCGTCGCCGCCGGTGTTGAGCACCATCTTGGTTTCCTGGCGCTTCTGGACCCGGCCGGTGTTGAAGGGCGGATCCACGTAAATGAGTGTGAAGGCGCCGTCCGGCAGCGTCGGGAGGTACGCCGCGTTGTCCGCGTGTACCACCAGATTGCTGCCGTCCGGCGCCCAGACGGTGTCAGTCATGAGGGGGTTTAGGCCTCGGTGCTGCCTGCCGGAGCCCCGGCCTGTGCCTCGCCTGCAACCACTTCGCCGTTGTGGCGGCGGGTGCGGGTGCGACGGCGTGCGCGGGTCGCGCGGTCGACTTCGGTCGGCGCGGCCGCGGCGGACCTGGCCGGTGCCTCGGCGGCGGGGCCGGTGCTGGCTTCAGCCTCGGCCGGACGACGACGGCGGTCGCCGGAGCGTCCGCTGTCCTTGCCGGCGGTGGCGCCGCCGCTGCGGCGGGTGTCGCGGCTGCCGTCGCGGCTGCCGCCGGTGGTGCGGCCGCCGTCACGACC